>CAMCMU010000020.1 GCA_945876035.1 Schlesneria paludicola DSM 18645 | reverse complement strand
ACCGGCTGTAAATCGACTGCCGCAACAGCGGTCAGAGGCCGTGCTGCGTGTTGCTCCCCAGGCGAGAATCGGTCAGCACGTCTGCGCCCATTTCCGTCAGCCCGAGCGTTTCATCGAGTTCACGGTAGGCGAGTAACCCCGCATCGGTCATGATCTGACTGCCGAAGAACTTCAGCTTCAAACGGCTGTCAAAACTGACCCGCAATTCCTCGTTTTGGCTGTCACCCATTGGGTTCCCCTGTCAGCTTGGCATGATTTGGAGAAATACACCTGCTTTTCAAGGGTCTAGCACAAATCACAGGCCAATGTGCGGGAAGTCATCTGGGAAATGCGGACTCAGGATAGTGGTTCACAATTGCGACCGTGACGCAGGCGGCAGGAGTCTCCCGCGGCAGCCCAAGGGCTTGTTTCTGAAGATCAGGAATAGGTGCCAATCGCAGTCCGGTTGGTGATCGTGAATCCATGCGATCGGATCCGTCCTGTGTCTGGAAAACGTGCCGCCTCTGTTGTTGGCAGATCAGCTGAACGGAGGCTTCTCTGTCGTCAGCGTGTCACGGACAAACAACGCCCCACCGATCGAGCAAGAACACTCAACGATGCTATTCCCGCTCGATCGTCAGGCGTTGGATGTCGCCTGGCTGCAAAGTGTACGGTGATCGACTCCATAAACTCGGATGATCGAGTGTTGCCGTTGATGGGCGGAACATGACAATATTCGCCTCCGTCGAGAACAGGCGGCGAGGGTGAGACGATGATTGCCATCACGGCATCACGTGGCGGGTTCATCATCAGTCGCGGCTGAACGTAGACGGGTATGCCATCGTCATTGCGATTTTTGTCACCATTTCCAAGAGTCTCCCGCTCGGTCTTCTCCGATGAGAGTTGTCAAACGCGGAGTAAAATCCGCGCCCGCCATCGTCATCGCGGCTCTGGCTGTGAGCGATGGATGTGTTTGCCGTTCGGCTGCTCAGGAGAGAGCTCGTGGCGAACACAGACGCTGCCCGTCGAATTCAAGACATGACGCACACGTCGTTAACAAACGTTACTTCCAACAGCACAACGACTCACGATTTGATCCAGATTTCCACACGGTAGATTCAATCGTTTGACTCAAGCGTGTCCCGACCAATGAACCAGAACGTCTGTTCTAAGCGGGCGGCCGTTTAATTTTTGGGAGGCCGGGAGGGACGAGATGATCCAAGACGAGTCCGTATTCTCGGTCGTGTCCAAAAGTCACGTCGAGACCCATTTGAGAATCGGCATTGCCCGTTCAGGAAGTGTACAATCGCAAAACGAAAAACCCGCACCGTGGTGATATCGTTGACAAACTGTTCGTTTCGACACGAACAGTTCACCAAGTTCACTATTTGAGTTCTTCACCGAGATGCACATTGTCCACTACATCACGCGGCTTATTGTTGGTGGGGCGCAGGAGAATACGCTTTTGACCGTCGAGGATCAGCACAACCTCTTCGGAGACAAGGTGACGTTGATTACGGGTCCAGGACTCGGTCCGGAGGGTTCCTTGGAGGAACGGGCTCTGAGCGGCGGATTCGATGTGCGAATCATGGACGCTTCGAGAAGGGCGATTCGTCCGTGGTCGGACTGGAAAACGTATCGGGAATTGATACGGATCTTGCGTGAGATCAGACCGGACTTATTGCATACACACTCTTCAAAAGCCGGAATCATCGGCCGAGCCGTGGCAGCGAGGTTGCGACTGCCGTGCGTGCACACGATTCACGGTGCGGCGTTTCATTACGGACAGAGTTGGTGGGCGCATCGCCTCTATCAGTCACTGGAACGTTGGGCCGGGAAAAGAACGGATAAGTTTATCTCGGTGTGTGATGCGATGACGAACCAGTACGTCGCCGCAGGCATCGCATCGCCAGACAAGTTCGTGACGGTTTACAGCGGTTTCGAGGTTGCGCCATTTCTTGCGCCGCCCCGTCCGCCTCAGGAAGTTCGTCGCGAATTGGGGTTGCTTCCGGAACATATTGTTGTTGGGAAGGTGGCTCGATTGTTTCCACTCAAGGGACACGAATTCATCGTCCGAGCTGCGGGCAACGTCATCGAGCGATGTCCGAACGTCCGCTTTCTATTTGTCGGCGACGGAATTCTGAGAACGCAGTTTGAAGCAGAATTGAAAGCGATCGGTCTGCGAGATTTTTTTGTTTTTGCAGGCCTAGTGCCACCGAGTCAGGTGCCCGAGTTGATTCACGCGATGGATATTGTGGTTCACACGAGTGTCTGGGAGGGGCTGGCTCGCGTTTTGCCGCAGGGTCTCATTGCCGGTAAGCCTGTTGTCAGCTACGACATTGACGGTGCGAGGGAAGTCGTGATCCCGAAAGAGACCGGCTATTTGCTTCCCCCTCAATCAATCAACAAACTCTCGCAAGCCTTGTGCGAGCTCGCAGAAAATAAGGGACTGCGGGATCGGCTGGGGACGAACGGCCGCGTCCGCTTTACGGAGCAGTTCCGCCATCAGTTCATGACTCAGAAGATCCGAGAGGTCTACGCCAGCGTATTGAAAACCGGAGCGAATTTGTAAGGGCCGGGCGAGGTTGCCGACGTGAGGCGGATTTTGAGGAACCAAAAGTACTATCAGCGGTCACCGGAGTTCCTTTGGCACCAGAAAAACAGCGGTTCGGATCGTACTCGAAACCGCTGCTGGCGGACGCGCTCTCGGACGATACGCTGGCATTCTGTGGTCCGATTACTTCCATCGGGATTCCCGTGTTCGTTCCAGACCATCGTGATCCGTTCGCGCCGGCGTGAATCGAGTATGTGAATGCGATTGGGTGATTCTCGCCGGTTCGAGTTTGCGAGCGATCTGTTTAAAAATTGGTATTTTCAATCGGGAATGGCCAAGAGCGGAAACGAGCAAACGACGACGTTCATCAAATCTTAACAAATCCTTCGTCGTAAACTTGTTTCCCGCAGTCTAAGCTGGTGATCGGTTAGAAAAGCGCAGATTTAGGCTGCCGCAATAGAACTTTTGGGAGGGGGAACAGGATGAGTCTCAGCGGGAACGATTGGTTTTGGCGTCGGGTTTCGGTCGTTTGCTTATCGCTCATAAGTCTTGCGGTGGGATGCGTCAAGAGTGCTTCTCCTCCAGAAAATTCCCCCAAGAACATCGGTTCCTCAGTGTCGTCGGGGACGGCCAAGGTCGCAGGGAGCCCCGTTGTCGATGGAGCGGCAGAGAGGCTGATCAACATTGAAGGCTCAAGCACGGTTTATCTGATCTCTCAGGCATTTGTGAATGAGTTTGAGAAGATCGAAACGCACAAGGTGAGTCTGGGACGATCGGGTACAGGCGGCGGTTACAAAAAATTTGTGCTTCGGCAGGCGGACATCTGGAATGCATCTCGGCCAATCGCCCAAAAAGAAATTGATGAATTGAAAGAGAAGGGGATCGAGTGGCTGGAATTGGAGGTTGGCATCGATGGACTCTCGATCGCCGTCAATCCGGGTAATGATTGGTGTCAGGGTTTGAGTGTGGCGGATCTCCAAAAGCTGTGGCAGCCGGATAGTAAAATTGCCAAATGGAGCGATCTGAATCCAAGCTGGCCGGATCAATCGATTCAATTATTCGGCGCCGATACCGATTCAGGGACGTTTGAATACTTTACAGAGGTGATTGTCGGCAAGAAGGGCTCCTCGCGCACGGATTACACTCCGTCGTCTGACGACAATATTCTGATACAGGGAGTCTCGGGAAACAAGTTTGCACTGGGTTACATCCCCTACGGGTATTGCCAAGAAAATCGAGACAAAGTCAAGGTGATTGCTGTGTCGCCGACGAAGGACCCCAGCGCATCACCGGCCTCATTTGTGATGCCAACCACGGAAACAATTCTCAGTGGAGAATACGCGCCTCTCTCGCGACCGCTATTTGAATATGCCAATCGAGAAGCCCTCAATCGTCCGGAAGTCGTCAAGTTCTTGAACTACTCTATTTCGGATGCCGCGCAGCCGCTTGTCGCTAAGCGTGGGTTTATTCGCATCACGGATGCTACGCGTGCGGAAATGAACCAGCGTCTGGCGACGGCGATCCTCTCTGCGGCATCGACAAAACCAAAGTAACCGGATTCAATGTTGAGCGTCCTCGCGACTCAGCGAGGTTTTGTCTTGAAGAACTTCTGAGGCAGAATTCTGTGTCGAACGCCTGTTCTTCTCGTCCAGATGAACAAAAATCCTCGTTGCGTCACTTGATGACGTTGCAGTGGGTGCGTGAGCAACTCATCCAAGGACTTCTGTTCACCTGTGCTCTGCTTTCCATAATCACATCGCTTTCGATTATCTACATCTTGTTCACGGCAGCAGTCTTGGCGTGGCCACCGGGGAAATCCTTTTTTCAGCAGGTTGGCTTGGTCGAGTTCTTTACGGAAACTCGATGGACACCCCAATACGCGGCAGAACAGCGGCACTATGGCATCCTGCCGCTGGTTTGTGGAACGTTTCTGGTTACGGGAATTTCCGGTCTGATTGGCCTGCCGGCCGGCTTGATGATCGCGATTTATTTGAGTGAGTACGCATCGCCGCGGGCCCGCTCAATCTGTAAGCCGATACTCGAACTGTTGGCTGGAGTGCCGACTGTGGTTTACGGCTACTTTGCGCTCAAATTTTTGACGCCCTATTTCATCATGCCGTTCTTTCATGGTTTCTTGGGATTGCCCGTGAACGGATTCAACGCTTTGAGTGGCGGGATTGTCGTTGGAATTATGATTATTCCGATGGTGGCCTCCTTGAGTGAAGATGTACTTCGTGCCGTGCCGAGCAGTCTGCGCGAATCAGGATATGCGTTGGGAGCGACGAAGTTTGATGTGAGTACCAAGATTGTGGTTCCCGCAGCCCTTTCCGGCGTCCTCGCATCGTTTCTACTCGCGTTGTCACGTAGCATCGGCGAGACCATGGCCGTTTCGATCGCGGCCGGTCAGCAGCCTGTCCTCACGATCAACCCCCTCAGTCAGATTCAAACGATGACCAGCTTCATTGTGAACGTGATGCAGGGCGATGTAGTGGCGGGTTCAACACTGGAAAAAAGTCTTTATGCCGTGGCACTCGTTCTATTCGCGATCACTCTGGGGATGAACCTGATTTCGCAGATGATCCTCGAACGGTATCGCGAGGTTTATCAATGAGCCTTCATCGCGGTGGATACGAGATTCGACTCGTCTGGCGGCACCGCCTCGGGTGGGCGTTCGAGTGGATTTGTCGGTTGACCACTTGGAGCACCATGTTGCTTCTGTTTGTCTTACTCGGTGCGATTCTGGTGACGGCGTGCACGCCTGATCAACCACTCCGCAATCCCAATTTCAAAAGTACGGTCGCCGCAGGAAACGGGATTCCGGCGGAAGCGGAATTTTTGCCCGCTAAGAAACCGCGGGGCTGGTTGACGTGGGACTTTCTCACCAAGGGAAATTCCTATATTGCCGAAGACGCGGGGATCATGTCCGGATTATGGGGTAGTATTTGGGTTGTTGGACTGACGGCCCTGATGTCGGTGCCGTTGGGTGTCGGAGCGGCTCTCTATCTCGAAGAATATGCAAAACCAACACGGTTCACGAAACTGATTCAATTGAATATCTCCAATCTTGCCGGTGTCCCGTCCATTGTCTATGGAATTCTTGGTTTCACGATTTTTGTGCGAATGTTTGGCTTACGAGACCGTCCCGAGAAGTTTATTTGTTCACTTGGATTTGTGGACGTCCATTTCGAGTTGCCGCTGGGTCGAGTGGTGTTGTCCGGCGCAGCTACATTAACGTTGCTTAGTCTCCCGGTCGTCATCATTTCGGCTCAAGAGGCACTGCGCGCCATCCCGGCCTCGTTGCGGCATGCATCACTGGCCCTCGGTGCCACGAAATGGCAAACGATTCGCCATCAGGTTCTCCCGGCATCACTTCCTGGTATTCTGACGGGTGTGATCCTGTCGCTGTCTCGGGCCTTGGGAGAGACCGCCCCCTTAGTTGTCCTCGGCGCAGCGGCGCAGTTGAGCATCGTTCCAGGACGTATTACCAGTCTTGGCGACGCGATTCAGCATCCTGGGAAACTCTTGCAGGCCCCGTTCGATCAATTCACAGCGATCCCCTTGCAAGTCTATAGCTGGGTGAATGATCCAAGCCGAGGCTTCGAATACGTGGCGGCGTCAGGGATTTGTGTCTTGCTGGTAGTTCTGGTTCTCATGAATGGCACGGCAATTTTCATTCGGCAGCGGTTTCAAAAGAAGATCCGCTGGTAGCGGATAAGCCGATCTGGGTCTGATATTTTTCTACGGGTTGTCTTTCATGGCTCTTGTCAAAGCGTTCACCCAATTCGTCGATCCCCCCACCGAAGGAGGTGCGGTCGACATGGCACAGCAGGCCGAATCTGCGCCTCGACGACCCAAGCTGGAGACGATCCAGATGAACTTTTTTTATGGTATCCATCAGGCATTGCGTGAGATCTCACTGAAGGTCCATGAGAAATCCGTGACGGCACTCATCGGCCCGTCGGGATGTGGAAAGAGTACCTATTTGCGAACACTCAACCGCATGAACGACATTATCGAGGGGACGCGTGTCACTGGAAAAGTGATGCTCGACGGAGAAGATATTTATGCGAGGGATGTCGATGTGGTTTCGCTCCGCAAGCGAATTGGTATGGTGTTCCAAAAATCGACACCGTTCCCCAAGTCGATTTTTGACAATGTCGCCTTCGGGCCGCGCATCTCAGGAATCACCCATAAGGCTCAGCTGAGTGAGATTGTTGAGCAGTCACTTCAGCGGGCGGCGATTTGGAATGAGGTCAAAGATCGGCTGAGGGATTCGGCGATGGCTCTCTCCGGCGGACAGCAGCAGAGGTTGTGCATCGCTCGGGCTTTGGCCACCAGCCCTGAAGTGCTGTTGATGGACGAGCCAGCGTCGGCTCTTGATCCGGCCTCAACATCGCGGATTGAAGATTTGATTTTTGAACTCAAACAAAACTACACCATTGTCATTGTGACACACAATATGCAGCAGGCGGCCCGTGTCAGCGAAATTACGGCCTTTTTTTGCATGGGGCGTCTCGTCGAAGTGGGTCAGACAAAACAACTCTTTACGAATCCCATTCAAAAGGAAACGGAAGACTATATCACAGGGCGATTCGGCTGATGAAGAACAAGGTATGGAATCTTTCTGGTCGAAAATCAGTGCCACTCAGCGAAGACTTCTGTGTCACGATCTGAAAATTGATCCGTTAAGGAATGCGCGATGTCGATTCATCTGATCCGCGATCTCGATCACCTGCACAAATCTCTGATGACGATGTCTGCTCGCGTGGAGGACATGATCTATGCCGCTGTCGAGGCGTTGCATAAGCCGGACTTTGAACGCGCTCGTGAAGTCATCCGTCGTGATGATGAGATCGACAGAATGGATGTCCAAATTGAGGAGGAGTGCCTGAAGATGCTCGCGTTGCATCAGCCGGTGGCTATTGATTTGCGACGGATCACCACTGTCCTGAAAATCGGCGGCGAACTCGAACGCGTTGCCGATCTGGGAGTCAGTATTGCGGAACGGGCCTGCGGAATCGTGCAGTGTGCGGAGATCGGTGTTCCCGACACGTTAAAAGAAATGTCACGGCAGGCCATCGACATGCTGCATCGCAGCATTGATGCCTATGTGCATTTGGACGTCCGTGCCGCGCGCGAACTTTGCCTGCAAGATAATGCCATCGACAAACTCAACCGTGATATTATCGCCGAACTGACGGCACAGATGCAGCGAAATTCCGACCTGATTGATCCGTCGATACATATGTTTTCCGCTTCGAGACAAATCGAACGGATTGCCGATCATGCGACAAATATTTCGGAAGACGTAATCTATTTGGTTCAGGGCGACATTGTGAGGCATCGCAATCGAGATGAGTTTTTAACGAAATGAGTCCCCCATTCCCCGACCCGCGGTTGTTCGTGGGACGTGGTCGCCGCCCGCTGTCGTTCCACCAAAAGAATGTGTTTCATGTCTAAGCTGCTGATTATTGAAGACGAACGATCGCTGCAGGAGGTGTTGACATACAGTTTGAAAAAGGAGGGATTTGAAGTCAGTGTTGCTTCCAACGGACAGGACGGACTGCGCCGGGTTGTTGCCGAACGCCCGGATCTTGTGATCCTAGATCTGATGCTCCCTCTGATTGACGGATTGGAAGTCTGTCGTCAGATTCGAAGTGATGTACGCATGCGGGGAACTCGCATCTTGATGCTGTCGGCGCGGAGCGAGGAGATCGATGAAATCGTCGGCTTCAACATGGGAGCAGACGACTATGTGACCAAGCCCTTTAAAATCAAGCCCCTTGTTCATCGGATCAAGGCCTTACTGCGGCGGCCGTTCAACGCGGAGCAATCTCAGGATGTCGTTGTCTGCCATGGGATCGAGATCGACCGCGTGAATCACATTGCCAAAGCGAATCATCGGGAGTTGGTTCTCACTCCGACGGAGTTCCGCCTGTTGTGGACTCTGGCCCGGGCCCCCGGACGCCCTTTCGGCAGGAATGAACTGATGGATCGCTGCCGTGGCGAGGACGCCAATGCCCTGGAACGGACCATCGATGTTCATGTTCGCTCACTCCGCTTGAAACTCGGCGAACTCGATGCTCTTATTGAAACTGTGCGTGGGATCGGATATCGCTTTCGCCAAGATGTCGTTGAAATTTGAACGCCTCGCCTCGAGGGCTGTTTAGCCAATGATCCTGCGAGGATTAATTATCGTATCCTCGCAGTGGAACAACTCGGTTCGACCGTGTAGCCTGTCGGTTTGTTCGATCGATTGAGTTTAATCGCGATCATGAATTTGAGCGAGGAGGTTGTCTTGGACGATTTTCGGTATGCCGCTCCGGTCTCGCTTCAGGAAGCGACAGCTCTCCTGGCCGAATACGGATTGCGTGCCCGCCTGTTGGCCGGCGGGACAGATATTATCGTGCAAATGCGCGAGGGGCGCCGCTCCGCGGATTTGGTCTTGGATCTCAAAGGCATCTCTGAACTCATGACAATCCAGATGAATGCGGAAGGAATGCGGCTCGGTGCTGGCGTGCCGTGCTATCGATTGTACGATGATCCTGCGGTGAAGACGGCGTATTCGGCGTTAACCGATGCCGCCCAAATTATCGGCGGTTGGCAGATCCAAAGCCGGGCGAGCATTGGCGGGAATCTGTGCAATGCCTCACCCGCTGCCGATTCGATTCCCGCGCTCATGGTACACGATGCCGTCTGTGAGGTTGTGTCTCACAAGGGGAGACGAACTGTCCCCGTGGCACAGTTCTGCACGGCACCAAGTCGGACAGTGTTGGACACAGGCGAAATGCTGGCTGCGTTGCTGCTTCCGCCGGTTGTTCCCCAGAGTGGGGCCGCTTACTTACGGTTCATTCCACGCAACGAAATGGACATCGCCGTTGTGGGGGCCGCCGCGTGGGTTGAACTCAACGCCACGGGTGACACGTTTGTCAATGCTCGTATTGCCCTAGGGGCCGTGGCGCCGACTCCCCGTGTGGCTCAGAAAGCTGCGGCTTGGCTGCGGGGACAGCCGGTCAACGATGCGACTCTTGCCAAAGCCGGCGAACTCGCCCAAGAAGTCGCACAGCCGATTGATGACATGCGTGGCACGATCGAATACCGCAAACATTTGTCGGGAGTGCTGACAAAACGCGTACTCGAAATTGCGATTAAACGAGCAAAGCAATAATCACGGCACTTCGGCGATTACGATTACGATTCGACGAAAAGGAAATCACGTGGCAAAAAAACTGCACGTAACGACAACAATCAACAACGAGTCTGTTGAGTTCCTCTGTGAAGCACGACACAGTCTGCTGGAGGTTCTTCGGGATAGGCTTGAACTGACCGGTGCGAAGGAAGGTTGCAACAATGGCAACTGTGGGGCGTGTACCGTGCTGATGAACGGCTTGCCAGTGGTCAGTTGTCTCGTGCTAGCGGTGGAAGCGGAAGGAGCCGAGATCGAAACGGTTGAGGGTCTTGCAGGCCACGACCATTTCTTGCACCCTTTACAGCAATGCTTTCTCGAAGGCGCTGCCTTGCAGTGCGGTATTTGTACCCCTGGATTTCTGGTGGCCGCCAAGGCACTGTTGAAAAAAATTCCAAACCCGACCGAAGAGCAAATCCGCTTCAATCTTTCTGGCAATCTTTGTCGCTGTACCGGCTATGACAAGATTGTCCGTGCCGTTCAGGCGGCCGCTGAACAAATGAAGGAGACGGTATCGTGAGCACCCCGCCGCCAAGTTCTGAACCGCCCGTTCCTCAATACAAGGTCATCGGCACTCGACCGATTCGTCACGACGGTGTCGACAAGGTCACAGGCAAGGCCGTTTACACCGGCGATATCCACTTGCCCGGCATGCTGCACGGAAAGATCCTGCGCAGCCCCCACGCCCATGCGCGCGTCCTGTCCGTAGACACGAGCGAGGCCGAAAAGATGCCCGGTGTTCATGCGGTTGCCACCTCTGCAGACTTGCCCGGTCTGAAAGATCAAATTGTGCAACTCGGTGAAGGTGAAGTGAATCTGAAATATTTGGGAGCGAACTGTCTGGCACGGGACAAGGTGTTGTACAAAGGGCATGCCGTTGCCGCCGTTGCCGCGAGTTCTTTGGAAGTCGCCGAAGCGGCACTGAGTCGAATCAAGGTTGAATATGAGGTTTTGCCGTCGGTGACATGGTGCCTCGACGCGATGCAGGATGCCGCGCCTGTGTTGCACGCGGAGCTCCGCACGGCGTCGATGGGTGAAAACAGCGACAAACCAACAAATATTGATGCCCATGTCTGTTTTGAGAAGGGAAATATTGAGGCCGGCTTCGCGACCGCGGACGTTGTTGTGGAGCGTGAGTTTAAAACGGCGAGTGTCCATCAGGGCTATATCGAACCACAAGTTGTTGTCGCCGATTGGAATCAGGACGGTCAACTTCGAATCTGGACAGCAACGCAGGGTTCGTTTACCTGCCGCCAACAAACGGCCGAGTTATTGAATTTGCCAGTTTCACGGGTAACCGTTACCCCCTGCGAAATCGGTGGCGGTTTTGGTGGCAAAATTACGGTTTACCTCGAGCCGGTTGCCGCCGTGCTTAGCAAAAAATCCGGTCGCCCGGTCAAAATTTCCATGCAGCGAAATGAGGTCTTTGAAGGAACCGGTCCGACACCAGGTTCCTGGATGAGAGTCAAGTTGGGTGCGACACGCACGGGCCGTTTGGTGGCCGGAGAGGCGCGCATTGTCTTCGATGGGGGGGCCTTCCCAGGCGGTGGCCCGATCCTTGCCGCGGGCTGTATGTGCGTTTTTAGCTGCTACGAATTGGAACACGCAAAGGTTGAGGGCTATAACGTTGTCGTCAATAAATCGAAAACTTCGGCGTACCGCGCGCCTGGGTCAACGCACGTTGCCTATGCGTGCGAATCCGTCATCGATGAACTGGCCCAGACACTGAAACTGGATCCGCTTGAGTTTCGGTTGATGAATGCTGCCAAGGAAGGAACGCGTCGAGTCGATGGCCCCGTTTATCCACGTATTGGTTTGATTGAAGTACTGAACGCAGCCAAAGCCAGCGAGCACTGGAAGTCACCGTTGACGGGTGTCAATCGAGGTCGCGGTATCGCCTGTGGCTTCTGGTTCAATGCCGCCTTAAAAAGTAGTTGTACGGCCAACGTCAATTTTGATGGTACCATCACTTTGCTGGAAGGTTCCACAGACATTGGTGGAACGCGTACGAGTCTGGCCATGCAGTTGGCCGAAACACTGGGAATCGCCGCCGCCGATGTGCATCCGCGAGTCGTCGATACCGACAGCGTCGGGTACACCGACGTCACCGGAGGTAGCCGGGTCACGTTTGCAACCGGGCTTGCTGTTTGCAAGGCGGGTCTGGAAATCGAGAAGCAAATGAAGGCGCGTGCGGCAGTCTTGTGGAACGTTTCACTCGACCAGATCAAAGTGGAAAACGGCGTTTACTCAGCAAAAGATCGATCCGTATCCTTCAAAGATTTGGCGGCAGAACTTTCCGTGCATGGGGATCCAATCGTCGTCAGCACTTCGGTGTCACCGGAGGGATCCACCAATGCGTTTTGTGTACACATCGTGGACCTCGAAGTGGATCGGGAAACCGGTAAGACGACAATTCTGAGATACACTGTAATTCAAGATGCAGGCAAAGCCATTCACCCGAGTTATGTCGAAGGACAGATGCAAGGAGGCGCTGTGCAGGGGATCGGCTGGGCGCTGAACGAAGAATATTTCTTTGATAGTCAGGGTCGAATGGCCAACGCGAGCTTCCTTGATTATCGAATGCCAACGGCCTTGGATGTCCCGATGATCGACACCATCATTGTGGAAGTTCCGAATCCGGACCACCCGTTTGGAGTGCGCGGAGTCGGTGAAGTGCCGATCGTTCCACCGCCGGCCACCATCGCCAATGCCATTCAACGCGCGACCGGTGTCAGAATGTGCGAACTTCCCATGTCACCTCCACGATTGTGGAAGGCCATGGCTGACGCACATTGAAATCGCCAAGCAGGCCTTGAGAAGACGTGGCGGAAATTCAAATCCATCGCAGCACTTTCCGGCAGGCTGGGCCGTGAGTCGGTTTGTGCCGCTTCGGTTCCCCGATCGGCCGCCGATTTTATTTGAGTCTGATCGCCCAAAGATGTTGGAAGGTCCGCAGGTAAATCGTTCCGTTAGAAATCGCCGGAGAGGATGACTGATCTTCTCCGAGATCGTTGTGGGCGAGTTGTTTGAACTGGCGACCGGCTTGAATCACGCTGACTTTTCCGTCGCGAGCCGTTAGGTACAGTTTGCCGTCAGCGTAGACGGGTGATGCACGATGCCGCTGGCGGTGTGTGGCTTGACTGTAGACTTCCTGACCCGTCTTGGCTTCCAAGACGGTCAAGTTGCCATTTTCCATACACAGGTAGACCAGATCGTCTGCGATCAATGATGAGGGAACATCGGGAGTCTTCTTCCACGTCCACCAGCGTTGACTCACGTCATTGGTGATATCCCCTTTTCCGTCAGGCTTGATGCAGAGCACGGGATGTTGCTTGGCTGACGGCGTGACGATCATTCCGGGGACGGTGACCGGTGACGAGACGAATCGCAGCGAGCGATCATAAGCCAGTACCGAATCATCGCGCCGATTGAGACCACCACATCGCCACAGTTCATGACCGTCCTTCAGGTCGTGAGCGATAATGAAGTCGGCTCCGTGGGTCAGCAGGAATTTTTTTTCTGCGTCCTGATAAAGCATCGCGGAGGCATACGAATGCTCGTTTTCGGCGACGGCATCACTGGGGCGGTCCACCCGCCAAATTTGTTTGCCGGTCAAACCGTCGAGAGCCACGACGCACGCCTCTGTGGTTTTGGCGTCACCGTCACCGTGGATCAATTGGAGGTACAGGACTCCAGTATCGAGCACGGGTGTCGAACTCATCCCGAACATAATATTGAACGGGCCGTATCGATCCTCTGTGTTGAATTTCCAGACGTCTTCCCCATGCACCGTGTAACAGGCCAGTACGCCGTTTCCCATGAAGGTCCAGACGTGCACTCCGTCAGTCACCGGTGACGGTGAAGCCGAATTTCCTTCGTCGCCGCGGGCAATTTTGTTTCCGCCAGAAACAATCGTGCGCCACTGTTCCTTGCCGCTGGATTCAATACCGATCAAGACCAGCTCGCCGGCGTCGGTCACGGAGGTTAGGAAGATCTGTTCACCCCAGACGACCGGTGTCGCGCCGGCAGGTCCCGGCAATGCGAGTTTCCACGCCATGTTTGTGGTGGGACTCCATTCCACAGGCAAATTTTTCTCGCGACACAGCCCGTTTCCTGTCGGGCCGCGCCAACTAGGCCAGTTGTCCGCAAAAACCGGCGAACAGTTCAGTGCGATGAAGAGAACAGCGACTGTCTTGCAGAACGGATGCATACAGCAGATCCTTCGGCGGGAGAGAAAGGGCGGGAGGCAATGGGCCATGAAAAGTGTGGCATTGAGCATTACTCGAGTCAACGCCAGCAAGACTCGTCAAGGAGAGACACGGAGTGGATCTTGACACAGGACGGAAGTCCGCCGCAGATCGGCGTCCGGTATTCAAACAGCGAAGCCCTCAATCTCCGCTCAAGGGTGCTGCGATCGTCACAATCGGAATTGGTATCTCGCAGAGCTTCCTCTGCCGGTGTCCACCAATTTGAGTCATCAAGTTCGATTGGAGTTGATCCGATAACCTCGTTGTTCAAGGGATGTTTGAGGGGAGGGTTGACCGATGTTGCGTGCCGCGTTTTTTGCTACCGGACTCTTCATCGGATTTGCGGGGGTGACCTTCCTCGCTGTCGATAAACTGGTGATGCACGAGCCCCAAGAACGTGACCCGGGCATTCGTGGGATGCTCGCCAAACAGGTTGTTGACAGAGAGTCTCGCCCGATTATCGACCCCCCAGAGTGGGCCGCGTTCACGTTGTTGTCAATCGGCTCGGTGACCATGCTCTACTCGGTGGCGCTGCCGAGAAATAAATAACGCGGACAGGTGAGGATCGGGAATACGCCGGAGCTCGGAACCGCCGGATTGTCAAATTCGGAGGTTCTTCGTAGTCTCACGTTGTGGAGACGGCCAAGCGGTTGCTCCGTCCAGACAACTTACTATCCGCTTTATCCCTCACTCCAATGCCCGCGAACTACTCAACGTCGTCCCGCAATTCGGCGACCCGCCCCGCAGCGGTGATTGATATTGGCACGACCTCAATTCGCATGGCAATCGCTGAGATTGATGATGACGGAGGAGTGCGCATGCTGTCGGCCTTGTCGCAAGCGGTTGCTCTGGGTAAGGACACGTTCACGCGTGGTTCTCTGGAGAAAAGCACGATTGAAGAATCTGTGCGCGTGCTGAAAAGTTACAAACGCATTCTCGCCGAGTACGGGATCGAACGACCCGAGCAGGTTCGCGTGGTGGCCACGAGTGCTGTCCGCGAAGCGCTCAATAGACTGTCATTTCTCGACAGGATCTATACGGCGACAGGTATTCAAGTCATCCCGATTGACGAGGCGGAAGTCAACCGCATTACGTATCTCGGAATTCAGCCCCTGCTGAAGCTCGATCCGGAATTGACCGACTCGCGGACCGTCATCACCGAAGTCGGTGGTGGAAGCACCGAATTGCTGTTGGTCCAGAATGCGGATGTGTTGTTTGCTCATACCTATCGACTGGGATCGTTGCGTATTCGCGAGACGCTGGAAGCGTATCACTCGTCCCGCGATGCCATGCGACGATTGATGGAAACGCAAATTCAAAGGGTCATTGATCAGGTTTTGCGGCAGATTCCGGCCGGGCACTCTCAGCAGATGGTTGTGCTGGGTGGAGACATGCGATTCGCGGCGAGTCAGCTTGTGTCTGATTGGGATCCGCAACAATTGCCCCGCATTCCCTTAAAGAATTTGGAGGAGTTGACGGACGCCGTGCTGTCGCTCGATGAGGACAAATTGGTTCACAAGTATCACATTACGTTTCCGGATGCTGGAACTTTGGGACCCGCACTGTTGGGCTATGTGATGCTTGCCCGTGCGTTCAAGCTGGAACAAGTCATCGTGGCCAGTATCAATCTGCGAGATGGATTACTTAAGGAAATGGCGACGCGTGGTGGCTGGAACGAAGACTTCAGCAATCAGGTCATTCGCTCGGCAATTGATCTGGGTCGCAAATTTGGGTTTGACGAAGCCCATGCACGGCAGGTCTGTAAATTGTGCAAAATCTTATTCCAGGGTCTTCGCGAGGAACATCAACTGGCGCCTCGATTTGAGTTGTTGCTATGTGTGTCTTCCTTGCTTCACGAAATTGGTCAGTTCGTCAGCACGGGTAGCTATCATAAGCACACCATGTATTTAATTCAGAACAGTGAACTTTTCGGGTTGAGCCGGGCCGATGTGCAACTGGTTGCACTGACGGCCCGTTATCATCGCCGATCCTCACCCAAGCCGACACACACGGTCTTTACGGCATTGAACCGTGACCAAAGGATCGCCGTGGTGAAAATGGCGGCGATGCTGCGAGTTGCTGACGCCATGGAAGCCTCACGCGGACAACGCTTGCACGAATTGAAATTCTCTCGCGAAGGGGGGCGTCTTGTGATCGCGATCTCACAGGTCGAAGACCTGAGTATTGAGCAACTGGCTCTCAAACAATCCGGTTCACTCTTCGAAGAAACTTTCGGAATGCCCGTCATGCTGCGTAAGTTGCGATAGGAACGCGAGCGAATCGGTCTGCGAATTTGATGGCGGTGATTGTGTTCTGTGACCGATGGTTAACCTGACCGAAAAACGAACTTGCGGAGACGGACTTTTGAAATTCACGAGGGTGTTCTGCCATCTGTTGCTCGGTCTGTATTTCCCCTACGTTTCGGCTGCCGATCAGACGATCGATGAGGCTATCCGCGTTATCGAACAGGTCGGGCCGGGGGCCACCGGATCAGAGTCAGCACGCCGGGCGTGTGATCAATTGGCACACGCTGAAGCACAAACACTACCGCGATTGCTGATCGCTCTCGACACACCAAACATCGTGGCGGCAAATTGGTTTCGGATCGCCTTCGATCAGATCGCCGATCGCGAATTGGCGATGCCGAATCCTCAGTTGCCCCAAGCCGAACTGGAACAGTACCTCCGCGATTCAACGCGGCATGGTCGGGCGAGACGGTTGACTCTGACCCTGCTTCAGCGGGTCGATCCTACCTTACGAAATCGACTCTTGCCCGACTGGTTGGATGACCCGGAATTCCGCCGTGACGCGGTGAACTACGTTTTGTCACAGGGCGACCGAGAGAAGGAGGAGCGTCGGACCGATCCGGCGCGCCGGCATTACGAAAACGGATTTCGCCATGCCCGTGAAAGTGACCAAGTGCTGCAGGCGGTCGATCGTTTGAAAAGTGTGGGACAGGACATGGATGCCGTTGCCCACATGGGATTCGTCAACCGTTGGTGGTTGGTCGGACCGTTTCCAGCCCCTGAAACAACAGGCTTTCATGCCAAATTTCCACCCGAAAAAAGTGTTGATCTGGCCGCGGAATATGATGCTGGCGATCGGGCTAAACTGCGTTGGAAATTGCATCAGTCCACGAATCCTCTAGGGGAAGTGAACCTGATTCAGGCGATCGGACCTGCGAGTGAAGCGGTCGGTTACGCATTTGCAGAAATCGATTCTGCGCACGAGCAGTCGATTCAGTTGCGGTGCAGTGCCGATGACAATATCAGTGTCTGGCTGAACGAGCGACAAGTGCTCGCTCGTGAGCAATGGCTCAACGGCACACGATTGGACAGGTTTGTAACCCCCGTGACCCTGCAACAGGGCCTCAACCGAATCCTCGTGAAAATCTGTCAGGGACCACCACACACCAATCCCGAAGCACCCAATAGTTGGAAATTCCAATTGCGGTTCTGCGATGAAACGGGCGGAGCGGCGCCATTTCGAAATGGACTTCCGCTGGCCAAAACAGAATGAGGAAACGGAGCCGACCGCATGAGCCATGTTGATCGTCAGCATCTTGTGCCAGCCAATCTGCGGCTGTCGCTACTGACCATTTTGTTGATCGCCGTTGGACGACAACCGATGACTTCTGTGTGGGGAGAAAACTGGCCCGAATGGCGTGGCCCGCAAAGAAACGCGGTAAGTTCCGAGACGAACCTCCCCGTCCGTTGGTCGGCTGACGAGGGGTTGCTCTGGAAGGCAATTCTGCCGGGATCCGGGATTTCGAGTCCAGTGATCTGGGGCGATCAAATCTTTCTGACGGCCGCTGAGGGAGCAAATCAACACGAACTTTACGTGGTTTGCCTAGAGTCATCAAATGGCCGGGAACGATGGCGGTTGCGTCTTTGGGGGACTTCTCCAACGCTGCACCATCCGACGAAAAGTGATATGGCAACTCCAACTCCAATCACCGATGGGCACTATGTCTATGTGTTGTTTGGAACGGGCGACGTCTTCTGTGTTGATGCTGAGGGAGGGTTGGTCTGGCAGCGCTCGCTGGCCAGTGAGTATGGACCCTTTGAGAATCGCTTTGGACACACGAGTTCACCAGCCATCGAGGGGGACTTGTTGTACCTGCAGTGCGACCATTACGGCGATTCCTACGTTTTGGCTATCGATCGTCAGACAGGTGAGAACCGTTGGAAAGTCGATCGTCCGGGTGTGTGGCATTCGTGGTCATCACCGCAGTTTGTGGCGGATGATCGAGGTCACCGCGAACTGGTCCTGTGTGCGGCAGGACGCATTGATGCCTTGGAACCATTGACGGGCAAGCCTCTCTGGCGAGTCGGGGGGCTTCAACGGGAGTGTATTCCAACGCCGGTGGTGGGGAATGGGATGTTGTTCGCAGTCAGCGGTCCCAAGGGAGCGGCGATGGCCATTCGACCAGGCGGCCGAGGTGATGTGAGCGAGACTCACGTCTTATGGCGCAGTCTACGCGGCAGTCCCTATGTTCCGTCACCCGTGTTGCTTGGCGACGAGTACTACCTTGTGGACGACCAAGGAATCGTCACCTGCCTTGACGCGCATTCCGGAAAATTGATCTGGCAAAACAGGCTTCGAGGCGTCTTCACCGCCTCACCGATCGCGGGAGATGGCAAGGTCTATTTTACCAGCGACGACGGTGAGACCATTGTCGTGAAGGGGGGCGAAAAGACGTATGTCGAAATGGCAAGAAACGCGCTTGGTGAACCGGTCTATGCGTCGGGTGCGATCTCTCAGGGCCGTCTCTTCTACCGGACTCCCCGTGCCCTCGTCTGTCTTGGAGGCGTTCGTTGAAAGAGCGTCTATGACACCTGCACCCGTCGCTCAAAGACGAGTGGATGGTCAGACTGAGGGTCGGCCACACGCAGTGTGATCTTGCCATTCAGGACATCCCTCAGCAAATCTCCACAGACCTCGGCCCGCCACCCTTGAGTCAGCCGAGGGGGAGTCCCCTCACGTTCGCCGTAGGCATGCCAGCGGACGAGGTGGCGCAAGTCCGACGTTTTTCCGACAAGACTCATCGCCACATTCAATTCTGCACAACGATTGGCCAGAGCAAGACCAAGTAACTGGCCGATGACTTGTTCGTCGTGAGACTTTTCTTCATCCAGAGACTTGGGAAGAACGGGGAGATCCTGCTTGGGAATGCCCAATCCGCTGACGACGCAGGCCAGAAGCTCCGGGGCAGATTTCTTGTACTCTGGACGGTTCATGTCGCGAACGGCCAGCAGGTCCGCCTCGGAGGTGGGTCGCCGTTTGGCCATTTCCAGTACCAAATCATCCCTCAAAATTTTCCGCATTGGTCGGTTCCTTGCGGCCGCTTCAAGGTCCCGCCATCGATAGACTTCGCGCGCGACAGCCAGTTCGGATCCCGAGAGTCGGTGCAGGCCAGACAAACGCATCCAACTTTCGGGGGCCCGCTCTACAGCAACTTCGTCAATCATTCGCTGCATTTCAGCATCTGCCCAAGCCATTCGTTGATGCTTGTTCAACCACTCCCTTTGCCGTTCATAAATTTCGAGTACATGCTTGACATCGTCTACAGCGTACGACAATTGGCCGCTGGTCAGCGGTCTCCGACGCCAGTCTGTCCGCGTTTCGCGTCCGTCCGTTTCGCGTCCGAGCACTCGCTTCACAATGGCTTCGTAGCCCAGTGGAAAACTGCGAGAACGCAATCCCTCCGCGATCTGGACATCCCACAATTGACGGGGGGGAAGATTGACTGATGTCATGCAGAATCGGACTTCTTCGCGGCCTCCATGAACGATGACCAATGTCTTGTCATCCGCCATCATGTTCCACCACGCACTCAGATCCTTCACTTCATACGGGTCCACAGCAACGCAGCGGTCCGCAGTGGCAAATTGCAACAAGCAGAGTTCCGGGCGGTACGTAAATTCCGACACGAATTCCGTATCAAACGCCACCAACCCAGCCTCCTGAATGTGGTGGCAAAGGTCCTCAAATTCGGACTGATCGGTAATCAGCGGAGAAGTCATTTGTATAAGGTCAATTCGAAGGAGGCTTTCCCGTCGATCAAGAGGTTATCCTTGCACAGTTGTTGCGAAATCGCAAGCCGGTCGAACGTCAGGTCAATCATCGATGATCGCGATTCAGACAAAAAATTGTCAGACTGTTGTGGCAGGATCCGGGTCGTTCCGCAGACGATTCATCCACGGTCGGCATCACGAGGAGAATCAATACAGACCATGCTCATCGGCATCTTTGCAGATAGTCACGATCACTTGGACCACATTCGCCTCGCGGTTCAAGTCTTTAATGATGCGGGGTGCGAACTGGTTGTCTTTGCCGGAGACTTGGTGTCCTCTTTTTCCGTGCCACCATTGCGATTACTAAAGTGCAATCTCATCGGCTGTTATGGCGACAATGAAGGGAACAAGAGGGGTGTGGCCGCAGGAATGAAGATCATCGGAATCATCGGTGAACCTCCGTTTGGATTCAAAACGAATGATGGCAAGCGAATCTTGCTGACACACATGGATCGATCATTACTCGGTCTCGGTGGGGAATTTGATGTCGCCATCTTTGCTCATACACACAAGCCAAGTCTGACACGTGATCTGCAAGGGCGACTGTGGATCAATCCGGGTGAAACCAGCGGTTGGTCATTTGGAAAACCTTCCGTAGCACTCTTGGACACAAGCACTATGGAGACGAAAATCGTGTGGCTCAAGAATTCGTCAGCAAGTGTGCCCTAAAAATCGGCGTTTGGGGGAGGGTCGTGATCCGCGGATTTTGTTCTCAACGGTGCGTCAGTCGCCTTCGTGCTTTACGGTCCAGCCGTGCCTGGAGATGACAGGGCGGGCTAGATTTGAATTCGTCGGTTCCCGAGGCTGTTGGAAAAGACAGTGGGGGCGGGACCGTCAGTCCGGGCGTGTTGCTGTCGGGGAGATCATCCGGCGGCAGATCGCGAGGTCGTCTGGATTGGCTGGTAGGAGTGCCCATCCTACAAAATGAACTCACGCGACTCGCTGCGCTCGTCGCAAGATGGCAAAGACAAAAGACAAAGGGTAGAAGGCACAGAGCAAAGGGAAAGAGGACTAAAGCAAAAAGTCTAACGAGTCCTCGATACACGGAAACCCGTGAGGCCGTTCCGGATGTCGGGCGTGTTCCCGTTACGGCGGGCCGAGCGGGTGTTCTGTGGTACGTCGTACCACGACCCGCCCCGCAGGACACGGTCCCGAGCGGTACCGGTCGTCACCTTCGGGTTCGTTCCACCCGGCAGCTTGCCAAAAGTCACATCTTCACACCACTCCCAAACGTTCCCGTGCATGTCGTGAAGGCCGAATGGATTCGCCAGTTTCTGACCGACTTGATGCGCATAATTTTCATCCTTCGTATTTCCGCCACCATCGAAGCCGCCGTACCACGCGTAACGGCCCAAGTCCCCGTCACTCTCCCCGAAGCTCCAACGGCTTGCCGTTCCCGCGCGGCAACTCCAGTCCCACTCCGCTTCCGTCGGCAGCCGATACGTCGCGCCATCACGCGGGCTCAGTTTCTGGATGAATTCCTGCGCGTCATCCCAACTCACGTACGTTGCTGCGTAGTCCCGACCCTCCTTCACATAAGACTGTCCCTTCCACGGGGTCGTCCCCATCACCTGCTGCCACTGGCCCTGCGTTACCTCGGTCTTCCCCAGCCAGAATGCCTCCGTCAACGTCACGTCGGCTTGATCCTCGTCCGTTTCGCGATCTTTCTCTCCGGCCGGACTGCCCATCGTGAACTTCCCCGGCGGAATCAACACCAACTCCATCCCGAGGCTGTTCGTTTCCACCACCTTCTTCCCCAGTGACTTCGCCCACGCCTGCTGAGCCGCCGTGGCCTGAGAAGCGGTGAACGGGAAGACCAACGGCGACGCCGTGGCGGGACTCAATGGGGGCTTGGTCGTCGGGATTGGAACTGACGGCGGCGTGGTCGGTCGGTTTGAAATCAAGGTGGCTCCGCCGCGCAGTTGGTCCTTGTGTTCGGGGATCTGGCGGGTCGTGTTGCCGAACAATTCCTTCACCCTGTCGGGCACCTCGGACTGCACGTAGGCCACCAGACTGTCCCACGTCACTTCCTCGCGATTCTTGAGTTTGGCCTCCCCCTTCAGACCCAGGATCACGTAATGAAAGAAGACGCCGTGCTTCAGTGATTCGTCTTCAAACGCGTGCTGGCCTTCCGAACAACTGAAGAACGCGGCGACGCCGCCGGGTGGCGCAACCAACGGCGGCCGAGTGACGCTGGCCAATTCAACATCCCCGGCGGCGCGAGCATTGCCCGCCAGCGGATCATTGCGACAGGCATCGACCAGCAGCAGCTTGGCCCCGGCCTTGGACTGTTCGAGCTGCTTGTACACCTCAGTCCGTGAGATCAACGTCGAACGGTCGGTGAGGGTCGCGTCCATCGGGCAGAAGAAGTGTTCCTGCTCCCCTTTAAACTGCACCCCATGTCCGGCGAAGGCGACCAGGACCAGATCGTCTTTCTCACGATCCTGCAGCACTCCCTTCAGAGCCTCGCGAATGGTCTTGGCCAATGGCAGGGCGCGCGAGGACTTGGCTCCCTCGGTCTGCGTCATCACAACCACGCGGCAAAAGCCCGACTGCTTCAAGACCTCGGCCAGCTCGAACACGTCGTTTTCGGCATAGGGCAGATTCTTGAGCTGGTTCCGGTCGTACTCGCGCACGCCCACGACAATCGCGTACCGACGACCCCCGGTTTCCTGACCGCATACGGAATGAGTCATCGTGATGGCGAGACTGATTCCCACCAGAACCAACACACGAAACGCCGGACACCATTGAGTGAGTCTCATCACACGGCCTCTCTAGGAATCGCGGGTCAGTGAATGCGCGTTTGCATGCGGGGTCGGTTCTACGATTTTCGCAAAGCGGACACTGATTTCGCGCAGCACGTGCGTTCTCCGCCAAACTCGAAAAAACGTAGGCCCGACCCCTGACTTGTATGCACGATCACGAGCTGAGTTCTTGCGAACTCAGCTACGCGACCATGATATCGTCCGGACCGAATCAATCCTTCCGACGGCGCTTGTTTTCAGGGGGCCACGCTCACAGCTTGGCGTGATCGTGGCCGCAATCGTCGTAAAAATACGGCTAGGGAAGTTCAGGACCGAGGCATTCCGGGCAAGAATTCTGCTTTTGTTCTGGGAAGCTCCGTTGTTACGCCAAGCCTCGGTCTCGAACAGCCCGACCGTGGAGCTTGATGACGAAACGGCCAAACCGGTTGTCTGTTTTGGATTCGAACTCCACCTCAAGTTTGAATCCGCAGTGGAAACTCACGGCATTGAAGGGTAATCTTGGATCTGAGATTCATAACATCAATAGCCAAGCGTGGATGACGTGACGGAAACGATGACCGCAGGTTCACAAATGCCCGATTTGCAGAGTTCACGCAATGAGCAATGGGTTGCCGAAGTCGAGCAAATTTTTCGAGAACGAGACGCGGGAGTCTTCTTTGTTTTGCCCCGAGTCGTACGACGTGTCTGGCAAAGTGAAGTGGATATTACAAGTCCTTGGCTGCCGCCACCGCACCGTAAATCGTGTGTTATCGATCGCGACCGACTGTTGTGGATCGTGGCGCGTGACGAATTGGGTGTCGATGTCGATGCGACGCTTCCTCAGCGTCTGATTCTGATTGCCAGACCCGAAGAAGATCGTCTGCAAAAATTTTCACGGGAAGATTTATTGCGTTACTATTGGCGTCTCTTGTTTCACGCTCGGATTGATTTCGAACTCGAATCAAAATCATCTCCGTCACGAATGACAAGGGCCGAACTGCGCCGACGAATTGATGCGATCGGAAACACACAGTTCGACGCGATTCAGTCGGTCTTGCGGACGGAGCAGATGTTGTGTCGGCCCGAGGATCCGCGTCATGTCTACGCCGAATTTGTGGCTGTCTGGCATGAACTACATGTCTTCGCTCCCGATTTGTTACCCCTCTATTTCCCTTTATTGAATGAGACCGTTGCCCTGCGGGCGATCACTGCCGATTGCAATGCGGACTCTTTGTTGGATGCAACGCGGCCCGCTGACATTCCCGCTGTTGCTTCAGTCGTCTCTGTTGAGTGTTTGAACGACGTCACAGAAGTGCTTCTGGATGGTTCGCAGATTCCTCTCGGCGCCCGTTCGTCACGAAAGTATGCATCGCTTGTGCGCGGCGCCAATCGGTTTCGCCAAGAGGGCAATAATGTTCGTGCGGCGCTCGTCCGACGCAAGGCCTTTGACGTGGCTCCGCTGAATATCATGAACGCTGCCCGGAACGAGTTGTTAAGTGAGATCGAACGTCTCGTGTTACGCCTCCAGGCGGCATTGGAATTGTCCGACGTTGAGGTCCGTCCATGGTTGGCGATGTGTGAGCGATTGTTGCCGGCCGCGCGACGCGGTTTTTGGAACGCGAATGCTCGATTGCTGTCTGATTTGCAACAGGTGTGCCTCGATCACGAACAGGAGATCTACAAGACGGACTTGCTCTCCTGGTTGAAGAACCTAGGCCGGGTGTCGCTCAAACGACCACTGCCAAATCAACGCATTGTGATGATGTCGAAACACCTCCGCCGCGCGGTGTTGCGCGTCCCCGTAGTGCAAATCAATGCCACGGGTCGACAAGAATTGAGTCGATTGTTGCACGCCGCTGCCGATGCCGCCGAACACATTCTGCGACGGCGAATGGAACCCTTGGTTAGAGAGGCACTCCGCGCGGCGGGATTCGTTCCGCAAGGTGTCGTGGAAAGAGTTGCATTGCAAAAAGTCACTCAAGAACTTTTGGACGGAGTCGTCCAACGCGGTTTCTTGACTCTCGGAAATTTGCGAGATGCGATTTCACGTAATCAGTTGAAGATGCCAGATCTCAACAACGTTCGGGAACTTGTCACAGGGGATCCGCTGCTGCGGGCCGACAAAATATTGTCGTCACCATTGGAAGGTGTTTATCAGCGTGGTCCGTTTTACCTGCGTTGGCTACAGCGGGCAAGTTCGTTGGCCTACGGCACAGCTTGCGGACGAGTCCTCACCAAATTTTTCTTCCTGCCGTTTGGACTGTCGTTTCTCTCGTTGATGGCTGCGGAGGAAATCGCTCATCTTGTGATTGGCGCCGATCGATCGGCAGCGCATCAATTTTTGATCTATTCGTCAACAAACATGTTTTGGCTGGGCCTGTTTATTTTTGCCTTCATCCACCTTCTTTCCTTCCGGAATGTCGTCATTTTGTTGCTGAAGGCCACTCGAAAAGTCCTGAAGTTGGTTTTGTTGGATGCGCCGCGCCGAATCGTAGAATTTCCTCTCGTCGAATGGGTGCTGAAGAGTTTTCCGATGCGGCTTTTTCGGCGATTCTTGCTGACGCCCTTATTGGCAACGTCTGTCTTGTGTTTGTTTCTGCCGTTTTTCGGTGTCTACCAACGCCCAGATCGCTGGTGGAGCCTCGTGACAGCCCTGCTGACGATGATCGTCCTGAATTCTCGGATCGGCCGCGATACCGAGGAGTTGACCCGTGAGTTTGTATCGCACACGTGGTACCGCATCCGCACGCATCTGCTGCTCGGATTGTTCACATTTGTCGTCGATGCCTTCCAGTGGTTGATGGACGGACTTGAAAGAGTGTTGTACGCCGTTGATGAATGGCTGCGGTTCCGCAGCGGTGAATCTCGCATCACGCTTGGTGTGAAAGCGGTATTAGGGCTGGCTTGGTCTTTAATCCACGGTGTGATTCGCTTCTGTGTGACGCTATTGATCGAGCCGCAAATCAACCCCATTAAACACTTTCCCGTGGTGACGGTCTCGCACAAACTGGTGATGACGACGCTGCTGATTCCTCTGGCGACGCTCTTGGAACGGTTCTACGACAAACCCGCGGCGTGGACGCTGGCCGGCTTGATCCTCTCGGGTATTCCTGGTGTATTTGGGTTTCTGGCATGGGAATTGAAAGAGAATTGGAAGTTGTATGCGGCGAATCGTCATTTGACACTTCGTCCGGTACACATCGGGCACCACGGTGAATCGTTGACGCGATTGTTAAGGCCGGGGTTTCATTCAGGGACGATTCCCAAAATGTTTGCTCGTCGTCGTCGCGCTGCCCGCAATGCACATGAAAATCCTCAGGTGAACAATCAGGCCCGCTATGCGGAAAAAATGCACCATGAAGCCGAAAGCGTGCGGCAATTTGTGGATCGCGAATTGGTGGGATTACTGCGTGAGAGTCGCACGTTTCGAGAGCGATCGGTCTCGGTCACTCACGTCGCACTAGCCACCAACCGCATTTCCATTTTTCTGCGTGATGACAATCAGCCCGATGAGCCGACATGCATCGAAATTTCAGAGCAGTCGGGGTGGTTGATTGCCGGAGTCTCCCATCAGGGTTGGCTCGCGGGTTTGACGGATGAAGATCGCGTTGTTTTTCGTACAGGCTTGGCCGGACTTTATAAGTTGGGGGCTGTCGATCTGGTCAAAGAGCACATTGAAACTCAACTGATGACGTTGCCGACTCTGAGTCTCGTGCCGGCGACACCGGCGACGTCTCTTGAGGGTTCAGATCGATCACTCTTGATGCGGGCACATCCCTATGACATCACGCTCACGGGTTTGATCGTCTGGCCACAGGGCAACTACGAATCAGAAATTCGCTATGATCTCGAGGAGACTCCGACGATCACGCCGCGTCCTCGTTCGCTGGCGAGGTCGGCAGGGTTGTTCCCGATTCCATCAGCAACGCTCAAGTTTTCGGGGAACTCGCTGAGCTGGGAGGACTGGCAAGCCTATTGGGAAACAGAACAAAAATTATTGTCGATACCGTTGCGCGTGTTGCCCGAAGTGATGTTGATCAAAACAGGCTAGCCCGGAATCGATTCAGGTGAAACACAGACCAATTCAAACCGCTTGAACCAAGAAAATCGTTTTGGTCGAGGAGTGCGACGAAGGCGAACCTCAGGGATCTCGAAGCCACGGGAAACCCCTCCGTCCGACAGGCCAGGGATAAACTTGCAGGATGGGACCCGGATTCGGGGATTGATCCTCAAGCGGCAGCGGAAAATTTCCTCAGATCAGACTGCTGAGGAAGCCTTTGGCCTGCTGAGCACGCGCGAACGGGTGAGATCCCCGTTTTCACGAACCTCAGTCGGTATTCTGAGAAAATTCGTTGACGAGCGTTTAGAACCGTGATGCACGCCGCCGTGTGTGGATGGTTTAGGTTTAGAGATCGCCACCGTCTCCTCTTTGTCCCGCCGCTGAAATCGAGTCCACGGAACGGATTTAGCGAGGGTACGACTCACATTTTGGGAGCGAAGCCCGTTGAAAAGAGTCGTGAGAAAGGGCAAAAAAATCGCTGATCCGCAAAGAAATAGGCGAGGCTCTTCACGCCATCGGCTAAGTGTGCTCCTCAGATTCCTGTTGCAATAGACACGGACATCGGACGCGTTGAAAATTATCCTTCAGCGTCAGCCCACCAATGGCTACCGCCTCCGGTATCACACAATCTTGTTACGCTGAGTCTAGTGGCAATATCGATCGTTTTGCGAAGTCAGGCGATGGTCGATAGCCGGTCAATTTTACCTCATCGGAACTCGCTTCGCGGCAGCGGCAGATTTTACCGATGTCGGTCGAGATCGTGTTGCGGATGACACTCTATCTGGACGAAATAGTCACTGCGTTTGATGCTCGGACAGTGTCTATCACTCACGATTTCGCGACTCTTGAGTGACACGATGTGTCTTATTTTTGGTGTTTCAATTCCAATTTTTTGAAAGGGATGACTCCTTGCGCAACTCTCTAATTTTGGCCGCTTTGGTGGTAATCGTCATGGTATCGAGTGAAGCCCAAGCCGCGAGACGTGTCCTCGGTGGCAGGCAAACAGTGTCCTCGGGAGACCGTCCGCTGGGACGTCTTATGGAATTCGAACGCCGAAAGAATGCGTCGTTGAGGAGCATGTTCGGCCGGTAAAATTTCCGGCGAAGGCCCGTTGTAGAGATCAGAACGAATCGACCGTCACTCCTGAAAAACGAATGAGTCAGCGAACGAAAGGCATCGAAAAGACAATCTTTGAATTGGGCTTCAGCAGCAGGTAAAGACATCAACGATCAGGCCGCACGGTCATTCCGTGCGGCCGTTTTTTTATCGATGCGCAGTGGTCCTGAATTCGCAGTCGAACACGCGTTCCAATGGGGGGCGGCTGGCTCCGCTTCGTGACCGTTCGAACAATAAAATACCGGCCGTCTGCGGTCTCAATCAAAATCACAAAATCGCGTTGTTGTGACTGTCTTGAAATTTGAATTCGTGATCCCATTCGGACTCATGAACTGCCATCAGGACCGATGGATGCAGAGCGCGAAAAAAGACGTCCCCACCCGAATCCTGAATGCTGTCCTTAAACGCTTGCAGCATCGCCAAGCCCAGACTGTCGATGCGACAGACTTCAGAGAGTTCCACGACGACGGGTATCGGCGCGTTGGAGGCGATCCATGAAACCAGCTCCAAGAGTTCGTCGGAAACGATGTCGTAATTGTCTTCTTCAAGTGCGTTCACCGTGAAACGGATCACAATCGCAATCCGCTCCCGATCAATATAATAATGGTGCGTCGTCGCGACCGGCATGGCAGACCCTCGGGTTGGTGTGTGTGTTGTGGAACGATCTTGATCCAAGTCGTTCCCGTTTTCGATCAGGCTAATTTGCGAATGTGAACTCGTGAAGAAGTTCGTATCAAAATCTGGACAAGATTGAGAAACCGTGCTTGCGTTGTGGTACCTTTGATCGCCAAGACGCATGTGCCGGACATTCCGCGTCATTCGGAACGACTATCGATTTACCGAGATCGAACGGGTCTTGCTGCTGCAACGAAAATTGCCAAGGCCCAGTCCTTGTCGGCCGTGGTGTCTATCTCTGTTCACGAATTGGCTGGCTGCTGTTGCGGGAGACCAACGCCAGTCCTGGGGCGATCTGGTCCACAACCACCGCGACGTTGATCGCCAGCCTCGCAGATTGCCGGCTGCTAGACACGAGTGATGTTTCATCGAATGAGGGATCAGCGAGGTGAGTTTGAGGGAACCAACAAACCCGCCGACGGATAAGCGGATGACTTTCCGCGCGGGACACGCGGGACACGCGGGACACGCGGGAAACAATCTGCCGGGCGGTACGCCGTTGATCTGCGACGGGGACAACCTGCGGAACGGAGTTGGTTGTTGCAATCACTGGAGCGAAATAGACTCAAACCATCCACAATTGCCGCTCGATTTCAGGAATCTTCATCATGTTTAGTCATCGAATTTGGATCGTCTATGTCGTGAGGCTGGTTTGCGGACTCATGTCGTTCGACTTGCCATTAATTTCGCCCGCCGATGAGCCGGGTTATCGCTCACTGTTCAATCAAAAAGACCTCAGCGGTTGGGAGGGTGATACGACACTGTGGAAGGTCGAGGACCAGGCTCTCGTCGGCGACTCTGCTGGGATCAAGCAGAATCAGTTTCTCTGCACGAAGGCTGAGTTCGGCGACTTTGAATTGAAGCTGGAGTTCCGCGTGAAGGACGGCGCGGGGAATACCGGCGTACAGTTTCGCACACAGAAAATCCCGAACACCACGGAGGTCTCGGGCTATCAGGCGGACATCGGTGAGAAGTACTGGGGCTGCCTGTACGACGAGTCGCGTCGCAACCAGGTGCTCGCGCAAGCCCCGCCCGAGTTAGAGAACGTGCTCAAGAAGGGGGACTGGAATGAGTACACGATCCGCGCTGAGGGGGATCAGATCACGCTGAAAATCAACGGCCTGACGACTGTCGATTATAAAGAAAGAAACGCCGAGATCCCCCGCTCGGGAATCATCGCCCTCCAAGTTCACAGCGGCGGCCCGATGCGAGTCGATTTCCGCAACATCCGCCTCAAGCCGCTGGGAAAGTGAGTGTGGCTCGGATGATCTGACGGCTTGTGGAGGGGGTATGTTCGAACGCCGTTAGCGTGGTGAGCCGCACTGGCTCTGCAAACGGCACCGTGATGCTCCTCCCTCTCAACGCACTCGGAGGAGATGCCGGCCGTTCACGGGTTTGGAATCCTCTCAGGCCGAAGTTCCTGCGAATAGTGATCCCAGACCTCAGATTCTTCCTCGAAGCGAGGTGCGCCTCTGCCAGCGACACTCGTTTTCTGCACGACAAGTTACGAGCAGCAGAGGTCGAACGGATCGCGACGATTGCTGTCTCATCCCTTGACTAAGTCTCTGAGGACTTTGTGCAGGATCCCTCCGTGGCGGTAGTACTCGACTTCGACGGGGGTATCGATACGGCAGGTGGCGACGAAATGGATCGCGGTGCCGTCAGGTTTGGTGGCCATGACTTCGACGGCTTGAAGTGGCTTCAAGTTGTCGTTGAGTTGAATGTCGAAGGTCTCAGTACCGTCGAGGCCGAGGAAGTCGCGGGTCTCTCCGACGCGGAACTGGAGCGGCAGGACGCCCATACCCACGAGGTTCGAGCGATGAATCCGCTCGAACGAGACGGCGATGACTGCTCGAATGCCCAACAGATAGGTGCCCTTGGCTGCCCAGTCGCGGGAGGAACCTGTGCCGTATTCGGCTCCCGCGAGGACGACCAACGCGGTACCGTCCGCCTGGTACTTCATGGCGGCATCGTAGACCGACATCTGCTCGCCGGTGGGGAAGTACTTGGAGATACCGCCCTCGGTACCGGGGCAAAGCAGATTGCGCAGGCGGATATTGGCGAAAGTGCCTCGTGTCATGACGCGATCGTTGCCTCGGCGTGCTCCGTAGCTATTGAAGTCGATCGGTTTCACACCGTTAGCTTGCAGGAAGATCCCAGCGGGAGAACTGGCCTTGATCGAACCGGCCGGGCTGATGTGGTCTGTCGTGACGGAATCGCCGACCGAGAGCAGGCACTTCGCATCGCTGATCCCCTGAATCAGCTTGGGATGCGTCGGCATGTCGATAAAGAATGGTGGCTCCTGCACGTAGGTGCTCTTCTCGTCCCACTTGTACAGTGGGCCGATCGCCCCGGTGATCTTCTGCCATTCGACGGGACCGAGCGCCGCGTTGCCGTACTCCGTGGTAAACATCTCGGGTGTGATTGATGTGGCGATCGTCTGTTCGATTTCTTGGGATGAGGGCCAGATATCCTTGAGAAAAACATCTTGGCCATCTTTTCCCTTGCCGAGTGAGTCGCGAGTCAGGTCGATGTCCGTTGTGCCAACCAGTGCATAAGCCACGACGAGTGGCGGGCTGGCAAGGTAGTTGGCCTTCACTTGCGGGTTGATTCGGCCCTCGAAGTTGCGATTACCCGAGAGGACCGCCGAAACCACGAGGTCTCCCTCAGAGACAGCCGCGGAAACGGCATCGGGGAGCGGCCCGCTATTGCCGATGCAGGTTGTGCAGCCGTAGCCCACGGTGTTGAAACCGAGTTGGTTCAGCGATTGATCAAGTCCCGACTTGGCGAGGTACTCGGTGACGACGCGACTACCCGGTGCGAGGCTCGTCTTGACCCACGGCTTGCTGGTCAAACCCTTTGCCACGGCGTTGCGTGCGAGTAGTCCCGCCCCGAGCATCACCGAGGGATTACTGGTGTTGGTGCAACTGGTGATCGCAGCGATCACGACCGCACCATCGGTGATCTGTGAGGGCCTTTCACTTTTTACGAGGACCGGCGCAGAAGGGGTCTGCCGACCAAAACCCTTCAGTTCTTGGTGCCACGCCGACTTCATGTCGCGCAGCAACACACGGTCTTGCGGACGCTTGGGGCCGGCCATCGATGGGACGACTGTCGTGAGGTCGAGTTCCAATGTGCTGCTAAACCGCGGCTCGGGAGAACTGGCCGTGCGGAACAGGCCTTGAGCTTCATAGTACGTCTTGACTAGTTCCACTTCAGCGGCTGTTCGTCCAGTGCGAGTCATGAACCGCAGTGTTTCGTCATCGACAGGAAAGAAGCCCATCGTCGCTCCATACTCGGGAGCCATGTTGGCCAGAGTCGCTCGGTCTGGAAGTGACATAGAATCCAATCCGGGGCCGTAGAATTCGACAAACTTGCTCACCACGCCGTGTTTCCGCAACGCCTGCGTCACGGTTAGAACGAGGTCCGTGGCGGTGGCTCCTTCCGGCAGCTTGCCGCTGACTTTGAAACCAACAACTTCTGGCATGAGCATGTAAATCGGCTGGCCGAGCATCACCGCTTCGGCCTCGATTCCACCGACACCCCAGCCAACAACGCCCAGTCCGTTGATCATCGTTGTGTGGCTGTCCGTACCAACGAGGCTGTCAGGATACGCGACTCCGTCCTTTGTCAGCACGACCTTGGCCAAGTATTCGAGGTTCACTTGATGCACGATTCCCGTCGCGGGAGGAACGACGCGAAAGTTGCTTAGCCCCTGCTGCGCCCAACGCAGCAACTGGTAGCGTTCGAGGTTTCGCTCGAACTCCAGATCGACGTTCTGCTGCAACGCCCCCTCGGTTCCGAAGTAATCGACCTGAACCGAGTGATCGACGACGAGATCACATTGCACCAGCGGGTTGATTTTCTTCGGATCGCCCCCCATGCGGATCATCGCATCACGCAGGGCAGCCATATCCACGACCGCTGGAACGCCGGTGAAGTCCTGCAAGACGACGCGGCCGACCATGAACGGAACTTCCACCTGTTGCGGCTTGACGGCGTCCCAGTTCGCGACCTGCGCGACATGCTCTTCGGTGACCAAGAACCCATCGACGTTGCGCAGGCAGGATTCGAGTAGAACGCGCATCGAAAAGGGCAGGGTCTCGATCTGACCGAAGCCTTGGGCTGCCAGTTTGGGCAATGAGAAGTATTTTAGTTCGCCGCTGCTCGTGCTCAAAAAACATTCAGCACCAAAGGGATTCGTAGCCGCCATGACCTTGTTTCTCCGCTGTAATTGCTCGTCCATTATCGAATCAAAACTGAGATCCTATCACTCCCCAAACGGAGTGAGAAGCGAGTCATGGCAGACGTCCAGTCCCCTTGACGGTATGAAATGGGTGATAAACAGGGGAGACGGCCCATGCACAATCGACGCGGACACAAATGACGGGAATGAGAATTGACTATATTTGCTGACAGACACGTGTTGCTGAGTCCGAAAAACGAGGGGACGGAACGACCAATCGTGCACGCACGCGCCTTGTTCTTCGATAGCGGCTCGACCCCTCCAAACGCCTCGGTCATAATCTCGAAACCACTTTTCTGAAGGACAGTTGATGATCGCTTATTTGCAGCTCGTCCGATTGCCTACTGTGTTCACGGCCATGGCCGACATTCTGTTAGGTTATGTATTGACGCACCCCGTCATCGTGGGGCCAAGCGGCTGGGACAATCCTGCCAAGTTTGTCGGTTTACTGGCAGCGTCTTGCGGCCTGTACCTTGCTGGAATGGTCTTTAACGATGTTTTTGATCGGAAGCAGGATGCCGCCGAGCGGTTCTCACGTCCGATTCCTTCGGGTCGAGTGTCACTCGTTTCGGCAATCCTGCTGGGTTCGATATTGATGATTGTTGGAGTGGCTGCCGCGGCCACGGTGACTCGAGTCAGCCTGCAGGTGGCGGCATTGTTGGCAATGGCAATTCTGGCCTACGACGGTCTGCTCAAACGCACTCCGTTAGCTCCATTGGCGATGGGGCTGTGTCGGTCTCTCAATGTGATGCTCGGTGCCAGCGACCAAGAATTCTGGATCCCGTTCCTTCTCCGCCCCCCGCAAACTTATGTGGCTGCATTTCTCGGGCTGTACATTGTCGGTGTCACCCTCTTCGCTCGCACGGAAGCTCGAACGAGCAACCGTTGGGTTTTGGGTCTAGCGCTGCTGATCCTTGACTTGGCTGTCGGTTGTCTGGCGTGGCTCATCTGCTTATCGCCCATGGGTGCCAAGATACCGGCGGTCTTGGCGATGTTGACCGTGATCGCCCTGACGCTGAATCGAAGAGCCGTTGCCGCGATCGTGAATCCGTCGTCACAAAACGTGCAGTTAACAATCAAACTGATGTTGCTTTCGTACGTCCTGCTCGATGCCACACTGGTCTTCTGGAAGATGTCCGAAAGTGGCACTGTGGGAGCGATTCATGCGATTCTTACCGCAGCACTAGTCATCCCGGCATTGCTCTTGTCACGGATGATCGCCATGACATAGGCAATCCCGACCCTCCCCGAAGCCCTGCTGTCACAAGATCGAAACATTCACCGCCTGGAGACACGTTCCGGGACGGCGGCTGAAATCGGGGACCATGCCGCCTTTCAGATCGTCGGATCCGTCGATTCGTGATCCGATTTGACGGGCCGCATTAATTCCATGGCAGCCAGCAAAACGACCAGAGATAAAATGCAAATCCCAAACACACTCACGGCAACAAGCAGGACACCGCGGACAGCCGTTGCTCCTGTTTCGTCGCCGGCCGCATGTAATACGAGGGCAAGTAGCCCAGCGATCAGACTGATTCCCAGCGATCCCACGGCGTTCCATAACAGTCGGGCAATCCAGAGTCGCATTGTCACGGTGAAGTCTCGAACATGTTTTTATGGTTGAAGGACAATCTTGCCGCGAAGCGTCCCGTGTTTGTTGATCGTGTTGTTTTCTTGCAGTTGATGGGCATCGGTTGCCTCACTCAATGGCATCGTCTTGCCGATTAAGGGACTCCATCTCCCCAATTCATACAAGGTGTTCAGCTTGAGTGCGGCGACCCGTTGTTCATCAGGACTCCCGTTAAACATCGCGAATCCCATCATCCGCAAATCTTTGACATAGAAGGGACCAACGGGAAATTCAGGACGGGCCCCGCGACCCGCCATCAGAACTACACGCCCGCGCGGTGCCATCAGGCTGAAGGTCCGATCAAACATCGGTTCGCGGACCGTTTCAAACCACAAATGGATACCTCCATGCGGAATGCTAAACGCTCTTAGCTGATCATCGAGCTTTGTGTCCCGGTAATTGACCGCCAAATCGGCTCCGAGCCTTTTACAAATTTCCAAACTTTCGTCGCTGCCACCGGTGGTGGCCACCAAGGCCCCCGCCGCCTTGGCAAGTTGCAATACCGCAGAACCGACTCCGCCGGCTCCACCGTTCACAAAAACGACTTCACCAGGCTTCAAATCGGCGTGCAAAAAGAGCCCCATATGTGCGGTAAGGCCCACGAGTGCTCCCGCTGCTGCATCCGCATCGGTCATCCGAGCGGGCGTGGGATAGAGCCATCGCTCGTCCACGCAGGCGTATTCGGCAAATGTTCCTTGGCGTCCGAACAGACCCTGGTTGCTGCCCCAAACGCGGTCGCCCGATTGGAATCGTTTTGCTTCGGTTCCGATTTCTTCGACTGTTCCCGCCAAGTCGCAGCCCAAGATGTACGGGAACCGGTTGATCATTGCCACGGCACCCGCACGGATATAAGTATCAATCGGATTGACAGAAACAGCCCCCACTTTGACAAGGACTTCGTTGGGACGTGGGGTCGGCTTGGGGAGTTCGCCATATTGGATCACAGCGGGTGAACCGATTTCGCGGATAAATGCGGCTTTCATGACGGGGCTTCCCATGGGGTATCAGCGACTGGAGCTCGCGTTGTCAAAACAATGAGACGGCACTCACGACGAGGGGATTGTATCCACTACAGCTCGTTCGCGAAATCGTCGTTTTGTGTGTGCAGAGGGTGTCTGCCAATTTCCAGTGGTAAAACAATCGGTGTCGGCAGGGAGAACTTGAAGAAAATTGCAGTCCTGTGCCACAACGATTCAAAACGAAAAATCAGCAGGAAGTAGTTTTTTTGACTTCAGTCGAAGTTCTTTTCGACCATCTGCGCGGGTTTCATCGACAGAGCGAGTTTTGTCAGTCGAACAGCGTCGCTGTTCTGTCACAAAGCCTCCGCATCCGGTTGCCGATCAACTCTTCTGCGGAGAGTGATCCCCCCTGAGAACGACACCCTTGAAAATTTTCGAGGCACAGTGATGGTGGACGAGTTAGCGCACATCCGGACGTCGGACGATCTTCGTTGCTACGTTCATGAAATCCTTTGTGGCCACGAAAATCTCGTCGGCGAGCAATTTGCGTTGCAGGTTGTGACGCTGACTCAGTTGGGAGAGAGATGCGGTTTGCAATTCCTACTTCGTGGGCCGAGAAGCGTCAGGTTAGGTGCAGTTTGGGCCTCTGAAAAAAATCAACTCTATTTTTATGACGCCCGCGGCGAACGATTTCGCAAGGAGTCTCTGACGCAGCGTGTGATTTTTGAAACGGAAGCGGCCTAGTCCTTCGTCCATCTAACATTTTGGAGCCCGGAGGCCACGGCGAATCGGAAGGCTGACCAAGCACGGGACCAGATGTTGTCTGTGCCACGGGGACGATCAACCCCACGCAGTGAGGCTCTCTGTTCTGAGACGATGATCACGCTGGTGGAATTGTGTGTGGGGGATTACTGCAGCAGACTGCGTTGGAGCACGTCTTGAGCTTGGGCGAAGTAGTCCTGCCAAACAATTTCAGGTGTGCCGTCGCGCAGGCAGTTCCGGACTTTTTGTAACGTGTTCAGGGCCATGTGCGGACATTGATTGCAGGCACACGTCGTGCCCGTTGATGCCATGATGCCGGGCACCGGGATGTACTCATGTTGTGGTGCCAGTTTCTGCAATGGATGGATCATGTTCGCTTCGGTGGCAACGAGAAATGTTTGCTTTTCAGTAAAAGATGCCACCGTCTGACGCATTTTTTCCGTTCCGCCGATGATGTCCGCATGTTCGAGGATGTTTGTTGGACATTCGGGGTGTGCCAAGACGAGGCATCCCGGATTGTTGCGTTTGGCTCTGATTAAATCCTGAATGCTGAACACTTCATGCACCATGCATGAACCCGGCCAAAGGATCATCCGGCGACCGGTCACGGAACTGAGATAACGACCTAGGTGTTGATCGGGAACAAACAGGATTTCCTTGTCGGCGGGGACACGATCGATAATTTCGCGAGCGTTTCCACTGGTGACGATCCAGTCGCACAAGGACTTTACGGCGGCCGTCGTATTGATATAGGCAACAGTCTGAAAGTGACGGCCGTGCGCTCTCAGTTCCGCTTGGTATGCTGCCAGCGATTCGGCCGGACAGCTTTCTGCAAGCGAACATCCTGCCCTAAGATCGGGCATCAAAACCCGCTTCGAAGGGCTGAGGATCTTGGCCGATTCCCCCATGAAATGGACACCGCAAAACACGATTGTTGAGTTTGTGACATTCGTGGCATCGCGCGCCAGTTTTAGGCTATCGCCGCTCAAGTCGGCGATGTCTTGAAGGTCGCCGTCAACGTAGAAGTGCGCCAGTATCGCGGCATCTTCTGTCCTTTTCAACGCCTCAATTTCGTCCATCAGATCGAGTGGATCCTCGTGAGCGTCAGCAGATGAAACGCAGCTGAGGACGGGCAAGTCCATAGTCATCCTTTCCGAAGAAGAGAGGGGCAATCGGTGTTTTTGTTTTCGCGGAGAGTTCTCTGATTGTAGCACGGCTCGTGCGGCGAATGCGATCCGTCTGCCTTGGACAGATTCCCTTTCCGCCTGCATAATTCCAGGCAGACTCTTCCGCACCAGACGCACAGTCACCAGACGCACAGTCACCTTGTGAGACTCCAAAGCAAAATCATGACGACATCGGCACCCCTCCGCATCTTGGTTATCGGCGCTCATCCCGACGATTGTGAAATGAAAGCTGGCGGTCTCACGGCGATGTATCGTGAGGCTGGCCATCACGTGAAATTTGTCAGTGTCACCAACGGTGACGCAGGACATCATTTGCGGAATCCGCCGGAGTTGGCTGCCCTGCGACGGACAGAGACAGAAGCGGTGGCTAAATTAATGGGGATTGAGTACGAAGTTTTGAACAACCGCGATGGTCGATTGCAGCCCACGCTCGAGGCTCGATTTGAATTGATCGGTTTGATTCGAAGGTTCCGGCCGGACTTGGTGTTGACTCATCGGCCGAACGACTATCACCCGGATCATCGCGCAACGTCAATTCTTGTCTGTGACGCTGCGTATCTGGTGATCGTCCCGCATATCGTCCCTGAAGTGCCGGCACTCCGAGTCAACCCCGTGATTGCGTATCTTTCAGACAACTTTCATCGACCAACATCGTTCGCACCGACAGTGGTTGTCGACGTGGGACCGGTCTTGGAAAAAATTATCGACCAGATGGTCTGCCACCGTTCCCAGTTCTTCGAATGGTTGCCGTGGACCCTGTGTCAAGAGGCCTCGTTTCCGATGCAACCTGCCGAGCAACGTGATTTCGTGAAACACTTTTATGACAGTTTCAACGGACCACTGGCGGATCGTTATCGAGACCTTGTGGTTCAAACCTATGGTGAGGAACGTGGACGAAAAATACAGTACATCGAAGCTTTCGAGGCCTGCGAGTATGGCTCACCGTGGAATGACGCACACAAGAAAACATTGTTTCCGATGTTGCCTTCGCAGCCGGTATGAAACGGGTATCGAGGGATGCTCCAACGCCCGCTGATCCAAAATCAATACGCGACTATTTGTTCACTCCCGCCTGGGTCTAAGCCGCCGCCGGACGTGTGCGACAGACCCTGAGTCGAGCGACGGACGATAACGAATCAAGAGTCGGCCACAATCCTCGCCCCCAGACTCTGGGACTCGTCGTCGTGCAGGATTTGTGGCAGAATGCCATTGAAAAGATCGGCGTTGAAACAGATTTCGAAATTGATCCGTGAGACGTCAGTGCCGAACAGCGAATGACGCCACTCCACCATCCGCTGTTCGGCACTGGCAAGACATCCTGTGTCTCTCCCGCTGCAGGCTGTCTCACTCCAATAAAAACATGCCTCGATTCGCCCTCCTTGTTCATGACCGTCCGGTTCTTCATTGGGACCTGCTTTTGGAGCAGGGCGATTCCTGTCGAACCTGGAGGCTGATGAATTCGCCGGACACAGAGGGCGACATTTCTGTCGAGCCGATCAGCAATCATCGCCTGGTGTACCTCGACTATGAGGGGCCTCTGACCGGTGATCGTGGAACAGTCTCGCAGTGGGATGCGGGAACGTTCGAGTGGGTCATCGATCGGGAAGACTATTGTGAACTGCGACTCGCGGGACGCGCCAGAGTCCGCATGGCAACGATTGAGGGTCGTACCCTTCGATGGCATGCCGAATAAACAGGGTCCGTAGTCTGCCGGTTTGGCGTCCTCTCAGAATTCGTGGCCCGGCAGTTTTCTGGGTCGGGAACGGGCAGCCATCTCCGCAGGGGATTCAGTCCGCCACCGCGAGCACCATTCTGGGTGAGCGGACTGAGGCGAGTCGGTCGAGGTCTCGTTCGGCGGCTGCTAGGCGGCCGGCATTCGTTCGGTGAGTCATGATGATCAGAGGTACCGTGGGGGCCGCGTCTGCGACGGCATCGAGCTCGGGAGCTTCGGGTTGGAAGATCGTTGACAGGCTAATGCCGTTTCGACCGAGGATTCCGGTGACTTCGGCGAGGACATTCGGGCGATCTTCAACGGATAATCGCAGATAGTAACGACTGGAGGATTCCTGCTGTGGGGCCAGAGAAAACGGCGGAGTTGCGCGCCAGAGATCGAGATGCGCGAACGTGAGTTGAGCGCGACCAATGGCGATGTCAATGATGTCAGCGATCACGGCACTTGCGGTCGGAAGTTGGCCCGCTCCACGACCGGAGTACCACACGCTACCGACGACGTCGCCTTCGAGTAAAATCGCATTGAACGGGCCATGAATCTGCGCGAGAGGCCGATCGGCGTGGATCAACGTCGGCTGAACACTCATTTCCAGCCGGCCATCAGTCAGGCGGATACACGCCAGAAGTTTGATGGTATAGCCCAAATCCTGCGCGTTCTGAATGTCGCTACGCTCCAGCTTGTCGATCCCAGAAACGTGGAACTCGGTCGAGTTTATCGTGACACCAAATGCGAGTTGAGCCAAGATTCGCAGCTTCTGACTGGCATCCGTACCGTCGACGTCGAGCGTCGGATCGGCTTCGGCATATCCCAGATCCTGAGCTTGTTTCAACGCTTCGGCATAGGATTGTCCATGCAGCAACATCTCGGACAAAATGTAATTTGTGGTCCCATTAAGAATCCCTTGAATGCCGACGATTTGATTCGCGGCCATCGACTGCCCGATGGATGCGATGATCGGAATCCCTCCCGCCACAGCCGCCTCAAAACAGACTGTCCGTCCGAGACGGCGGGCACATCGGAAGATTTCCTCACCGTGCTCACAAATCAAGGCCTTGTTCGCGGTGACTACATCCTTTCCTGCTTCGAGCAGCCGCAAAACCATCTCTCGAGCAGGATGGATGCCTCCGATCAATTCGACGGCCACCCGGATGTTGGGGTCGTGAATCACGGATTCTAGGTCGGTTGTGAGAATTCCAGCCGGCAGATCGAGTTCACGCGATTTGTTCAACTCACGCACAACAACGCGTCGGATGTCAATCGGACAACCGGCTCGTTGTGAAATCCTCTGACGCTGTTCTTGGAGAATTCTCACCACGCCGGTCCCGACGTTTCCTAAACCGATGATTGCAAGTGATAGCGCAGGCACGTGTATTCCTTTTGGCAAGTCCGGTTTGTCGTCATAAAAGTAGCCTGCAAATCCGGCCTCATCCTTGCAAACGGTCAATTGACGACGCATCCTAATCGGCATTGATTAAGATTGCCAACTCGCATGGGGCATGATGCGGAGCATCGTGGGCCGTGAAATCTGTTTTGACGGCCGATTGACCGGCTCGAACGCCCGTTGACAAGTCACCTCCGTTCGCCGAACAATCACCGGTCTCAGATTTCTTGCAAGGATCACGAGTCGCAACGCTTGAAATAGACGTCGTTTCACCATGTCCGCTCCTTTCATAAACAATTCACTTTCGCAGGCACTTCTGTTTCGATCACCAGGCCCCCGCCTCGCGAAAATTGGGGCTGTCAACTACCTCAATTCCAAGCCGCTGATCGAAGGGCTCAATCAGCTGTTGGCGGGGCGTGCCTCACTGGGCCTCGACTATCCTAGTTGCTTGGCCGATGATCTGGCTTCAGGCGATCTGGACATCGCCCTCATCCCGAGCATCGAATACTTTCGAGGTGAGGCCTATGAGGTCATTTCCGATGCGTGTGTCGCCGCGCATGGCCCGGTTCTCAGCGTCAAACTCTACAGCCGTGTGCCGTGGGGCGAAGTCAAGTCGCTCGCCTTGGACGAAGGATCCCGAACCAGCGCAACCCTCGCACGGATCTTGCTTGCCGAACGACACGGCGTCTTCCCGCAACTGCAATCACTGCCCCTAGACCACCGCATGCAAGAGACCTCCGCCGATGCGGTCCTGCTAATCGGTGACCGTGCCATCTTGCCACCGGAAGAACATTTTCGAGGGACCTGGGACCTCGGCCAAGAGTGGTTCGAGTGGACCGGCTTGCCGTTTGTCTTTGCCATGTGGGTCCGAAGAAAGGGCATTCGCCTTCAGACGTCCGAAGAGGGGATGGAGGAGCTTCTGAACGGGGTGGCAAAATCATTGTCTGTCGCTCGTGATATGGGCGTTGCCCATACGGACGAAATTGCCAGGCGTGAGGCTCCGTTGCTGGGATTGTCTCTTCCCATTACGGTTCGCTACCTTTCGCAAAATCTCCAATACCACCTCGGCCCCGCGGAACGAAACGGCTTGAAATTATTTTACCAACTGGCGACTGGTTTAGGGTTGGCCCCCGCCGGTGTCGAGTTGGTCTTTCGGACATAAGATGCTTGAAGAATCCTCCACCGGGCAACGTGAACAGATTGAGGTAACCGTGTGTGCTGAATTGAATCGACTGCTGGACAAAGCCATCTCGGGAAAACGTCTTTCGCCGGATGAGGGTCTGCGAATATTAGAGTCTTCTGATCTCGTCGCCATCGGGGCGGCTGCGGATGCGGTGACTAAACGGCTGCATCCCGAGTCGTATCGCACGTTTAATATCGACCGGAACATCAACTACACGAACGTCTGTTCCGCCGTGTGTGACTTCTGCGCGTTCTATCGCAAGCCAAAAAGTCTCGAGGGCTACACGCTGGACAAGGAAACGATCTACAGGAAGATCGAAGAGACGGTCGCCCTCGGGGGAGATCAGATTCTGATGCAGGGCGGGATGAACCCCGACTTGCCGCTCGAGTGGTATGAAGACTTGCTTCGTTCCATTAAGGATCGTTTTCCACGGGTGAACCTGCACTGCTTTTCCCCTCCCGAAATTCATGCGCTTCACAAGCTGGCCAAGTTGCCGGTGCGAACGGTCTTGGAACGGTTGAAGGTGGCGGGGCTGGGGAGCCTGCCGGGCGGTGGCGGTGAAATTCTGGTCGATCGCGTCAGGAAAGAAATGACGCGAGGCAAATGCCTGTCTGAGGAGTGGCTGAACGTCTGCCGCGAGTGGCACCAACTCGGAGGCAAAGGGTCGGCGACGATGATGTTCGGCCACATCGAAACGCTGGCTGAACGGATTGAGCACCTCGAACGCCTGCGGCAACTGCAAGATGAGACGCACGGCTTTACGGCCTTCATCGCTTGGACATTTCAGCCCAATAATACCGATATGGCACACATCGCACCCACCGGATCGTTCGAGTACCTCAAGACGCAAGCGGTGGCTCGACTGTATCTCGACAATTTTTCGAACATTCAGTCATCATGGGTGACACAGGGAGAAAAGATTGGTGGTTTGGCGCTCTATTTTGGGGCCAATGACATGGGCTCGTTGATGATTGAAGAAAATGTCGTTGCCGAAGCGGGGACGGTTCATCACCTCACGCTTGATACGATCAAAAGACTGATCCGTGAGGCCGGCTACATCCCGCGTCAACGGAACGTCTTTTATGATTACATCGATTCCGCTGATGCGGGTGAAGAGCGAAAACCCGCTTTGAAAATCGATCACGTGGCCCTGCAGGTTTTGAATTGAGGTTTCTCGTGTTTCCCAACCCACAAATCACGACATGCCGGCTGATTGTGGGCTAGGCTTGCGGTTCGGTGAGAGGCTGCTCCGCTCGGGAGTCGATTGGTTTTCTAGGTGGAGGGCCGTCATTGGTGCAATCTCCCATCAACTGACAACGGGAAGTATGCTGCGTGATAACTGTTGATCGACTGACGAAGCGTTTTTCTGACCTTCAAACGGGGGGATTCACGGCGTTGGAGGATGTCAGTTTTGAGGTCCGGCCTGGTGAAATCCTCGGCTTGCTCGGACCCAACGGCGCAGGGAAGACGACTTGCCTGCGCATCCTTAGTACGGTGCTGAGGCCCAGCAGTGGGACAGCGTTTGTTGCCGGCTATGATGTCGCGATTCATCCGACAGAGGTCCGGTCTCGCATCGGTTTTATGTCGAACAATACGGGGATCTACGACCGTATGACGGCTTGGGAGATGGTCGAATATTTCGGCCGCTTGTACGGCATCCCTGAAGCAACACTCCAGACACGAATCGGTCAATTATTTGATCGGCTTTCGATGAACAATATCCGCGATGTGCTCGGTTCAAAAATGTCGACCGGTATGAAGCAGAAGGTGTCGATTGCTCGCACGATCGTCCACGATCCTCCCGTGCTCATTTTCGACGAGCCGACCTCCGGACTGGATGTGCTCGTTGCCCGCAACGTTGTCGATGAAATCAAGTCACTGCGTGAGCAGGGAAAGTGCATCATTTATTCGACCCACATCATGCGTGAGGTCGAGAAGCTTTGTCACCGGATTGCAATCATCTACAAGGGCCGAATTCTCGCGATGGGTTCCGTCGAAGAACTGGCCGATCGTTACGAGCAGCCAGATATGGAAGAACTGTTCTTTCAATTGATTGATCGTGAAGACAGCCTGTGTCTTGGGGAACAGATGACCTGAGTCTTCAACATTGACCTGTGTCGTTGGATCGATTATCGATCCCCGGGGAAATGTCGTCAGTGACTCCGAAAGACCGACTCGATGAAGTGGCGTAATGCATTCCTGATATTCCGTCGTGAAGTCCTCGACCAGCTGCGAGACCGGCGGACGCTCTTCATGGTCGCCGTCCTTCCACTGCTGCTGTATCCGGTCATGGGAATCGGGATGGTGCAGATGACAGTCCTGTTCTCGGAACAGTCACGGACGGTGGTGATTCTCGGCGCGGATCAACTTCCCCTGTTGCCGTTGGTGATGGATGACCGTTTTTCCCGAACATGGTTTCGGGCCTCGGCCGATGCCAACACGTTGCGCGTCATCACCGACGCGACGGCAAAAGATGACAAACGGTCGGCCACAGACGGTGTCGAAAGCGCGAAATTGCTACAGCGTGCCAACAGACTACGTGACCTGCTGGCAAAAAGTCTGCAACTCCAAAGCCAGGTGTCGGAAGCACGTCAGACGGAAAATTCGCCGGCGGGCCAGCGGTTGACTGAGCAACTGATGAACCTCAACGAACGGATCAATGCGCTATTTTCCCTGAGTGAAATTCAAGTTTTGATGATCATCCCGCCTGAATTCAAGGACAATTTGGAGCGGCTGCACAGTGCCCTGTCGCGGCGGGATCAGACGGATTCTTGGGACTTCGATTTTCCGAGGCCGGTGATCGTTCGAAACAGTGCGGACGAGAAGTCGGTCATCGCTCACAATCGGGTGGCTGCCGTCGTTGAGGAATGGGAACGTGCCCTGTTGAAGGCCTATCTCAAAGACGGGGGCCTACCCGAAAATCTTCCGAATCCCGTGAATCCGACCAATCTCGATCTGGCACAGCGTGGTCAGGTTGCGGCCAATGTCTGGGCCAAGTTGTTTCCCGCCTTGCTGATCATCATGGCATTGACCGGTGCGTTCTATCCGGCTGTGGATCTCGGGGCCGGCGAGAAGGAACGCGGGACGATGGAGACGCTTCTCATCTGCCCTGCCACACGCACCGAAATCGTTCTTGGAAAATTTCTGACCGTCATGCTGTTTAGTTGTTCCACCGCGCTCCTCAACCTCTGCAGCCTTGGATTCACCGGGAAGTACATGGCTTCGCTTTCTGCAGGCGGGGCAGCGGCCGCCAAACTGGGTGATCTGGCACTTCCCCCCCTTTTGTCTTTGGTGTGGGTTGTGATCATGCTGCTTCCGCTCGCAAGTCTGTTCAGCGCACTCTGCCTCGCTCTCGCCACCTTTGCCAAGAGTAGCAAGGAAGGGCAGTACTATCTGACGCCATTGTTAATGGTGACGATGGGAATGACGGTCTTTTGCTCATCGTCGGTCACGGAGATTGAGCCGTTCTACAGCGTCATGCCTGTTGTGGGGCCCGCTTTGCTGCTCAAGGGACTGCTGAAAGCGACCGCTGCTTCCTCAGAGATTTACTTCTACGTGATTCCCGTTCTGATCACGTCCATTGGTTACAGTCTACTCGCACTGTGGTGGGCCATCGAACAGTTTGGAAGCGAGGAAGTCCTGTTTCGCGAGGCGGAGCGATTTGATGTGCGGTTGTGGTGGCGACATCTGTTACGAGACAAAGAGCCTACCCCCTCTTTTACAGAAGCAAGTTTCTGTTTTCTGGTGATCCTATTGCTCCAATTCGTGTCCATGAAGGCGATGCAAACCGCCATGCTTGGTGCGAACGATGACAATCGTGCGTTGCTGACCATGCAACTCCTGATGATTCAGCAGATTGCCTTGATCGCGACTCCCGCGCTGATCATGGGATTGATGCTGACCACGAGCCTGCGTCGGACATTTTCCTTGAGATGGCCGGGTTACGGCCAATTGATGTGGGCCGGACTGTTGCCGTTTGCGATTCATCCAATGACCCTCGAATTGCAGATCAGTCTCCAATGGTTTTTTCCAAAACCTCCGCCGGGTTTGGCTGAAACCTTGGCGTTGATGTCGAGCAACGATCAACCACTCTGGCTGGTATTACTCGCATTTGCCGGAGTCCCCGCGATTTGCGAAGAACTGACATTTCGTGGTTTCCTGCTCAGCGGCTTCCGCCGCTCGGGCAAGATCGGGGTGGCCATTGCCTTGTCGAGTCTGTCGTTCGGGATGATCCACATGATCCCCCAGCAGGTCTTCAACGCGGCGCTGTTGGGAGTCGTCTTGGGGACTATCTGCGTCCGCTCAGGCAGTCTGTTTCTAGGCATCGGTTTCCACTTCCTTTACAATGCTCTCGCCATCCTCCACGGTCGCTTGGGCGGCCAGATTCCAGACGCGGGTCTTTATGGTTGGCTGTTCCGGCACGAAGCTGGGGTATTACGATACCAACCCGCGTTGTTGTGCATGACAACGCTCGCCGGCATGGCCCTGATACACCGACTGACAAGACGTTCCACGATCCACGATTTGGAAGAAATACACGCTTCGCATCAACGAAATGCACTGAGAGCAAGGAATACACCATGAGCCAACCCGTCAATGTCGCGATGATCGGTCTCGGATTCGGTTCGGAGTTCATTCCAATCTATCAAGCTCACCCCGCCGCGAATGTCTATGCGATCTGTCAGCGGAATCGGGAAAATCTGGACGCGGTGGGTGAGCGGTTTGGTATCGAGCAGCGTTACACCGATTACGCCGCGGTATTGCAGGATCCCCGCGTCGATTTCGTGCACATTAATAGTCCAATTCCTGACCATGCCTGGATGTCCATTCAAGCACTGAAGGCAGGAAAACACGTCATGTGTACCGTGCCGATGGCCACGACGATTGATGAATGTCGCCAAATTTGCGAGCTTGTCAGTCAAACAGGACTGAAGTACATGATGGCGGAAACGGTTGTTTATTCGCGTGAATTCCTCTTCATCAAAGAGATGTACGAGACCGGTGAACTCGGCAAAATTCAACACCTTGCGGCGTCGCACCCGCAAGACATGGATGGTTGGCCAGACTACTGGCAGAAGATGATTCCGATGCACTACGCGACACACGTTGTCAGCCCCTGTCTGGGGCTCATCAACGGAGTTGCCGAGTATGTCAGTTGCTTCGGATCAGGGACGGTTCGTGACGACATTGCTCTGAAATCGGGCAACACATTCGCTGTCGAATCGTGTCACATCAAGATTAAGAACAGCGACGTGGCCGCTCATATTTGGCGGTTTCTGTACGACACGGCGCGACAGTACCGTGAAAGTTTCGATGTCTACGGCACTAAGAAGAGCTTCGAGTGGACGCTGATCGAACACGAACCGCATGTGATCCATACCGCAAAAAAAACGGAGTCGGAAATTCCATCGAAAGTGACTGTTCCGGACTATGCCCAACTGCTGCCTGAGCCAATTCGCAAATTTACACTTCCCTCGGAGATCCACGACTCAGAACACCTGTCTTTTATTCAGGGTGGAGGTCACGGTGGTTCGCATCCCCATCTCGTCCATGAAATGCTCAGCGCCCTTCAGGACAATCGCGACCCATGGCCCAACGCGGTGCAGTCGGCCAACTGGACGTGCGTCGGCCTCTGTGCTCATCAGTCCGCTCTCCAAGGAGGGGAAATCGTCAAGTTGCCAGAATTCACGCTGGCATGATGAAGAGCTCTTGTGGGATAGCGGATTCACTCGCCTTGCCACAAATCGAGAGTCGCGTCTCCCCCAATCGGATAGCAGACACCGGCTCTTGTGGTAGAACTCGCCTCCCTCCGTATCATCCCCCGGTCGGTTTCGAATCTTTCGCAGTGGTTGCGGGGCGGATCTCGACGATTCACAGAGCCGTCAACACGTTGGCCAGAACACTTGATTACGCGTCCTCAGTCCCTGTCGAATTCAGTGCCCTTGAAAGTGGCTATACGATAGGATGGCATGCCGATTTTCATCCATCAGATCGAATAAGGAAATCTTGACATGCGGGTCTATCGTGCGGTTCGTATGACGCTTGCCATGATTCTTCTTCTGCAGTGTGACCGAACGTCATTGGCTGCGGAGCCAAGCAAGCCGCCGATTCCTCACGCGCAAGACAGGCCGCCGAATGATCCCCGCGATCCGATCACGGCGGCACGGATGATGACTGTTCCCGAGGGATTTACTGTCGAGGTTGTGGCTGCAGAGCCGGATATCGTCAATCCTGTGGCCATGGCGATTGACGAGCGTGGACGCTTCTGGATCACCGAATCGCTCGAATACCCGCGTCGGGAACCAGGTCCTGGCAAGGATCGTATCAAGATTTGTGAGGATACCGACGGCGATGGTCGAATGGATAAGTTTACCGTCTTTATGGAAGGCCTGAACATCCCCAGCGGGATTGCAATCGGGCACGGTGGTGTGTGGCTAGCCCATGCGCCTGACATTCTGTTTATCCAAGACACAGACGGAGACGGGAAGGCGGATAAACAGGAGGTCGTCGTTACCGATTTCGCGCGGGCGGATACTCACGAGCTGCCAAACTCGCTGACCTGGGGGCCCGATGGTTGGCTTTACGGTCTCAATGGGGTCGCGAACAACTCACGTGTCAGATACTCGTCGACGAACCCCCATTACACACAGGAGCATCGCGGCTGGCCCATCTCGTGTGCGATGTTCCGGATTCACCCCCAAACGCGTGAGTTTCAAGTTTTTTGCGAAGGGACGAGCAACCCGTGGGGCATCGCCTTCAACGATGAGGGCGATGCATTTGTCAGCGCGTGCGTGATCGATCATCTGTGGCATCTGGTCGAGACCGGCAGTTACCAACGTCAGGGGGGGGCGTATCCGCCGTTCACGTGGAAGATCGACAGCATCGTCAAGCACAAGCATCAGAAGGCGGCTTATTGTGGGATCCACTATTTCGACAGCGATACTTATCCTGAGCAGTACTGCGGCAAGCTCTATATGGGCAATATCCACGGCGGTTGTGTCAACGTGGATCGTGTCGAGCGAGATGGCGCGACGTATCAGGGCTTCGGCGAACCGGACTTCTTAACGGCCAATGATACGTGGTTCATGCCCGTTGTGCAGAAAACGGGCCCCGACGGCTGCCTCTATATTCTGGATTGGTACGACCGCTACCACTGTTATCAAGACGCCAATCGAGACCCCACCGGCATTGACCGCCTCAAGGGCCGTCTGTACCGAGTCCGTTACAAGGACTCCCCCCGCACGCCACAGGGCTTTGATCTGGCGCAGGAGACTGACGAGCAACTCATCGAACGTTTGGGATCGAAAAACGATTTCATCCGCTCGACGGCGTCGAGGTTGCTGGCCAATAGGGCGACCCCCGCCGTACGCCGCGCGCTCGCGAAAGCGGCAGGAGGAAATGGGCCGAAAGTCTCCCGCCGACAGGCCTTATTCGCTCTGACGGCTAGTCATCATCTGACGGCAGACGGAGGACTGATCCAGTCGGATCTGAACAACATTCCGGCCACCGAGGGTCCAAGCGATCCTGTTTCGGAGGCGTGGCGGATCCGTTTCTCAGGGGAAAATCCAGCCTTGCGGGAAGTCTATTCCGAGCTCCCCACCACGAGTCGCGATCCGTGGTGGGGAGACTGGTCTCAAGCGTCACCCTTGGCCGAGCCGGTTCGTCTACAGCATGTGATCGCGATTTCCAAGTACACATGGCCGCGACCCCTTTTGATCGAGGGTCTTCTGTTCCATCTGGCACAGTCAAAAGACGACAAGATTTTGGCACGCGTCATCTGGGCTAACCTGCAGCCGCATTTGGAGGAACACTCTGCCGAATTCGTGCGACTGCTGGAAACAAAAAACTATCTCCAAGCCGCTCCTGTCGCCGACATCGTACCCCGAGTTGTTGATCGTTTTCTGGGGAGTCACAAGCTCGATGCCAAGCCCATCGGCAGGCTGTTTGCCGTCATTCGGCAGCGGCATCCTGAACTGGGACAGAAAATCCTGGAAGACATCTCGGCTAAGGTGCAGTCCGCAGAGTTGAAGGGCGAGAACCTAGACCAACTGAAGATGGCGATCGGTCCGGAGTTGAAGCCGATCTACGATGGCCCCCCCGAGTCGCCGCTGTATCACCAAGCGATGCTGCTTGCGGCATCATGGGGCGATCTGCAGGGACTCGGCTTTGCGAGACGCTCGTTCCAAGCCAGTGGAACGCCACAGGACGTTCGATTGCAGTCACTCAATGCACTCATCGCCGCCAAGGATCACGGGGTGCTGCCGGCGGTCTCCGACGTACTGACCGATGACGATCAATCGGTCGAGTTCAAATCGCAGGTGCTGCGCGCGATCGCTCGGCTGGATGACGCCAAGGTTGCCGATGTGATCCTGCAACAATTCTCGACGATGGAACCGAGTCTCCAACCATCAGCCATCGAACTGCTGACTCAGCGAGCGAACTGGTCGAAGCAACTGCTGATTCAAGTTGGCGAGAAGAAGATTGCGGTGACGGCTATCAATCTGAATCAGACGCGTCGCATTCAATCTCTCAAAGACAAGGAAATCAACGAGTTACTCAATCGCCACTGGGGCCAGGTGCGTGACACGCGCAACCCGGACCGCGACAAGATTGTAGCCGAGATGAAGCTACTGATCCGCACGACTTCGGGAGATGAATTTGCCGGTGAAAAGGTTTTCAAACGAGTCTGCGCCGCTTGCCACAAAATTTACGGAGAAGGCCCCGACATCGGCCCCGACATCACCTTGAACGGCCGTAACGATTTCACGCAACTCCTCTCCAATGTGTTCGATCCGAGCCTGGTGATCGGAGCGGGATACCGTGTCTGTACCGTCGTGACGACTTCCGGCCGAGTACAAAGCGGTTTGCTCATCGAAGACAGTCCTCAGCGCGCAGTCCTCAAACCCGCCGCCGTCGGTCGTCCCGGCGTTAGTAGTGACGAGACAAACCAGACCGAAACAAAATTTCAGGTCTCCGTCGGCGATCTGGAAGTCATCCCGCGTGACGAGATCGAAGACTTTAAAATCAACGAACTCTCCTTGATGCCTGAGGGACTTGAGAAGCAACTCACCTCTCAAGAGATCATCGACCTGTTCGCCTTCCTGACGCTCGACAAACACCCGAGGGACCCGACAGCGAAGCGTTTGCCAGGTGTCACAGCGGTCTTGCCACGCAATAGCGTCAACCCCGCGGATTTCGCCTCCTTCGTCGGCGAAATCCTACCCGGTTTTTCAACGAAGGAATCGGGTGAACAGGGCATCGGCCTCCTCGCCGAACACCTCGGTCGCGAGAACGTTCTGCGTACACACCCGATCAACCGCGACAGACCCTGTGTCCTATCGATGAAACTGACCCCCTCTGTCGACAAGAAAACAGAACTGATTCTCGACGTCGCTCACCACCCCCACGGTGACTGGAGGTTGGTCGTTCGAGGCAACGGCCAACGGATGGCCGATGAGATGATCTCGAATGAAACCTGTTCAAAAGGCTGGCGAACGATCACGGTCGACCTGACCAAGTTCGCTGGCCAGGAACTCAATCTCGACATCGTCAACCAAGCCAACGATTGGTCCAACGAGTTCGGCTATTGGGGTGGAGCGAGGATCGTGAATCCGGAAAAATAGAGATTGCTCGCCCCAAAAATCAGTCCTATTTTTTGATCCAGACTCCAAACCCGTCTTCCGAGATCGGGGTATCGCGTTTCTCAAACGGATCGCTCCGCGGGTCACCCCACCCGTTTCGTATCGATATCTGGAAAAGCGTTTACTGCCGACAATCCCCAGTGACTACGGGGCATGAAAAGGGGCGAAGTCTAATGATTCGTGATCCCGTGTCGTTGGTCTTGGCCGACCGTGAAAACGGAGTCTCGATTGCAATCCGAGCCTGTTGTCGGTTAGTTCAATCCTGTTGGCCGACCCGAAGTGCTGGCCTCTCGATCCGAGTCAAGAATCGACCGGTCCCCTGTTTCTCTCGTTCACCCCGCTAGCCTGCGGAAGTATCGCAGCGGCCTTGCGGCGCGGGGATAAGTCTCGTTGCAGAGTTCCCGACAAATCGTGTTGGCCGTTGCCACCAGAAACTTTGGCCCCCCATCCTCTGACCAGAAGGTCTGATTGACTTGGGATCCCTCTGGAGGCAGACTGATCGCTGACGTTCTAGGCTCGAATCAAATTCTCAAGCGTGGTTTTTTTACGATGCGGTTGCGACCTGTGATTGTGACGCTGTTGTTCGTGGTGTCGCTATCCAACAAGGTCCCCGCGGGGGCGCAATTTCCGCCATTAGCCGTGGCGCCGTTTGATGGCCCGGCTGCTGAGTTGCACCAGCAGACGTGGGCCAAGCATCTCAAAGTGGATGTGGAGATCAAGAACAGCCTTGGGATGAAACTGCGGTTGATTCCAGCGGGAGAATTTCAGATGGGTTCATCCGAGTCGGAAGAGGAACGCATCAGCGACGAGCAGCAGCACACGGTCCGAATTACGAAGGCGTTTTATCTGGGGAAATACGAAGTGACTCAGGGGGAATGGAAGGCGGTGATGGGCAGCGAGCCCTGGAAGGGCCAGCAATTCGGGAAAGAAGGTGCCGAGTTTCCGGCAACTTCTGTGAGTTGGGAGGCTGCAGCGGATTTCTGCCAGAAGCTGAGCAAGAAGGAAGGGAAGGAGTATCGGTTGCCAACGGAAGCGGAATGGGAGTACGCGTGTCGGGGCGGTAAGGCCACGCGATTCCACTTCGGCGATGACGAGACGGTTTTTGGAGGGTATGCGTGGTACGACAAAAACGCGCTAGATATTAACGAACAGTACGCACATCCGGTTGGCCAGAAGAAGAAGAATCCGTTCGGCCTGTACGACATGCATGGGAATGTGTGGGAATGGAGCAGTGACTGGTACGCCGAGAAGTATTACGCGAGTTCGCCAACGAATGATCCCCAAGGCTCCGAGACAGGCTCGATCCGGGTGCACCGGGGTGGGAGCTGGGGCAGCTGGCCGGTCTACTGCCGGTCGGCACTCCGTAACGGGGACTCGCCCTCGGCCAAGTTTGGCAGCCTGGGCTTCCGTCTGGCCTGCAGTTCCATCCGATAAGCAGACGCGTGTTCGGATGGAATCGACCGCTCTGCGGTCGGAGGATCCTGTGCGAGATTCGAGGCAAATTCTTAATCTCAGACCGCTCGGCGCTGATAAGCATGCCAATGCTCCGGGCGGTTGTCTATTCGGCAAGCTGTGGCCGCGGCTGGAATCACGGATCGGTGATTAACGAAAGTCAATTGGCCAGCAAACGAAGGATGATTGATGACACAGGCAGATGGAAACTCCGTTTGGACCGCGACTTATTGGGTGCGTGACTTCACCAGCGCGCTGAGTCGTTTGAATTCCGGGACATCAGCCGATTCGCACCATTCGAACAGCACCGCTTCTGCTGTTGTGATTGTCGCGCCACTATTTGCCATGCGGTGAATGGCCGTTTGGTGATCCAGTTCACTTCGTGCGGCGATGCAATCGGCCACGACAGTCGTTTGATAACCGGCCGCCAACAAATCCAGTACCGTTTGCAACAGGCAAATATGTGATTCCATTCCAGCCACAACGATTTGGAATCGATCATCAACGGTATTGGCCGCCGTCGGCCATCCGGTGCATTCCAAGGCGCTGAACCGTTTCTTGGACGGTCTTTCATGGATCCGTTCCGCCAACGGAGCGACCGTCGGCCCGAGGCCTTGTGGATATTGCTCGGTGGCTGTGACCGGGACACCGAAGAGCGTGGCCCCGTCGACAAGAAAACGGCAATTCGAAACCAAACGATCTCTCGTCGCAACACTCAATGCCGAAACGAGTTTTTCTTGGATATCGACAATCAGCAGACGACTTGACGAGGCGTGCAGCAGTTCAGGACTGCCGAATGCTTCGGACGGTGAGGGCATTTTCAGAGACCTTGTTGAAGACAGCAATTCTAGGAAGACAGAAACCGCGATTCGCTGAAGCCGAATTCTTGCCACCAAGGTGTCCGGAAACAACTCATGGGGTGGGATCAAACGTTTCTCAAATTCGGAATGATACAGGCCATGAATCTCCTGCGATATCGCGGTTCATCGGGCAAGAGGACGGTGCTTCTGGGATCCCTCTTCGATCGAGCCTGGAGGCTGAGTGCTGAAACAGCCTTGCAGGAAAAAAACATTCCCGAAATTTATCCAAGATCCACGAGAAATTCGAATGCGTCTTCACTGCGGATCAGATTCCTTGGAATGACACTTACCGGAACGAATCCAAGTCGTGTGATTGCCCTCGGTCGGCATCGTCAGACCAGCAACGAGGTCAATCTCTCGATGGAGGAATTGGAGTGGCCAGTTTACGGCCCTCGGTTGCGACAATGTGAATACTGCGGCAGACTGGTACAGGAATACCGCAGCGTCTCGCATGCTGGCGTTTAGAATTTCAACGCGTATGGCAATCAATGACGCAGTCGATCCACGGAATCGAACGTCAGGGAGGTACGATGATGAATCGCGTCTTGTCGTTGATTCTGGCGGGTGGTAAGGGGTCACGGTTGGAGCCGCTGACTCGTGATCGGACCAAGCCTGCTGTACCGTTTGGCGGTGCTTATCGGATCATTGATTTCGCCCTTTCCAACTGTATCAACAGTGGCCTGCGGAAGGTGCTGGTGCTCACGCAGTACAAGGCCGTGAGCCTTGATCGTCATATTAACCTTGGTTGGAGATTCCTGTGTCGTGACCTCGATGAATACATCGATATTTTGCCGCCTCAGCAACGATTACACGCGGATTGGTACAAAGGGACGGCCGATGCCGTCTATCAGAACATCTATTCGATCGAACGATGCCGCTCTGAATACCTCGTGATCCTTGCCGGTGACCATATCTACAAAATGGATTATTCCGATCTCGTGCGTGATCATATTGCATCTGGGGCTGTTCTGACGGTGGGGTGCATTCCCTGCTCACTGGAACAGGGAATGCAATTTGGCATCATGCAGATCGACTCTGAAAAACGGGTTGTTAATTTTCAGGAGAAGCCGGAACAGCCTCAGCCGATGCCCGATGAACCGACGAGGTGTCTGGCGTCAATGGGTATTTACGTTTTCAATACGAATTTTCTTTTCGATTGCCTGATTGCGGATGCGGCGGATTCAAAGAGTTCTCATGATTTCGGCAGGAGTATCATTCCCTCTCTGATCGATTCAAATTTGGTTCGCGCGTATCAGTTCCGTGACAAAAATACGGGAAATAATCATTACTGGCGTGATGTCGGTACCATCGACTCCTATTACGAAGCCAACATGGACCTGATCTCAGTTGATCCGGAGCTCAATCTGTACGACAGGGCTTGGCCGTTGCGTAGCTATCAGCCTCCCTGTCCACCGCCCAAGTTTGTCTTTGCCCAGTATGAAGAGCCGAATCATCGAGTCGGTCATGCTCTCGACAGTCTCGTTTGTGCGGGCAGCATTATTTCTGGTGGAACAGTCCAAAGGTCGGTCCTGGGTTACAATGTCCGAGTCAACAGTTGGTCCAGCGTGGAGGATTCGATTTTGTTCGATGACGTCGTGATCGGACGAAATGCCAAAATTCGTCGGGCAATCATCGACAAGCAAGTCTGCGTTCCCGATGGGCGGCGGATTGGATTTGACGTCGACGAAGACCGGTCACGGGGCTATGTCGTCACCGAATCGGGGATCGTTGTCATTGGAAAAAATGACCAAGATTGATCGATGGCGAATCACGCCTGAAACCCCGGTTTCACGTCACCGAATCGTCACTTCAAAAGCGGCCGCTTCATTTTTGGAGCGTCGAGGCCTGCCGCCCTATCAGTCCCCAAGAATGTCGCATTCTCCGCCGTACGCATCAGGACTCTGAAACAATTTTGGCGATGTCGCTGAAGTCGTTCTTTAGAGATCGATAGAGCTTTGCATGCAGAGGATAAGACTTGGTGTAAATTCGTTTAGCTTCGGCCTGTGGATCGGTGCTGCTGGTGACCTTGACCGTGGCGGCGCAGGCTTCCACAACGCTCTTGTAACGACCTGTTCCTGAAGCGGCGAGTAATGCCGCACCGAAGGCCGGACCTTCAGAGACGTTGATCATGCTGACCCGCCGTCCATAAACGTCGGCTTGCATCTGTCGCCAGAATTCGCTGTGAGATCCGCCTCCAGAAAGACGGATTTCGCGAATGGGGATGTGCATCTCATTGATCACTTCCAAGCAGTCCCGCATCGCGTACGTGGCGCCCTCCATAATCGATCGAATGATCGCAGAACGGCCGTGACGAAGACTCAACCCAATGAAGCAGCCACGCGCATTGGGATCCGCGTGAGGCGTTCTCTCCCCGGTTAGATAGGGGAGAAAGAATAGTCCCTCGCAACCGGGAGGTGCTTCGGCTGCCTGTTCCGTGATGATGTCGTAGGGATCCGTTTTAATCTTTTTAGCGGCTGCTACCTCGGTCTCCGCAAGTTGATCGCGATACCATTGAAGGCTGCCTCCCGCTGAAAGGACAACTCCCATGACATGCCATTTTCCTCGGACCGCATGGCAGAACGTGTGGACTCGCCCCGTGGGATCAATCTGGACGTCATCGCAATGGGCAAACACGACTCCGCTGGTTCCCATCGTGGCCGAGATGATCCCGCGTTTGACGATGCCATTCCCCACGGCACCGGCGGCCTGATCGCCCGCCCCACCTACGACAGGCACACCTTTCTTCAGTCCCAACAGTTTTGCGGCTGATTCGGACAAGGTGCCCGTGATATCTTCGGACTCAAAAACCTGCGGCAGCAGCGACGACTTGATTTCCAGTTTTTCCAGCAGCGGCTTGCACCATTCCCGGTTTCGGACATCCAGCAGCAATGTTCCTGAAGCATCACTCGCATCCGTGGCAAATTCGCCAGTCAACTTGAATCGAATATAGTCCTTCGGCAGAAGAATCTGAACCGTTTTTGCGTAACTTTTGGGTTCGTTCTTTTGCAGCCAAAGAATTTTCGGTGCGGTAAAACCCGTGAGGGCAGGATTGGCGACCATCTCAATCAATTTTGACCGGCCGCCAACGCGGTTTTCGATATCGCTGCATTCGTCGGCCGTGCGTTGATCGTTCCACAGGATGGCGTGACGGATCACGTTATCCTGCTTGTCGACAAAAACACTGCCGTGCATCTGGCCCGTCAGACCAATCCCCGCGACATCGTCCGGTTTGAGTTTTCCATCCTTGAGGACCTTCTTGACGGTTGCGATGACGGCATCCCACCAGTCTGCGGGGTCTTGTTCGGACCAGCCCGGACGAGGTGACATCAAGCGATATTCGGAGGTCGCCGAAGCCAGAATGTGCCCGTCTTCACGCATCGCCAGAGTCTTCGTGCCACTCGTCCCGATATCGATCCCGAGGAAGACGGCCATCGTGAGAGACTCCTTATGACGGACTTGAAATTTCGACCTACGATGCCAGAGAATTACCGCAGTCAATTCGCAGTTGAGCACTGTAGTCTATCATTGCCCGTCAAATCTCGCCACGTACCAAACGAATGAGCGGCGGAGGTTCCGTCGCATTAGTTATTGGAGAAAGACTCACGTATCGTGAGAATGCTCACTGAGTTGACACAAAATTGGGGCAGCGTAACGACAGAAACGCTCGTTCGCTGCCCAGCACATCACCCCTCAGATCAGTCCGGACGACGGGGCCGCTCACGTCGCTCATCACCGCCGATGCCGCGATCGAAGCCGTTCGGCGATCCGCCGGCGTCACCTCGTGGGCCGCGTCCACCCGGACCCGCGCCACTCCTCGGGCCACCTGGTCCGCGATGATGTTTGGTGAAGTCATCGAGAAATTTTTTCAACTCGTCCCTGCTCAGCTTCTGGTCTTGATCCGCATCGAACTCCATGGCATGGTTCAGCATTCGTTCGAGATCGACTGGTGGTCCCTCATCACCCTGCGGCCCATCAGGTCTGTCTCCCTGATCTTTTGGTCCGCCGTCTCCGCGGCCGGGCCCTCGGCCACTGGGAGCACCTTGTCCATCAGTGTCATGATCAGGCCGGCGTCCGTCGACGTCCCGATTCCGCCCGATTCGTTCACGATCGCGGCCGCCTTCTGCTGGGCGGCCCCCGTGAGGCCGAATTTCGTCGTCCGTCAACTTCCCATCCTTGTTCTTATCCAGTGTTGACAACGCGTCCGTGGCGTTCTTCAATTCGTCCGCGGAGATGACCCCATCGTGATCGGCATCGAGAGCGTCAATGATCGGCATCGGTCGTCGTCCGCCGCCAGACCCACCAGCGGGTGGTTGCGCCACAGCCGTCGCAACACAGGCGACAGCGATCAGCCCCAGTCCATACGTCCATCGCTTCATGATCAATTCCTTTGGGAGTGCGTTTGATGCTTCGAGACAACGTTCAGCTCCGGCAGATTGCCGGGCCCTTCAAGAGCAGGTTATTGCAACGGGACAGCCCGTACAATCTTTCCGTTCTAGCGACGACGGACCTCGAGACACCCGCTGGGGATAACCGGCGAGGTACAGCGGGTACTATACGTTAGTGTCGTATTCGCAAGACCACATATTATTGAGCCCAGCCTAATAGATTTCGCGGGGATACGGAATCAAATCGAGATTGCCATCCAAGCCATGACGGCCAGGAAAATCCTCAGCAGCAAGGATTCGACAGAGGCAGCTTGAAACTGTTGACAATCATGCCGGTCAAAACACCGTCGCGCCGGAAATGTTTCGCTAAAAACGGCACTCCAGATTTACCCGGTATCGACGGTTCTTCATCCGTCGGTCCGGAGTCCATTTTGGGGAGGGAGTCACCCATGCGACCATAACGAAATCCCCGCCAGTCGCTCCCTCGAGTCGCCGAATTCAAGTGGTTCCCATCCGATCCATCAATATCAGAGACGGTCTACAGCTTTTGTGTTGGTCGTCCCCGCGTCGATCAGCAACGACAAAAGAATCGGCTGACGGCATGTCCACCTCCGTCAGATCGCAGATTGCATTATGGCACTCGGCATCGCTCAACCGTCTGGAAAAAAGACGACGCACGGATAACCCGTCGTTGTACGAGCCCCTTGCAACATCAGCTTTCGCAGTGTTCCCAACACTTCTGCTCGTCCGGCGAGCGACCGTTGCCGGGCGGTAGCATTTCTTCGTTGTTGAAAAACGTAACGAGGTACTTCCACCTTCGATAGCCTTTGGCCACTGCCTCCTCCGACGAATAAGGCGTCCGATCCGGTTCCCCCTCGGTCTTCGTTGAATTAGGATACGCAACGCAAGACGTCTTCACGGATGGCGGCAGAGCGTCCTGAAACGCTTTGACTGCTGCGGTGAACGTCTGGCTGAAGAACCGAGTCATCAAAATTTGACGCGGTCCTAGGCGGAGGAAAATGCTAACAGCGGATGGCATGACGAAGGCTTCCGATTGAGCAAGTCGGCGGGCAGAACTGGTCGCAAAGCGTTTGGCGACGTGCCCAGTCAAGGTTGAGCTCACCGCCGTTCGGAAACACAATCGCCAGTGGGGACGGTCCCAGAAAATTCCATTTCCAACCTTCCGAAGTCGGCCTGACTTCGGAAGGTTAGCGCGGTTCTTCAATTTCCAGCAAACCGATCGAGCCAAGGCTCGCGGTCAGTCGACTCGGACCAGCTTCATGAGACGGCCCGAGACGTTCCAATCCTGTACGTACAGGTTGCCGTCCTTGTCCCAGTTGGAGCCATGAGTGCCGTTGAAGATTCCTTCGATCCATTTGTCTTGTGTGACACGGTGATTCATTCGCGTCGTCGGATCGGCATTGTGGCCCAGGACCGCGATGATCGTGTTGCTCTTGTCCAGAATGACGACTCGCCCGTGTAGGTCGGGGACCGAGACATAGTCTCCCTGAACGGCGGCAGAAGTCGGCATCCCCAGCCCCGTGACGACTTCATCGAGATAATTGCCGTCCAGGTCATAGTGTAACAGACGCCCCTTGGGGGTGTGGTTGCGGTCGCAAATGAGCAGTCGCGGCGGATCGTAACGCGTGTCCAAAGTCATCCCGTGTGCGGTGTTGAACTCCCTCAAGCCGTTCCCTTTGACTCCGAAGTGCTTCAGGTATTTGCCGGTCTTGTCGAACTTGAAAATGTGATTGCTGGCGTAACCGTCTGCCAAGATGATGTCTCCATTCGGAGCAACCGTGATTGCCGTCGGACTCCATTTGGATAACTTCAATCCGCATTCTGCTTCTGTGGGAATTCCTATCTTCAGCACGATGTCACCGGTTTCGGAGTGAATCTTGACTCCTTCGCCGGCCGCGTTGCGAGCGCCGTAGAGATACTCTACATCTTCTTCTTCAACCTCTTCTTCAACCTCTTCTTCTTCCGCTTCTTGGTCTTCTTCGGCACGAATTTCAATGTCATGAATGTTCGAATATGCGTCGCCCAAGAACTTGCGAATGACTTTCCCGTCGGGCGAGAAGACAAAAATTCCGAGGCTAGAAGTGGTGTAGATATTCCCGGCCTTGTCGACGACGACACCACCATGAGTCGACCCAAGCACCGACTTTCCGTCCTCCCCGAGTCCCCAACCAGGAACGGTGTCAAACGTCATGATCCCACAACCCATCCGTACGGGCGTCACTGGATCGGCCGAAAACCCAGGCAAGACGAGACCTAAAACGACGGCCAGCGACAGCAAACAACTCTTGATCATCGGAATTCCTCGTTGATTCCTAGCGCTCTCGAACTGTCGGATTCGCTTTGAAGCCTGCAGGGCGATGATATGCCAGAAAGTGAGATGGTGACAGACATCACAATTTGCGACAGTATCCAGTAGACGCATCGACATTTCAACCTGTGGGAAGGTCACAAAGGCTGAGGCAGGTCTCCTGAATTGTGCGAACTAGAACCACAAAGCCACCTGCTTCGCCCACAGGATCCAGTGGAATTTTCCGAGGCCATGGAGCTGGCGCTTTCAAACCTACAAACAACGCCGACACCAAACCCGATCGTCAATCAGCAATGCCCCGCCACGGGGATCGTCACCAGTCACTGGACAAGACTCGTTGATTGCTCTCGAAAGGCGTTGAGTTGGTGTTTCTTCCCCACGGTGCTGGGCGACGCGTCACGCGCCCTCGATTCCATCCAGATCCGCCGGAAGTCGCCAAGCGAGGGTTTGGCATTCAACTCCCCGCTTCGACGGCAGCCAGAAAGTTGTCCGGATCAGGAAACTGTCTCACTCAGTGAATTTTCTCAGGAACGCATGGTCTCGTCGCCTGTCGAATCAAGAAATGGAGTGACGCCGAAGATTTCGCACAGCCGCGACTCAGGTGAGAGGCTCTTTCAAGGACTCGACTCCGCCGCTTTTTTTAACAGGCAGTCCGCTGCTGAAACACTCCGGTCGCTAACAACACTACCGCACGCCGAAAGTGTCTCATCAACGAGACGGCGACGGTCACGCGATTCACGGATCTCCCCGAAGCCCGCACGAAATGCCGGACCGTTGCCGCATCGCGCGTAGAACAGCACCACCGACGACTTCGGCAACCCTGTCTCAGCCGAGCGATACGGCGTCATCGCCGGATTTGTTTCAAGCGATGATCTCGTCAATGGGCTGGCCGTGGTCGATGTCGAGACGCTTGCGGCCGGGGACCTCCAAAGTGCGGGAGTCGAGGCCGAGTTGCTTGAGAATCGTAGCATGAATGTCGGTCACATAGTGCCGATGCTCGACCGCGTGGAAGCCGATTTCATCAGTCGCTCCATGCACGATCCCGCGTTTCAGTCCGCCGCCAGCCATCCAGACCGAGAAGCCGTAGGGGTGATGATCGCGGCCGTCGGTTCCTTGCGAGGCGGGAGTTCGACCAAACTCGGTGGCGAAGATCACGATCGTGGAATCGAGCAGGCCGCGTTGTTTAAGATCCTTGAGTAAACCGGCGATCGGCTTATCGACCTTTTTGAAGTTCTTCTCGTGGTTGGTCTTCAAGTCGCCGTGTGCGTCCCATTTTCCCGCTCCACCGGCTCCGTGTTGGACCTGAATGAAACGCACGCCGCGTTCGATCAGCCTTCGGGTCGCCAGCATCTGCGAGCCAAAGTCGCAAGTGGCGGGTTCGTCGAGACCGTAGAGCTCCTGCGTCGCTTGCGTCTCAGTATTGAATCCGAGCGCCTCGGGGATGGAGGTCTGCATACGAAAGGCGAGTTCGTAGGCTTTGATGCGCGCTATCAAAGCGGGGTCATTCGGATATTCGATCGCCTTCAGCCGATTCAGCCGTCCGGCCAATTCAAAGCCGAGTTGCTGCTCATCCACCCCTAAGCCGTTAGCGGGGGTACCATAGTCGAGCGGGTTATTGGGATCGACTCGAATCGGAACAGCATCGTGAGCCGGGCCGAGGTAATGGCCGTCTTTGGCATTCCAGTATTCGCGTTGACCCATCGAGATGAACTGCGGCAGGTTGTCGTTGATCGATCCCAACCCATAATGCACCCACGCACCAAGCGTCGGGAATTCGCCATCGAGCATATGTCGTCCCGAATGAAATTGCGTCTGAGCGCCGTGATTGTCATCCGTGGTCCACATCGAACGTACGACCGCAAGGTCGTCGATGCAGCTTCCGATGTGCGGCACCCAGTCGCTCAGTTCGATACCGCTCTCGCCGTATTTTCGAAAGCCGATCTGCAACGGATAGAGCTTTTGCCGCAATTCGACATTGAAGGCGACTTCGCGCCGCTTCAGCCGCTCGGGCTTCTGCGTGTCGGCGTAGGGAGTCTCACTGATCGACTTGCCAGCATGCTTGGTGATCTCTGGTTTCGGATCGAACGACTCCACATGCGAAACGCCTCCATTCATGAACAGCCACACGACGCTTTTTGCTTTCGGAGTGAATTTCGGCTCCCCATTCGGCGGCTGCCATACGGCCGGCTCAGTCGCACGCCCGATTGTGTCTTTTGCAAGCATCGCGCCCAACGCCAAGCCAGTGAAGCCCAAGCCAACATCGGCAAGAAACGTGCGACGAGGCACACTACGAAATGGATCAGAGTGACGAGTTTGAGTCATGGTGCTGTTTCTCTGCGGCATCATCGAATCGTGATGAAGTCATTGTGATTCAAGAGAGTATGAACGAGATTTGTCCGAGCGAAACCTTCCGGATTCGGACGTTTCTTTGCTCGGGCGAGGTCGGTCATGCGGTTGAGCATCTCAGACATTGTGGCGAGTTCGTTAGCGGTCGGTTCAACAGACAAAATACTCAAAAACGCTTTACGGATGAAGTCCGAGTCGGCCGCATTCGGTCGCGCTTCGGCCATGTGTTGAGCGATCTTGTCGGCTAGCGCGGTGGCTAGCGAACTGTTCTCCATTGCCAGAGCTTGTTGCGGGACGATGCTCTCCGCTCGGCGATAGCAGTCGAGCACGCTCGCGTCGTCGAAGGCGGCGAGAAACGGCTGGTGGTCGTTGTGCGAATGGACGAAGTAGAGGCTGCGACGACGAGCGGATTCGTCGTTGGTCGCCATCGACGGACCGCCCAACGACAGATCGAGTTCTCCAGCGAGATGCAGCAGGCTGTCACGCACGATTTGCGATTCCATCCGCACAGGGTTCATCCGCCAGTAAAAGCGGTTCTCGGGATCGGCCGCTAAGGTCGCGTCGGTGGCTCCGGCACTCGATGACGACAGACGATAGACGTGCGATGTGACGATCAGCCGATGAATGTGCTTCATGCTCCAGTTGTGTTCGATGAGTTCGGCGGCCAGCCAATCGAGCAGCTCGGGGTGTGTTGGCGGCGCCCCCTTGCGACCGAAGTCGAACACCGTTGGGACCAGCGCCTTGCCCATGTGCCGGATCCAGATGTGATTCACAGCAACGCGGGCCGTAAGCGGTTGACGTGGGTCCGTAAGCCACTTTGCAAAAGCGGATCGTCGCCCGCTGCTCGTCGCCGGAAACGGTTTGCCGGCGTTACGATTTTGATAGTCCTCTTGTGTCTTCTTCGCGCCAGACAGTGACGTATAGACCTCATTCGGCACGTCGATCGCTTTTTGAGACGTCTCGAACGTGGCCTTGGCGGTGTCGAGTTTTTTGTCGGCATCGGCTTTTTTGTCGGCTGTCGCTTGTGCTACGGCGAGTTCCGCCCGACGAAGTTCCTCGTCCGCGCCTGCGGCTGCCAGGACTCGTTCTGATCTTCCGGCGGCGAGTGCGAGATCTGTCGTTCTCGACGATTCCGAGCCCAAGTGACGCGCCCGATCGGCGGCGACTCGTGCTTCGATGCAAGCGAGTTGCGCTTCGGCAGTCGTCTGGACTTTCTGTGCGATCGTTACGGCCAGCCGCAGCTCATCAACCCGCGTCAGTGTGACCGTGGCAACCGGCGGCGTCTGGGAATGGGCCGCTTCGACGAGTTGCAGTTCCGCCGGCAAGGCTCGGAGTTCAAACGCCAGAAGTTCGACTTGTGCGTCAAAGGCGATGAGTTCCAAGTACCCGTGTTGCCGCTCCAAACCCGCCGGCAGTTGGTAGGCGATGGAGTGCTCGCCATCGACGGACATGTTGAGTAACGTCCCACGAATTCGCAGCACGATCTCGTGCGGTTGATTGAGTTCGACGTTGCGAGATTGTTGTGCGGTCGGTGGATAGACGTAGTGACTATCTTGCTTAAATGCGATCTGTGATTTCGACGCTCCAGCAACGGAACTGACATACGCCAACAACTCATTCCCTGCCGCAGTGACGTCACACGAGATGCCCACCGACTTCCACATCTCGCCGCCGGTTGGGATGTATTTCAGACGGGCTTCAAAGTCGTGTGGCGGTAGTTGTTTTAAACGCACGGCGTCGCGGTTTGCACCGATCTGGGATTGGATCAGGTGACCATTGGCGTAGCTCCAGTGGCCGGTCTGTGGCTCCCAGAGTTCGGGGTTGGGCACTAAAAAATCGTCTCGCACGAAAAGCTCGTTCGGGAGACTGGTCGGTTTGTTGTCGGCAGATTTTGCATCGCCCTGCGCTGCCGCCTCCAACGCCGTGTCCTTCGCGGCTAATTCCTGTGCCGCGGATTCAAGGAGCGTCTTCTGGGCTGCTTCGACCGCGGACCGGGCAGCGGCGATCTGCTGCTCGGCGGCTTGCCGATGCATCTTGATCACGAAGTCGCGCAGGCCTGGAGACGTCGCTTCGGGCGGGAGTAAGACCGGTTCGATCGTGAGCTTTAACGCGTCGGACGATAAGAACGCGGGCACGGCAGGTTCCATAATCCGGCTCTTGTCCGGATTGCTCTCGTCGCCGCGAACGTGCAGATGCGTCGGCAGATCCAGATGCGCATCGAATGCGTGCGGAATGCCATCTTTCTCCAAATCAAGCTGGCCGGAAATCATCTCCGTGCGAATTTGATATGGCTCGAAGATGGCACGGATCTTGTAATACTCGACCTGCGAGAATGGGTCGTACTTGTGGTCATGACACTTCGCACAATTGAACGTCAGACCGAGCATTGCCTTCGCGGTGTGCTCGATGGTCTCGTCCAGCCAACTGGTCCGATTGAAGATGAAGTACTGCCGAGCCAGATACCCGGTGGCACGCATCCGATCGAGGTCATTGGGATAGAGTTCATCTGCCGCGAGCATCTCGCGCAGCATCTGGTCGTAGCCCTTGTCCGAGTTGATCGACTCCACGATCCAGTCACGCCAGTGCCAGATGTGTTTCTGAGAATTGCGGACCTCGCTTCCCAGCCCCCACCAATCACTATAACGCCAGATATCCATCCAATGCCGTCCCCAACGCTGGCCATACTGAGGGCTTTCAAGCAACCGCGTGACGACATTGTCATCGGCCTCCGATGAGTCGTCGGCCAAGAACGCTTCGAGTTCTGTGGGTGTAGGCGGCAAGCCAATCAAATCCAGCGACACGCGTCGCAACCAGATTCGCCGATCGGCTTCGGCTTGGGGCACGATCCCTCGGCTCCGTTGGGCGCTGGTGATAAAGACGTCAATGGGGTTGGCGATTTGCGGCTTGAAACTGTCCGTTTGTGAGGGGAGGTCAGGCACCGCCGGTCGCACGGGAGTCTTGAAAGACCAATGGTCGCGGGGGTGGCGTTCCGGTTGCTCATGTGCCGGAGCTTGCGCCTGCTGATTAATCCAGTTTCGCAGTGCCGCAATCTGTTCGGGCTTCAGTGGCTCACCTTCCGGAGGCATGCGTTCGGACTCTTCGGTCGTGGTGACGCGTTTCAGCAACAGACTCGCAGTAGCCTCTCCGGGCTTGATCACGGCTCCCGACTCGCCGCCTTGGATTGCCAACGCGGCTGTGTCGAGTCGCAAGCCCGCTTCTTGCTTGAGGACCCCGTGACAAGCCACGCATCGCTCCGTTAGCAACGGTTTGATCTGCTTCAGATAATCAACCTGTTCCTCAGCCGAGAGCGACGACACCGCCGAGAGCAGCAGACAGCGAACCCCTACTAAAACAAAACGTCGTGTGGGAATCCGCAAATAAATCATCCACAGGTCTCTCGGAATGGTCATATTGGAGTGTGCCAGCATTGATGCCTCATCTTGAAGTCTTTTCTTTAGGAACGCTGTGAGCAATCGACGGGGCACAGATCACGGCAGCACGCAATGACGGCGCTGCTCCTATTTCCTGATCATAGCGTCACTATATCAGAAAACGCTCCCGAAAAATTGACTCCATGACATTTGGTCATGCAAAAGTGGCCGGCGACAAGTTTCGATGGGCCTCGGTCGGAGCACGACACCGCCACAACATGTTCGACAGCAACGGCATCGACACTGTCGTCATCGATCCTGAGAAAATTGGCGTGAAAGACCTTGAAGAGATCACGCGTCTGGGCCGCGAGCACCAAGGACAGGGCAGCGTTGAGGATCTTTCAATAGGCCTGTATTTCAGTGACTGCCAAAGGGTTTCATTGGCCGTTTGCGGCCCGACTCAAGGCTTCCGTTCATACTGAAAGTCCAATGTTCCTTCGGCGAGCGTGATGCCTTGAATGGCCTCGAAGAGATTGGCTCGGGTGGCTGTGTCGGGAGTGAGTTTTGGGATCTCCTCGGTCGCAAGGGCGTAAACGGTGATGTGGTATAGCTTCAAGCCAGGACCTTTCGATTTCATCGGATCGTACTCACGGCGATTCTTGTCGTTGAGGCCGACGGTGCCTAAGGAATTGTTGTTTTTGGCAAACGTCCTGACGTTGCCGGGAATATTGTAAACGATCCAATACGACTTGACCTCGCCGGGGCCGGGGATGTGCCAGACGTGGATAGCGAATGATTTTGTTCCAACGGGAACATCCGTCCATTCGAGTGGCGGAGACGCACGCTCTCCGTCGCCGGTGAACTCGATGGGGATGCTGCTACCCGATTCAAAGGCGGGGCTCGTCACTCGCAATTGTGGTATGTTGCTCTGCGTCGTTTTTGAATCTGCGCGGGGCGAATGACGGGGACGAGTCTCCGCACGTGGCGGAGGCCGCTGGCCGTCGCGCGGTGGTCGGTTTTCCCCGGGCCGGAGTGGTGGCTGACGCTCTTTGGGGCCACCGCCACGTCGTTTGGCCGAGTATGTTTCCTGAGTTGTCTTGCCGCTGGTGTCGGTGAAGGAGAAGTTGGCTGAGCCATCGGCGGCGAGCGTGTAACTGACCGTCCCCTTCCGTCCCCTCACGTCGTAGGTCAGCACGTGTTGACCGGGATTCGTCTCTTGGAAGTCGGTGATCTTGGCATCGCGCAGCGGCCGGAGATCGGGGCGAATCGGCTCCGCACGCGGTTGAGGATCGACTTGGCCGCCACGCTCAGTCACTTCACCGAAAAAGCCTCCGTTGAGATACGGATATTTTTTTGTGGCGTGATAGTGGTAGTTGCCGCTCTTGTCATTGTGGCCGTTAAGTGCATCGAGGCCAACGACCGGCGACCCGTCCGGTTCCTCATACCCATAGATCGGATAGCCATCGAGGGCGTAAGCGATCGGCTGACCCTTGCCAATCGTCTGCTCCAGATGGATTGGAGCGAGGTGATAGTGGTAGTCGTCGGCGCGACCACAATGACCACCGAACTCATCGAGTTCCCCGATTGCCGCTGAATCCTCACCTCGATTGTTGAGCGGGTTGAAGATCGGGATGCCGTTGGCTGCCACTGCAATGGCTCCACGCAGGAAGTGGCCCTTGGCGGACTGCGGTGTCTTCGCCGGAACCGGATGCAACGGGATCCGCCACGAGTTTTCACCGACGTACTTCTGCGGCAACGGCACCTGCTGCTGCCAGGCGGTGATGCCGACCATCATCTGATGAACGGGAATGCCATTCGACTCAACGTAGAAGTAACGCTCATCCCATCGAGTCTTGATCGTCTTCAGTTTGACAAACGCTTCGAACGCCTTGGCCATCTCGGGTGCCTTGTCTCCCACAGCGCGCGATTGCGTTTGATCGAGCTGCGCCAGCAGCCACGGCAATTCCTGCACGACGAGTAACGCCGCCGCCTGATTCTCGGTATCGGATCGGACTTGTTCAACACGGGCGGGCGCGGTTGCCTGCTGTCGGGGCGAGTGGCCGGGATGGGCCATGGCCCATGAACTTGCCAAGAGCAAGGCGAGCCATGTGGTGACAGAATTTGTGATGCGGAACATAGGGAACTCCTGTCGCAACACGCGTTTCGCGTGCCGTTTGATTGAGACGCACGCGAACCGCGTGCGCCCCGTTGATACGTCACTTCTTCGGCTTCTTCTGAGCCTTCTTTTCCTGGTCCCTTTGTCTGCGTTCGGGAGTGGTCGGTCGATTGGGATCGTAATCAGGATTCACGGTTGGGAACTGGGCATCAACCGCCGCCAAATAGTTCTCTAATCGCTCTCGCAGCTTCTTCGTTTCGGCGGGCATGCGTTCGGCGAGGTCGTGACGTTCGCCGATGTCTTTCGACAGGTCGAATAAGAGGCTGCGATGATCTTCATAGAAGTGAATCAATTTCAGATCCCCCAGAAAAATCGCTGAGTGCGGCGTGTCTCCTTGGTAGTGTGGGAAGTGAAACACCAATTCCTCGCGAGGGCGTTTGACCTCACCTCGACCATCGTTGGCCAGCAGCGAGGCGATACTGCCTCCCTCGATTCCTTTCGGCAGTGTATTGGCCGAGATGCCCGCCCATTGGCAGAAAGTGGGAAATAAGTCGTAGCCCACGACTCGCGTGTGGCACCATGAATTCGCCGTTACCCCAGGACCACACACGATGAACGGGACTCGGAGACCACCCTCCCACAAGCCCCCTTTGCTACCATTCAAAACCTTCCTCCCGCCGCTCGCTCCGTTATCCGACATGTAGATGACATACGTGCAGCCGGCCAAGCCGAGTCGTTCCAACGCCGCCATCACGCGACCGACGCCGGTGTCCAGATCTTCCGTGATGGCGGCAATGTTGATCTGTTTGGTGTTTTGACCCTGCATCTGTTGCTCGTACTTCGCCCGAGTTGCCCTGTTCGCGTTCCCCGACGCATGCAACGCGTGCCACGACAGTTGAATGAAGAACGGCTGCTTGGCTTTGGAACTCTTCTCCATGAACACCGCCGCTCGATCCGCCATGCCGAAGATGTCGACCGGATTCGGATCTTTGAACTGAGACGCGTGCTCATTGCCCGTGTCACCGTCGTGTTCGCCGTAACCATGCTGCCCCGGCCCGCCGCCGCTGAGATGCCACTTGCCATAGTGTGCGGTTGCATAACCCGCCTGATGCAACAGCTCGGCGATCGTCGTTTCGGATGAAGAAATGCTTTTGTTGAGACGCGGCTCGGTCAGTTTGTGCCCATCTCCAGCGGGAGCAGCCTTCGTCCAATGCAATTGAGTGGGACTCTTGCCGGTCAGCAGACTGGCCCGCGTCGGCGAACAAACCGAAGCCGGAGCATATCCTGCCGAGAACCTCATCCCCTGAGCCGCGAGCTTCTCGAGATTCGGCGTGTGGAACATGTCTCCCTTAGAGCCGGAAACGTTCGGGTGCATTGGCACAGAAAGCCCGCTCCAACCCTGATCGTCGGCCAGCATCAGGAGGATGTTGGGCCGATCAGGCTTCTCCGCAGCGATGAGGTCAAACGGACTCATGACGATGGCGAAGACCATCGCCGCCGCAGCAACGAACAATCGGTGAACGAATCCGGAGTGCTCACAGCGTTTACCCGGTGGTAAACGCAACGCCAAAATCGAATGAGATTGGTGTTGCCGAATTTGCCTCAGTACCCTGATAGAGGTGGCCGTGTGCAATAAGCAATTCGATGTCATCGCCACGGGATTGATCCTCGGTTTTCTGTCATCTCTTCGAAATGTGGTTCCGTGGTCCCAGTGGCCATGCTTCGCTTGACCACCGATTGAGGATGGCGTCCTGCCAAGATTTCCGTTGCGCGTCACCTCTTCGGTTTCTTCGGCGGTGCATCAGGCACGACGTGGTTGAGGTTTGAGTAATCCCCGCGTGCCTTGCCATCCGGCGACGATTTCACGACATACCGGAACAAGACGGTATTGTCGAGTTCGATGTCGCCGGTCCAAATGAAATTGGCCCCTGTGAAGTCATGGTCAAAAAACGGCTGCTTCGGACCGACTTGCTGTTCAGTGTATTCCTTCGCTTGATCCCACGAACGGTCGTCAAAATCGACGGTGTACCAGTCCGCGGGAATCGAGAGGTTTTCGACACGCGGGTTCTTAGTGTCGCGGTCGACCGGGCCCCAAGAAAACGTCTTCGCCTTCCACCGCCCATTCGTGACCGTCCCATCGGAAAATTTGAGGATGAAACCCGCATCGCCAATTTGAGTGTTGGCGTATTCCATGCCGGTTTTCGGATCGGCGTTGTCTTTGGCCATGACCGCGATCGTCATCGGATAGTTCGGCAGGATGTCGACCGAGATCACGTTGTGCGGAATGAATTTGATCGAATCGACCGCGACCAGTTCGCCGTTGATGTAGAGCATGAACCAGTTGTCGGCATACATGTTGGCCTTCACGGTGTCGGCCATCTGCGGTTTCTTGATCTTGCTTCCGCCACTCGGTGGAGGCGGTCGATCACCGGGCTTCTGAGCCCATGCAATCAAGCCGGCAGTCGATAACACACCGAGCAATGCGGCGAGTTGGAAGTAACGCTTCATTGGGATAGTTCTTTTTGTGTGGTAGGAAGTCTAAGGCAAAGATGTTGAACAGGAGAGAACGGAGCAAACAGAGAAGCGCGAATACTCGTTGCTGAGTGCGGGTAGATGTTCGTAGTTCACGAGAGGCAAGCTCCAAACGTGCCGAGATTCAAGGGATCGAGCACGTTGAAAACGTGCTCCACGACTTCTGGCGGAAGAGCCGAATTGCATTTCTCTGTTTCCTCCCTTCTCTCCTGTTCAATTCTTCTTTCTCCCCGTCTTCCCCTCAGCATTGCCACCTTGATTGCCGCGAGGGCGTTCGGCTTTGGGGTCGTCGTTGGGATTGGGGCCGGTCGGCAGGAGTGCTCCGGTTTCGGTCTGCCAGGCTCGCAGAGTTTTGTGCATGGCGGCAGCTTTGTCGGACATAGTTTTCGCGAGGTTGCGTTGTTCGTTGGGGGTCGGTCTTCAAGTTGAAGAGTTCCACGTGACCGCCGTCTTCGAAGAACTCGATCAGTTTGAAGTCCCCTTCGCGAATGGCACTGGATGGCGTCGATTTTCCAACATAACAGGGGAAGTGCCAGAAGTGTTTTCTGTCGCGGTCGAGCTTCGATGCGCCGCGTAGCAATGGGACGAGGCTCACTCCATCAAGGATTTGATCGCTGGGCGGCTTGATGCCTGCGAGTTCGATTAGCGTGGGATAGAGATCAACGCTCGTGACCGGTACGTCGCACTTGCTGTCGGGCTTCTTCAGTCCCGGCCATGAAACGACCAAGGGGACTCGAATTCCCCCTTCATAGAGTTGGCCTTTCGAGCCATTCAGAGGTGCGGTGTATTGCTGAGTGCCGCCGTTGTCCGACGTGAAGATGACGACGGTGTTCTCGGTCAGCTTCAGCCGAGCCAACGTCTCGACAATCCGACCGACGTTTTGATCAACCGCTTCAATCGTTGCAGCGTAGGCCGGATCATCGCGCCGATCATTGCTGCGTTTGGCCTTCGCTTCGTACTTCTTCAGCAAGTCCGGCTTTGGTTCGAACGGTGCATGAACCGCATGGCCGGGCAGGTCGACGAAGAAGGGTCGCTCGCGATTTTCGTCGACCAATTTCAGGACTTCATCGGTCAGCCGATCGCTCAGATAGATCTTGTCGTCGTCGTCGTAGGCGTCTTTGACGAAGCCGAGATTCTCGGGAAAGACCACCTTCTGAAAGCCTTGTCCGCCCGGAGTCACCGGACCGGAGCGACATCGACCAAGGTTCCACATGCCGAAGAACGCGGTCGAGTAGCCGCCGGATTGTAGGGACTCGGCAATCGTGACGTTGCCGGTGTCGAGTTCCGACCTGCTGTCCGCCGCCGTCAGCTTGTGCCAGGTGGAGCCCGGCGGTTGTCGAGGATCGACGACGGTGTAGATGCCGTGTCGTGGTGTGTATTGGCCCGACATCAAACAGGCCCGAGTCGGTGCGCAGTTCGGAGCACTCGCGTAGGACTGAGTAAAAACGAGTCCGGTCCTGGCCAAGCGATCGATGTGAGGCGTCTCGACGAACGTGTTGTCCATGAAGCCGACGTCTCGCCAGCCAAGGTCATCCATCAGGATGATGACAACGCTAGGCGTTGGGGAATGATCCGCAGCACTCGCCATCGCTACACAAAATGCCATCGCCCCGCACGTGATCGCGTTTTGTGGAAACTTGTTCATGGGCTTTCTCTGCAACGCAAAAGAGATCGCGAGACGATGCGGTCGAACTATAGAACCCAGAAATCCGCCTCCCGTTTCGCACTCAGCCGGGTCGTTTTTGCGATTATGGAAAAAAATTGGAAGTCGGTAGCGTTGAACCCGACAGAGAGTAGGCCGTTTTCCACGCTGCGCGAGGCCCAAAAGAAAACAGCCCGCGAGTTGTCACTCGTGGGCTGTTTTCTTGTATCTGTCGGTCTGCGTCTCAGTGAGTGCACACCCATTAATCGAAGTTCACGTTAGTACATATCGTGGTCGCCGCCACCCTTTTTCTTGTCGTCGCCCTTGGGCTTCTCGGCGATCAAAGCTTGGCTGGTGAGCAACAATGTCGAGACACTTGCGGCGTTTTGCAGGGCGCTGCGTGTGACTTTGCAGGGATCGATGATTCCCGCCTTGACCAAGTCTTCGTAGTTGCCGGTTGCGGCGTTATAACCGAAGTTATCCTTGTGGTCCGCGACCTTCTCACAGATGACGGCTCCATCGACACCGGCATTGTCCGCGATCTGGGTCAGCGGAGCACGGCAGGCTCGTACGATGATGTTAAAACCAGTCGTCTGATCTTCGTTCAATCCGGTTGGTTTGAGCCCCAATGACGCACGTAGAAGAGCCACACCACCACCTGGCAGAATTCCCTCTTCGACAGCAGCACGCGTTGCGTACAATGCGTCCTCCACACGGGCCTTCTTCTCTTTCATTTCGCTCTCGGTCGCAGCACCGACATTGACCTGAGCGACGCCGCCAGACAGCTTCGCGACGCGTTCTTCGAGCTTCTCGCGATCATAGTCGCTTGTCGAATTGGCGAGTTCACGCCGAATTTGCTCGATCCGAGACTTGATTTCGCTGGTCTTACCGAGACCTTCAATGATCGTTGTGTTGTCCTTGTCGATCACAATCCGCTTGGCGCGGCCCAGGTCGGAGAGTTGGACGTTTTCGAGTTGAATCCCCAAGTCTTCGAAGATCGCCTGACCGCCAACCATGATCGCCAAGTCTTGCAGCATGGCCTTGCGGCGGTCGCCGTAACCAGGAGCCTTAACCGCGGAAATCTTAAATGTTCCTCGCAGCTTGTTGATCACCAAGGTTGCCAAGGCTTCCCCTTCGACCTCTTCGGCGACAATCAACAGTGGTTTACCACTGTTGACAACCTTCTCAAGAACTGGAACGAGATCCTTGATACTGCTGATCTTCTTTTCATGGATCAGGACATAGGCATCTTCGAGAACACATTCCATGGACGTCGGATCGGTGACGAAATACGGAGAGAGGTAGCCTCGGTCGAATTGCATTCCTTCGACAACTTGGAAATCGGTTTTGAGTGTCTTGCCCTCTTCGACGGTGATCACGCCATCTTTACCGACTTGCTCCATGGCAGTGGACAGGATCTCACCGATTTCGGTGTCCCCATTCGATGCCACTGTGCCGACCTGAGCGATCGACTTCTTGTTCTTGCACTCAACGGCCATACTCTTCAGTTTGGCGACGATCTGCTCAACGGCGAGATCCATACCACGCTTCATGTCGATCGAGTTGACACCGGCCACAACAGCCTTAAGGCCTTCGCAGTAGATAGCTTCAGCAAGTACTGTGGCAGTCGTTGTTCCGTCGCCGGCGATGTCGGAAGTCTTGCTTGCGACTTCGCGAACCATCCGAGCGCCCATGTCTTCAAACTTGTCCGGAAGCTCAATTTCTCGGGCCACGGTGACACCGTCTTTCGTGACGGTTGGTGAGCCAAAGCTCTTTTCGATGATAACGTTGCGACCGCGAGGGCCCAGAGTCACGCGAACGGTGCGCGCCAACTTCTGCACGCCACGCTTCATCGCTTCCTGTGCCTCTTGGTCGAAGGCGATAATCTTGGGCATATCGGATGATTCCTTACGAAATGAAGTATTTTTAAATGGAGATGTTCATTGCCGGATATCGAACCGGCGTCTGAATTTCAGACGATGACAGCGAGAATGTCACTTTCCCGCATCAGCAGGTACGTCTCGTCGCCGACCTTGAGTTCGTCGCCCGCGTAGGAGCTGAAAATCACTTGGTCGCCAGATTTGACGGTCAGCGACACTTTCATGCCACTGCTTTTGGTGTGTCCCTCACCGACCGCGAGAATTTCGCCACGCTGCGGCTTGTCCTTCGCCGCGTCTGGCAGCACGATGCCGCCGGCAGTCTTCGCTTCCGCTTCGGCTCGCTTGACGACAACACGGTCGCCGAGAGGCACAAGCTTAATGTCACTAGAGGCACTCGCCTTTTTCGCCATCTCTTCATACTCCAGATAAACATTCAATCAGCGGGACAATGCACCGACACAATACGGTTGTTGAAATTATCTAAGCGAACTGCGCGCCAAAGCTTTAATCTGACAAAAGTCATATAAGGAAAACAGGTTGCGTCGATAGGTTGTTTTTTGTGGATCTGCCATCGTGGCGAGACGCGCGATCTGGATCCCGAACCTACTGCCAATCTGACACCGTCAAAATGGAACCACGCGCTGTTGCTCACTCGATCCACTCAACCCTGATCGATCAGCACACCCTGTCCAAATTGGTAGTGGCGTTCAAAAATTACGCGCCGCCTTATTTCGGTCGCAGACTAATCGTAAGTTAAATTCTGGCGAAATTGGATGTTTGGGCGGATTAGGTTTTGTGTTGGGTTTTTTTTTGTTACTGTTGAGTTAAAGCGTGACTGTGGCACCCGATATCAAACTCGTTCGTTTCAGAATTTGATTTGGGCGACCAACTAACGATTGAACTTTTGGGAAAAATCACTTTTACATCGCGTTAATCACTTTAGAACGCGTTATTGTACATGAGAACATCTCGTACAAACGGACATCTCTGAATTGAATTGTTCAGCTTTTGTCGGAAGTTTCAGATCTAGACCTTGTGGGGGATAGTGAATCATTGAGACACCCGAACCGCTAAGTAAATTCAGTTCTTTGGCGCGGCTGCTATGTTTGGCTGATGAGTTCGTTCAATCAAGACGTTGGATTGACGCCGATGTCGCCTTTCGGGGTGCCGTGGCCCTCGATGATTCCCCTCGTGCGTGTCTTGAATACGGGAGTGCTCTTGCGGAGCAGGAGCGTTTCAACGAGTCCTTGTGCCAACTGACGGCGGCCTTGGAGATCGCCGAGCGAGACGGTCTGCGAAACGCATTGGCGACGATTTATCACAATCTGGCCGCAATTTATCGGGAGCTTGACGATATCGGTTTAGCTCAGAGATTTCAGCGGCGAGCAGTCTCTTTAATGGATGACTGTGGTCCGGAAGAGATGCTCGGTCTGGCAAATGATGCATGGCTGGACAATCGGGGAAAATTGGCCCAATGTCTGGCGGCAACAGCGGCAGACTTTGATTCCGAGGAACGTGATGGTCCGGTGATTGAAGCCGAAGCGACACTCGCTCTAATGTGCGGCCATCTTGATGATCCGCGTGAGGGGATTGTTCCTTTGTTGCGTGCCTACGAACAGCATCAAGCCAATGGTGACTTGCGGCTGATGGGAAAAGATCGCCTCAACCTGTCGTCGCTTCTCAACCAATTGGGGCGGTATCGTGGTGAAATAGCGTGTGTCCGCCGCGCGGTCGCCTGTTTTCAAGAGGCTCCGGCCCCCGTCTCAGCAGCAAAAGCCCGGCGAATTCTAGCACATCTGGAGCGACTGCAGTGGCTGCGACAGTTCAACCCGCTGTGCAATTGAACGATTAACTCATTCGACTGGATGGACCGGCGGCCTCCGATTGTGTCTCCTCGTTTTCGGAGGTCCGCTGAGCCGGCATGCTGCGGGGAATCCGTTCATCATTCTCGATGTCGAAGCTGATCGGATCGAGGTAGCAGTCCATCGCCAGCCACCACGCGCGTGCATGGCGGAAGATCACGAGCGGCGTGATCACACAGTAAGCCAATAAGGGCAGTGTCAGCCTTTCGTTGCTGATCTGGGCCCCGAAGTGCAGGCCGGTGTACATCGCCGTCATGGAGAGGGAAATAAATCCGTAGTTGACGTATGTCGAACCGAGAAAATAGCCCGGAGCACGTTCGTATTGAAGGCCACAGTGCGGGCACAGATTGTGCATGGACAATCTTTTTCGAAAAAGGGCGCCCTGGCCGCATCGTGGACAACGCAAACGCAGGGCGCGTGAAACGGCGGATTGATAGGTGATCGGGTGCACTTGGATTGATCCCGTGTGTGTCAGGAGTGGCTCTGTGTCATGGATCACGAGAATCCTCGTGAATTGGGATTCTAACGAGTACGTTTCAGGGAGAGCAGGGCGATTTCCGAGAATCCTTCCGCGACTTCCAGCGACGACTCAGCGGAATCGGAGTCAGAACGCCATGAATTGAGTGGGCCTTCTCGTTTCACGTCATGCTGGTCTTCCGCTAGAATGATTTTTTGCGGCAACTTGATAAAACGTTTTGCGGCAACTTGATAAAACGTGCTCTCACAAAATGCTGTCCATTCGGAGACCCTGATGGCCCTCGTCAACGACAACTATTTGAAGCTCAAGGCGGGATACCTCTTTCCCGAAATCGGCCGCCGCGTGGCGAAGTTTGCCGAGGAAAATCCGCATGCAAAAATCATCCGCTTAGGAATCGGGGATGTGACCGAGCCGCTTCCTCCGGCGTGTACGGACGCCATGCACAAAGCGGTCGATGAAATGGCCAACCGGGCGACATTCCGCGGTTATGGTCCAGAACAGGGCTTTGACTTTTTGAGAAATGCGATTGCGCAGCAGGACTTTGTCAGTCGCAAAGCAGATGTTTCGGCGGATGAAATATTTGTGTCGGATGGTTCGAAATGTGACACGGGCAACATTCTTGACATTTTCGGCGCGGGGAACGTCGTCGCTGTGACGGACCCGGTTTACCCTGTCTATGTCGATACCAACGTGATGGCCGGGCGAACGGGCGTCGCGGATGACACCGGACGCTATGAAAGGCTTGTCTATTTGCCCGTCACGGCCGAAAACAACTTTACCCCCTCTCTGCCGCAAGAAAAAGTCGATCTGATCTATTTGTGTTATCCAAACAATCCGACGGGGACAGTTGCGACACAGGAGACGTTGAAGGCCTTCGTGAATTATGCCAAGGCGAACGACGCAATCCTGTTCTTCGACGCGGCCTATGAAGCATACATTACCGATCCCGCGATCCCACATTCGATTTATGAAATTGCCGGTGCTCGCGATGTAGCCATTGAGTTTCGCAGCTTTAGCAAAACAGCCGGATTCACAGGAACTCGCTGTGCCTATACTGTCGTTCCCAAGGAGTTGACCGCCCGAGCGGGGGATGGTTCCAAGGTCGAATTGCATGGCCTGTGGAATCGGCGTCATTCCACAAAATTCAATGGGGTTAGCTATATCATTCAGCGAGGAGCCGAAGCGGTGTACAGTGACACAGGACGGCCTCAGGTGCGTGCCTTGATCGATTTCTATTTGGAAAATGCCGCAATACTGTGCCGGGGCCTGCGCGATGCCGGGCTGATCGTGCATGGCGGGGTGAATGCGCCCTATGTCTGGCTCAAGACGCCTGGTGGCATGACAAGCTGGCAGTTTTTTGACCATTTGTTGTCGAAGTCGCATCTGGTGGGAACGCCAGGCAGCGGTTTCGGCGCCGCAGGAGAAGGCTACTTCCGCCTCAGTGCTTTCAACAGTCGCGCTCATGTCGAAGAAGCGGTCTGCCGAATCCAGCAGCTGCTGTCTTAGCCACCGCGAAATTTCAGAACGACGACCCAGAAAGAGATTGCCATGCGATTGGCCAAATTGAAGCTTGCAGATGGATCAATTCGAGTGGCTCTGCTTGAGAGGGAGGGGGCATTTCGCCTGCTCGATCTGACGCAAGTCGCTCGACTGCGATGCTTGATGGATGTGTTGAACTCGAACGATCCGATCGGATTGGCGAAGTTTCTTGTCGATCGAAAAGCACCTCCGCTGGACCCGCGACTGGTCACAGTGTTGGCACCGATTGACGAGCAGGAAGTCTGGGCAGCGGGTGTGACATATAAACGCAGCCAGGTCGCGCGTATGGAAGAGTCGAAAGCTGCGGCTTCTCATTATGACAAGGTCTATACCGCCCCTCGTCCAGAGATCTTTTTCAAGGCAACGGCCAATCGTGTCTCCGGACCTGATCAGCCGCTACGCGTGCGTGCCGATAGCGGTTGGAGTGTCCCCGAACCCGAGTTGGCTCTGGTCATTTCTTCGCGTGGCACTCACGTCGGTTTCACCATTGGTAATGACATGTCCGCGCGAGACATTGAAGGAGAGAATCCCCTCTATCTTCCTCAGGCCAAGCTCTACAATCAGTGCTGCGGATTGGGGCCATTCGTATGGATTCCGGAAGAACCCCTCGATCGACCGGCAACGAAGATTAAGCTGACGATCCTCCGCGCAGAGGTCACCGTTTTCCAGGGGCAAACGGATCTCGATCAGATGAAGCGAGGATTTGACGAACTGATCGGCTGGCTGATTCGCGAGAATGATTTGGTGTGCGGTGCGTTTCTACTGACCGGAACAGGAGTTGTTCCACCGGATGCATTCACGCTGAATGACGGAGACAAAGTCAGTATTGAGATCACGGGCATTGGAACATTGAATAATCCCATTGTGAAGGCGTCTCCACCCCAATAAGCGATTTCGGATTGCTTGACAAGAACTGCGTGAACAGTCGGCCGTGTGGCCTTAGCAAAGTTCGAATCAACGGATGCTCGCCCCAGTCATGTCCCACCACCGTTTTGATCGTTGCCATTGCGTGGCAAAAATCACCTAAGGAACCTGCGCTCAGAACGTCCCTCGAGGTCAGGAAATACGCACGGAATGTGTTGTCAATCGGTCTACGACGACCCGTTTTGAAGCCTCTGTTGTGAGGAATCATTCGACAAGAGCGTGCAGGGTTCCTATTTTTTCGGCGCCATGTACAATCGAACGCGGCAGTCCATTCCGTTGGCCAAGGGTCATGTGTTGCGTTGGCGGATAAGATCGGTAAAGTCATGTGACGAAGGTGTGATTCTCAATAATATTTTGCATCCGTAGCTCAATTGGATAGAGCATCGGTCTTCGGAACCGAGGGTTGGGAGTTCGAGCCTCTCCGGGTGCATTTCTTTTCAGGTCTCTCACAGCCTAGGATAGTGCGGAGCACGGGGTGGGCGGATCTGACTGTGGCCGTCGGACATTGGTAAGCCTTGAACTTACCCACATTTTTGGTTCATTGCGGAGTAGCCACGGATGGCGAGGAGGAGTTTATCGAGGCCGCGCCAGAGGGTGAGCCAGCCGGGGTTACCGTCGCGTTTGCGCATCAGGAAGCCACCGAGGCCGGCGAGGTGGCGGA
>CAMCMU010000019.1 GCA_945876035.1 Schlesneria paludicola DSM 18645 | reverse complement strand
GGGGGGGTAGTTTCGAAAAACTCCTCGCGTTGAATACCTCCGGCGATGCTCGGACAACGTCTCGGTTTGCAAGATCGGAATCAGTCCTCAAATTCCTCGCGATGTCTCTCGGCCAAGACTTTCCGCCGAACGATGCGATTCGCACGGCGGGAAGTGTTGTAAATCGCAGGGACCGCGATTCAACCTGTTGGGTTATCCTCCGAGGAAGGCCAAACGCAGTTCCTTGATCACCTCATCGGGCATGGGGGTGATCGTCCCGATCGAACGGCTATTAATGATCGCTTCCGCGGTTGTTTCCAGAACTTCGAGGCGATCAAACGTATCGAGAATACTTATTCCAACAACCAAACAACCATCGTTTTCAAGCAATACCGCAGGGACTTGCATGGAAACATGATCGGCAATCGCACCGCTTGCGAGGTAATGCATCCCGTGCGGCACTCGACTGACATCTTTCAGGAACAGGTAACTTTCAGGGATCGTCCGTGCATCTAAGGCGGCGTCGGTGACGCTGAAGGCCGTCGCATTGACCGGATGTGCGAAGATAATCGCTTCGACATCGGGATGCCTCAGATAGATTGCTCGATGAGCCAATGTGGCCCGACTGGGATGCTTGTGGGATTCGCATGCTTCGCCCCGAACGAGAACGAGGTCCTCAATATCAAGCGTTGATCGGTCCCGTTGCGAGGGCGTGATCAAGAAGGACTCATTGTCCAGTCGAACCGAAAAACTTCCCTCGGTACTGATCAACAGACGTTGTCGGCATCCCCGTCTGACGAATTCGCAAAGTTGGCGTCTCAACTCCTTCTCGTGACTGTTTGCGGGGGTGTGGCACAGCGATTGAAGATCAATCTTCCGTTGTTCCGCCAATGCGAGTTGCTCGTCTGTCAAATAGCGTACTGTTCCCAGTAGACGCGCCTTGATGATCGTTCTGGCGGCGAATTCCAATGATTCGAACCTTTGATAGGCCTCGGACAATGATTCACCGCCGACAACAACACCATGATTTTCCAAAATCGCGCAGTTCAGACCACTGGCAAATGCCTCTGCAATGTGGTTCGCCAGTTTTTGGCTTCCGGGCAGGGCATAGGGGGCAAATCCCGCTTCGCCACAGACCGACCACGCTTGGTGGAAGAGTCGTGTGTCAGGCAGACTTCTGCAAATACTAAACGCCACCAGAGCGACAGGATGTGCATGAACGATTGCTCGAATATCAGGCCTTTTGGCATAGACCGCTCGATGAAACGGAAACTCCGAAGAAGGACGATGCAAACCATCGACTGTTTCATCAGGGGCAATCCGCACAACATCGCGACGCGTCAGCGACCCCTTGTCGATCCGTGCAGGGGTGATCCAAATGTCTCCGTTACCATCGCGGATCGATAAATTTCCACCGGACGTCGTGGTCATCCGATGTCGATAGATTCTCTCCATCGTCTGAATGATTTCATCACGAGGGTGAACCAATTCGCGTTGTCGATCCATAATCCGTTAGATGACTTTCGTGAGCCCGGGAACGGCAATCGGGTAGGCACCGTCAGCGTTGGGCATGACTTGTGGATCGGCATCGAATGAAAAGACTTTCGGCATCAGGCTAATGTTCGAGTTAATTGCGGCATCCCACGAAACTTCCTGACCTCCATAAGTCGCCATTCGTCCGAGGATAGCCGTCATCGTACTATAGGCTCCATTATCGGCCTCATTAAAATCCAATCCGTTTCGGATCGCCGCCATTAAGTCATCGTGTTCCACCTGATAGGGGTCATCGCGTTCGACCTGATTCGGAAGCAGCCGGGGTTTTTCGAAACTCCAATTCACTTTTGAGCCTGAAATTTCGGCTCCACTTCCCTGATTCATCAATGCCAACCGGCCCAATGTTCCCTGAGCGAACTCCGAAACGCTGTTCCAGCAGCCGGGTTGATGTCGGCACTGGCTGTGCATAAAACTGCCATCGCGATACTCATATTCAACATAGTGGTGATCGAATATTTCGCCGTATTTCTTATCGACTCGCACTTGGCGACCGCCCATTCCATTCGCTTTTATCGGGTGATCTCCCTTCAACCAATTTCCAACGTCGAGGTTGTGAATGTGTTGTTCGCAAATATGATCACCGCTCAGCCAGTTGTAGTAGTACCAGTTGCGTAGTTGATACTCCATTTCACTTTTCGAATTGGATCGACTGAGCCGCGGCTCAAACACACCACCACTATTCCAGTTGACTCGCATGGAGACGATGTCACCGATGGCACCCTCCTTGATGCGACTCAGTGCCGCAAGATAGGGGGCCTGATGATGCCGCTGCAATCCAACTCCAATCTTGAGTTTATTCTTCTTGGCAATCTTATTCGCAGCAAGGATTTGGCGAACACCGGGAGCATCGACGGCGACCGGCTTCTCCATAAAAATGTGCTTACCTGCGTTAACCGCGTACTCAAACTGCATCGGACGAAACCCAGGAGGCGTCGTCAAGATCACGAGGTCGATTCCACTGTCAATAACTTTTTGGTACGCGTCGAACCCGATAAATATTTTTTCTGGGACGACCTGAACTCGATCTGCCTTTTCTTTCAAGGCCGATGTGATCGAACGCAGGCCCTTGTCGGCGTTATCCGCAAAGGCATCTCCCACGGCGGTTAACCGGATATTGCCGATTGTGGAAAGCGCTTGAACCGCCGCGCCCGATCCTCGACCTCCGGATCCAACAAGGCCGACGCGAATAACGTCGTCTCCCCCCGCGAAGATCGCGCTATTCAAATACGAAGATCCCAGAGCCGTCGCACCCATGGCGAGGGTTGTCGTCTTGATAAAGTCACGTCGGCTGGAGCCGGTGTCGTGGTCGGTCATGATCGCCGCCTCAATGGATTTAAAAAAACAGTAGTGAAATTCTGACACACAGACCAAGTGGACTCGGTTAACCACTCGCCAAGCGGGAGTGATTCATATCAATTCACAAGCGTCATTTCAAATCAGTCGTCTATTCTTCCAGAGTAATCCGTTCAAAAGCATCCGTCGGCAATACCGCATCCAAGTGCAGGTTTTGCCGTTCTTCCACGTTCGGCACGCGGAAGGGACGAATGATTCGGAGTCCGATGAATTGAGCATCCGTCATATACCAAGCACTTTTGGGCAAATTCGGATCCTGCTCTTTCCAATCGGGATGAGAGCCCTGACGCGCCGCGCTCCTTAATTGGTCTGCCGGAAAATTCCAAGCACCACCACGCGTGGCCCGAGGATATTCAACATCGGCAATGTTTAGCGGAAACGTGGCAACGCTATCAGACGAAAATTTGTTATAAAACTCGGGATCGAACTTGTCTTGAACCCATTCCGCCGCATTCCCGTGCATGTCATAAAGACCCCACGGATTCGGTTTTTTTTGTCCTGTGGAATGATATTTTCCCCCGGAATTCCCAGCATGCCATGCATATTGGTCTAAGTCGCGTAGATCATCACCAAATGAGTAGGCCGTCGATGTCCCGGCGCGGCACGCATATTCCCACTCTGCTTCCGTCGGCAAACGATGGTAGTAACCCGTTTTCGCATTGAGCCATTCGCAATATTTTTTGGCCGCGTGCTGAGTCAGGCTAATGGCTGGCTGCCGTTCGTCCTTTCCCATACCGAATGACATATCCGTGTAAGGTGGCGTCGGCTTTGTGATGGCATCCGCCGCCTTCTCCAATGGGGAACTCGCGGCCTTTTTATATTTCCGCAGCCGAGACTCCATCAACAAGGACCACAATTCGAATTCGTCCCAAGTGACTTCATACTTACCCATCCAAAACGGCTCGATCTTGACCTTGTGCTGTGGCTGTTCGCCGTGCTGTTTCGCGTTGTCACGATCCGGGCTCCCCATGATGAATTCTCCACCGGGAATCGGCACCATTTCAAAGGTCACATCCGTATTGCGGATTTGCATTTTGTACGGCTTCATGGCGTCTGGTGTCTGAGCCTCTTGCTGGTCATTCGCCGGCGACGACGTAGATGTCAAAATTCCGATCAACAGGACACAAATCGCCAGCGACGACTCTTGAAAATCACGGACCGATTCTCGTAGGCTGGACCGAACGGACCGGACGAGGCAAAAAGTCCAAGTAAATCTATTCATGGCGACTCGCAGTATGGTTAATCAGAAATCAAGAGAGGCTCAGCGGAGTACTGGCATGGACATTCGACTCATTGTCGCGATCTCGGCAGGATTGATTTTTTCAACGACACACAACCTCTTTTCTGCCGTCGATCCATTGTATCAACGATTCCAATTTATCGAACCACACCTCGGAACACTGGTCGATTTGACACTATACGCGTCCTCAGAAGCCGTCGCAAATGATGCGGCACAAGCGGCATTTGCAAGAATCAAGGAACTGAATCGAATCTTCAGTGATTACACTTCTGACAGTGAAGCGTCGAGGTTGTGCATCACGGCCGGTTCCGGGGCAAGAGTCCCTGTGAGCGATGAATTATTTGAATTGTTGAGGCAATCAGAGGCGATTTCTGAAGCCACGGGCGGAGCATTTGATGTCACGATTGGGCCGGTCGCCAAACTCTGGCGCGTCGCCAGACGTCAACGAAGGCTGCCCCCGCAAGAACCATTGGACACAGCGCGTGAACTTGTCGGTTGGACGAATGTCCAATTGCAACAAGAGTCACAAACCGTGCAATTACTCAAGAGGGGAATGCAACTTGATTTTGGAGGGATTGCCAAAGGGTATATCGCTCAACAAACGCGAGACGTGCTAGCTCGGTGTGGAATTTCACGATGTCTCGTCTCGATTGCAGGAGACATTTGCGCGGGCGATTCCCCACCAGATTCTGACGGATGGAAAATTGGTATTGCCCCACTCATCGACCCGAACGGGCCACCGACTTATTTCCTGCGACTCGAAAATTGTTCGGTATCAACCTCCGGAGACGCATTTCAATTCGTTCAAATCGATGGAATCCGCTACTCGCACATCGTCAATCCGAGCTCCGGTCTCGGGTTGACTTATCGAAGCAGCGTGACTGTTGTCGCTTCCGACGGAGCGACCGCCGATGGCTTTGCGACGGCGATCACAGTACTCGGTGTTGAAAAGGGGCTTCGAGTCGTTGAACCGTTCAAAGATGTTGCCGCCCTAATGGTGTTGAATGTTGAGCAAGGGTTGTCGATTCACGAAACGCGGAATTTTAAAGAGTGGCTTATCCCCTAGGATCAATCACCGCGATCAAAACCGCTCACTTGCGACTTCGGGCGGAAAGGGGCCACAGACGCACAGGGAATTCACCGTCTCTGTTTGTTCTCGTTGCGATTGGCAACGCAGTGTGGCATACTCTGGACTACGATCGTTTTGGCGACCCCACTGTTGAAAATGAGAATACGTTATTGTCGAAGGGAATTTTAGCGATTCAATGGCTCGAGACGACGTTCAACACACGACACTGACCAACGGATTGACCGTGGTCGTCGAAACGATGCCGGCGGTTCGGTCGGCGGCGTTTACGATGCTGATTCCCGCAGGCAGCATGTTTGACGTGCGCGGCCAAAACGGAACCGCGACGGCCTTAGCCGACTGGATCACGCGGGGCGCGGGCGACCGGTCAAGTCGCGAGGTGCTGGCGGAGCTGGATCGACTCGGAATTCAGTCACGTGAGTCCGCTTCGGCACAGCATCTCGTCATTAGCGGTACTTGTCTTGCCGAAAAAATGTCCGCGGCTTTGCAGATTTATGCGGACGTGATACTTCACCCAACTCTGGATGATTCCGATTTCGGTGCGGTGATGTCGGGTCTCGAAAATGGACTGCTTTCGATTGAAGATGATCCTCAAAAGAAGGCCATGGTGGAACTGGTTCGCCGATGTTATCCCTTACCCTTGGGGCAGCCGGCCGAAGGAACACTCGCTGACTTAGAAAATCTGAATCCCGAAATCGTGCGTGGGCACTACCAAAAAAACGTCCGTCCGAACGGGGCAATTCTCGGAATCGCTGGAAATGTGACTCTGGACGATCTCCTCCCGATACTCGAAAATTCCTTTGAGGCTTGGAGGGGGGGCGATGGGATCACACTGCGTGAAGGCCAGTCCGGCCCCAGACGTGAACATCTCTTCCATGAATCGATTCAAACTCATATCGGTGTCGCGTACCCAGCCGTTGCCTATTCACATCCCGATTACTATTCCGCATGGGCGGCGGTGAGTGTTCTGAGTGGCGGTATGAGTTCTCGACTGTTCACCGAAGTCCGGGAGAAGCGTGGGTTGTGTTACTCGGTCTACGCCGCTCTGAATACGCTCCGGGATCGCGGTCAAGTCCTCTGCTACGCCGGAACCACCACAGAGCGTGCTCAAGAGACGCTGGATGTCCTGTGTCGAGAGCTTGTTCGACTGGGCGACGGGATCAGTGAAGAAGAGCTTGGCCGTTGCAAAGCGCGGGCAAAAAGTTCACTCGTCATGGCACAGGAATCCACGGGATCCCGTGCTTCGTCTCTGGCTCGCGATTGGTACCACCTCCGCCGCATTGTTTCCCTCGATGAAGTCCGCGCAAAAATTGAAGGGCTTTCCGTGCAGGCCGTTCTTGAATACGTTCATTCGCATCCGGCCAAAGACTTCACCATCTTGTCGATTGGTCCCCAGGAGTTGAACTGAAACCCACAGCCAACAAATCTATTGACGATTGAAACACGCGAACAAGAATCCTTGACGATCGCGCAGAGAACAACTGGCAGACGATTGCCGACCCTTTTTTTCACAATCGATGATCGATAAAAATTCCCATGCAGTTTCATCACGCGACGCTGAAAAACGGCCTAGAAATCGTGGCCGAGTTAAACCACGACGTCCATAGCGTCGGATTTGGTTTCTATGTCAAAGCTGGGGCTCGGGATGAGAACCCTTCCTTGTCGGGTGTGAGCCACTACTTGGAACATATGGCGTTTAAGGGAACGGATCGGTTTTCGGCAGAGGACGTCAATCGAATATTTGATGAAATCGGTGCCGATAACAACGCAATGACGGGGGAAGACTGTACGGTTTTCTACGCGGCGACACTTCCTGAGTATTTACCACGAACATTTGAACTGCAGTCAAGCATTCTGTTCCCGTCTCTTCGGCAGAGTGATTTCGATATGGAGAAGAAAGTCATTCTGGAAGAGATCGGAATGTATGAGGACCAGCCGGCATCCGTGGCTTATGATCAGGCGATGCAACTGCATTTTGACAAGCATCCTCTTGGCCGGTCGGTCTTGGGGTCGAGCCAAAGCGTTTCGGCGCTCACCTCGGCACAGATGCGTGATTACCACGCCGAACGCTATCGGGCCGGAAACATCGTACTGGCCGTCGCAGGTCGCGCCGATTGGGCCACCGTGCTCCAACTTGCTGAGCAGTACTGCGCGCATTGGCCGTCGGGCTCGACAGACCGCCTTCTGCAAAAGGTTTCTCCGACCGCTTCTACGAAGTATCTGGTGCAGGAGCAGTGTCAACAGCAGCAAATCATTCAGCTTGCTGCAGCGCCGTCCGGATCCGATCCCCGTCGATTTGCCGCTGAACTATTGTGCGTCATCGTCGGAGATGACACAAACAGTCGACTGTATTGGGAGTTGGTTGACCCCGGCCTGGTTGAATCGGCTGAAATTGGGTACTACGAGTATGAGGATGCGGGGACCTACCTGACATTCTTGAACGGTACGCCGAATTCGACGGCGTCAAATCTCGAGCGGATTGCGTGCATCTATCGATCGATCAATGCGCAGGGAGTCACTGCCGACGAACTCGAACAAGCGTGCAATAAAGTCGCCACTCGAGTTGTACTCCGTGGCGAGCGTCCCATGGGGCGACTGAGTTCGCTAGGCGCAAACTGGCTGTTTCGTCGCGAATATCGAAGCATCGAAGATGACTTGGCCACCTTGCATAATGTGACACTAGACGACATCAAGCGGATGATGATCGATTTTCCATTGGGGCACGAGACCACGGTTGGAGTTGGTCCACTTTCGATGGAAATCGCCTGCCCGGTCACACCCCATGGCACCTGAACGACAAACGGCCGTCGGTCGATACTCATCTAACCGACGGTCTGGCGGAGGCTTGCCGCGAGCATTTTTTTAGCGACTCGCGTTGCCGATGACCGCCTCCGCTGTGATCCGAATCGGTTTTCCCAGCGACTTCACAAGCACGATAACGACGGCGTTGCCGCTGAGTTTAAGTCAAAAGTCTATCGAAATTGGGGGGGGGCGGGGGGAGAATCGTCCTTGTGGCACCTCCCTTGTGATCGACTGCCGATCACAAGCCGGACGTTATCCGCGACAACCACGCGCCGAGCAAATGGCTTTAAAACTTCGTCACGACTCGTCTCGCGTCAATCTCCACTGGACACACCTCGGCTAAGGCTGGAATTCCGGAGGAAATCGTCCTTGGCTGTCTTTTTAAAGCTGCCTCGATCACGTTATCCATCGGTAAAACGATCTTTTCAGATTGAAGACGTCGTTAATCGCTTGACGCGCGACGATGAACTGACATAATCCCTGCTCTTGTTGATGCTCACTTGCGGGTGTAACTCAGTTGGTAGAGTACCACGTTGCCAACGTGGTTGTCGTGGGTTCGAGTCCCATCACCCGCTTTTCCCAATCCGAATTAAGGACCGTTTAAAATCTCGGTCGACTCGGCCGATTGATTCTCGTGAATGAGCGAATCTCCGGTCGAACGCACCTGCGTGCGGTTATTCTTTCGAAGCGATTCGATCGTGTTTGGGTCCTACGATATCGGTACGATTGCAATGCTTTTTTTCTCTTAAGGAATTGACTGTGACACAGGCCGATGCTGCAATGGCGGGAACGACCGGTGAATTAACCGGAACAACGAAGTACCGTATTGCCCTCGAGGTCGATATCCAAGATGTCGGCCCATGTCGCAAACATGTGAGGGTCAAAGTACCTCGTGCCGACATCGACCACTTCGAATTAGAGGCCGTTCAAGAAGTCGCGAAGTCCGCTGCTGTACCAGGATTTCGTAAAGGCAAAGTTCCCTCCGGATTAGCGAAGAAGCGGTTCGCCGAAGAAATTTCAGACTCCGTACGTCAGCAGGTCCTGATGTTGAGCTTGGAACAATTGGCCGAAGACAATTCTCTGGATCCGATCAACGAACCCGATTTTGATATTCAAAGTTTGACTATCCCCACGGAAGGCGATTTTGAGTACGAGTTTGACATTGAAGTCCGGCCAGATTTCGAAATTCCTAATTATTCTGGCCTGAAGATTCAACGACCGATCCGTGACGTCACGGAACAGGATATCACGGTCTATCTCGATAAAGTCGTGACCCAGTATGCCAGCCTTGTGGACCATGATGGCCCCGCTGAGGCGGGTGATTTCGTGGTTTCGAGCATTGATTTTTCTCGCCAAGGCAAGCCCTATCGAGGAATTTCCGCTGTGGAATTACAGCTCAAACCCACAATACGTTTTCGAGATGCCGAGATTTCTGGCCTCGACCAGTTGCTGGCCGGGAGCACTCGCGGCACCGTAAAGTCTTTAGAAGTCGTCGTTTCCAATGAGGCCGAGCAATTCGAAATGAGGGGCGAGACACTTCTCGCAACCATCACGGTTGGTCAGGTCAAACGGCAGCAACTCCCAGAAATGAATACCGCATTTTACGAGAGAATTGGCTACGCCAACGACACCGAACTGCGTGATGAAGTCGAAGGCATGCTTCGACGGCAGGTGATGTTTGAGCAACGACAGGCGTGTCGACGTCAGGTCCTTGAGCAAATCACCGTGTCGGCGACTTGGGATTTGCCAGAGACCTTGGTTAGCAAGCAGACCGAAAATGCGCTTCGCCGCGAAGTGCTCGAAATGCAGGAGGCCGGTTTCACAACGCAACAAATCCTTGCGAGGGAAAACGAGCTGCGGCAGAAGTCCATCAGTTCTACACGGCAAGCACTCAAAGAACACTTTGTTCTGAATCGAATTGCGACAACGGAAAATATCGAAGTCACTCCGATCGATATTGATTCTGAAATTAATATGATTGCGGTTCAACGCGGCGAGAGTCCACGTCGAGTCAGAGCTCGGATGCAGAAGAGTGGTGTGATTGAAAACTTGGAAGCGCAGATTCGGGAACGGAAAGCTGTTGATTTCATCTTAAGATCCGCTCAGTTTGAAGACGTCCCAACTCCAACGGAAATGCGGACGGATGACATTCAGGCCCTGACGATCTCCATTTGCGGAATGTCGTCGGTGGTCGTCGATCCCAACGATGAAGAGGAAAAAACTAGCGTGTGATTGAAGTCACAAAATGTTGTCTGATGGGACGGGTGACTAACGTCTGGTCGGACTTTTGGGGTGTCACCGCAGCCTTGCCGAAGGCATTTCTGCCGCGTGCTGTCTTCCGCGCCGATACGGGTTTTCTTGTGGATAGTGAAATCGTCGCAATTCGTTCTTCGGAACCGTCTCAAGGAATTTCGAATGCTGGATGCTGTTACACGTTCGTTTGGCTCCCAAAATAATGCCGCCCGGGAATATTCGCGACAACGTCAGATGGGAATCGGCGACCTGCTGCTGGAAAATCGAATCGTTTTTCTCGACGGGCCGATTCACGATGCCAGCGCGAACGTCATCGTGATGAAGTTGCTGTATCTGCAGTCCGAAAACAAACACCAAGACATTCACTTCTACATCAATTCGCCAGGCGGCTCCGTGTCTGCGACTATGGCGATCTACGACACCATGCAATTCATACAATGCCATGTGGCAACGTATTGCGTCGGTTTGGCAGCGAGTGGTGGTGCCGTGCTGGTGGCCGGCGGAACCAAAAACAAACGATATATTCTGCCTCATGCCAAGATGATGATTCATCAGCCCTACGGGGAGGTCGGTGGACAGGTTTCCGACATCGAAATTCAGGCGAAGGAAATTCTCGAAACACGCGACATCCTGAATAATATTTTGGCCGATCACACGGGACAGTCCGTCGATGTGATTGCCCGGGATACGGGACGTGATCGATATCTGAACGCGATTCAGGCCAAAGAGTATGGCCTAGTTGATGAAGTCCTTTTAAAATCCGCAAAATCCAAGGTCGCCACGTGACGCCATGCTCATCGGGCTTCGGCTTACCGGCAGCGCGCTGGTCTGCTTGGATTTTCTGCAATCGAATCGTCAATGGGATTGACGCTCGCCTATCCGGATTCTCCTTCTCTCATTCACACACCTTAGCGAGCATGCGATGACCTCACTCGTCCCGTTCGTAATCGAAAAAAATGGCCGCGAAGAGCGTGCCATGGATATTTATAGCCGACTGTTGCGTGACCGCATCATATTACTCGGCAGCGCTATCAACGATGATGTCGCTAATAGTATCGTGGCACAGCTCCTCTATCTGCAATTCGAGGACGGCAAGACCGACATTTCGATGTACATCAACAGCCCCGGAGGTTCCATTACTTCCGGCATGGCGATCTACGACACGATGCAATTCATTACCTGCGATGTTGCCACCTATTGCATGGGACAGTGTGCAAGCATGGGAGCGATGCTGCTCACGGCGGGAGCAAAGGGAAAGCGATTTGCCCTCCCCAACAGTCGCATCATGATTCATCAACCATTGGCCGGCATGCAGGGGACTGCAGTCGATCTTGAGATTCATGCGAAAGAGGTCCTCAGAACCAAAAGACGCATGAATGAATTGATGCTCAAGCATACAGGACAGACTTTGGACAAAATTGAAGCCGATACTGATCGGGACAATTTCATGTCACCCGAGGAGGCTCGATCCTACGGCTTGATCGATTCCGTCCTCGACAAAATCCCTTCCCCTCCGCCGGCAGTCTGAAGACCTCTGCTCCGTTGATTGGTTAAGGTGACCTGTTGTTGACGTGGCCTGCAGATCCTGCCGGGCCCGTGCCCCGAACCGCTGGCGGTTATCGATCCCACATCGCTGCAATTGGCCGGTGATGGTTCGTGGGCCTGTGCTGTTGATGATCCCTCGACAAGTCGTTTTTATAATTCTGGACGTGGCGAGATCCGGTCGAAACGGAATCCTGCAATAGGCAACCTCGGGGTGCGTTGAAGTCTGTGACTTCAACGCACCTGAAAACGAAAAAACGATAGGCGGCCTCAACCGCTATTGGCTGAGATCAAGTGGTTCGAGAGTCGTCGATCAGGCCATCACCGGATCACCCACGGACCACGTCGCACCGTCACGAATCACCTGCCGATAGAGCGTGTCGCGTTCGACGGGAATTCGTCCGGCCTCAGTAATCAGTCGTCTAATATGCCCAACCGTTAATCCTTCCGGAGTTTTGGCACCGGCATCGTGATAAATGATTTCGTGCACGACGGTGCCATCGAGATCGTCTGCTCCAAAACCGAGGGCGACTTGGGCGATCTGTTCTCCCAGCATGATCCAGTAGGCTTTGATATGGTTAAAATTATCAAGCATAATTCGAGACAGGGCGATCATCCTTAAGTCCATCGCTCCCGTTGGTTTCGCGATATGTTCCAACCCCGTGTTTTCGGGATGAAACGCGAGAGGGATGAATGTTTGAAATCCGCCCGTTTCATCTTGGAGTTCCCGTAGTTTGCAGAGATGATCAATGCGGTGTTTCGCGTGTTCGACATGTCCATAAAGCATCGTCGCATTGGACCGCAGGCCGAGATGATGAGCCGTCCGATGACAGTTAATCCAGTTCTCACCATCCGCCTTATGCTCACAGATTTGGTCTCGGACATCGGGGTGAAAAATTTCAGCACCACCGCCAGGCAGGCTCCCCAGTCCGGCGGCCATCATCTGTTTCAAGACCCATTCCGTTGATTGTTTGGTAATGAAACTGAACCAATTAATTTCCACAGCGGTCCAGGCCTTGATATGAATCTCGGGACAGCTTTCGTGGAGAACGCGGACAATATTCAAATACCAATCGAACTTCTTGTGATGATGAAGTCCGCCAACAACGTGAATTTCAGTGGCACCTTGGGACCGCGCCTCGAGAATCCGATCGCGTATCATTGCATCGGAAAAGACGTATGCTTTTTCATCTTTGAGGTCCGACCGAAACGCACAAAACCGACATCTGTACACACAAACGTTTGTGGGATTGAGGTGAATGTTGGTGTTGTAGTAGGCGAAACTTCCATTTTTTCTTTCACGCACGATCGTGGCGAGGCGTCCCAAAGTCATCAAATCGGCGTGCTCATCGAGATACAGGCCTTCCACTGGAGAAATACGTTCCCCAGCCATAACTTTATTTTCAATCTCGCGTTGTTGCTTTAGTTGGTCTGTCTTGAAATTGGCGATCATCTGTGTCCCACTTCGAGCTACGGAATCAGTCACAACATACGAGGCCTTGATGAAATACTAGGCTTTAGTGAAGAAATCGGCCACCACGCGAGAATATGAAATGGAAGACGATTCCTTACCAGAGACAAGCGGATCGGCGGCAAGAGTGGTCCAAGAGAGTTGTGTCAGATTCGCAACACTTCTGCGACGGACTCCCAATCTTCGAAAGCCCGTCCTCAGCGACAGATATTTTTGAGAGGGAGTTGCCGTCGGTCATGACGCAAAACGCCTCTTGATCGCTGGACCGCTCGTTACGATCGATACCACAAATCCAGTAAGCCAACGGCGAGGAGTCCTAGGCTGAATACCGCATTCACGTTAAAAAAGGCCACACCTACGCGACTTAAATCATTGGGCTTAACGAGGGAATGTTCATAAAGAAGTAGCACCGCTAGAACCACAATTCCCCAGAGGAACACCACTCCCATACCGGCGAAATGCCAAAACGCGAAAAGAGCGGCAATGGTGAGCAGATGACTGAACAATGCCATTTTCATGGCCGTTGCAATTCCCCAACGTGAGGGAATGCTGAAGAGATGCTGAGTACGATCAAACTCCGCATCTTGGCAGGCATAGAGGATGTCGAATCCCCCAACCCAGAAAAATATGATCGAGGACAGGAGTGCAGGAGTCTCTGTGACTTCGCCTCGAATGGCGATCCATGCCGCCATAGGTGACAACATCAATGCCGCAGACAGCCAGTAATGGCACCAAACGGTGAAACGCTTCGCCAGCGAATAGCCGAGCAAGAACAACAGCACGGGAATTGAGAGAATCAAGGGCCATCGATTCGGAAGAAAGAGCACCGTTGTTGCCACGAATCCGAGCGAGCAAAAGACCGTAAATGCCGCCACGGTCGAAAGATTCAGCAGCCCTGCCGGCAAGTGTCGCCCGGCTGTGCGGGGATTGTCTCGATCGAAACGGTAATCTACAACGCGATTGAATGCCATTGCTGCGGCGCGCGCGAACACCAAGCACAGCGTAATTCCCGTCAGTTGCTGCCAAGAAAAAGGTGAGTCCGGCAAATTCCAAGCCAGTGCTCCTGAAAGCAATACAAAGGGAAGTGCAAATAGGGTGTGGCTGAAGCGAATCAGTTCCAGCAAATGGCGTAACGACTGATACATGTTCCGTGATTCGTTGTAGGGAAAGGAGTGAGCGAAAGCGGGACTGGAAAACATGTTGCCAATGATCTTCAGAGAACCCACATGACTGCAATTCGAATTGGCATTTTTGTCGATTGGTCTTTCGTTTGACAATGGCCACGCAAGCCACTATTTCCGCCAAATCAACTCTTCGAAATTCTCGATCCGTGATCCCCGACGTCGATCGGAGTGATACGGGTGCCCCTGACGACAGACTGTTCTTTACGTCTCGTTTAGACGGAACGCTGCATCTCATCGGCCCATATTGAGGGCGTCGTCGTCAATCTGTTTCTCAATGCGTCGAATTTGCGCCTCACGATGTGAGAGAATGTTGGTCGCTCGGAATTCTGTCCTGTGCCCTGTTAGGCGTTCGGTCCAATAGTCGGCCAATTCGCGGATTTCGACTCTGTTGTTGCGAAGCCATCCGATGAGCTCTGACGCTTTGGGCTTGTCCCCTTCGTCTCCAACGGTGAAACCCCACAACAGTCGATAAACAGCCTCGGCGTCGGCGGGAGAATAGTGATTTTCCAGATCGGCTTTCAACAACTCGCCGTTTTCGGAATTGATTGGCAGCCACTTATGGAGTCCTTCACGAGCCACAAAACGACCTTCTTCGTGACTGCATTCGGCAAGTGCCTGAACAACCGATGAATACGAATTCGTCAGCACCAGCCCGCGTACTGCCAGTTCTGAAATCTTCGCGTTCGAATGTCGAATCAAAGTCCGCATCAACTCCTCGGCTTTTTGGTCGTTCTGAAACTCTTTTTCAAAGGGAATCATATTGCGGCGGAGCGGTGCGAGTCTTCGCTTTTGAGAATCGGTCCAGTCCGGTGACGCCTCAGATGATATTGGAACGGGTTCAATACCCGATTCACTCTGAAGCCCCCGATCTGTAATTTTAATCCGGTGCGAGGCAACCTGAGGCAACCCCGATGAGGGTGTCCATCGGACCGTACCCGCCAGAACGTACAGCGTTCCCGTGTACCAATCTCCCTCGCCAACCCGTTCGAATCCGACTGGCTCACGTGGAACGACTTCGATGGCGCAGACGGTTTCCTGAGTCAATAGTTCGAGCGTCCAAATCTCCTCCCCAATTCCGATCGCGGTCGCTACCGGTTGCGTCGCCTCGTTACGGCTTCGATGCAACACGACTCGACCACGTCTAATTGCCAATCCGTTCGCAGCGCCATCTGTGGGCGGGATCAATTGAACCAACGAGTCGCCGAGAACGATTGCTCCTAGTAATCCCTGATCAAAACTCAGGATCGCTTCGTACGGTTCAAGACACGCCAACTGATCGTCTGACTGCAGCATTGACTGACGCGGCATCCGATTCCAACAGTGTTCGGCGTCATCAAATCGAAGGACGACTCCTTCGCGGGACGCATATTGGACGGAAACAGCAGGGGACTCTGGGAACGGTGGAGGTGCGTCGGGGAGAGCGGGTACGGGCTCTTGCGACAGGCTCTCCACGACCTGAGGACGAGCACTCGGATTGCTTTGACTGGGCGGCGATTCCGAATTTGATACAGTCTCGTTTTTTGGGGGGGGCGCGTGGGGCAAAGTGGTCTTTTCAAGACCGGCCAGATCTTGGGCGGGAGAGTTGCCAACAACCGTTCGCAGGGAAGAATTCGCGTTCGATTCTGATTCCGAGTCTGCAATCAGATCAGGGCTCGCGGGATCCAGATCACTCTGCGGAGTTCTTGCCTCCGGTGCCACCGTCTTACGTGATTTCCCGAGTTCGAAATTTGCTTGATACAGTCCGGTTCTAAAAGTGGGATCCGAGATAAACAAACCAACGATAATGGGAAGAATGATCGCGACAACGGCGACTGGCATGACTCGCTGAGCCCACGGCTTGGGGCGAAGATACGCTGGCAACTCGTCGGACAAATCTGCCTCGACCGGCATGATCAGCGGCCGTGGATCACGCGTTCGATTCTGGACTCGGATTGCCAAATCTGCAGCTGCCATGACACCGACTTCGGTCGACTCCAACTTTTGATTGATTGAGTCGCCTTCCAGTCGAAGCCGATTGGCGGACTCCACCGGCCCGAGCGCGTGGAGACGCTCTCGGCTATTACAGGAAATCTCTAATGGTTCTCCAATCACCAAGGACAAAATTTGATGGCACGCTCCAGCCTCCGCCAGCAATTCATCTGATGCCAGAATCACCCGTTCGACATTTGCTACCTGATCCGGTGGAAGCGAATTGTCCAAATACTGAGCAACAATATTGGGGTCAATCCCGATTTGGGCACCGCTGACATGAGGAGCGGACAACCGACGACGGCGCATCACTTCGCGGATGCGACTGACAAGCACTCCCGCCACCGGGCTGTCCTGAATCTTCTGGCCCATCAATTTTGCCTGCGACGGCTCAAGCACGTCATCGAGATAAGCGAGCAAGGTTCGTAACGTCAGTCTCATCATGGGAGTTCTCCAAGACCTCGTGTCGGCCACTGAAGGTCGTTTTTTGGATGCGGGCGAAGGCGGGAATGCAATCCGCTCATGCACCGACTACGATAGTTAGTGGCATGAGTTCGCAACTTTCGTACAATTTTCTTGCGGATTTCCAGAATCGCATCGAAATGATATTTCCTGCAGGCCCCAAAAAAACGTTTGCGCTTCACCGAGCGGCAATCGGTCAAGCCCATTGACGAGGCCCACTCGATCGACATGTGAAAGGACCTCCGCACCCTTCAACCGCTCCGTTCAGTTCCCCTGCGGATATTTGTTTGGTCTGGAAAAGCTCCAGAACGAATCTCTTGAAAATTTGTCTCGAATCTCCAAAACTCAATCCCCCGCATACCCCTCAAGTATCCGCCGTCTCCGAAACTCCGCCGTTTCACGTGAAACGTGATTTTTGTCCGTTGACCGTTTGAAAATAACTGGAGTCAGGCGGTGAATTCTGCGTCTCATCCACGATCTGAAGGAGCGACAGTTTGGTCGAATTCGACTGTCTTGTGATCGGGCAGGGTTTAGCCGGGACCGCGCTCGCATGGTTTCTGCGATGGACCGGCGTTCGCGTTCTTGTCGTGGATCGCGAGGAACGGATCACGTCGTCCAAGATTGCTGCCGGGCTGATCACTCCCATCACGGGACAACGACTGATCAAGTCTTGGCGATTTGACGATTTGTGGCCCGCAGCGGAATCGTTTTACCGGCGCGTTGAAATCGAATCCGGCTCCCTGTTTTTCCATCAGATCCCGATGGCTCGGTTGTTTTCAAATTCCTCAGAAGCGGAGGTGTTTTCTGAACGAGTCATGGCGGCTGACTTCCGGAGACTGATCCGCGAACCCCAACCACCACTCGACCGCAGCTCGTTCAAAAGCGATCATGGCGAGTTCGAAATGACGACTAGTGGGCAGCTGAACGTGATTCAGTATTTGGCAGCCTCGCGAAATTACTTTGCACGAGATCGCGGCTATCTTGCTGCGGATTTAGATCCTGAGCGCGATCTGAAAATCAACGAATTCGGGATCGATGTCCCTCGCATCGGGGTACACGCACGCCATGTCATCTTCTGCCAGGGGATCGATGCCATACGCAATCCCTGGTTTCGCGCCGTCCGCTTCCGGCCGGCGAAAGGCGAAATCTTAACGGTCCGGATTCCTGAGTTGCTAGAAAAACGTGTGATCCACAGTGGAATCTGGCTGGCGCATGTGGAGCGTGATCTCTATCGAGTCGGCTCGAACTACGAGTGGAATCAACTCGACAATGTTCCAACGGAAAAAACGCGTGAGGAACTGGTCCGGCGACTGACGTTGTTTCTGAGGCTTCCATTCGAAATCATCGACCAGCACGCGGCCATTCGACCGATCCATCGCAATCAATATCCGGTCATCGGCCTGCATCCAGATAACGAACGTCTGGGGTACTTCAATGGACTAGGCTCCAAAGGGACTCTACAAGCACCCTATTTCGCGAATCTTTTGACCCGAGTCCTTTTGGCCCATCAAGGGGATTACGGTAGGATCACCATCGACCACGAAGTGGATCTCAATCACAGAGCGGAATTGCGCGGATGCCACCCTTGACTGAACTAGCTCATTCAATCGTCCGAGAGATCGTTCATCGAGGCGACGTGACCATTGATGCCACCGCGGGCAATGGACATGACACCCGATACCTTGCGGACCTGGTGGGCCAGACCGGGCTTGTCTGGGCCATTGATGTCCAGCAGGCGGCGATCGAGCAAACGTCATTCAACTTAGGTCCGACACGGCGAGGGCATGTCCGTCTGCTACACAATAACCACGCCGATTTGAAGTCCCTGATTCCGAATGAGTATCACGGCCATATTTCAGTCGTCATGTTCAACCTCGGATATTTGCCAGGCGGAGATCCATCGTTGACGACTCTCGCCACCACAACGCTGACGGCTGTTGAGGCCTGCCTCGAATTACTCCGGCCAGGTGGAGTGTTGACACTCATTGCCTATCTCGGTCAATCTGGAGGAGCGGTGGAAGCTGAGGCAATTGAAGGCCTCTTGAATCGTCTTGACCCGGAAACGTTCGAAGTCTCCAGATACTCATCGGCGGGCATCTCCACATCATCACCGAGACTTCGAGTCGTTAGAAAGCGGGTTCCGAGCGGAACATTTCGGCGGGCCCCGTTCGATGAGTCATCGCCCCAGAGTCTGAACCACGGATGATGATCTTGGGTGACAGGAAAACACGACAGGAACATGCCTCAAAACAATCAGAAGCAGGGATTCCACTACCAACTCCACAGAATGCGCTGTTCATGAATCCGGACCACTGCCAAGACATTGCTCTCAACGATCGCCATCGTCTGACTCAGTTGCAGTCCCAACGCCTGCAAAACATGATCGAAATCGTTGTCCCTGCAAATCCCTTTTGGGCGGATAAGTTCCATGCCGCTGGAGTCGATTGGCGGTCGATTCGCACGGTGGATGATTTACTGCAACTGCCGATGACCAGCAAGAACGAGTTGGTTGATGAGCAACGAGATTACCCACCCTATGGACGCAACCTGACATATGCATCCACGGAGTATTCTCGACTGCATCAGACATCGGGGACATCAACCGGCGAACCGTTACGCTGGCTCGATACTCCTTCGAGTTGGAGTTGGATGCTGCAGTGTTGGAAGACGTTTTTTCGATGGATCAAGCTCGAGCCAAGCGACCGCATCTGCTTTCCTTTTTCATTCGGACCGTTCCTCGGTTTCTGGGCTGGATTTGAAGGGGCACTGCAGCAGGGACACATGTGTCTTGCCGCCGGAGGCATGAGCAGTGAGGCTCGGCTGCAGTTGATCCTTGAAAATCAAGTCACTCTTCTGGGCTGCACTCCCACCTATGCCTTGCGTTTGGCCGACGTGGCCGCATCTCAGGGAATCGATCTGAGATCCTCTTCGGTCCGTGCTGTGCTTGTGGCAGGCGAGCCCGGCGGTTCGATTCCCGCCATTCGTTCACGGATTGAGACAGCCTGGGGCGCCCGAGTTTTCGACCATTGGGGAATGACGGAAATCGGTCCTTTGGCCAATGAATGCGCGGACGATCCCGGGTTTTTGACGGTACTTGAAACCGAATGTATCGCTGAGATTATCGATCCGAACAGCGGCACACCTGTCCCCGTCGGCTCGCCCGGTGAACTGGTTATCACGAACCTCGGCAGGCTCGGCTCGCCCGTCATGCGATATCGTACCGGCGATTTGGTGGTCGCCAGCCCCCAGCCTCACCCTTCAGGGAGAACCTTCTTGCGACTTGAGGCGGGTATTCTCGGACGGATTGACGACATGCTGATTATCCGAGGGAATAATGTTTTTCCATCGAGCATCGAAGTCATTGTGCGGGAGTTTCGACACATTGCCGAATTCCGGATCGTGGTCTCCCGACGACGGGAGATGAATCATGTCCGACTGGATATTGAACCAGACTCATCCCTCGACGGTCCATCGTGTGCCTTGCTTGCCGAAAGCCTTTCCAATGCGATCAAACAACGTCTGCAATTTCATGCCCACGTTGCCATTCTCCCCGCAGGTTCTTTGGCTCGTTTCGAAATGAAGGCCAATCGTCTGCTTCGCGAATAAGCCAACAACGCCAAGACATCGGGGACCGGCGTGGCCTATCAGCAGGGATCCAACCGCGAATGGGGCCCGATGAATCGGCCATTGTTTCCCCTCGACCTCAAATACCAAGCAGCGGGCTTTTGAAAGATCCACAGAACTCCGCTCGAAACTTGAACGGCTCACACCTCCGATGACGACTCCGTGTGGAGCAACCGTTCCGCATCTCTGCGGCTGATTTTGATTCCCGAGTTGATCGCCGTTCCTCAATCATCGCCGGTGCTCGTCACCGACGGACGTGGATTTACGTGGTTTACTTCTGGAGTCGAGTCACCCGATAACCCGGCCGATCTGGCGAAAACAATTCTGGCAGCAGACGAATTCCCAATCCGCTTCGTTTGGGCAATGGCAAATGCCCCTCGTGAACGCAGACGGTGTCATCCACAAGCAACGGATAGAGCGTCTTCAGGTGAGCACGAACCGTCTCCTGATAGGTGACATTCGCACACGACGCCGCGATATGGAGACCGGCGAAGAGAGTCAGCGGACCGGTACAATCATGCATTAAAGCCGGAACGTTGAATAATTGAGCCAACTCGGCTACCCGTCGAGTTTCGCTGATACCTCCAACCCACGTCGGATCAATCATGACATAGTCGGCGGCGTGACGTTGCAAGACCTGGCGGTATTCTTCACGACTGACCAGCATTTCACTCACGGCGATGGGGACTCCCGCGCGTTCTCGAAAGTCCGCGATCGTCTCCACGCAATCGGGGCGGATCACATCTTCCACCCACAGCGGCTGCAATTCTCGCATCGCTTCAGCAATGCGAAGCGCGGCCGGAAGAGAAAAAAAGCCGTGACCGTCGAGCATGATTTCCATGTCCATTCCGACTCTCTCTCGGATCTCATGAAAAGGGCGCAATCCTTCTTCCACATCCGCCCACGAAATTCGATGCCCGCCAGAGCGTTGATAGGCCCTGTCCAAGGGCCACAATTTCATGGCCGAATATCCCTCGGAAAGCAACTCTTCAGCCAGATCACCCGAGTGATAAATGCTGTTATAGTTGTCTTCCAGAGGTCCTGGCCGACCGACATCTCCGTGTCCCGGCCAACCTTGTGCGTCGGCAGCATCCTTGTCGCGACGACCGTAACTCGGACCGCCGCTGCTGTTGTAGACCGGAATCGCATCTCGAATCGGACCGCCGAGTAGTCTCCAAATCGGCTGCCGTGTCAGTTGCCCCAAGATATCCCACAGGGCCAAATCAATCGCCGAGATCGCGCGCAACTCACATCCCTTGACGCCGAATGCGATTCCTCGCTCATAAAAAAAACGCCAATGACTCTCGATCGCGGTCACCGTGGAACCGAGCAATCGCCGGCACATCCAGTCATGAATCGTTGCCGCGACCGCATGTGGAACATAATAGGTCTCGCCGTGACCAATGACAGGCTCTCCATCAATCGTTCCCGCGTCGGTATGAATTCGCAGCAGGAGCAAACCGGCGGCCAGATCGTGAGGAATCACGGTTTCAATGGCAACAATCCGTGGACCGTCTCGAAACGCATGACACTGTGAAGGGCTCGATGCGCGCGCCAAATAATCAATCGACGATGCGAGGTCTGGTAGACTCATGATGCTCAATTCCGTTCCGTTTCTGAGCGGTGCGTTCGAATCTTCGGTTAACGCACGAGACGGTTGCCTCTCTTGCGTCAAGAAATGTGTCGCTTTTATCTGCTGGATTTGAATCCTTCGCCGGTTGTTAAAAACGGAAGAGCACGATTCCGGACAAGCCGGGTACGTGACGCTGCTCACCTCGTGTGTGGCAGATCAGAGAGACCTTGGACGGCGCGGTGTTTTCTTAACCGGCTGTTCGCGAACCTCCGCAATCAATTTTCTTTTTTTGGGCAGATTCTTGTTCATGACGAAGACGTCGAGGGACGGTCACAACGGTTTCGATCCGACCCTCTCCGTGTCGTTCTCGAGGAACAGGATGGAGATTAATCTTCCGAGGTTTGATGAGCGTCGTCAACTCGAGACGATGCAGGAAGGGTGGTCTCGGGAACACGGGGACGGTGGAGACACGCCGTACCTGCGAGACGTCCGGTTGCTGAGCAGCCGCAGGAGAAAAGTGACTGATAACAGCGGCACATCGGTGCCTCCCGACAGCGTGTGGGTTACGGTCCAGACCTTGTAGGGAAGACCTCGAAAACCACGGCCAATGATTCCTGCTGCACCTCTCAAAAACCGAGCCTCATTCGATGAAATTCGATCGGCTCTGAATGACAGGAATCGTCGAAAACCTGCTTTTATCAGGGAGCGGCTTGAAACCGTGTAATCGGAATCGATGCCATCAGATTTTTCGACCAGTCACCGGAATTGCAACCGAAGTAGATCGCCCATTGGCTCGTATTTTCCGGTGCATAAAGCCACGGCGTGACATGACCACCGCTATCAATGGCTGATCCGCTGACCGGAGCCAGCAACCCACGGACTGTCCATGCCCGACCATCAGAACTGGATGCCCATTTCGTTCCCTGCTGCGATTCATAGAGCATGACATAACCATCCGGAAGGTGTTTGACGTGAATGGCTCCAGCTCCCTCACCAAATACCGACGTCTGACCATAGCGACGCCAGGTGAGCCCATCGTTCGACTCTGCGTATCCGATGGCTCGAGGACCAGCGACCGCGAGTAGATCTTCTGGCGTGGTTGTGGTTGGACGTACGGCACCCGGTTTCAGGCCCCGCGCATCGTACCACAACTTGTAAATGCCACTTTCATACAGCACGGAAGGTCGACTGACGACCAGCGAATCCCACCCACTTCCGGAGCTTGGTCGAAAGACGACTCCGCGGCGAGTCCAATTGATTCCGTCGGCCGATGTGGCTGCCGCAATCTCATCATTGATCCCCTGTGCGGCCCGCGTGTAAAACATCCACCAGACACCGCCGACATTGACGCAACTCGGATCGTTCTGGTGATTCACGCCCGTTTCCACGAGAACCACACCTTTTTTTGTCCAAGCCTTTAAATCGACTGATGTGGCAAGATGGATTCGGTCGTGTCCGTCCAATCCTTGACCGCCATACCACATAAACCAAAGACTTTTGACGCGACGAATTTCCGGCGCGTAAACATTTCCACTCCGAGTAACGCCCAACTCAGAGTTCAGTGAACCACGAAACTCAACTTTAGGCTCAACCGCGTTGAGAATCGATTGCGTAGAAACCAAGAAAATTCCAACGACCAAAAATGTCTTAATCATTTCATACCCCTTTCACGCACGGGTATTTTTTGATTGACAGTAACGCAAATCTAATAAACAAAAGGGCCTTGCATTCCCTCGCGATCCCGAAATATCACGGCTTCTCAAGCCTCTCGTTCGCGGCGTTGACGCTCTGCCATTTTTCCCATCCTTGCTCCAAAAATGAAGCGAACTCGCCTTCTTTCTGTTCCAGTCCGAAGTAGCTCGAGAGGACTGTTTTTCCGTCTGGCGTCACGACAGCATAAGCAGGCAAGGTCACTTCTTCAAACCATTCGGTCTGCAGTTGGCGATTTCGATTCAGCAAACGCATTCGTTCGGCAGCATCCGCGATCGTCGGAACCGCATCCGCATAGAGTTGCACCAGAACGAACTTTTGGAGCAGTCGCAAGTTGTGAGATTCCACGAGTTTCTTCTCCATCAGCCGACAGTTGACACAGTTAACTCCTGTAAAGTCGAAGACCATCGGTTGCTGCTTTTGGGAGGCAAATGCAATCGCCTTATCCACGTCCATCGCGAAACGCAGTCCATGATGCACGATCGTTGGCTCAGGCAAACCATCATCCGTTGCTGCGGCTCGTTCCATTCCAACGGGTACTTTTTCAAATTGTGGCGGCGCAAAGGCGATGATCTGGTCCATAATCCAGGCGCCCCCCCGTTCATGATTCAAGACTCCCAAACCCAAATAGCCGCTCAGTCCCAAAAAGGACATGGCGAGCACGAAGCGAAACACGGAAATTCCCTGGGAGGGACCGTCGTGAGCCAGCCGGAAAATCCCCAAAAGATAGAACGCGATACACAACGCCAGAACCAACCAAGCCAGCATTACGAAGACAAAATCAAACAACACCGGAACGTTGTTCCAAACCAGGTCCGCCACGCTGAAGAACTTGACCGCAGCACCGATCTCGATCAGTCCCATCACCACCTTCAGCGAGTTCATCCATCCACCGCTTTTCGGGAGTTTCTTCAGCAGGCTAGGTACGAGTGCGAGAAAGAAGAATGGCGAAGCGAATGCCGTCCCGAAGGCGATCATCCCGATGATCGGCCAATAATATTCACCTCGTGCGGCAGCAATCAGCAATGTCCCGGCGAAGGCAAATGTGCAGGTGAATGAGGTCAATGTAAACGTGATCGCCATGAACACCGCACCCAAGTAACCACCGACCGACTCCTTGTTGGAGGTGAAACTTAAAAGACGACTCGGGATACGAATTTCGAACAGGCCGAGCATGTTGAAAGCGAAGGCGACAAACACCGCGCCAATAGCGACGTTCAGCCAAGGATTATTAGCGATCTGATTCAGCTTGGCCGCTCCAAAAAGTGCGGAAATGCCAACACCCAAAACCGTGAACGTGGCCACAATCGATCCGCAAAACACGAGCGCCGTGAGTAACGGCCGACTCTGTTGCGATTCGCTTTGCTTGAGAAAAAAGCTGACGGTGATCGGCACAATCGGAAAGACACACGGTGTCAGCAAGGAAATGAATCCGAACCCGACGGCTGTCAACAAGAATGCCATCATTCCCCGATCCTGCGGTTTCGCAAAATCCGGGGAGACATCCTCTTTTAATGGCAACACCTGTGTTCCATCCGCCTCGGGAACCCTATCGGAGAAGGCCACAGCGGAGGAAATATCCCCCAGTGAAAAGGGGACTTCTCGAGCAGGCAAACAACTCGTCTTACACGTCTGATAGACGATTAACCCACTCACCCCAATCGCCCCATCCGCTACTCCCGGCAAAACTTCAAACTCGCGCGACCAAGTGACACGGTCGTGATGAACTTCGAGTAAGAGATTGGGCTCTGGCTGCTCGCATTCGGGACTGTGATCCGGGAAAAAACTGTTTTCCAGCGGCTTCAAACCCGCGATTCGTTCGAGGACGATTTGCGTCGGGACCCCCCCTTCGCCCTTCTGTGTCAGCGAAAACGTGTGCCACCGTTCATCGAGCTCCATCGCGATCGATAATGTGACAGTATCACCGGGCGACGCATTTGGTGGCTCGAGTTTAAATCGCAGCAGGGCGGGATTCGTCTTTCCTCGTTGAGGGCGTTCTTCGTATTCAAATCGCACCGAAGGAACAACCGCATCATCGGTCGCATGGGCATCACCGGTCAGTGCCACGCGAAATGTGTGAGACGGAATGATCGGAACACATTGCCCATCGCCGTTCACTCCTTCGCTGCAGTATTGACCGCTCAATTCGCCGGCGATCGAAACCTGCGTCAGGTCAGCATCCTGTTCGATCCGATACTTTTTTTTCCAGATCACGTGATCGTGGAATTTGGAGAGTTGTTGCTGAAACACCGGCTCAAAACTTTTCTTCGCCGGACGGTCAGGAACCCAGTCGGCATCGACTGGTACGAGGCCTGTCTCGATCAACGTGATCCGAGTGCGACCGCCAAAGTTTCCGTCAGTGCCATAGATGTAGTACCCCGCGGGCAATGTCACGGAGACCGAGAGGGTGATCTCATCCCCTGGCGTTACGGCAGCGATTGGTTTGGCATTCGATGGTGTCAGCGTGATCGCAAAATTTGGCTTAGTTTCGCGACCCGTTTTGGGTTTCAGACTGTTAAGAACCTGCGGGCCTTCGGTTTGAGCACTGGCCACCACCGTCCAGCAGGCCAGCAGACTAAAACAAACAATATCGCTCCACGACGAACCGCGTTCCGAAGTTCGAACGGTCATTGATACACATCCTGTGAAAGATAAACTCGGTTTGTAAACAGTTTGATCAGCCGAACGTTTGACAACAGAAAAAACCAAGGCACATCTTACAACGCGAACAAGGATCAGGCAAAGACGTCTCTCAAATGAGATGTTCCACAGATAGAATTGTGCGGACATGTGAATTTTGCGGAGGGGCATTCACAGCCGGTCAATCGGTGCCTGCTGGGTGGGCTCCGGATAACGTGTCATTGGGGCCGCACAAGGGAACCAAAGTCGGTTGGCAGAATCGATCCCACATACGGTTTTGGAGACGCGTCTTTTTTCTGATACAATTTGCAGCGATGGACTCCGTGTCCCCTGAATTTTGCTGTTGATGTGATGTCCGCCATGCGGCGAACAGATGATGGGAAGGACGACGGTTTGATGATCCGATTTCGTCAGGAAATTTGTCGAAGCAAGCCCTCACAGGAAAGACGCTTCCACTCCAGCAGCGCGGTTCTGTTAATTCTGCTGGGATCGTGCCTCGCACCATTTGCGGCCAGCAGTCGCGAGTCCTCTCTGGTGGCGACCTCGGTCGATCGTGTGTCGACACCGGATCCGATGGTTCAAGAAATTAACGACTTGATTCGGAAAGGATGGACGGACAATAACGTTGAACCCTCTCCCGTCGCCGATGACGCCGAATGGTTGAGACGAGTCACTCTGGACATCAATGGGCATATTCCGGCTCTTGACGATGTGGAAACATTCCTTGCCGACAAGGACAAACTCAAGCGATCAAAGCTCATTGACCGGCTACTAGAGGATCCCGCGTACGTGCGTCACTGGACCACGATTTGGTCCAATCTCTGTATTGGCCAGAAGACGCCTCGTCGAGTCAGTCGCGGCGGAATGCAGAAATTTTTCCGCGATGCATTTCGCAAGAATCGCCCGTGGAACGAGGTTGTCTTTGACCTCGTCGCGGCGGAGGGTCACTATGAACACAGTGGAGCCGTTAACTTCCTGCTTGCCCAAATGCAGGATCAGGATGACGGCGTCCAAATGACGGCCAAAACAACGCGTCTGTTCCTCGGCATGCAAGTGCAGTGCACTCAGTGTCACGACCATCCCTTCAACAAGTTCAAGCAGGATCAATTTTGGCAGTTCAACAGTTTTTTCAAGCAGACGGCCAAGATTGATCATCGGAAATACAATCCAGCGACCGGTCGTATGGACGAGGACTTCTCCGAGATCGTGGAGCGAGACTACGCAGGACCGGTTTACTTCGAGAAGCGAAACGGGCTGATGCAGGTCGCCTACCCGAACTATTTTGGCATTGAAGTCGATCCGGCCGATTCCATCGAACGACGTAAAGAATTGGCCAAGTTGATGATTGCTGGTCAGAAACCTTTGGTCGCCGTGGCTTTCGTGAATCGCATGTGGTGCCATTTTTTTGGATATGGATTTACTCATCCAATCGATGACTGGGGGATTCACAACCCCCCCTCAAATCCCGAATTGGCTGAGCGACTTGCCACGGAATTCGTCACCAGCGGCTATGACTGTCGGCGACTGATCCGTTGGATCACAAATACGGAGGCCTATCATCTGACCAGTTCACGGACGAAGAAAAATGAACAAGACAACCCTGCCGCTGGGGAGCCTGCGTTGTTTTCGCACCCGTCTGTCAAAGCGATGACGGCCGAACAACTTTACGACTCACTAATTGTTGCCACAAACGCGCATCGATCCACACGAACCGGTTGGGAAAACTCGGAACAACAACGCCAGAAATGGCTTCAACAATTTATTCGTGAATTTGGTACTGACGATGGTGAGGAGTCAAACTCCTTTGATGGAACGATACCTCAGGCGCTGATGATGATGAACGGCGAATTGGTCAACGAAGCATGCCGTCTGCAAGAGGGAAGCCATCTGTTCGAGCTGCTCTCTCAAAAAGGGAACGATCTTCAAAAAACAAAACGACTGTTTCTGACCGTATTGGGGCGTCCACCGACTAAAATCGAACTCAAAAAAATCCAGCTCTGCCTGAAGGGGGCCTCAGACCAACGAACGGTATTTCAAGACGTGTTTTGGGCATTGCTGAACTCAAACGAATTCATTTTTAATCACTGACGCAAGTCACGCAGAGGGGGAGCGAACATGCACCGCACATGTCTGGGGGAGATGACTCGGCGGCATTTCCTGCAACACTTGTCGGCTGGTGCGGCGACGTTGCCGGCGATCGATTTCATTTCACACCTGCAAACGCACGCTCAAGAACTGAAACGCAAGCAGAAGGCATGCATTCTGATGTGGATGAGCGGCGGGCCGCCGAGCATCGATATCTGGGATTTGAAGCCCGATTCCAAGACGGGGGGCGAGTTCAAGCCGATCGCCACCAGCGGTGCGATGCAGATCAGCGAACATCTCCCCAAAACCGCTCAGATCATGAAAAGCCTGTCGCTAGTTCGAGCGATGAGCACTCGTGAGGCAGACCATGGTCGCGGCCGTTACTATATGCGTACGGCTTATATCCCCAACCCCACTGTGGTTCATCCGGGCTTCGGTTCCGTTGTGAGTTATGAACTCGGCACAAAACGCCAAGACTTGGAGATACCAGCATTCGTCTCGATTGGCGGAAGTGGAAGCAGCCCTGGTTACATGGGCATGGCTCACGCACCGTTCCTGATCGACAACAGCGGCAAGATTCGAGATACCGATTTTGGAGGTCTGTCTCCGGAGCGACTCAGCCAGCGGATGAGCCTGCTCGGGACGATCGAGGACACCTTTATCGGTTCAAACCGCGGCGATTCTGGTCAGTCTCATAAGGATGTCTATCGCAAGGCGACGCACCTGATGTCTTCTAAACAAATGTCCGCATTTCGAATCAGCGACGAAAAACCAGAGGTTCTCGACGCTTATACGGGTGCACCCGCACAAGGCCGCGTCAACGGTGATCGGGGCCAGTTTGGACGCAGTCTACTCATGGCACGTCGTCTCGTTGAAGCAGGTGTGCCGTTCGTCGAGGTCGATTTCGGAGGCTGGGACCTGCACGCAAATATCTTTGATTCGCTGAAAAACCAGCGATTACCCGCACTCGATGCGGGTCTTGCGGCTCTGACGAGCGACCTCAAACAACGTGGAATGTTGGACGATGTCGTCTTGGTGTGGATGGGCGAATTCGGTCGAACGCCACGCATCAACCAGAACAGCGGCCGAGATCACTGGGCCACCAGTTGGGCTGCGATGATCGGCGGTGGTGGTCTTCAAGGCGGAATTGCCGTCGGTGAGACTGACCAAGAAGGAATGTCGGTTGTCAGCAGCCAGATCTACCAACCTGGTGACATCTGGGCCACGGCCGCCCATGCGCTTGGCATTCCCTTGAGCACAATCCATACGTCAAAACTAGGCCGGCCGATGAAAATTGCCAACGGAGGAGTGCCCATCAAAGAGCTCATCGGCTAAACCCTGAATCCCCAACCGGACTTCTGTTGAACGGGTGAGAGGCGGCGGCAGTGGTCGTGCTTCGAATCGTCCGGCGGCGGGTTTGCCGGTATTGTCAAGAATTGCAACGATCAACATCTTCCTGTTCTCCACTGGGGATTCCGCAACGCTGTCGGTTATTTATGGAGTCCGTCGAGTCACGATAGCGACGCCTGTCGAAAGCAAAGAAGAGATGCTTGAGACGGTTCCATGGGATTGACCACGGACTGCCGTTGCCTCCATCGTGGACGCGGCCCACTTTCTCACGTTATTGCTGGCAAGCGAATTTGTGTCAGTCTCGAAGGGACTGATACGCGTTGGCCGAATCTCGTGGCCGAATTTCGTGAAAGATGTCATCGAGAAATACGGTGGCGCTGGATGGGGACCCAAAAATCTGAATCGAGTCGAGGGTAAACTCCGGATCGCTGATGACCCCTGTTTCTTGGAACGAAACCTGCCACATCTGCGACTGATCAAGATTCCATTCGTAAAGATGCCACTGGCCGTCGGCGATCAGAGACTGGGGGGTGCCACGGTCTGCCTTGGTTTCAGATCTCCCAACGATGGCCAAGGAGATCTGCAATCCTCGGTCGGTGGTCATGGCCCACAACCCGACTCGCCCGTGAGCCGGGCGGATTGTGTTCGCCCTGCGTGTCGCTGGAGACGCGGCGATCCGATCGCCAGAGAAATGACGTACAGACCATCTGCTCTGTGGATTGTCTCCACGGACCGTGGTATTCGGGTCGCCCTGAATCACCAGTTGTTGTGACCACTGGCCGCCATGCCCTGCCGTGTTCACCGCAGTCGCCGACGAACCGGCGGCGTTGATGCCGTGTGTGCTCGCGGAAATACTGAGCGAATAACCAAAATTGCCTTCGTCCCCCGCTTCGAAGTCGTCGTACGTAAAATGGCTGCTGGAGAGCTGCGGGGGAAGGTTCGCAAACACGGCAAGATTACTCCCTACCGTACGTTCCACGCTCGATCGGCTGGCGTTGGTATCCGAAGGAATGTTGACGACCCGGGGCACAGGATCGGAAAAGACGAGTGTTGTTGATCCTCCGCCATCCAGATTTATGGCGTTCCAAGCTCCGTATTCTTTCAGCAGGTCGGCTAACTCAGGGCGAGTTACCCCGAGGCTATGCCCCGGACGGCGGCCATCGACTGTCATCAAGAGTAACTTTCTCCCATCCAGCGACACGCCCGCTGCCGTCCGCGGGTGGAGAGACTCTTTAGCCGAGGGGGCGACATTGGTTCCATTTTTCAGCAAACCCGCTTCACCTCCGAGCGTGTTGTAAAGCGGTATCTCCGGCGTGTAGGCCGTACCGGTCTTCGTGCCGGTATCGATGGACCGAATGATGGTCGCAACCTTGTCGACCGAGATATTGAGAGCGGTACGCCGAAATTGCTCAAACGGCGAGTAAACCTGTCCCTGCGTGGCAGCAATCCCTTCCACAATCCAGGCCTTGCTGCGGAATGAGGAAAAAGAGCCATTGAGGCCAATCTGCGCATTTTTTTGTGTCACGAATTCACGTGTCGTCTGGCCATCCGTCGCGCCGACACCCTGGCCATTGGAGGGCGTGATTGCAAAATCAATTCCGATCGCCGTGAGATCGATTTCAATAACATGCATATCGAGTTGGCGAGGAACGGTCGTCGTCCGATGGATATGCCGGATCCCTTCAAACGGTACAGTGACCTCAACACTCGCTGCCTGAACGGACTCGAAACGCAGACAACCGAGCCATAACGCGATCGACCAAGAAACGGTTTGACGTCTCAACCGCGAGACTCTGAACATTCTTGCAGTCCTTAGGGAAGTACAACGGCGAATCGCCCTCACTCTGTCCTGCATCATCTTAACTCTCCACACCGCCGGTCAAGTAGCAAGCATCCTACGATTGATCGGGCCTCAGCACATACACCGCAGATCCTGTCTTAAACTCCCGAACGAGTGCGACTGTCGATTGCCTCGGTATTTGCGACATCAAGCAGCCGTATCGTCGGAGGCGACCAGAAAGTGTTGCGGTGACTCGTCGCCGTGGTAACTATTGCGGCTCCCGTGCGGATCGGGCTCGAAAGATGTATTTTCGCAGCAACTCGACAACATGCTGTGGGACACCGGGTTTGATCCTTGGCTCAAATTGCGGTCGATCGCGGCGAACCTGTCTGTGGTGACCGAGGCGAGTCCCGATCACGTCCGTCTCTCCTGCATCGGAGACCGGTTGCTGATCGAAGTCGACGGCGGGATCTTTCTGTTGATCGGGAAAGCCTCCGGCAAAGAAAAGCGGTCACAAAAAGGCGTTGAACGATGCGTCAAACTCAGAGAGCGATTCGGATTCCTAGCCTGATAAAGAAAAGGGAGAGCCGCACTCTTCTGAGGAGCAACAACATGGAGCATGCGGTGGACTTCACCAGAGATCTGATGATCGCGGCAGAGGCCCCAGAAAAACGCTCAGCAAACACGACGTTGATTCCGACCAACAGTCATCCGAAAGTCACGGAGAGAGCCTCAGCATGGTCGTTCCTCTGGCTGCGGCTAAGGAAGGCCACGAAAAACGCAGTCCGTGGTGGTTATCATCGGTTGACGGCAGACAGAGCGACGGCGAGGCCAGCCTCGCCGCCTCAGATGCGGCATTTCGTTGTGGCTTATCCGGGCGGCGGGAACGATTTTGAAAACAAAACTTTTCCCGCTTTCCGCTTTGTCATCGCCTTCGCCTGAATTCGTTGGAGAAACGAATTGGCACGTGTTTCGGCATCGCGGCCGCCGCGAGACAGGCTGGCCTGCGCTGATCCAATAACACTTTGCAGGATTTTTCGATAGGTTTCGAATTCATTCACCGCCTGCCGGATCCCTGGAAAGGGAATCCGTAAAACAACATGGTTTTGGTGGATTTCCTCAAATTGATGCCGTCGCCCTGCGCCACTTGTCGTCCCCAAATCGATTTCCTTCACCGAACGCGCCATGACCATAATCGCATCGCGTAAGGCTCGACGGCAATCGGCCCAATCCCCCACGTCTTTCGACGTGCAGATGAGACGCTCGTGGGACGTCAAATCGCGGTTGAGTGAACTGAGCCGCGACGAGACCGAACCAATCTCTTTTCGAAGTGATATGATTCGAACATCCAAGGCGAGCACGTCTCTCCAATTGGACTCGATCGCGTTTAAAAGCAGTTGATCTTCACTCGAAATAGACGCAGCACCGTATCCCGGATAGGCCACCGCTGGCGCAGAATATTCCGCCGAGTGGGTGGACACCCCCGGCCATCCTGGCTGCGAGATAACGACCATCCAGATTGAAACTTCTAAGTCCCCTCCGTTCGGAGGACTCGGCAGACTTTGATCCAGCAGTCCCGATGTTCCGCCGACCGCGTCAAAATTCATGCCTTGGATGGTCCAGCAGTGGACTTGTGCCGGATCGAGTCCGGCACACGCGACCAACCACCTGACCGAAAGTCCGACGCCGTCAACAAATAACGCCTCGGGAATCACGAACATCATTCCAGTCGGAACCGTCGCCGGACGAAACCACGCCCAGACCATCCTTTGACCGGTGTGATCGACCGGCACCGGCTCCCAGTTTACCGATGGAGTTCTCTGAAAAATCAGCATGTTCGTCTTCCCAATTACGAGCAGCTTCAACACGGAATCGGCGTTATTTACGTTACCACGTTCGATAGACTAGCAATCCTCAAACGCATTGTCTCGATTAACCCCCATCATCAGCCAGCGATAAGCCGCTGTTGATCTTGAAAAAAGTATTTCACGAAGGACGAGGGAACTCAGTGGTCGACAGAGTTTTTTCGTGAAACGTGTTGCCTCAGTCCCGTGTGTGTGGTGCGACTCTTCGTGACTCTCCTGTGGTTGCAACCCCCCCGTGTAGTTTTCATTTTTTCCGTCTCGACTACTTCACGGCTTTCGGAATGACCCACACATTGACGTCTCCGAAACACATGTGGTGAGACGCGATTTGCCACTCTTCGGTGGCGGCATCGTAGGTCAGGCTTCGCGACCAATCTTCGTTCAGTACATGCGCTTCGCGGTTTTCAAACGTTCCTTGCATCTGCGGGAGCTTCATCCGAAATTGAACGTTCTTGAACAAACTACTGTTGTCGGCGGCGATGATGTAATAATTTTCCCCATCCTCCAATGCCAATGTCGTAATATCGGAAACCGTATCGGTCAGAAAATCGCGTGTGATCCCCTGGTGATCGTGCCGGACCGTAAAGGGTGGGTGCTCGTAACTCTGTTCGAAGGCTGGCAGCAATTGTCTCAATTCGGCGTATAATCGTCCGACATTCCTCATAATTGTTGATGAGTTGGGATGGCCAATATTGCGAATCCAATGGAACACCCCCCAACTTCCGACAGTCAGAGACGAATAGGCCATGTAGCGTGATTCTTCATACAGAGGGTTTCTCCAGAGCCCCAAAGTCGTGCCCTCGCGGTGAGCCGGACCGACACCTTGCAGGCACGGGGACGGGTTGTGGAGATGCGGCATGTCATGCAGAGCGGCGACGCCATGCGCCATCGACCAGGCCATGATTAACGGGCCCCAATCCCCTTGGTGCCCAAAATAGGCCTGCGTTGCATCGCAGGGATAGCGGTCAACTTGAAAAGAATCAATCACCGGCAGATACGCGGTCCAACTCGATAATGGAACCAGATTAAAGACGACCTGGATGGAATGGTCGGGGTTGGAATCCCATTTGCGGATGTTATCTCGGTTCTGTTGGAGAGCCTCGACAAAAGCTTTCAACTCCCGTTGGTCTTGGACGCCGAGTCCGCCCCCTGAGTGATATTCCGGTTCGTCGTACAGCTGATATCCAAAAAAGGCCGGATGGTGGCTGACCGCCTCAACCCATCGCCGCTGACGATCGATCGCAGCCAAATCATGATTAATATACGGACCGTACCAGCTGGCCAACTGGACATGGACTTTGAGATCCCGTTTATGAGCTTCGTCCAAATATTTCAACATCCGTTGAATATCGACAATGAGTTTATCCTCGTCGTCCACATCGCTGTAGGAGGCAATGAACAGCACAAGGTTGGCTCCCTCCTTGGCAATTTCATCGAGGTCCGTTTCATCGCTCAAATAGCAGTACCAGGCCATCGGGAAGAACTGTTTTCCGGTCTCTGGATTGCGCCACGGTCTGCGTGGGAAGTCCGACGATGCGGACGGTTTGGTGACGGTCACGTCGGTGGGCTGGATCACCCTCGACGTTGTACCAGACACAGCACCAGCGATACGAAATCCGGCGTGCGGGGTATCCGACTTGGAGCTCAGATCTTGATGGGCTGCGGGAACATTGCGACCACCATCATCAGATCCATAGGATCCGCCCCATAAATTGCGGAGCAACGGGGGGCGAAGGCCTTCGGTCCATTCAAACACATTGCCGGCCTGATCAAAGGTTCCATAAGGGCCAACGGATGCCGCAAAGGCGCCGCTGTCTGTGAAATAGTCGACGGGAACGAGATAGGAGCCATCGTAGTAGTTGGCGGCGTTCGCGCCAGCCATGTCCCGGCTGGGTTTGGCATCGCTACGCGTCGGGTAGTCCCAATAACCCGCCCCGCCCTGCTTTTGGGAATCATAGTATGCCGCTTTGTACCACTCGTTATCGGTTGGTACGAACCATCTCGCCCCGGGATTTCGTTGGACGCGTCGGCCATCGGTGCCGGCGTACCCATTCAGAGTGTAGGCACCGGTTTCTGTGTCACCGTCCCCTTGACCATTGTGGAGCCAGTTACAGAAGCGGCACGCATCCCAAAAGCTAACGTAATTGACGGGCCGATTGGCCCGTTCCGGGGAGACCCGATGGACATAGCTGCCCAGTTCACCGGTCCGCTCAATGCCACAGCGAACGCCGGGTCCTTGAGTGACAAGGTCCATGTCGTTGAACCACAGGCTCCCATCCGGGCTGGACTTCCCTTTGGTGTTGAGAAACTCCACGTACTGCCCGGTGGTGACCTCAAATTTCCCGATCTTGTAGGGAGACGAGACTGCACCGAAGCCGTTGTCGTCAGGCGGGTTTTCGGGATCGCCGACGGTGATCATCTCCAGACTGCGGAGACCGGCTGGCATTTGAAAGACGTCCCCCCGTACGGGGATGGTCACGAATAATAAGGCGATCAGAGCGTTGACCGCGATTTTTGTCGCCATCGGAAGACCTCGTTACTCACTCAGGGTGACACACTCTCTACGTTCCATTCTGATTGCCGGAGCCGCCTTGGGAATCACTCCGACGTTGATGCCGCCGAAACACATCGGCTGCGAGGTTTTTCCACTCCTGCGTTGCAGGATCACCAGCAACCCAGCGGCTCGCTCCAGTTTTCGTTCATAACCGTCATGATGCGAAGAACCTGTTGACGTTGCCTCTGCGGCGATTTCCACAGTGAACAGAACGTCTTCAAAGGTTCCGCTCGTATTTGAGCGGTTGAATACTAGTCGTTGCCGTCTTCGAATTCGAGTCCGAGAGTGCTCGAAAGAGGGAGCGCGAGGCTCCCGCCAAGCCGCACCCGTATCAAAAGTCTCTTATTGATCGCCGCTCCACGGAAACTTCTCGCTCGCTCAAGACCTGGCTCCACGGGCTGCTCAGATCAGGAATGCTGTCCGTCAAGTATTTTCGTGCGGTCGAGCTGAGTCACCGTGAATGGTGGATCCGTGGAAAGCCGTGAAACCGAGCCCCGCTGAGCCACGGCCTGATTCTTCGGAGACGTTTTTTTGAAGACTCATGATCGGTCCCTGTGAAAATATCGACGGGCACCGCAGTCGAGGTCAAACCAGCCTCTCTTCTGACCATCAAGAAAAGGATCACCAGTGGCCGAAAGGAGACTTTACCGAGGAGACGGCGCGATTCATCCCCTGTCAATCCCCATCGGATCACTTGTCGATCGGCGAACACCTGTGATGGGGCAAACGCGGAAATCGCGTTGCGTTTTTCAGCCCAGTACCCGCTCTATCATTGGGGCTTGGGGAAGTTTTCATTCAGGGCCTGCTGACGCCGCCGCCTGTGTTCATTTGTCCCGACATAGGCGGCTAACACCTCTTCCGCTTTCCAGTGATGTGTCTTGGCCAGTGAGGCAAATCCACCCCTACCGATCGAGTTTGCCACACCAAGAGCGATGGCTATGCTTCTCGCATCCTTCCAACCGTTCGACAAGGCCTGTTCGATGACCGGTTGCATCATTTCGGTCCATGCCTCATTTTGGACTCGCTGACTCTCTTCGCTCGCGAGGAATGCCTTCATGCCGTCATGCCACCACGGCTTCGAAAAGCAGCCCCATCCAGTATCGTGACCCGATTGTCCTTGTGGACGGCACCCCGAAGAGAAACTCGCGATCATCTCTTCAGGCGACTTATTAAAATACTTCTTCGTATCCATGTGGCGGTACAGTGGAGCTAACCCACCCACTGCAAAATGGGCGATGCCGACAGTGCCACCATCCAGCGGAAGAAGGTCCTCATATCGCTTTGACTTCCCATCGCGGGCGATGACCTTCAGCAACGTGATGGATGGAACATCTGACGCCGCAACGTCTGCGTAGGAAACATAGATCGGGCCCTCCGCCGATGCAGGCATGCCGTTGAACACCGCCCACAGCGTCACAACGCCAAATATCGATCGGTTATTAAATGATGTCGACGATCCGTTGAAGATTGAGTCTCCGATAAAATCCGACGGGTGTCAGCCTGTTACAAGAGGGCAGGCACGCACCCCGCTGATCCACATCCGATTCGACGTTTTGTGCTCTCACACGGCGAGGAATTTTTCCCGCGAGATTTGAGAACCCAAGGGAATGAGAATTGGAACAATGATCGAAAGGAAGTCGCTCGACGCCGTCCGTAGATTAAACACAACAAACGAACATCAGTGCCTTCATATCGTAACAGCTGATTGCTAAATAAAAAAAGTTTTTTAGGCCGTTTTTGATAACACACGGCCTGACACTCGTTGTATCATTTCATGCGTCTGTTTCCCTGATATTGGAACACGGGTGATCAAGTCAAAATTAAATTTAGAAACTCTAAGAAATGCAACGAACCTCACGACACGTCATAGCGCGGGGCCTGTCATTCTGTTTATTGCTCACCAGCCAAGTGGGCGCGGCTTCTCCCGCCACGGCAATGGCTTCCAAGTACGAGTATTATTACCAAGGTTACCAAGCAGGAGAGTATTGGGTCACCGTAACGAAAATGAACGGCATCGCCGTTCCGAATGGGTTGGGCATTTTCAATAAGGATACGGCAGGCAACTTGAACATCGTCAGCGAGACTATGGGTTATGCCATGATCTTGGCTGCTCTTTATGATGACCAAGACACCTTTGATAAACTTTCCGCGACGGTCCAAGCAGGGATCCTGTCCGGTCTGACCCCGACAAACATCAAGACAAACTTACTCCCTTGGACTTGGACGCAATCTTCAACCGCTGGAACTTTTGCCCTAAAGAGCGGTGCAAGTTCGGCCAGCGATGCCGATATCAATATCGCACTTGCGTACATCTATGCTGACAATGCATCAGCCGTTTATGGTTGGCCAACAAAGCCCACACAAGGCAGCACGTTGAGTTACAAACAAATGGCGACCAATTATATTCAAGCCATTCGCACCAGAGATTTTGCTTCTTCCGCCTCGAATACAGCAAACAAATATATCTTGACGGATGGCTCGGACCAAGCTGCGACGGGCGACATCTATAGTTGGCATCCAGACTACTCTGATATTCGTGCCTACCAGTTGTTCGCAAATTATGACACCAGCTATGCCAATTTCTGGCAGTCAGCGATCACCTATACGAAAGCGGCATGGAAGGCTGTTTTTGATTTTGGGAGTGACGATCCTCGCACCACATGGAAAAACCAGCCGACTTCAACCATCCAATCGTCCCTATACAATGTGTGGCTGAGCAACGCTACTTATGCGGGCCTCACTTTTTCGTCCAATTATTCTAGCGTTTCGGCATCAAGAACCGCCTCTGTTTACGAGACAGATTGTAGTCGAATGCCAATACGTTTGATGAATTACGTGAATGCTCTGGAAAATTACGACTCCAGTATGTCGGGTATCGCCAATTCGATATTGTCTGCACTCGGCTCTACTTATCTCGGAAATAGTTATCACCTGACAAACCAAATAAACATTTGGTCCCCCTTCGTTCAAAATGGTAAGGTCACGACGCAGAATTATACGGCGGCCGGCCTTTTGGCGCTCGCAGGAGACTCGACTCTGCCATATTCAAATCGCCAAACCGTAGAAACAAATTTGTTAACACAGTTTTCTAGTGGAACAATTGAAACAGACTTCGGTAGCACCGATGGCTTCAATGATAGCTTAACGCTATGGGGATTGACTGTTTACGTCGAAGGAAACACACCCCTGCAGGCATATACGGCAGCAAAGGTCACTGGAGCGACCTCGAACACTGGGGGTTATTTGTTGACCCAATTCAGAAGGGCTTTCAGATTTTACAGCGTGCCTAGAACTCGACCAACCACGCCAAATCCGAAACGAATTGTTTTCTAGTGACGCGCAGCAGTGTATTCTGGCAGCAAAAATCCGGTCCACCGCCTAGCAAACCGCACGTCAGTCGCGTGGCACCATTGGCGATCAGCGTCTTCAAACCGGCCGCCAAATATGACAGGACTCCCGCCCCGAGAGTCGTACCCCGACGTTGATGCCGCCGAAACACATCGGCTGCGAGGATTTTCCACTACTGCGACGCAGAATCATCAGCGACCCAGCGGCTCGCTCCAGTTAAGGTCATCCGGTGACTCAGTTCGTCGAACAGTCCTTTGACCGCCAAGAAACGGTTTCATGTCCCCGGACATTGGCGGTCAAATCTGGAGTGATCTCTGCTGATCTGGGCGCTGACTCACTCTAAAAAAAATGTCTACGCCTAGCCAACGTCACCCTGTGAGAACTGACCGTCGATTAAACGCCAGACGCAGCCGGTGGGATTTTTATTGCGCAAGACGTCGGGAAGTCGATGAGGACGGACTCCGTCGTAGCAGTGGAGCATAGCAAACCGCCGCACAGACGCTGGGAACCCAACAGCCGTGAAGCCGGGATGTCCCGTTGCGGGAAACGGTCCACCGTGGTTCATCGAGGAGACGACCGCCACACCGGTCGGCATCTTATCGTTCAGTAGGCGCCCCACCTTCTGTCTCAGAATCAGCGAGACTCGATCGTATAGCAGTTCATCCGCGCCGTCGTTGGCCGTATAGAGGCAACCTGTCAGATTCCCCTCGAGTGCCCGCGTCACAGCGATGATTTCGTCGTCTGTCTCGGCCACAACGATCAGAGATGCATTACCAAACATTTCGGTTTGCAGCCATTCCGCTGCCGAAACAAATTGTTTTCCCGTGACGCGCAGCAGCGTATTCTGGCAGCAAAAACCCGTTCCACCGCCTGGCAAACCGCCCGTCAGTCGCGTGGCACCATTGGCGATCAGCGTCTTCAAACCGGCCGCCAGATATGACAGGACTCCCGCCCCGAGAAGCGTTCCGACGGGTGCAGCGGCGAACCGATCGGTCACCTGCTTGATAAAATCTTCGGCTTGGGGTGAGGATTGCAAAACCACCAGACCGGGGTTTGTGCAGAACTGTCCGGTTCCCATCAAGCAACTTATGGCGAACTGTTCGGCGATCTCACGACCCCGTTCGCGGAGTGCACCGGGCAGAACATAGACCGGATTGATGCTGGAGAGTTCCAGATAGATGGGCTTTCCCACGCGATCGGCAGCTTGCTTCAGTTGCAATCCCGCTGACCGCGATCCGGTATAGCCTGAGGCTCCGATCAATGGATGAGCCACCAGGCGTTGACCATCTTCGTGACTGGTTCGGTAAATCAACTGTACGAAACCGGCTGGCATCCCCGTTTCAGTCGCCGCTCGTTGAGCCTCTTCCGCCAACAAACGCGTCGTTCCAGGGTGCGATGAGTGGCCTTTCGCGATCACGGGATTCCCAGCGGCAACCGCAGCGGCGAAATCTCCGCCAGCCGCTCCGTTATAAGCGAATGGAAAATTATTTGGTCCGAAGACAACAACCGGGCCGATCGGTCCGAGGACCGATCGGATGTTCGAGGCCGCGTCAATTGTCGGCATCGCCCAGGAACCCTCTCGTCCAGCACGAGCCGCCTGTCGAAGTTGGTTAGACGTCCGTGGCAGCTCGACATCCTTCAGTCGCGGTTGCACGGGGAGAGCTGTTTCCAGCGACGCGATGGCGACCAGATCTGCGGAACGAGCATCAATCCGATCGGCAAGCCTGTCAAGAAACGCGGCAAACCGTTCACCGGGCCAACCCCGAACCACTTCCGCCACGCGGTGTGCCGCCTGGATCGCTTGCTCCACTTCGGCCCATGGACTGACGGGATATCGTTCCGGCAGCGGTTCCCTTGTCAGAGGATTGGTGGGCTGAAACGTCGCTGTTCCGATCGATTTCGTCCACTCTCCGTCGATCAACACCGGCTGTACAACCATCGTTTCACCTTTCAAAATAGGATTGTCGGATATCCGATCATCGCGTTGTGATCCGTACTGTTCAACCGTATTGCACCGACAAAAACCTGCGGACCGCAATCGCGGCATTCCCACTTCGTTCCAGTCGTCACCACCGTTGTCTGTCTTGTTGAGACGGGGACGTCGACTATACTTGGCGGAAGTCGAAGCCCCCATGAACTGACCCGCGGGGTGGAATCGAATTCACCCGGAGTGTCGTGGGGGGGGAGCATGTCACACAGAGCGTTTCTTTTTTCGTTTCTGTCGCGGTGCCGCTCATGCCAAACTACCGGTGACGCAGTTTCCAAAATCCTAGAACAGGCGGATCTTGACTCATGCAGCAGGTAGATGTCGCGATCATTGGTGGCGGGATCGTGGGCTTAGCCACAGCCTATCGGTTGTTGGAACGATTTCCCGGAAAAAAGGTTGTGATTCTTGAGAAAGAACGGGAGATTGCGCAGCATCAATCCGGACATAACTCAGGAGTACTTCATTCGGGGATCTACTATAAGCCGGGTTCTCTTCGCGCCATCAACTGCCGTGAGGGAAAACTGGCGATGGAAGCTTTCTGTGAAAAGGAACAGATTGCGTTCGAACGATGTGGCAAGGTCATTGTGGCCACAACACGAGAGGAGCTTCTACAATTAGAGCGAATCTACGAAAGAGGTCTGGCAAATGGAATTGCTTGCCAGATGATCCATGGCGAACGACTCCGGGAGATCGAACCGCATGCGGCAGGGATTCAGGCGGTACATATTCCCGAGGCCGGCATCGTCGATTATCGCCAGGTTTGTGAACGGTTGTTGCAACGGATTCTCGAAGCGGGGGGAACGATCAAGACCAGCGCCAAGGTGACCGGAATGTTTCGGCGGGACAATCGAATGATTGTCAGCAATGACGCCGGCGAAATCGAATCGAAACTCGTGGTGAACTGCGCGGGACTTCACTCCGATCGGATGACGTGGATGTCGGGACAGCGGCCGGATGCTCAGATCATTCCCTTTCGAGGCGAGTACTTTGAACTCAAGCCATCGGCACAGCATCTGTGCCGGGGATTAATTTACCCAGTTCCCGATCCGGCGTTTCCGTTTCTGGGTATCCATTTTACAAAGATGATTCACGGCGGTGTCGAGTGTGGTCCGAATGCCGTTTTGGCATTTTCTCGGGAGGGTTATTACAAGACCAGTTTCAGCCTATTGGACACGTTGGAATCCTTGACGTATCCTGGATTTCTTCGCTTGGCGTGGAAGCATTGGCGAGCGGGAATGAGTGAAATGTGGCGTTCGCTCAACAAATCTGCGTTCGTTGAATCCGTGCAACGCTTGGTGCCGGAAATCCGCGCTGAGCATCTCGTGCCTGCACCATCAGGAGTCCGAGCGCAAGCGATCACGCGCGACGGTCACCTCGTTGATGACTTTCTGATCCTGCAAAATGACCTCGTCATCAATGTCTGTAATGCGCCCAGTCCAGCCGCGACCGCTTCCCTCAATGTGGGTCGCTTGATCGTCGATCGATTGGCCTCACAGTTGTCGTGAGCCTCATCCCTTCGGTTGGCAACACGCGAACGGTTTGAGCGAATCACTTCGCCCGAAAGTCACCACGTCAGCGTTGAGTCGGCTCAGAGACACGCTCAGGGAGTCGTTGAGACATCCAATCTGGGGGAACAAGAAATCTCTTCCTCGGAGGGACCGGCGTTGGTCTCCAATCCGATTAAAGGGGCAATTTCCTCCGCCACGAAGACGCGATGGACACACCCAAAATGCTCACCTAGATTAAATTTTCCGAGCATCCGCCAGTTCCACGGACATTGGATCAGGCGTCCCGAGGATTGTGCGATCGCAGAGGACGGTCCTCGAAACCCGTACGCACCGGCCGCGGGAACGTGACGACCGTCCATCGTTCCCAGAATCGTGGTGCCAAAAACCAGAAAAAACCAGTCGAATTTTGAATGATAGTTCCAAATCGCCCGCTCCACCCGCGCCGCCGCAGGGCGGATGTCGAAGCCAGGAGAGACCGCAGCGGCAAGCAGCACAACACCCGTCACACGGTGACCCTCGGGCAAAGCGGCTGCCGTGAGCAACGCGAGTCCACCTCCACCGGAATGCCCAACAAGCCACACGGGTCGGCTAGGATATTGCATTTGATAATCAACAATGCGACGGGCTAGTTTTTCTGCGGCACCAATGTTTCTTTGCCAGCCACGCAAATGGTAAAGGCTCAAAAATTTGTTTCCGGTCGTCCAATCCACAATGTCCACCGCGTGTCCTAGGCAGGCGTCGATCAACCCACCCACGATTGCCACGTTGAGGAAACTGTGACCCTCAATTCCGGTGAGGACAAGGATTAAGCCCTTGTCGAGTCGTTCAGGCTCCATCCGTCTAATCAGTCGGCCATAACAAAACCAACCGAGGGGAGTCACGAGAAATGTGAGCCAGCAAACGACGCCTCGCCACAATCGCGTCCGGCGTGTGACGGAAGGCGATGACCATTTGATTTCGTGGCTGTGGGAACGGACGATCATTCGGCTCAGGGGCTTGTTTCAATGGGAGCAGCGGGCAAAAGATTCGCTTCTGGCGGGACATGTGAGGACCCATCATCCTCTGCAAGCGGTCCGCTCAGGTCAGGAGGCCCCTGTAACATCAGCGGCACTCGTAACTCGGGAGTGTCTTTGCTGGTTGTCAGAATTCGCAGCAGCACCTGATTCTTTCCTCGTGGAATCTTGCCGGGCACGGTCACGTGAATTGTTTGCTGCCACACGCCCTCCGTGGAGACTTGTCGTTCGCCGATATTAGTCGAGACCAAATCCGACGTCGATTGCACATCGACAATTTCAAAGGGGAGCGGACGCGCATCGGCGACCGTGAAGGTCGCCTCGGTTTGATCGCTTCCCTCGGGATGGAAAATCATCAGAGCCTTGGGTGTGACCGTCATTTGACGGTCGGGAATTTGGAGTTTGAAGGTCAGACGCACTTCTCGCGGCTCAGGATCCGTATAGTGCACATCCGCAAACAGTTCTTTGATGCCCGATTTCTCGTTCGCCGGCTGAACTCGCAGGATCAGACGGCCGTCGTCACCTGGCTCGAATCGTTTCTGTTCCAGATCCGGGACAAGACAACTGCAACTTGGTTCGACGGATTTGATCTCCACGGCCTCACGTCCCCGATTGACAAAGACGAAGACCGCTCGGGCTTCGGTCGTTGTCCGAATCGGACCAAGATCGACGGCATACTGCCGAAAACAGAGGGCCGGACGGTCTGGTGCTGCGATCGCCATCGGAACCGGTGTCCGGCTCGAATGAACAACGACGGAGCAGGCCAAAGGCACGATCGCCACGGTCCACGCCACAACTCCAAAGGATGGTTTAGAAATCCCTTTCACCTCGAATCTCCTCCATCATTCAGCGTTCCGAGGCCCAGTGCAACTCTTCCAATTCGCTCTGCAACTTATCAAGTTGATCTTTTTTCTCGTGGTACCGTGATTCGGCAAGTCGAGTCAGATGTTTGATGATGGATACCAAGCGTTCGGCTTCACTTTGATGGCCCGCTTTCATCAGATCTGCCACCAGAGCACGCAGATCCTGAATCGAATGTCCAAGCGATGGTGGTAATGCGGAAGCCGCGACCGGCTGCGAAATGAGTGACTCCCTCAAGAGTGACGGGGAAACTCGTTGACCACGCGGCTTCTGCTCCTCGGCTGTCAGAAATCCGACGCCCAAGCAGACAAGAGCAGCAACTCCGATCCATCGTTTCGCCACGACAATCTCCTTGAAATATTGCTTAACAAGTGGTTGACTTGTAGCATTCGTGACTTTGAAAGGTCAACGCGAGTTCTGTGCCACGCTAACTTTAGCGTGTTTTTGACATCACGCCGATTGTGGGCATTGATTGAATTTACGAAGAGAACCTTGTTTTAAAAACCGGGGATCGTAGGGCCAATTGACATCCCCCGAATTCTCCGAAATGACGAGTCTGGTGCGAGATCTGATTCAGCCCGCCGTGATGAGGACAACGTATCGCATGTCTGATCCAGAAAACGCCTCATCGGCGGACCTTCTACAGGTGTTGAATGATCACTTTTAACGCCGTCAGAAATGAACACGTCACAGGAGCCATCTGCCGTGATGTTGATGTGTAGCAAGAGCCCTCGCTCCCCCCATTTTCCATGAAAACAGCACCTCTTCGATGTTCCGTGCGGTTCAAAGACCGAGTCTTCGAATTCTGAATTGTGGTCTATTATCCACTTTTGATCGCGATCGCGGGTACAAACGGGATTCCTTGTGACACGCGGGTCAACCTCCGCCGATTTCCGCTCGCCGGAAAGTCCTCTGTCGCTCGTGGAGGACAATTCGGATCAGAGTTCCCACGTCTTGAAACTCGTTCTTCAGTTAAGAGACTCGCTGACACGTCTGGAGTGCATTGCCAAACCATGGACCTTGGAACCACTCGCCGGTCGCTCATGGTTCGAACTGCTGACTCGCAAACTGATTCCGCAACTGGAAGACAATCCCCACCTGATCGTCGCAGTAATGGGCGGTACGAACATCGGAAAGAGCGTGCTGTTTAATCACATCGCCGGTTTTCGAGCCAGTGCGAGTAGTCCCCTCGCATCGGGAACCAAGCATCCCGTCTGCCTCATTTCGAGTCACTTTGATGAGCAACACGGCTTAAAAAAATGTTTCCCGGATTTGAATTGCGACCCTGGGTAGCAATCACTGACTCATATTGCGTTCGATGCCACCGGTGCGGCGGTAACAACCGTTGGAGGTGAACTCGTCGTGGACGTTGCGAGTGGCGTTCTTGGCCAAGCCAAGAACGCGGCTTTTGCGACTTCACGACAAATTTAAGATGGAACGCGAAATATGGCTCGTCAATCAATTGATGACGCATTTGCTGGGCGACGTAGTTCTGGAATTGAAAGCCGGTGCGAACATCCGCTCGTCAAAGGAGTTCGCTGCAGTCGCGGAAACAGTCGCAGAACTCAAGCGATGTTGGAGGAAAGGAAAACAAGCAAGTCATGACCACTGAGCTGACACACCTTGAACTGTTGACGAGCGTCGATGAGCGTGTTCAGCAATTGTCACACTGGTCGATGGAGCGGACAGATTGGGAACCTGTCCGCCAAGAAAAACAGATCGTTCGCCAATTGGTCCAACGACTTGAACCAATGCAAGCACGAGTGGAAACGCCTCTGGTCGTTGCGGCGTTTGGAGGAACAGGAGTCGGAAAAAGCGTGTTGGCGTCCGACAACGACAATGCCCATCGTCGTTGCTCATCCGCACACAAATCTCACCGCACTCGGTTTACCGAGGCCATTCCCCAAGACGCAAAGCCCTGGAACAGGGGACAACATGGGCGGACGGGAAAGATGGGGCTCGGAACTACAGGTCGTCCGTATTGATACTCCCTTGCTAGCGACCGTGTCCTGATTGACTGTCCGGATCCTGACACCAGCGAATCCGAAACCGCCGGCAGCAATCTGGCAAAACCGCATCAATTGCTGCCGGTATGTGATGTCCTGTTGTACGTCAGCACTCAACAAAATATCGTTCCTCCCGCGTAGGCGACGAGTTGCTACAGGCTGCCTGCGGCTGTCGAATGGTTTTTGTTCAGTCCCATTCCGATTCTGATTCTGATGAGGATATTCGTGACGACTTGCGGAGGCAGCGGAATCTCAAGTTTCACGTCGTGGACCTGTTTTTCGTGGACTCGAAGCGGGCGATGGAGGAACAAAACTCCGGTGTGCGACCCACGGATGATCTTGCACGGCTGATCGATCTTTTGCAACGAGAACTGTCCGCCGCTTAACGGCTGCGAATTCGACAATGCAACCTGCTGGGATTGGCACATGAAGTCCTCGATCACTCCAGAAAGTCATTCCTCGAACAAGCACCTCTCGTAGCCGGACTTCAACGGGCATTGATCGACCAACGACGACGCGCGACCGCTCGAATGGCGATCCGATTGCGTGACGAATTGTTGGTCAGCCGAGGACTGTGGGAGCAGCGGATGCTTGGTCAGGTCACCCAACTCTGGGGATATAGCCCCTTCGCCTTCGTGTTGCGATTGTGGCACAGCCAATCAACTCTGCTCGCCTCGTTGTCACTGATGAGTTCCCATACAACCGCCCAAGTGGCACTCGTCGGAATGGTCCACGGATCGCGCCGGCTGGCATCAAATCAGTCGCAACGCGCATCGGATCAACGATTCAACGAGATCGCATTGCTGAGTCTTACTGATGTAGAACTTCGTGAACGAGAGATCGTTATTTCAGCACATGTCCGGAATGCTCACCCGCACCGACCGGAGTCCAGCGACATCTCACTCGAGCGGCTTCGTCAAGCAGAGACCAGTCTTCAAGGCGAGTTTCTGTCCGATGCTGCACTCCGAATTGATGAACTCATACTGCAATTAACAATGCGAAACTCGCATTGGTTGGCGAGATTCGACTATGAGATCGTGTTCGCCGTCCTTCCCTTGTTTCTGCTCTATCGTGTCGGCAAAAACTTTTTTTATGACACATTCATTTTTGATCGTCCGTATCTGGACACGACGTTTTACATTCCCGCTGCGATCATCCTCGTACTTTCCGCGGGAACACTGGTTATGTCCTTTGACCGTCGATTGCGACGAGGTCTGCGACAACGGGTTGAATCGTTAGCTGAAGAATTAGCCAAACTCACAATCGGTGAAAGCCTTTTCCCAGACATCGAAGAACAGGTCCGTGTGTTCTCCAGAGAGCAAGCCAAAGTTGATACATATTTGAAATCGATTTCATCCATTCGAAATCGATTTTAAAACGCGAGTGAACTCAGATCCCGAAAATTATCGTGACCACGTCCCCCCGCTGGTATGGGTACAGACGGGCAGGCGATGACAAAAACCACAGCCTAACGCTCGAGCACATTTGGTTACGAACTCAGAGCCAATCAAAACGTCAATCAAAACAAACGGGCCAGCAACCCCTGACCCCGCTGTAATTATTTTGAATACGCGATCTTTTTTGAGGAGTGGCGATCACGGAGCTTTTGGCTTCGAATCATTCATCGTCATCATCGTCCGCGTTTGCGTCCTCGTCATCATCGTCGTCGCTTTTGGCAGCTTTCTTCTTAACCTTGACCGGCTCGTCGTCAAGATCGATGCTGATCGGGGTCAGAGGAATAGCAGTACCATCCTCGCCAATGATCTCTTTGAGCGGCTGAATGAAATACATTTTTTTAGATTTCAGCTTCAGCTGTTCGATTTTTTCCTCGGCGGCTGCGCGATCACCGTAGGCGAAACGCCCTTCCTCTTTCATGCTCCCACTATAGACAACCCAGACCAGACGTTTTCGGATCTGCGTCTTTTCTTTTGTCTTTTTGACGCGTGGTGCGGCCACCTTTCGGGGCTTCTTTACCTTCGCCGCCGATTCGTCCTTTGCTGCGACTGCTTCAACTTGTTTTCTTAATTCCAGTCGACTTGGTGATTTGCGAGCCATCGTCGTTCCTAAAAGCCCTCTTTTTCCGGTGGGTTGAACGTGGAGAATTTGCGGACCGGCATTTTCCCACGAACGCTGAGACATTGTATCGCCAGAGGCGCGCGCTCGCCAGCACACACTACCCCGCAAAAAAATGGGAGACTTTCACTGTCTCACGTTTCAACAGATTCCTGTTTGCTGTCGATTAAAGACCCTGCTTTAAAGTTATGGCAGCCGGCCGAATGGGCTGACCACAAACATCCCTCTTCCTATTGACAGCGGAATACGGGGAGACGAAATTTCAGTTGGCTCGATACGCTGTATTCGCAGCACCGACACCCGCGCCGGGAACAATCGCCAGTCCCTGATCGAGCAGACATTTTTCCAATGCCGCAAGGAACACGAGCACATTGGAGGGACTGCTAGCGGCACCCATCAATCCGATACGCCATGTCTTTCCTCTCAAAGGACCGAGGCCCCCTCCGATTTCGATGCCAAACTCGTTAAGTAATTGTTGGCGTACGGCGACATCATCCGCTCCTTCCGGAATAAAAACGGCATTAAGCATCGGGAGTTGTTGCCCTTCTTTGACGGCATACTTTAAACCCATGGCCTTCAGTCCCGCCTTGAGAGCAAGATGATTCCGCTGATGGCGAGCAAAACGAGCCTCCAATCCCTCTTCCAACACGATTCGTAACGCCTCGTGCAAGCCATAATTCATATTGATCGGTGCCGTATGGTGATAGGCGCGATTGTTGCCCCAATAATTTTTGACCATCTGCATGTCTAAATACCAACTCTGGATCTTCGTTCTTCTCGCGTCAATGGTGGCCACAGCGCGTTCACTGAACGTCACCGGCGATAGCCCTGGAGGACAGCTCAGGCATTTCTGAGTACCACTGTAAACGGCATCCAATTCCCATTCATCCACTTCAACCGGCTGTCCCCCGAGCGAGGTCACGCAGTCAACGGCGATCAATGAGTCATTCTCGTGGCAGATACGGGAGATCTCAGCGACGGGTTGAGACGCACCGGTAGAAGTTTCGGCGTTCACGATGCCCAGCAATTTGGGGCGATGTTGCTTCACGGCAGTCTCAACCTCTTCGGATGTGAAGATTTCTCCGAAAGCACGTTCCAATTTAATGACATTAGCACCGCATCGATCGGCGACATCGGCCATTCTTCCGCCGAAAACTCCGTTGACGCAGACCATCATCTTATCGCCCGGTTCGATCAAATTGGATACGACCGCTTCCATGCCGGCACTTCCGGTACCACTGATGGCAAGCGTCAGTGTATTTTGGGTCCGGAAGACCTGTCGTAACATCGACTGAGTTTCATCCATGATCTTCAAAAAGTACGGGTCAAGATGTCCGACCGTGTGTGCCGCCATAGCGAGCAGGACACGTGGATCAATGTCACTGGGACCGGGCCCCATCAAGAGGCGTCGTGGCGGAGCGACTGGACTAGGAATAGACGTCGTCATGAATTCGATTGCCTTCTATTTCATTCCGTGCCACGGAACCAGGACAATATTGCCGATCAGAATTGAATGCGAGAGGGGGGAGTCGAACCCCCACGCCGATTAAGGCACTGGATCCTAAGTCCAGCGCGTCTGCCAATTTCGCCACTCTCGCTGAGTCGAGCGAACCATTCGCACGTAATTTCCGTTGCTTGATGCGTTCCATGGATTACACAAAAAACGATGCAAAGGAGAGCCCTAATCTACCATCCTAAGCAAGAGCAATCCACTATACCGGTGACAGGCATACCACCTTTTTGAAAACAGATCACAGACATCACGCACGTTCTCCGGCAGGCCACTGAAAATAAACAGACTTTTTTAATGGCCTGTTATCGCGCCTTTGTGTGGCTATTTTTCGAGCTGTCCGTGTGACAGAAACTGCCTGTATGACGTCAGTTCTCATGGCTCAAATCGTGATTGTTTCGCAACGGTCCCTGCGTCAAGAAGGATGGCAACTTGCATGTCCCCCATGACGTTGACGGCCGATCGGAAGCGCGCATTGAGGAAGTCAATACTGTAGACAATGGGTAAGGCGAGCTGCACCGTTTCTTCCGGTAATTCCGCCGCTTTTAGCACGAGCGTTAAGATAATCAACCCCGAATTCGGAATTCCAGCGATCCCCACGCTACCTGCTAAGGCGGCCATCAGGATCGTGAGCTGCTGGCCAAGCGGAAGGAGCATTCCTGCGGCTTGAGCGATAAACAATGCCGTAATGGCCTCGTAAAGAGTGATTCCATCGTTATTGAAATTGGTCCCGATGCAGGCGGAAAGACGAGCAGAAGAATCACTGACTTTCAGCCGTTTCAATGCTTCCAGAGTCAGCGGAGCTGTTGCGAGACTACTGTTGATCGAGAATCCTGTCACGATGGCCGTGAAGCCCTCACGAAGGAACAGATACGGTGACTTTCCGCCGATGATCCACGTGGAAAGCAGATAATATCCCATGGAATGAAGGCCGAGCGCCGCGACAACCGTCAACAGAAAAATTCCCACAAGCCCAAAGACCATCGGCCCGGTGGCACCGACCACACTGGCGACCGCCAGAAAAATGGCGACCGGGGCGAATTCGATAATCCAGCTCAAAAGTTTCAAGACGATTTGATAGGTTGCAATGATCATGTGCTCAAACAACTCAATCGCGGCGGTTAATTCTCTATCAGAAGTCCTCTTTTTGAGTGATCGCATGGCGGCTCCAATCAGGATTGCCAGTAATGCGACGGTCAAAACCGTGTTTTCAGAAAAGGGTTGAACCACGCTTTTGGGAATGTACGTTCGCAGGATCTCTAGGGGAGAAAGCGATATTTTCTTGGCCTTTTCCGCCATGTCACCGTCGTTGACTGTCTGATGGCCGAGCGTCGATCGGGCGAGTTCCTTACTTCGTTCTGCCAAAAGTTCTTGCCACGCCAGGCCAGGCTGCCAGAGATTGATAATCGCCAGACCAATGGCAAATGCGACTGTCACGTTCAGACAACAGATCAGGAGCATCTTCAGTCCCTGACGCCCAGAAATGTGCGTCCGAACAAACGCATCCAGAATTGCAAAAAAAATCAGCGGAGTCGCGAGGGTCGTCAGTAACTGGATATAGAGGCTCGAAAACAGACCGCATTCCGCCGTCGTCCATCCGAAGGCGATCGACTTTTGACCAAACGTTAATCCCACCGTCGCTCCCGCGAGGACACTCAGCACAACCCGCAAGTACATGGGCCACTCAGACGGAAACCATGAGGACCGACGCCGAGCGCAAATCATCGACAATTCCGTAGCGGAATCCGTCTGCGAATTTTGCCTATCGTCTGATGAGACCATCCTACCGCCAATGAAATTACGTCTTGGAACGGGGGGACGGTAATGCACCCGCCGGATTTGCTGGGTGAGCCGGCCCAGAATGAGGGGTGAAATACCCGACGACGACAATGCAAACGGCCATGCCCGCAATGCCGACCCAGAGCATGGGATTGACCTCGGCTTTGGTAATGAAAACGGCACACACCGCACTGACCGAAACTGCTGTCCCAAACACAATGGGCATGACGATCTGCGGCATCGCCGTGCCACCTGTAAACATTGCCAGTGTGAGAGTTAAAGCCCCCCACGCCCCCAGCGATCCTGCCGCGAACCCCCAAAAGATCCCCTGCTTTGTGAAGCTTATCAAGGCCTCGCCGGGCTTCTGTGTATAGGCCATGCCCGCCAAGCCGCCGAGGATTCCCCAGACAAGGTACGCTATTCCAATCATGACGTATGGCTTAAAAGCACTTTTTTCGAAGAGGCGGGCTTGAGCCAGAGTCGGGCCGTATGTCCCCCAAAAAATTCCGGTTAACAAGGCGAAGATTATCGGTAGCAATTTCATCGATTGTCACCCTCGGTCAGAATATTTCAATTGGCCAGCGGTGAATGCTAACCGCCTTTTCCCTAAACATAAACGTACGACCCACGGAGTACTAGTCGAGGGGTGGCCCGATGACAAGATCGACGATCGATCGGACATTGTCAGATTAAATCGATGCGCTCCGTTTTGCGGTCTTATGACGGCGAAACAACGATTTACGACTTCTGGCCACCGGGATCCACGATCCTTCCTGTCTCCGCAAATCTGTCAGAGATTGCGTTTGATGATCGGCACTGTCGAGTCATCCAGCGGGTGGGATCGTCGATGAAACCCTTGCCGTGCGTCTGGAAGGACGTTGGCGGTCACCGCCGCAGATTCGTCTTGATTTTCCGAAATCAACTTCTGCAGACGATCAACACCGAACATCGATCCGTTGGAATCACGAACCTCAATGCGTCCCTCCGTGGCCAAAACAAGCAGATCGCGTGCAGAGAGCGTCAACCGTATTTCTTTTTTTCCTTGACGAGTCCGGAAATCCTCGTGGAGTTCGCGTCGCGTTCAATGTTCGAAACGATGTGGTTGCGGCTTCGAAATAGAGATCGGGCCCGTGTCCCGCATTGGCAAAACAAATCTCATGACTTTGCGCGTTGAGTGAAACCAGCACGAACGTGATGAAGTGAAATTGATTGAGATCGGACGCTTTTGACTGATTTTACAGGTCCACAATACGACTCGGCCTTGAAATCGTCCGGGCAAGGACGTGCTCCATAGCGCGAACGGGGGCCATAATCAGCGACGCTCCCAATCCTTGGCCGCTCACATCTCCGATGGCAAAACCTATCCAACTATCGATCAGCGGAAGACCGTCGTATATCGTCCGCGGCGACAAATTCAGCGGGCGACCACCATGCCGCGAGCTCATCACCGGTAATACTTGGCCGATTTTCCAGGAGAACGTTCCGCTGAATCCGTCTGCCCGGACTCATCGCATTTTCGAGTTACTTCGAGTGACTTGCCTCTTCTTGAAGTCGTCGACGCTCTAAGGCCGTCGCCGCGTGGGCCGAAAATGTCTGAATCAATTGCTCGTCGAAAGTGCTGAGTCCCGTACCCGACTTATTGAGCAACGGCAACCCGCCGACCAGTCGCTGATCAACACTCGAGATGACCGGCACACATAATAGATTTCGTGTCACGAAGCCGGTGCGGTGGTCGGTTGTTGGATCCCAACGTTCTTCGCCGCTCGGGTGAGGCACATGGGTCTGCTGCCGATGTTGAGCGACCCGGCCCGTAATGCCCTTGCCGAGCTTGTGTCGTATTTCGCTGTTTTCCAATTCCGTGGCGACTCGGGTGTAGAGCTCTTGAGTCACGTCGTCAATGACGAACCAACGGACCCGTTCGCAGCCAACGGTGTCGCGCACATCGCTGATGACGATCTGTAAAATTCGTGGGAGATCATTTTCGGCGGCGGGCAGTAAAGCAACATCGAGCAGACGAGACAACGCCGCGTAGTTGTTGGGATATGTTAAGTCCACGTGTGTTAAAGTACGTACTCACGGTGGTGCGGTATCGAGTTGGCTATGGACAACGCATTCCCTCGAACATGACCGGTGAGATGTGGGGGTTAAGACAAGACTGCGTTCGATCAAGACCTGATTACGAATCCAGCGGCAGAACACGGTCAACGGATTCCCCCGCCACAGATCCAAGTCGTTCATCAACCCAAGACCGATCGACAAAACGTCGGAATAACCAACGAAAAGCATGTTCCATGCGTAATTCTGTCGCAACACGAACAGACTCCGACGAGCGTGATGTCGACCACGTGAATCCGTTCAGCGCGAGTCGGACAGGCCAGTCTTCCTTTTCGGCGATGATGTTGATCCGATCCTGAATACGCCTCCCCCAAACAACTCCAAAAGTGTCAAAGAAGTCGAGCCAAAGTCGATCAAAGCGATCGACTTTCATGGGCTGCTTGAGATTGCCACGATCGATGAGCATCAGGGCCAACATCATTAAACAGGTTGCCCAAAGTCGTACCGACCAGCGATCCGCCAGCCACCACGGACAGGACGCCGAAGTAGAGATGACGAGCAGAGAACAGGCCGATCCATAGGTGATCCCGGAAAACGTAAACCGCGTTCCAAAATAGTTTCCGACGCCCATGATGAGAACCATGATGTAACCCACCAAGTGAGGCGATTCCAACTCGAGACCCCGGATCTCAGTTCCCTGCAGCCAGAGCGAAAATACGGGCCACTCCAGTACGAGAAGTAACGGAATCTGGATGAACCACGTCCAGACACGGGAGCCCGGGCGTCGAGAACCGAGGACGGCGATCAGCGGGCACAATCCCAATACAGCCGCACCGTACCACAAATGATCGGCCACCGGTTTAGACAGACTGTTAAACACATGGTCGCCCATATAGGAAAGTGTCCACATCAGAAAGGCCCACCAACTCCACCACCAGGCGGAAACTAGTGTCGTCCCTCGGATGGCCTGACGCGAACGACGAAAAATCCGACAAAACGACGGCAGCCCGACGACAATGATTAGCAAACTGATGACTGAAGAAAGGGGCACTTCGGATCACTGCTTAAAACAGGGTGATTAATCACTACAGAGCTCACGTTGTCGCACAGTCTACGCATCTTTTCAAATCGAATTCATTTGACTGAGCAGAATAGTTCACGTGATCCGAAAACTTAGGGTAGTGATGCACACCTGCGTCCAAGGATGTGTCGAGACCACCGAACAATGTGTCCGGACGGAACTCGATAGTCCCTCACGTTCCACGGCCCGCTTTTGAAAGAGAGACTGAGATGAAATTCGTATGGATGACCGCCGCGCTGGTTTGTTTTGCCAGCATCAACAGTGCCAACGCTGGCCTGTTCAACAACTACCGCAATCAATGTGGTTGTGGTTGCGCTCCAGCGTCGTGCGCCGCTCCAGCACCTTGCTGTGCCGCCCCAGCAGCTTGCGCTCCGACCTGCTGTGCACCAGTGACGACCTGCTGTGCACCAGCGACGACCTGCTGTGCACCAGCGACGACCTGCTGCAACACAGGTTGCAACAGCTGCTGCAAAAAGTCCTGCTGCTTCAAGATGCCAAAGCTTCATTGCCCCAAGATTCGTTGCCCTAAAGTTCGCTGCTGCAAAGTTCGTTGCTGCAAGTCTCGTTGCTGCAACAAGGGTTGCGGTTGCGCCCCAACTTGTGCCGCTCCAGCTTGTGCCGCTCCAGCTGCTTGCGGACCAACTTGTGCCGCTCCAGCTGCTTGCTGCAGGTGAGTGTGGATGAACGAATGACCACGCTCTTCGTCGAAGACATGCGATGAAATCACGACAGGTAGCGGGAACGTGAGGCAAAGTCTGGGGGAGGAGTACACTCCCCCAGACAAGTCTCGCCGGTAACAAAAGTGACATGAAGTCTGACCAACTCGTGGCCGCACACTGCGAACATCAAACAACGTTACTTTCTGAGCTGAACACTCGCCCAACGACCGCAAGATGACGAATGCCGAATACAACTTGTTGAAATCATGAGAGGTGTCGGATCCGAGTTCGGAGCCGACACCTTTTTTCATTTGGAAAAGATCCTTAAAACAAGGAGTCTTGGATCATCGATCTCGCCAAGAAAACTAGACTTTTTCGGCGATCCACCAGACACTCAATTGGTAGACCGCCCAGGCGCTGAAGTAGGCCAGTGTGGTCATGTAGCTGAATGTAAATAATGACCAACCCCAGGAGTTGGTTTCACGTCGAATGACCATCAATGTCGAGGAGCACTGCGCGCAAAGCGCGAAGAAAAACATGATGGAAAGAGCAACCGGGATGGAATAGACCGGCCGGCCATCTGCCCGTATTGAGTCACGCAGTGCCTGCTGCAACCCTGAACGCGTTTCGTCGACATCTCCTCCGAGACCGTAGATCGTACCGAGCGTCGCCACGATGACTTCTCGGGCGGGAAAGGAGGCCAGAACACTAACACCAATTCTCCAGTCCCATCCCAGCGGCCGAACCATCGGTTCAAGACCTTTGCCAAACCTCCCCAGAAAACTCGCTTCCAGAAGTGCCGCCGAAAGCTCATTGCGTCGTCCAATCAAGACGTCTCGCTCCGTTCGGAGTCCGGGATCGATATCGATCTGATACTCGATCTGCTCGATTTGTTGACAGACATGCCTTTCGGCGGTGTGATCACCCGGAAAATAACATGCGGCCCAAATAAGAATGGACGTGGCGAAGATCAGAGTCCCAGCCCGAAAAACGAAAGCTTGAGCCCGATCATAAACGCGGCAAGCCACGATTCTTGCTGAAGGCCACTTGTAGCTGGGTAGTTCCATCACGAACGGTGAGGTTTCACCCTGAAAAAGTGTCTTTTTAAAAACCCATGCCACGGGAATCGCAACTACTGCGCCAAAAAACGTCATCACAAACATCATTGTGCCATGTAGAGAAATCCAACCTCCCGCCCAATGAAGACGGGGGAAAAAGGCGGCGATCATCAGAGAATAGACGGGGGCTCGTGCCGAGCAGCTCATCAAGGGAGCCACCAAGATCGTCACCATCCGATCTCGCCGGCTTTCGATTGTGCGTGTTGCCATAATGCCTGGAATGGCGCAGGCAAAAGACGACATTAATGGAACAAATGATTTTCCGGACAGCCCAACCATGACCATCAATTTGTCCATCAAAAATGCCGCTCGCGGCATATAGCCACAGTCTTCGAGAAGTGCAATAAAAAAAAATAAAAAACAAATTTGAGGGAGGAACACCAATATCCCGCCGACCCCTGCAATCACTCCATCAACCAGCAAACTACGAAAGGGACCGTAAGGCAACAGTGATCCAACCTGAGCACCGATCGCTTGTTGAGCCCTTTCGCAAAGTGTCATCAACGGTTCTGCCAAAGCAGAAATCGACTGAAACACAACGAACATCACCAGACAAAAAACGATCATTCCCCAAATCTGGTGAGTCAGTATTCGATCCAGTCTGTCACCACGCGTTACCGATCGAACCGTCGGAATTGTCATCGCTCCCTCGAGCACCTTGCGGGCCCACGCATAGCGGTACTTCGCTTCTGCCGCCGGAACACGAAGCCCGACGGATTGGAGGTTCGCTCGAAAGGTCATTAACGCTGCGGGCAACTCCTCGGGATACCGTTTTAGAAACGAACATTCAATCTGCCCCCCAACGTCCATCAAAAGTCTTTCTGCCACATAGAGTGGCACATTCTCTTCCCCCCATTCTGTCAGGCGAGATTGTAGTTCCTTGGCCGCCTCATAAAATTCGATCGGAAACACGCGAGGACACGGCGGCGTGGGATGCGTTTCAACCACAAGGATAGCGTCCTTGACGTCATTGAGATTTCGACGACGATGCGCCTCGCTCCGAATCACCGGAATGTTTAGACGATCACTCAGGTCCTCCACGTTGATACGGAAGCCGCGTTCTTCGGCCACATCCCACTTATTCAGGACCAACACCGTCGGCAAACCGAGATCCAGAACCTGACTCACGAGATAGAGATTACGCTCCAGATTCGATGCATCCACGATGCAGACGACAACATCGATCTGTCCAAGATCCGGCTGACGACCAAGCAACACATCCACCGAGACCATCTCATCCAGAGAACGCGGCGAAAGGCTGTATGTTCCGGGCAGATCGACGAGCAGAATTTCACGCGTCTGATGAAGGAGCCGACCGACTTTCTTTTCAACGGTCACCCCTGGATAGTTTCCAATGTGCGAATGAATTCCGGTGAGTGCATTGAAAAGAGTGCTTTTGCCCGTATTGGGATTACCAATCAACGCGACGGTCAGCGGCTTTGAAACTGAATTAGGTACGGTCATTCAAATCAAAACCTTCTTGAATCGGATTTCAAAAAACAGGGCCATTTTGTCGGAGAAAACACAGAATCAATGATGACTGTCACACCCGAAAGCATTTGTATCGAGTGCAGAAAAAGAATTCGCAGCCAAACAAGCACCGCTTTTCGAGGGTAGGCAGAGGAATGCAAAAACAACGTGTCGACCGAAATCCGATCGTGATGTGCCGAGCCCTCGAATAAATTGTCATTCATAACGGATCGCACACCCTACGCTTGCCTTCCTCACGTCGGTCGTTCCCACACACAAGGCTACGCAAGATCGATTGAAACTCGTGCGGCCTCGGTCTTGCGAAGTGACAAACGATAGCCACGGATCCGAAATTCGACAGGATCGCCCCACGGAGCGAATCCGATCAGTTCGATTTCTTCCCCACCGACCAGTCCCATTTCCATCAATCGGACGCTAATGGCATCGTCCCCGATAATGTCCACGATCCTTACCCGTTCGCCAATCTGATGCAGTTCGTTCAGCGTCCTCATGACAATAGTTCCACCCAGACGGTTGCCGTCTTGTCAATTCGACATAAAAACCGTTGATCGTTTACCGCCAAGAGACAGGGCGAACCGGTCTTGATCATTCGAATCTCAGCACCCTCGCGGAGTCCCATTTCACGAAGCCGAACAACGACTTCCGGCGTCCCTTCCACGTCTCGGACAATGCCGCTTTCGCCCGTCGCCATCAATTCCAGTGGAACCAGTTGCATCAAGACCGTCGACCAACAAGGACAAGGAAACCGGCGTTCAGATCACGTGATTGGATTCTACCGCCTGCACGGCGTCATTCCCAACTCGACAGAACAACTCTTTGCAAAAGTGTCGTACCACATTCCGTCGCGGCACAAGCATTCCAATGTTCTCCTGTCGGTCGAGAATCGGGCATGGTCAGAGGTCGATATCATCCACAAGATTCGCTTCATTCATAATGATGCGGTATCGCTCACTCGGGTCCTTGCCGAGGAGTTGCGAAAACGTTTGGTCGGTCTCGACCAGACTCTCAATTTCCACGGCCAGCAAAGTCCGTAACTTGGGGTCAAGAGTTGTCTCTTTTAATTGTTGTGCATTCATCTCACCCAGACCTTTGAATCGCTGAATTTCATGCTTGCGGTTCAAAGGGAGTGTGGCCAAAAATTCTTCCTTCTGAACGTCATCCTGCACATAGGTTGTTTGCGTTCCCACTTGAATGCGGTACAGCGGCGGTTGAGCAAGGAACAGTTTTCTGCTGGTAATCAGTTCACGCATGTGACGAAAAAAGAACGTCAACAACAGCGTGCTAATGTGATAACCATCGCTATCCGCATCCATCATCAGGATGATTCGATCATATCGCAGACGACGGATGTCAAAATTATTGCCAATCCCTGTTCCAAGCGTCTCGACCAAATCCTTCAGTTCCTGATTTTCCAAGACTTTGGAAATCGCGAGAGATTCCGTATTGAGGACCTTGCCTCTCAAAGGGAGCACCGCCTGAAAGCGACTATCGCGACCCATTCCGGCAGAACCACCCGCGGACTGGCCTTCGACGATGAATAACTCTGAGTCAGCCGGATCGGTTGAGCGGCAATCGAGTAATTTTCCAGGAAGGTTGGTCCGTCGTGTGGTGGAGGTTTTTCGACGAACTTCACTGGCGGCCTCGCGACTGGCTTGCCTTGCTCGCGCCGCAAGAACAATCCGCCCGATGATTGAATCGGCAACGGAAGGGTTACTGCTCAGCCATGTCTCCATGGCTGGACGAATCAGGCTTTCGACCGCTGCCGTCATTTCAGGATTATTCAATTTTTCTTTCGTTTGCCCCTGAAACATCGGTTCGGAAAGAAAGACGGACAGAATCCCCAGCACCCCTTCGCGAATGTCGCCACTCTCGATTGTGACGCCCTTCAATTTGATGTCATGCACGTCGATATAATTTTTCACCGCCTTGCCAATCGCGGAACGAAATCCGGACTCATGAGTCCCGCCGCCGTGAGTTCGAATACCGTTGACATAGCTGCGAATGGCTTCGTCTGTCGCCTCGGTCCATCGAAGGACGGCTTCAATTTTCACATTGCCATCATCACGAGAGACGGAAAACATTTGCTCGTGCGTCGCCTTTTTTTGCCCTTCGGTGAGCAATTTATTGAGATAGGCAGCGATGCCGTCGGTATGGATGTACTCGACTCTCTCCTTACGCGCCTCGTCGAAGAACACAATTTTCAACCCGGCATGGATGAACGAAATATCCTCAAGGTGCTGCCGGATCGTATCAGGATGGAATGTTGTTTTTGAAAATATTTCCTCATCGGGCCGAAAAAAAATCGTCGTCCCCCGACCTCGAAAGGGTCGCACTTGTTTTACAGGCGTCGTGGGCTTCCCGCGTTTGTATCGCTGTGACCACTCGAAGCCATCGCGATAGACGGTTGCCTCCATGTCCTTGGACAGGGCGTTGACCACCGATGAACCAACACCATGCAAACCGCCACTGCGTGCATACGCTTGGCTGGAAAATTTGCCTCCGGAGTGAAGCGTCGTCAAAATCGTTTCCAGAGCGGGCTTCTTCGTTTTTGCGTGCAGATCGACCGGAATTCCCCGCCCATCGTCCTGAACGGAACACGACGCTCCATCCTTGTGCAGTGTGACGATAATCTCGTGGCAGTGCCCAACAATGTGTTCGTCGATACTGTTGTCGACGATTTCCCACAGTAGGTGGTGCAATCCCCGGACATCGACGCCGCCGATGTACATCGATGGTCGACGCCTGACAGCGTCGAGTCCCTCCATGACCTCGATATCGTTGGCGGTATATGTTTTCGCTTCATGAGACATGCAATTCGACTTTTAAAAAATGTTGCGCATCATGAACGTCAATGCCGATCTTCGGTCAGCAGCCAACGCACAAAGATGCCCGTTTCAACACCACGACACAACGTCTATTCCTGTTCCATTGCGGCCCAGTCAACGAGCGAGATCTCCGGGCGAACAATTTCCGTGAAAGTACTACGTTGTGCAGCACGAATCCCCTTGCCACCGCGAGCGGAGATTTCATATTTCATTTGCCCAAACACCAGTATCTTGTCAGCGCTTGTCTGAACTCGAAGACAGTCGCTGGGTCTCGCCATTTGTGCTGCACCGAGAACTTCATCGGTGGAGTCCACCAACTTGATCCCCCGAACCCCTTTTCCGGCACCCGAGAGTACCGGGACGTCGTCAATCGCAAAGTGCGTCACACGTGCTTGACGCGTCACGACAAAAATCGACGTCGCGGCGCGCACCAGTTCCACCCAAACAACTCGATCAGCACCAGACAAACGACAGTACTTTCGTCCAGACTTGGTCGAGGGGACGCGAAATGACGACAGCGGCAAACGCATGATCTGGCCGCGCAACGTCAGCGCCAAGAAGTAGGGAGTCGAGGGCAATTCACCACCGGGATCCTCATCAACGGGCGTGAACCGTTGATCCGTCGTGATCGAAGCCACAATGCTGATTCCATCACCGAGCTTCACATGCTTTGAGATTGGCTCTCCGTAACCCGAAGAAGGTGAGATCTCGGAAATCCCCAGTGTATAGGCAATTCCATCGGAGGCAAAAAAGATGACCGCATCGGTCGTACTCCCCGGTATGACATCGAGAACAGAATCTCCTTCGCGAACGCGTGTCGTCGCAACACTTTGCAATCGCCCAACACGCTTAATCCAACCCTCTGTCGTGATCACAACGTTCGTGTTTTCTTTTACAATGTAAGTCGACGCATCAAACTCCACGATTTCCTCACTGCTGCCAATCGCAGTTCGGCGTTTGTTCGAGTGCTGTTGAGCAAACACTCCTAACTCTGTTTGCACGAGATTCCAGAGTTTTTTCTCACTGGCGAGCAATTTCCGAATCCGCTCAGCCTGCTGCTGCTGATCCCCCAAATCCGCTAGAATGGTATTGATTTCCAAAGAAGACAGTCGATAGAGCTGCAGCTCCAGTATTGCCATCGTCTGCTCTTCATCCAGCGGAAAGGCATGCATCAGTCGATCGGCCGCGTCTCTCTTTCCGCTGCTAGATCGGATGATTTGGAGAGCCCGGTCAAGATCATTGAAGAGGACAGCAAAACCGTCCAAGAGATGAATTCGCTGTTCGTGCTGCCGCAGTTGAAAATCTAATCGGCGTCGAACCGTCTTCAGCCGGAAGGCGAGGAAGTGCCGGATCATATCGACCAAACTGAGTCGCGCGGGACCGAGAATATTGGCGTCGTCTGGCACGAGACAGGTCGGATTATAGGCAAAGTTCTGCTCCAAGGCCGTGTGCTTATAGAGATAAGCCATCACCTTTTCCGGATCCGATCCCGGCCGGAGTTCCAACACAACCCGCAGTCCATTTTTGTCGTCGGTTTCGTCGTTGGAATCAATCAGCTGAGGAATCTTTTTACTATTCACGATGGCACCGATTTCGGCAGCAACCGGTCCGGAATCCACTCCGTAAGGGAGCGAATAAATGACAATCCTATTCTCGATGACTCCCTGACGATCTTTGTCCAGCCGCCATTCACTCCTGACCTTCATGCTGCCGCGACCGTTTTCGTAGATCGTTCGCAGTTCCTTGCGATCTGTGACCAGCCGCCCTCCCAATGGAAAGTCGGGGCCCTTGATATATTTTAACAGGTCGTGAGTTTTGGACTCCGGATTCTCGATGAGATGCACACACGCGGCGATGACCTCACCGAGATTATGCGGAGGAATGTTGGTGGCCATGCCGACTGCGATTCCGGTTGCTCCATTGACGAGCAGATTGGGGAACTGGGCAGGCAGCACGACAGGCTCATTTTTTCGACCATCGTAATTAGGACGCATGTCCACTGTTTGGTATCGGAGTTCCGTCATCAACTGTTCGGAAACCGCTGTCAGCCGAGCCTCCGTGTATCGATCCGCCGCTGCCGGCAGACCCATGATCGAGCCAAAATTGCCCTGTGGATGAATCAGCGGATATCGCAACGTGAAGTCCTGCGCCATCCGGACCAAAGCGTCATAAATCGCCGACGGGCCATGGGGATGATAATCACCGCTGGTATCACCGGCAATTTTTGCGCACTTATAGGGCTTGCTGTCGGCCGTCAGCCGAAGGCCTTCAAACATAACGTAAAGAATTCGGCGTTGAACGGGCTTTAATCCGTCTCGGACATCGGGCAAGGCCCGTGAGGAAATGACGGACATTGCATAGTTGAGATATCGACGGCGTGTCTCCTGACCCAGCGGCACATATTTGATTCGATCTTCCATATCTCCACGAGTGCTCTTGGCACCGGTCATACCTGATTTGTGCTTCGCCAACGCGGCCTCCCAGATTTTTTGTATGACTGATTCGATTGGCCATTGAGAGTCCGCATCACAGATCCCTCAAATTTGCTTTTGTCCGTTTACCAAATATTACTACGGCTCGTCTGTACCAAGTCCAATGTCACTTTTCCTATCCAAGGAGACAGCGAAGTAATTCGACTCGTCAACATACGGAGACTTTGCAGGTTCCGAAAACTTTGGCAAAGCTACCGTTTACACGGTTTGCAGAAAATTTTCAACCAACCTTAAGCCTTTACACAACAAATACTTAACAAAAACAAGACATACGTCCAGAGGCACATCGAATGACTCATCCAAACAGACCTTTTTAGCCGAAACCTTCATTAGCCGGTGCGACGGAGGGCAAGATTAGAAGTGGACTCTAACCTTATCGCGAACAGCCGAGCGGAATCCAGGGAGGGATCAAATGAAACGGTACAAAGTTTTAGCGGCCTCGTGTTGCGTTGTCTTAACCGCATTAATGCTGCCGACATCCCGAGCCGCTGAGCTCGAAGCGGATTCATCCGGTTTTGCGTTCGTAGCTTCAGCCACTGGCGTTGAAGAAGAGACCATTGTTCGAGAGGGCCCAATATTGGTGGCCGGGGACTCCTCTTACAACACCGCACCCGCCGTCATCTCTCAAAGCGAAGCACTCCCGATTTCGCCCGTTCAACCAAGGCACGTGGCCGGCAGCAACTCCGCACCCCCGGCCGCTCCGCTACAAGCGGGCTACCCTCAACTCAACGCACCACTCTACCCGTCACCGCGACCCAACATTCCAAGCTGGACCGGTTCGACAATGATCACCAATCAAGCATTTGCACCGCACGAGATGCTGTATCCCCATACGTATCGAGCAATTTACCCCCCCTTCTATCACCGCGTGAAAGGGAAATGGATCGTGACACCTTTTGGCGTACGTTCTCACGAGCATTGGGAACTCCAAGGAACTCAAGTTCAGGTGAAATATCGCTCTCAATATCCAGGCTTGCTGCACGGGGCTTGGCATCCGCCGATGACATCCCATTTTGGCGGACGTGGATACTGACTTTCGATTTCCGATCGGGGGATGTGTGACGATCACGGCCAAGCCGATGCCTTGCGTAGGACGGTTGATGCTGTGAGACGTGATCTCTTCAGGCGGATCGCATCGGCTGAAATTTTAAAAAGGTAAAATCAGTGTTGAGTTTTCAACGAAACGTCTTGTGGACGCTGCTGCTTCTGACGCACGGGACGTCTGTTTTGCCCAAAGTTGATAGCGGTGAACCGAGGTCAACCGTGCCTCGGATTCCCGTGGAACTTGTTCGACAAGAACTCCGCTATGGAACGACTCAAAACAATGAGGAACTATCGAACCGGGAAGCGAAAAACTGGCGAACACATCAGTGGGACGAACGCCGCCTCGGTGGGCGCCTGCATGCAGCAACGCAGTCGCTGAGCCTCCAGAAAGAGGCTTGGCATTACTATATCCGTGGTGTCGGACCGGCGATACACGAGCGACCACCTGGCCGCGTTTGTTGGTGAAGGTTTAGTGTTCGTGTTTTCAGGATGCGGAAAGGCGAATACTCCGCTGTCACAATCAACCGCAGTCACTCGTCTGGGAACATTCCCAACGGGGAGTATCGAATTGAGACGAGTTCCGCCGTCGATCGGCGTCTAAGGGAGGTTGCAAATTATGAAGCCAATTTTCTGCAAATTTGTTCAGGCATCAATCGCCATGGGATTGGGACTAGGGGCCGGGCCAGCAACTGGGGCCGACGAAACTCCGAGCACCGTCAGGGTCAGCGGTCAGAGGAACATCGTTACCGCAGTTCAACAATCGCCGCGATCTAGGAAACCCGCTCCAAAAAGCAATCCCCTGACGAATCCGGTGTTGCGAACCTCACTTCATCCGGCTGAGGAGGGGCGTGTCGTGATGGTGGGTTATGGCGGTAGCCATTTTGAAACGAAGCCCGCCGCTACGGTCGCTCAAGCTACACCAATTCCAAAAAGGAAGCCCGCCGCTACGGTCGCTCAAGCTGCACCAATTCCAAAAACGAAACCCGCCGCTACGATCATTCAAGCAGTAACGACCGAAGACCATTCGGAAGGTTTTGCGGTTGTTCAAAATGACCCGGTTTTGGACAGACGCTCAGAGACCACAGTCGGACAGGCGGCGACCGAAGACTATTTCCAAGCTGACTGCCGTCAGCGTTTTTCTCGTCACTGTCCGTCAATGAGGGAACAACGATGCCATTCGATGCGATGTCAGCCGGGCCTGTGTAACCACAATCAGACGGGGCAGGCGATGTGCTGCTATCTTCGGAGTAAGTTCGGCTACTTCATTCCTTCGGGTGCAGGCGGTGCCGGCGTGCCGTTAGTCGGAAAATACTCCCGAGTCTATCCACAGGATCCGCACTATTTCGACCAACGCGACGGCGAAATTTGGGCGGCTCAAGGCTACGGTGCTCCAATGGCCGTTCCACTCGCTCCCGTCGTGGGCCACTCGTTCAACTATGGTGTGGGAATTCCCTCGAGCCGATTGACTCCCATTTCGCATCCCGCCTACTAGCACTCGATCCAGATCCTTAAAAAACAGTGGTGGTCTTATTTCTGGTTTAGAAATTGCAAACATGTTGGCTCTCGCGTTTGAAGGACAGAAGAAATGATCTCATTGAAACTGAATTTGACGTTAACCGCTTCAATCGTTGTGTTGTCAACGCTGATGCCTCTGGCTGGGGCACAGGAGACAGCCGCGCCGGGAATGGTGCGCATTTCAGATTCCAGGCCACGAACGACGGCGCATCCGGCATCGTTCCGCAACCCGCGATTTTCAGGAGATCAACAAGTTTCCGAATCTCAAGGCAGTGGAATTGAGTATCAAGAACAATGCGATACCGGCAATTGCCCGGACAGGCGATGCCGAGGCCACCTCTGCGATGGATTGTTTCAGGAGCACTACGGGACAAAGTCTCCCGACTATGGCTATTCGCCACCTGCGAAATATCCACTTCATCGCCGAGGCGTCGAGTACAAATCCTATTATCCCCAGCAATGGTACGGACAACCAGGCGGGGGATTGGCCGGCGGCTACCCGATGGTGTACCAGCCTACCGATACAACCCAACTAGGGTTCACTTATCAGCATGTTCCGTACTGGCAACCCAATCCTAATATGGTGCCAAAACGTCCGGTTCCTGCACAGTGGCACATCGTCGCCCCGCCTTACAACTCACCCTGCGATTGTTATCACGGTGCCTGTCGATATGGTGCCATGGAGTACCAGATCGCTCCCGGATCCGAAATCACCTCCCCTCAGGGAGGCTCGATGAATCGCACGGAAAATTCTGAAGAGACTGACGTTCCACTAGCTCCGGCAACAATCCTCCCGGAAGCACCGACCCCATTGAACAACGCCCCGGAAGCATCACGTTCACAACCGCAAAATCGAGCCACTGGTTGGTCTCGCCTTCGACGAGTGGTTCAAACCACTGGGGTCGTGGATGTCATTATTGACGCCGGATTTTAAGTCGAGATCATGTGATCGTTGAGGCACGGCCTGAATACGTATCTCGACCAATTCCTCGGCGTCCGGTGCAAGGTCAATCGCGAGTGCCACTCGGGGCTCCCCCGGATTTCAGTTGTCGTTGCAGTTCCAGAAACTGCAACCGCAATTCGGGATTACCCAGATCGGGATAAAGCAACTGAGTAACGTCGTATAACTTTCTCGCTTCGTCGAGTTGTTGGAGATTGATGGTGACACGAAGGACTCCGAGCCGAGCGGACAACCATTCGACCGATCCCGGTTTCGTGGATCTCTCCGCTCTCCGCCAACATTGTTTGGAAAACGTCAGACATTCAAAATCGTCGAAGGCTTCGACTGCGGAGCCAATTTGTGTTTGAAGACGGACGTTTGTTGGAGATTGCTCTGACAACGGCTTGAGCACGGCCAGGGCCTTCAGGGGTTGTTCGCTTGCCAGAGCAGCGAAGCCCAGATACTGATCTACGGACTGTTGGTCCGTGGCCGTGAGCAAATTGCGTTGCTGGTTCAGCCGTTCCGCGACCCATGATTGCAAGTCGGCGAATCTCCTCCGACGTTGTCGGTCCGTGGATTCCAGATAGGGCGCAAACTGTTCAACAACGTTCAGCAGATCGCGTGGCGTGGCTGCATCGAGTGATTTCAATTGTTGCTCTGAAGCAATCGTTTGGCCGCTTTCGGACAACCAGACGACTCGCAGAACTAACGCCCATTGCCCAATCCTCTTCCAGCGTTCTAATTCTGGATCTTCGTGGGAAACTCGCTTCGCCCTCGCCATGGCGGAATCGATCCATGCCTGTGTCTGCTCGAGTTGTAGCGGTTCCGTCTGCAGCAAAAACGACGATAGCTGTAAAGCAACTTCGGCGACAGGAGCCGTCCATTCGACTTCATACTTCTCCGCCGTTTTCAAAAAAGGCGACAACGTTTCCACGGCATCTCGCATCAACTGTGTCGTGTTTTTGTTGTCGGCACGCAGTCCCTTGAGCATGGCTTCAAAACATCGAGCCGCACCGCAGTACGCTTCGTCAGAACGGGCATGGCCCTTGGCGATCTGTCGATAGTGTGACACGGCTGACGAAAACCGACTTTGCTGCTCCTCAAGAATTGCCTTAAAAAACCGCGCGTCATCGATCGTCACATCGCTGGCGTATAATTCGATGTGTCGATCGATTGCTCGGCTGTAAGCAACGCGTCGATCATCAGAATTCGCCTCTTGGTACAAACGACCGAGACTGTAAACGCCGTTGAGATGAGCGGCTGGAGCGCGGGAATGTGTTGGATACTCGTCCGACAGTCGAAGGAACTCCTCCGCCGCTGACTGATACCGCTTGGACTGCAATAAGATTGAAGATTTCGTATATCCGGAGTCCATGGCAAGATCGATGTGATTCGAGGCAGTTGCCATTTTTTCGGCATGCGCGTACTTTTCCAACGCCGACTCGATCCGACCCGATAAAAACTCGGAACGGGCGATTTGTAACAGCGTATCGAGTTCCGGGCCCAGCTTGTCTGCCGCGATAATGGATCGCCATAATTCTCGACAGCGGCGGCTCCAGAATCCTCCGACTTGATCCTCGCAACGTTGCAGCGTGATTTCGGCATTCTCAGAAATCTCTGACGACAATGTGTCGTCCAACTGCTCCAGTGTCTTTTCTCGTATGGCACGCAGTGATTGAATCTGAAGGTACCATAATGCGCCACTCAGACTTTTGCGTTGCGAGCGTGTTTTAACGATCAACTCGACGGCATCCGGTCCACGATCGCGGCTCAAAAGTAGCCTGACCTGTTCTTCAACCAATGTGTCACGGACTTCGTCGCTTGCTTGCGGATTGGTTTTGTCGACATCGGTAAGCATTTGTTGTGCCCGTTCCAAACTCCCCGCGAGGCGCGAACAGGCCGCCAAATGGATCTTGGCCAGAGACCGCAAGGGCTCATCCGCAACACTAATCAGCTTGCGAAGCAATCGTTCGGCCTCGATCACATCGCTCTGCCGATCACGAGTCATGGCCGGGAAGAGTTCGGCACGAACTCGTAACATCAAAGCCACGTGAAATCGAACACGATGCAACTGTGCACCGATTTCGTAGGACGACGGCCGTCCCTGCGTTCGACCCAGGGTGTTTGAATTCAGTCGCGGAGAACTGCCCAGCAAACCTTCGGACTCTTGGAGTTGTTGGATCGCAGTGGCACATGCGGCCTGAGTGCGACTCTTCTGCTGTTCATTGAGAGGCTGCAATTCACATTCGATCTTCAGCCATTCCACCTCGCAAACGGTGACCATTGCGGATTGAATCGCGAGTAACGGGACCTCCGGACTTGTCTCGTCTTTTGTGCGTCTGTCGTCAACAGTTGCCCGAGCGCGCCTCCAAAACTCCTGCTGTTGATCTTCGGGCAAAAAACAGGCGTGCTCGGCAAGCGTTCGCGACAACTCGACCGTCAGTTCCGTCTGAAGAGACGGGGAGAGGTTCGACTGCGACAGTCGGAAAATAGCGTAGCCTTCGGCCAGAGAAAACAGGCTCCGAGACCGAAGTTGCTCAAAGTATCGAGCATGTGTTTCATCGGCTTTGAGAACGATGTCTTGTACGGCCGCAGCGGTTATTAACCCCATGGCACACAGCAGCGCCCTGCGCATCTCGAAAGAAACACAGAGAGTTCTTGCAGCACAAAACATCCGACGAGAGATGTGATTGCTGGCGGTCTGAAGGAACGCGTTCATCGTGTTCGGCTGCCGCATAACAAGTCGCAGACGTGCCCGCATCGCATCTCTTTCCCGAAATTTCTGCCGCCAGCGACCTGTCATGAGACAGAGTGTATCGATCTCTGTTCGGGCTGTCAGTCTCAATGTCGCCGTCTGGTGGAGAGCGATCGGCGATCTCCATCGTCGTCGGCAAGATACCTGCTCTGAAAAACCTCAGGCTGTTTTCGATGGGCAAAGTTGCGGATCGGCGTTCGAATCGTGGCAACAAGTTTGGTAGACTGACGAAGGGATGCATAAAAGCCGCGCGGCGACCACCTCTGGTCAAGATGCGGGGGTTTCAGTATCAAATGCTATTTAGTGAATAACAAAGCCCATTCGTTCAAACAGCGACACATCGAGGTTTCCCGTCAGATCAGGCGTGACGCTCAATTCGCGTGTGACACGTTCGGAAAGGATTTCCAAAGTGAATGAGGTGACAAAAGCAGCCCTAATCCGGCCAGCACCCCTCGGACAGAGTCAGTGGGAATTGATCGCACACGAGTTTTGTAAACGGCGTCTCGCCTTGGCCGCATCTCTGGCCATTGTAACTCTGGCAACAATTAGTGTTTTTGCCCCATTTTTGGCGAACGACCGGCCAATTTATTACTTTGGATTTAACCGGTTTGAATATCAAGAGTCCGTACGCACTCTTCGAGGTGTGATCAGTCAATTGATCAACACTCGCTCAAAAGAGTCACTTGTCGTCTCCAAGGTCACTGAACTGTTGCAGACAGCCGGGCGGCAAGTCCAGCTTATGTCTTCGGAATTACGAGATGAAAATTCCCAACAACTTCGCCGTCTTGGTGAGCGTCTGCAACAGAGTGCACTAAAAACAGATCGCTCTGAATCGATCACAGAATTGACCGATCTTCAAAGGGAGTTGAGATCAGCATTCGTCGGACATGACGAAAATTTGCTGACTCGCTCTCGTTGGCCCGCCATCGCTTCATTGGTTTGGAGCGACGTCGCATTGATTCTGGCAAATAGCCTCGCCCTTTTCTGGCCGATTGGGAACTGGGTCTACCGCCGATCCAACGCAGGGAAGGAGGGTGGCCTCAAGTTACGATGGAACTTGGCAATCCTCCTGGGTATTCCGTTGATCGGCGGTTTGACGTGGTGGTGCTGTGTTCCCCAAAGAGTGGATCGGACCAACTACAAATTAGCGGTTTTAAGGAGTGATGATTCAGACAAAAAAGCGGCCGTGGTGTTCCACTCTGTCCTGTGGCCGCCGATACCGTTTGGCGTGGATGAAAACGATTTGGCCGATAAGACACGAGCACCGGCCTGGTATCCACAAAAACCATCCGTGGGAGTCGTCAAACCGACCTCGCGGTGGAACGGTGCCCATTGGCTGGGAACGGACGAACTCGGCCGGGATATTCTCTGCCGGATGATTTGGGGTGGACGAATCAGCCTCTCCGTGGGCATGGTCGCCGTGGCCATTTATGTGTCAATTGGCATCGTTGTCGGCTCCTTGGCAGGCTACTTTCGTGGAGTTTGCGATTTGATTGTGTCACGCATCATCGAAGTGGTGATTTGCTTTCCAGCCTTCTTTCTGATTCTGACCATTGTCGCGCTGATCGGACCCGGTTTGTTGAACATCATGATCGTCATTGGTTTGACCGGTTGGACGGGTATTGCACGCTTAGTGCGCAGTGAGTTTCTGCGATTGGTCGATCAGGATTTTGTGTTGGCCAGTCGGGCTCTGGGATATTCGCCGCTACGCATCATTTTTCGGCATGTCTTACCCAACGCCATGGCTCCCGTATTGGTCTCTGCAACGTTTGGGATTGCCGGTGCAATCCTTACGGAGAGTGCCTTGTCTTTTCTCGGGTTGGGAATTACGGTTCCAACCCCGTCTTGGGGTGGGATTCTCGCCGATGGTCGGCAGGCTCTCTTACGAGCCCCGTGGCTGATTCATTTTCCAGGACTGGCGATTTTCATCACGATCACGTCCTACAATCTGGTGGGTGAGGCGTTACGCGATGCAGCCGACCCGAGACTGCGCGGATCGCGATAAAAAAGGCCTAACGACTCTCTGATACCTTGCTGCCATGAAAATTTGACCCCGCGCTAGTCCTGCTGTCGAGGCCCGACAGTCCGCGGGCGTGAACTTCGAGGTGACAATTCACATCAGACTCGCTAGAAGGCGTCTCCGAGCCCATCGCATCTCATACTGATTCATTCCCGTTTCAAAAAATGGGACAGCAGGACATGGCTTGCTGGCCGTGCCATGACGTCCAAGCCCGGGCCTTGTGGCGACTGCGGAATGTCGAGGACCGATTACGAGGCTTAGCCGGGTGTGTCTCCCTGTCTTCAGAAACAAGTCGCAGGCCACAAGTGACATCGGGACTGAATGAGCGATCATTCAAATGTCATCAGCAAGTCGCCTGCCTCAACCGGGGTTCCACGTTTCACCAAGACCTGCGCAATAACTCCTTCGCGATCGGATGTGATATTGGTTTCCATCTTCATCGCTTCCAAACTGAGCAGTTTTTGATTCTTGGAAACTTTATCGCCCGCCTGAACGGCGATTGTTGAAATCATCCCGGGCATCGCTGTGCCGACGTGTTTCGGGTTGGATGTATCCGCTTTAATGTTGGAGGAGGCTTGGGGCTCCAGCGATTTGTCGACAACCGTGACATCGCGAGGCTGGCCGTTCAATTCGAAGAAGACGGTCCTCTTGCCGTCCGCATGAGGATCGCTGATCGACAGAAATTTAACGATCAGACGCTTGCCCGGTTCGATATCAACAGCAATCTCTTCACCGGGAGCCTGGCCATAGAAAAAAACGGGAGTCGGCAAACCGCTCGTGTCGGAGTTCTTTTGAACGTGTGCCACAAATTCTTCGTAAACTTTCGGATACAGCAGCCATGTGATGACGTCTCGATTCGACGGTTCGTCTTGGAGAATGTGACGGACCTTATTCGCAGCCGCCTGAAGGTCGGCAGGCAACAGACTCTCTCCCGGTCGACCAACAACGACCGGTCGATCACGGAGGATCCGGCGTTGCACCTGAAGTGGAAAGCCTCCCGGCGGTTGTCCCATCTTGCCGCTCATGAGATCAATCACCGATTCGGGAAATGAAAGGTCCTTCTGGTCGTCAAGAATATCGGCAGACGTCAATTCGTTCGCCACCATGAACAGGGCCATGTCGCCCACGCTTTTGGAACTGGGCGTGACTTTGACGATGTCTCCAAAAAGCTGATTCACTTCCGCGTAGATTCGACAAATTTCTGGCCAGCGTTCCGCCATCCCCAACGCTTTAGCCTGTTGATAGAGATTCGTATACTGCCCTCCCGGCATTTCATGTTGGTAGAGGTCCGCAGTGGCCGGGAGCATCACCGTTTCAAACGGCTTGTAGTACTGCCGGACAACTTCCCAATAGCGTGCCAGTGAATCGAGATGCTCCGTCTGAAGTCCTGAATCGCGATCGGAGAACCGCAGGGCCTCGACGATGGCATTGAGATTCGGTTGTGATGTTCCTCCCGACATCGGGGCAAGAGCCGCATCTGCGACATCCAAGCCGACACCGCTGGCTTGAAGGATCGAGGCCGCCTGAATCCCCGCGGTATCGTGCGTATGAAAGTGGATCGGGATACCGATCTCTTGTTTCAAGGTCTTGACCAATTGGGCTGCTGCGGCCGGCTTGCAAAGTCCTGCCATGTCCTTAATGGCGAGCATATGTGCTCCCATTTTCTCCAATTGCTTGGCAAGATTCACGTAGTACTTCAGGTCGTACTTTGTTCGGTGGGGATTGAGAATGTCACCCGTGTAGCAAATGGCGGCTTCGCAGATCATTCCGGTTTCGATGACAGCATCCATCGCAACCTTCATGTTCGGAGCCCAGTTGAGCGAATCGAACACGCGGAAAATGTCCATACCCGCAGCGGCCGCCTCCTTCACAAATTCGACGACGATGTTATCTGGATAATTTGTGTAACCCACGGCGTTCGACGCGCGCAGTAGCATTTGGAACAGAATATTCGGAACTTTCTCACGCAATTGAGACAAGCGGTCCCACGGGCATTCCTTGTTGAAACGCATCGCCGTGTCGAATGTGGCTCCGCCCCACATTTCCAGCGAGAAAAACTGCGGACAAAGTCTGGCATAGGCGCTGGCGATGTTCAGCAAATCGTGAGTGCGGAATCGAGTGGCCAAAAGCGATTGGTGAGCATCTCGCATCGTCGTGTCGGTGATCAGTAATCGTTTTTCCACACGAACCCACTCGGCAAACTTCGTCGCGGCCTGAGCATTCCCGAACTCTTTCCGAAGGGACTCTAGTCGCGTTTTTGTACCGTCAGGAATGGGTGTGTAGAGATCCAGATCTGGAAGCGGTGCTGGTGCTCGATCGACATTCTTAGCCGAGGCCGTATGTACTTTTCCGGAGTTCAAAATCGTGTCGGCCAAGAACGACAAGACCTTGGTCGCACGATCTTTTCGAGCAGCAAACTGAAATAGCTCGGGGGTTTCGTCAATGAATCTCGTCGTGAAGCCACCCGCGACGAATTTCGGGTGAGTCATGACTTTGATCAGAAACGGCAGATTCGTCTTCACGCCCCGAACGCGGAACTCTTGTAGAACTCGCTCCATGCGTGCTGTCGCATCTTGAAAGCGACGGCCTCGAACAGACACCTTGACGAGCAGTGAATCGTAGAACGGGTTGATCACCGCTCCCGAGAAAGCACTCCCCCCGTCAAGACGCACGCCCGCTCCACCGGCAGAGCGATAGTGCGAGATACGACCATAATCGGGCATAAAGTTGTTGGCGGGGTCTTCGGTGGTGACGCGACACTGGACCGCAAACCCATTGGTTTTGATCTCCGCTTGAGACCCGAGATTAATCTCCGGATCCGACAGAGGTGTTCCCTGCGCCACCAAAATTTGAGACTTCACGATGTCGATTCCGGTCACTTCTTCGGTCACGGTATGTTCGACCTGAATCCGTGGATTAACCTCAATGAAATAAAACGTGTTCTGATCGGTATCAAACAAGAACTCCACCGTCCCGGCATTTTGGTAGCCGACGGCCTTGCCAATTGTGATTGCTGCCGCGCAGATGGCATCGCGAATTTTTACGTCGAGGAACGGTGCCGGGGCGATCTCGACGACTTTCTGATGCCGACGCTGAACCGAGCAGTCTCGCTCAAACAGGTGGACCAGATTCCCATGCTTATCGCCCAGCAACTGGACTTCAATATGCCGAGGCTGAGGAATGAATTTTTCGACGAAAATATCGGGCGATCCGAAGGCTGACATCGATTCCCGTTGAGCCGACTCGAAGTGCCCTGCGAGATCTTCGGGTTTCAGCACGACACGCATCCCGCGACCACCACCACCATTGGCCGCCTTGAGAATCACTGGATACCCTAGCGATCGTGCCAAATTCTCCCCGTCGGCAACATCGGCGATCGGCTTAGAACTTCCTCCCAACACGGGAACACCCGCCGCACGAGCCAACTCGCGAGCCGTAATTTTGTTCCCGAGTTGCTCCAGTACCTTGACCGTCGGCCCGACGAAAACGATCTCGGCATCGGCGCACGCCTGCGCGAGGGCCGGGTTCTCTGATAAAAATCCGTAACCCGGATGAATGGCATCGACACCCGCCTCCTTGGCAATACGGATCAGGGCCTTGATGTCGAGATAGGCCCTGATCGGTTCTCCCCCGTGACCGATCTGATAGGCCTCGTCCGCCTTAAAACGATGCAACGCGTATCGATCTTCTTGGGTATAGATCGCGACGGTCCGCACTCCGAGTTCGTGGGCGGATCGAAAGATTCGAATGGCGATTTCACTACGATTGGCAACAAGCAGTTTTCGGATAGGCTTTATTTGAACGGGCATCGTCATCTCGGCCATCGGGATATGAGGAATCATGTCGGGGGTGTACATCAACGTAGCACGCACCAAGGATCAGCCCGACAGAATACAGAACTCATTGCAGCGTCTGCAATTCACTGCCGCAATTGCTGAAATATTTAACCCGTTTCAGGCAATTGCCGGGGAGACGCTAAGAGTTTGTGGTTGGGTGACTTCCCATTCCCTCGGGCCTGATCGAGGGAGATTTACGCCCCGAAAGCTCTCCCCCTTGATGTTTCTTGCAACTCCGCAAGTGGTGACTTCCATCCGTTCGGGGATCCGTCATAGCGGATCATTGAGATCAAAGCGGAACAGGACCCGTGCCTTACCGGTATCGTATTCCAAACGGCAGATCAGACGGCTGTGCGCCCATCGCCCTCAGTCAGTCCCTCATAGTCGAAATTCGCTGCTTTTTCTCCTCCGCGTTCGGTCAAAAGGGAGCGACCGATGGCCCATCCTGTGGTCGCTGCGTCGAGGATCGCAACCGCTGCGCGGGACTGGCTATCAGATACCGCATGTTCAAGGGTTGAAAATTACTTTTTGGACGGAATAGCGGTACGGTTCATCCGTCATAACTTTGCTTGGCGACGTTTCGTAGATGGCGATTCCCAGTTCGTCCGCCGCGATTGGGCCCATACTGGCCGGAAGAAGGTAACTGACCTCGGCGGAAGGCACCGCATGTCGTGCCATTGCCGTCAGTGTTGATTGAAGACTCCTCGTCGCCGAAGAATAGTGCAACGCCCATTGATACGTCTGACCGACTTTCATGCCTCCCGGGATCGTCATGGGCCGTGTCAGCGATGTTCCATTGGAGACGATTTCCAGGGTGATCTTTTCGGGGCTGGTAATTTGTAAGGCCATCGAAAACTCTTTCAGTGGCAAGCCGCTGTTGAACAAACCGAGGACCATCGGGTTGTGATCGTCGGAGCCGAAGGATTCTACTCGAAAGTCGATCGCCGTCTGAAAACCGGTACGCATTGCATCGGCCATGAGTGGTCGCACAAAGCGGCGACGCTGGCCGTCAAGTCGCGACGGATTGTCGCCTTTGACCATCAAGACCTGTGCCTGTTGGTTCCAGACGTAGGGCAAAGTGTCAGTGCTCATCGCCGGCGCTTGTTGCTCCGGTGTTGTCTTGCGACCGATGGCCAACATGTCAAAGTCGAAGTACCAACCCCGTAGCAGTGGATCTGCAGCAAAGTCCTCGTGGAATGTTGCCGCAGCTTCCGCCCCTGTATTGAATGTTTGATTGTTTAAGGAAGCTAGAAAGGGGTTGATCAGAGGTGGGGAATTTTTTCCATAATGGCTAAACTCCGACCAGACCCAAACATATTCGTCCGAATAAGCAAGAGCCAGCGGCAAGTTGGACCATAACGTCTGCTTGGTTCCGATGGCCGTGCCTGGTGGCGCTCCCCAAGGATGGTCCTCCACCCACGCGGCCATACCAACCCTGACAAACGAATCATAACGTGCGGGGTTATTGCTCAGAGCCCGCCAGCCTCGAATCGCAGACCGGGCCCACGCGTATCGGCTACGGTCGCCAAGAAACCCTGTCGGCGCATGAACTGTCCCTGCGGCATGACCGAAATAGAACGTATTCTCATGACCATGAATAATCTGTCCTGGAGATTCTATCCCTGCGAGAACTCCATCCAAGAAAGGAATGACTCCCATCAACGGTCCATAACTGATGGAATCTTCCGACCACGCAAAAGTGGTCATGATCTTGATCTCAGGAAATTCCGCTTGAACCGCTTTGATCCACTGAGCTCCCCGTCGTCGGAGGAGTTCCGGATTATCCTTATCTTTTCCCAGCGGAAAATGAAGATCCTTGGACTTTTCAGGGTCCATTTCCAAGGGACCGGATTCCGCACGCCAACGGTAGAATGTGTACTGCTCGGTATCTAGCCAAAATCCCTTCAGTTTGCCCTTACGGCAAATCCGCGCGGCAAGCCTCGCATTGTTTTCGATGATTGACCAATCATGATCATCGGTCAGGTCGGGGATATCGCGGCCGCGCGATCCTTCGAGCATTCCATAAATGAGGAAATTGTCGGTCAGGCTCCCACGCCGCATCGTATTGAGATCGGAGATTGTTTGAGCAACGGCCTCATCGGGTATGCTGATCGTATTCCAAAGAAAGTGGTGGAGTAGTAACGGTTCCCAAGGGATCTCACCTGTCGGCGTCTTTTTTTTCAAGCCAAGACTCGCGACCCACTCCTTCGAAAGAAGGGCCGGCAAAACAATTCCGTCGAACGGGTAAGACTCGACAAATTCAGGATGTGTGGCAAGAAATCGAGGCGTGATTGCGGTGTCCTCGCCATGCGTGGTATACAACCCCCCACCAATCGATTTCTTGAAACGCACTTCGTGCGGACTAGCCCACGGCTCGCTGGGGTACTCGGCAAACGCTTCGATGCGAACCCAAGCTACCGAGACCATACCATCCATGTGACTGGGATCGAGGCGGAACCGGACGCCAAAACCTTGGGCCGGAAGCGATATCCGATAAACGTGCCATTGGCCATCATTATCGACGACGAATTGACGGCTGTCTTGTTCGGAGAATTCTTTGCCAAAATAGACGGCTCCGACAGCACTCGCCGTCGAACGCATTCTCAGACTCAGCACCAGAAACTGATCCGCCGGGCAGTCGACCGGCGGACTCGTCAGATAGGGATCGGGGCCCTGTACATTCATCGACCAGCCGTCAATCGAATGACTTACGTTCGTCACCAATCTGTTTGCGGTCCAACTCTGATTCCCTTGAGTAAAATCCCACGACGCGACAGGCTCAGAACACTGACCGGTTGCCGACAGACCGCCGATGATTCCCACAAACAAAAAAACGAGGATCCACCTTCTAATTCTGCGTTTTTTCGAAATCGGCTTAAACATGCTGATCAATCTATCTATATACATAAGAGGCACAGGCTGAAAAATCGCGAAATCGAGGCCAACGGGAAATCCGGAAGCGATTACTGCAAACGCCATTTTTCGAGAAGTTGTCCGCGGGCGAACCACTCCGGCTGTAAAAAAATAGCTGTCGGCGTATGCGTCGACAGCTATTTTTCAATAGTCGAGTGGGCAGAACTTTGTAGAACTTTTTCTGGCCGCTTGCAAGGGCTGGAATCATCTCACGACCAGCCTCGTTTTGGCGGCGTGATTCATGGGGGCAGGTCACAGCGTAAGGCGATCGGGTGCGGATAGTAGTTTCGAATCTGGTATTCGAGCCCCTTCGCGTCACGAGCCGCCCGCAGGCGATCGATCTCAGTTCGTTGCCGGGCAAGCAGAGCGGGAAGGTGATGAGTCAGTGACACGCTGGTAAAGATTCTCCGCCGGGTCTCGGCCATTTCGTCCGCCCATCGCCGCGCTCCCGTCGTTCGGATTGTGCGTGACGAAGTGAATACGCCGATGTATACTCGGTCGCGTTCACTTTTGTTGTCACGACTGGATTCCTTCACGGAGCGAGAGCATGTCTGCCACCGTTCGCATCAACCCGGAGAGCCACCGGAAATTGAAAACACTGGCTGAAGAGTTGGGGGCGTCGATGCCCACTGTCTTGGAACAGGCGATTGAATCGCTTCGTCGAGAACGGTTTTTAGAGCAGGCATCGCGGGCGTATGGCGAACTGCGGAGCGACAAGAAGGCGTGGGCTGCCGAACAGGCGGAACGCAAGGCGTGGGACAAGACACTCAAGGACGGACTCGGAAAGGACTGACGATGACAACTCCGCTGCGCGGCGAAGTGTGGTTGATAGACCTCGACCCGACGCGGGGTCGGGAACAGGCGGGCAAACGTCCGGCGTTGGTCATCTCGACGAACGGCTTCAACAAGAGTCCCGCCGATCTGGTCGTCGTTGTGCCG
>CAMCMU010000018.1 GCA_945876035.1 Schlesneria paludicola DSM 18645 | reverse complement strand
CCTGCGCCAGTAGGTCGGCGCTGGCGGCTTTCAAGCGGGGATTCATCGCTAGGCCGAAGGTGTGCGTGAGCCGCAGTTCCTCGCACACGTCGTACATCAGCGGTACGCCGAAGGCGCTGTCGGCACGCACGATGATCTCGACATCGGGGAACCGCTCGCGAATGCGCCGCGCGAGATACCGCAGATCAGCGTCGGCTCCGAGCGTCGCCGCACACGTGCCGTGACGCAGACCGACCAGCGCAACCCTGTCGGTCTCGGCGCACGTCATTGCGATCGGCAGGTACTGGTACTGCTCGTAGAAGCCGTGAAAGAAGATCAACTGCTGCCGACCATGTGCGGGATCGTCGAAGGCGTCCATGTCGAGCGTGATGCGCGCCGGCGGCACGGTGAAGGCGTCCAGAAACTCGTCGCACAGTGCGTCACGCAATCGCCTGAGATCAGCGATCGAGACGGCGTTCTCAAACCGCGACAGTGTCGGTTGACTGGCCAGATCGATCCCGTTCGGCAGGCGGTCACACACCCGCTTGAACGCCGGGTCGCTGCGGAGAGTGTCGTGATCGTTCTGGTCCTCGTAGTCGGCCAGAATGCCATAGATCCGCTGACGGACCATCGACAGGTTCGAGTGCAACACCTCGCCCCCGCGCGCGTCCCACAATGCCGCCCCGAACCGCGCAGTCAATCGAATCGCCTCATCAAACTGCCGGATCGGCAACAGCCCCGCCTCGCCCGTCAACTGCGCCTGAGACACCTCGACTTCGATCGGCCGCTCCGCCGAGAAATCGAGGACAAACGGCAACACACCCTGTAAACTCATCCCCGGCCTCCCTGCGGCGTTGAAGTGCTGATGTCACAACGCCTTCTACGCCAAAGGGGGCCGTTTCATTGGGGTCGCATGAATAATCCGGGTTAGGATTCGCTGGCAGACAGCTCAACATATCGTCGATTCGTCCTTCGCCGACTTCCCTTACATTGACGCCCTATGGTACAACGTGCAAACCGTGGGTGTACCATGAGAAGTCAACCTGCGTGCTGCGGTTGTACTCGATGACGTTCATGCCCTAACGGGATCATGCTCGGCACTGGAAGTATGTCCCGGTAACGAGCGTTCTGCATCACGACTCTCCGGCGTACGCCGATGGCCGATAACCGAACCTTTCAAAGGAGTGAAAGATGAAGGAGCAGGCCGCGCTGGCGAAGATGGTGACTCCCAGCATGAAGCGTAACACTTGGCGTAACGGCATCCTTCAGATCCATATCACCCGTGCCTGTGACAAGCAATGCTTCGGTTGCACGCAGGGGAGTAACCTCGGCGGCAAAAACGTTTACCTCTCGACTGAGGAGTTCGAGCAGGCCGTGATCAGCCTGAAGGACTACTTCGGGGTCGTGGGCATCTTCGGTGGCAACCCGGCGATGCACCCGAAGTTCGAGGAGTCGTGCACTGTTCTCCGCCAGCATATCCCGCAGGAGCAGTGTGGGTTGTGGTGCAACAAGCTGTTTGGGAAGGGCAAGTTCGCTCGGATCACGTTCAACCCCGAGGTCAGCAACCTGAACGTCCACATGGACCAAGATGCGTATGACGAGTTCTACCGTGACTGGCCCGAGTGCCGCAAGCAGATCAAGGGGCACGACAAGGACTCTCGGCACTCGCCGCCGTTCGTGGCCATGATGGACGTGATGCCCAACGAGGCCGAACGCTGGGAACTGATCGCCAACTGCGACGTGAACCAGAACTGGTCGGCGATGATCTGCACGGTGCCGGGCAAGGGGCTGCGGGGGTACTTCTGCGAGATCGCCGGTGCCCAGGCCATGCTGCACGCCGACGACCCGGAGTGGCCCGACCTTGGCGTCCCGATCGAGGCGGGTTGGTGGAAGCAGAGCATCGAAGCGTTTGCCAAGCAGGTGAAGTTCCACTGCCATCGCTGTGGTGTCCCGCTGCGACGCTTCGGGCAGCTAGCCTGTGACGGCGCGTTCGAGGAGTTCAGTGCCACGCACGCTGACATCTACAAGCCCAAGGACAAGAACCGTCGCGTCGAACTCATCACACTCGACTCGGCACCGGACACGAAGACGCTGAAGGTGGTCACCAACTATATCGAGAATTCGGCAATCAAAAACGATTTAATGTCCCTTCGCGCGGGTCGCTGGACTCAAATCGGACGGGTCATTCGGAGGGCTTTGCCTTGGCGGAACAGAAATCACTGACCTTCCATGATCTCCAAGAACTGATCTTGAAAATGTATGGGGCCAAAGATCAGGCTCGTGGAATCGATGGCACGTTCATGTGGCTCATGGAGGAGGTCGGTGAATTGTCAGCGGCCTTGCGTGACGGGTCCCCCCAAGAACTTGCACTGGAGTTTGCCGATGTTCTTGCCTGGCTGGCAACTCTGGCCAATATTGCCGGCGTTGATTTGGAATCAGCGGTCAGAAAAAAGTATGGCTCCGGTTGCCCCGGTTGCGGACAGTTTGTTTGCCGATGCGATCTTAGCGCCAAACCGTGATGATTGAATCCTACGGCAGCCTCAAGGACTTGGTGATTGGTATTTTCCACGCCGCTCTCTAAAAAAGCAGCGTCTCGACCGATTGATCCTCGATGGCTGCGGGGCAAAAACACGGATCCGTCCGCAGCATCATAAAACGTCGGCTGTCTCTTCCCTTTCAGTCAGGCAAGACAAAGTATGTCCGCCCGGTCAACCACACCGATCACCTCCCTGTGGCAGCGTTGGCGTCTAGGCTACGTCATCCGGAATCATTCAAGACTAAACTTCTGCGACACAAGCCGCTTCCGAATCAGGTGACTCCGACCTTCGTCAGGCATTGGCGAAACCATAAAAAGAGACTCCCTCTCCATGCCACGGAACGTTCACACTTGTTGAGAATCGCATATTGTGTCGCATCGGGCTTGAAAAATGTCCGCAAGATCGACATGAATTGTCGTCGCACTGATTAACTTTACGGGGGCCGTCTAGCTCCCCCCGTCGCAAATTTGGATTCCAAAGGCAAGACCCATGAATCTGACGGATATGACTTGGCCGGATGTCGAGCGATTGTCGCGCGACATGCCCGTCGTGATCCCCATTGCCGCGATTGAGCAGCACGGACCACACTTGCCACTTTTTACGGACAGCATGCTCCTCGGCGAAATCGTTCGTCGCGTCAGCGGAGCGATGCAAGAAACCGTACTCTTCACACCCTTGATGTGGCTCGGGAACTCGGAACACCACATTGATTTTCCGGGCACGCTGTCGGCCAGTCCTCGGACTTACCTCAACATGCTCAACGAGATGATCGAAAACCTGTTGAGGTACGGATTTCGTCGGATCGTGTTGCTCAATGGGCACGGAGGGAATTCGATTCCGGGCAAGCAGGCCGTATTTGAAATCCGCCAAAAACATCGGGCAAGGAAGGATCTGTTGCTGCTCTGCGCGACCTATTGGGAGAGTGCCGATCCGCGTGAAGGGCGAGCTGACCTCGTTCAAGAGGGAATGTGGCACGCGTGCGAATGGGAGACATCCATGATCCTCAGAATTGCTCCGCATCTTGTCAGAGAGATCTCAAAACTCAAAACGATTCCGTCTGGCTCTGTGTTTGAACCCGCACATCGCGCGTGGACCACAAATGACCGGAGCGATCTCGGATACCTTGGCTCGCCCCAAGCAGGGAATGTCGAAAAGGGGGAGCACTTGTTTCAAGTATTTTCAGGCGGAGTGACCAAGATGCTGGCACAGGTCATCGCTTGGGATGGCAAATCGTGGGACTGTCCACCGCAATGATTCCCCCGCAGAAGACGTGTGCACACGTCTTCTGCATCTGACGAAAACGGCTGCCGCAGACTTTCCGTGTCCCCTGACAATTGTCTTAACGAGGAACAGACCATGAACTTCGCCGACCTGACTTGGCCCGATGTCGAAAAATTGTCGCGAGACGTTCCCGTTGTCATTCCGATTGCCGCGATGGAGCAACACGGGCCTCATTTGCCGCTCTTCACCGACAGTCTGCTACTCGGTGAAGTAGTCCGTCGAGTCAGCGAAGTCATGCAGGATCGAATTCTCTTTACACCATTGATGTGGTTGGGAAACTCTGAGCACCACATTGATTTTCCGGGAACTCTCTCGGCGGCGCCGCGGACATACATCGACCTGCTGAACGATATGATGGAGAACCTTCTCCGGCACGGATTTCGTCGGGTTGTCCTGTTGAATGGACATGGAGGCAATACGACACCTGGAAAGCAGGCCGTTTTTGAAATCCGCCAACGACATCGGGCTCGCAAAGATTTACTACTGCTGTTTGCCAACTATTGGGAGGCGAGCAACGCTCGTGACGGCCGAAAAGACTTCATTCAGCCCGGGGCCTCTCATGCCTGCGAATGGGAAACGTCGATGGTTCTTCAAATGGCACCGCACCTCGTCAAAGACATTGCACATCTGAAAACGATTCCAAGTGGTAGTGTTTTTGAACCGGCGCATCGCGCTTGGACGACCAATGACCTGACCGACCTCGGCTATATCGGATCACCACAGGCGGGAACCGCGGAGAAGGGGGAGCACCTTTTCCGAGCCTTCACAGGTTCGGTCTGTGGAATGCTCGAACAGATGATCGCTTGGGATGGCATCTCGTGGGACACTCCGCCGACTGTTTAGTGTTCTGACCCCAAAGGGGAGTCATCCTCCGGCCCGCTCGAGGGGCTTCACGTTCGCTGATTTTCCGGTTATTTGCACTTGAGTGCGCTGATTTCTTGCTCTCTGATTTTGAAGCAGACACCCAACTTACGAAGGTTTGAGATCCATGGCAACGGTTACCGCACGCAGCAATGTCTGGATTTGGTGGATCTGCGGGTTGTTGCTGATGGCCAGCACAATTAACTACATGGATCGGCAGACGCTTTCCAATACGTCGAAACGGATCACAGAGGAGTTCCACATATCAGAGCAACAATATGGCAATCTCGAACTCGCGTTCGGCCTCGCGTTCGCGGCCGGATCGATCATTTTCGGAATCATTGCGGACCGAACAAGTGTCCGATGGTTGTATCCTGTCGTTCTGCTGCTCTGGTCTTCCATGGGATTTGCAACGGGATTTGTTGAGACCTACGCCGGACTGCTGACCTGCCGTTTGTTTTTGGGACTGTTTGAGGCCGGCCATTGGCCTTGCGCGCTGAAGACGACGCAGCGATTACTTCCGCCCGATCGTCGGACATTGGGAAACAGTGTTCTGCAAAGTGGCACGGCCATCGGGGCGATCGTGACGCCGTTGATCATCAAGAAAATGCTGGCCAAGTCTCCCTCAGAGGTTTTGACGACCTCACAAGGAATGATGGAATCGACACTGACAACGGAGCCCGGAGCGTGGCGTCCGGTGTTTCAAGTCATCGGTGCGATCGGTGCCTTATGGGTCATCCTCTGGCTCGTCTCCGTTCGTGCCCGAGATTTCCAGAGCGATCCCTCTGACGAGAATCTCGCGTCTGATCCCAAATCGCTGCCGGAGACGAGGACTTCAGCCCCAGACTTGATTGGCCATTCCAGCGATACAATTCTTCGTGCCGTTTTTAGTCGAAAGTTTTTGGTATTGCTGGTGGTCATTGTCTCCATCAATTCCTGTTGGCACTTGTTCAGAGTCTGGTTGCCCAAATTTTTGCAACAAGGCCGCGGTTATTCAGAAACCGCCATGCTCGACTTCAATTTTTGGTTCAACGTCATGACCGACGTCGGCTGTTTGTCTGCAGGCGCAGTCACGACATTACTGGCCCACCGAGGCTGGACGGTTCATGGATCCCGTTCGCTTGTCTTCGGCGTGTGCACGGTGTTAGTCGGGTGTGGTGGACTGATACCGTGGTTGCCATCGGGGCCCGCCTTGCTCTCGGTGCTGCTACTGGTCGGTGCTGGAGCTCTAGGATTGTTCCCCTGCTACTACTCTCTGGCTCAAGAAATCACCAACAAACACCTTGGTGTGCTCAGCGGACTGTTGGGTGCCATGGCGTGGATCTGCGTGGCTCCATTGCATCCTTTGTTTGGGCGTTGGATTGATCAATCGGGTAGCTTCGATATCGGAATGGCGATGGCGAGCCTCTTGCCGCTCGCAGGATTGCTGGCCATCCTTTGTCTCTGGCCACGCATCAAATCGTCCTCAGAATCCCTAGGAAACCTCTAACGTTTCGCCATGTCGAAATTGTTTCTCGGCAACTTCGAGTTTGAATATGCTCTGGCCGATCCTCGACGAATACTGCCAGCAAAGCTGCTCCGAATTCGTGCCGAGATGGCATCGTCTTGGCTGGCAATCGCCAATGACAATGATTACCTCTGGACCCCCAAAGCGATTGATCCGTTTTTTTTTGAGCGTGCCTCTGCGGAGGGGCTCCCTCGAGTCCGGCCCGTCAGCTCATTCGATGAGGTGCCGGGTGATGTCGAGTGCCTCCCCTGGGGTTGGACGGAGGACATCAGGCGTCTGTGTGTCGCACGTGGTTGGCAACATCACCAACCACCGCTTGCCGCCGTCAGGCAGGCCAATTCCCGCCGGATTTCGGCACTGCTGGAACGTGAATTTGACGTGGGATTGCCGGGCGCGATGACCGCGACCACGATCACCGAAATCGAGCACCAAATCGCGTCGCTCAGTCCAGTAGACCGATGGGTTGTCAAAGCCGAGTTCGGGATGTCGGCACGCGAACGGGTGCTCGGTTGTGGTTCGACGATCACAGCTGCCGCTCGAACTTGGATAGCCCGGCGACTGGCAACGGATGGAGTTGTTTTCTTTGAGCCCTGGGTCGAGCGGATTGATGAGGTCGGAATCCAGATGGAGATACCCTCTGTCGGAACACCTCAATGGATAGAAACCGTACCGATGCTGGTTGACGGACGGGGACAATATTCAGGAAGTGTGTTTGCGTCAACCGGCAGCCGCCGGAGCTCTCCCCTATCGAGCCACGTGCCGCGGTTCGGAAGTGAGGTCGGTTTGGTGCGGCCTTGTGACAATCTCGGTGAACAGCACGCGTTAAATTCCGAGGTCCAATGGAATCTCCCCAGACGGGGGGGCGGTCAATCACCGAGTTTCGCTCAGCAGGCTGGAATCACGCCGGGGCTCAGCAACGATTGGCAATCGGCGGTTCAGATTGCCCTACGGACCGCGTTTCGACTGCAAGAGATGGGGTATTTTGGTCCAGTTGGGATTGATGCGATGCGTTACCGTACCGCAGATGGCAAGATACAGCTGCGACCAATTCAAGACATCAACGCACGCTGGACCATGGGACGGCTCAGCCTCGGTTTCAGGCGTCTGTTACGCCCCGGCGAGACAGGCCGGTGGCATCATGGGCCTCGCAATTCCCTGACACCACAGGAGGGCCCGTCCGCGCGTTGGATTCGATCATCGCCGGACGCTGTTGGAGACACTTTGGCACATCACTTCTCACATGTTTTGATAGAAAATGAGCTCCTGATTTAACCTCGCCGTGAACGTCGGTCGCTAGCCCGTATTGTCGTCGCAACACAATGCAACAACGAACCACGAATCCTATTGAAACACGTTTCCCACGGCATTCCGTTTGTGGTTGGTTTAAGTCACCAACATCCACGTCAGCAGTACAATCAGACCGCTGAGAAGAGCGGTCGCCAACTCAAACTCCAGAATACCGATTTGAAGTGATTCAATCTGTTGACCAATCCACGCCGGTAAGCGAATTGCGATCGCCGCGAAGCAGGACTCTTTGAGCGATCGATCCACACTTCTGGCCATGTCGAGGAAAAATCGCGTGGGCACCGTAATGAGTTGGAAAACTATTTTTTCAACGTAGAGTTTCTCTCGGCTCAGAATGACGAGAGGCGCAGACCATGACGAGCGAGTTGAACACCCGGAATTCTTGCTGTGAACGTCCGTGAATGATGTTGACCTCCAAATAAAAAGTGCGGCGAAAAATACCGCGGATTGTCCGATGACAACTCGCATGCCATCCATCAACGGCGGTACGGCCTCCACGATTCCGTCAGAATGACCCTGTTGAAATCCGGCATTGGAAAGCCACCAACTCACCGCAGCGAAGACCACGCCAACTTGAGATGTCACCAGAAAGGAGGCTATGCCGCGTGGCTCGATCTGACCACAAGCAACGAACGCCCCGACGACTGCGCCGAGCATTCCCAATCCACCAAGCAACGCCAGTGATGCCTCTGACGACGCGATGACAGGATAGAATCGCAGTAGCAGCCACAGGGACGAGGGAACGTAGGCCACGAAATAAACCATTCTCCATATCGGCGGATCCCATGCAGTCGAACTTTGGTTCCACAGAAAGCAGGGAAACAGACCGCTCCGACCCCAGAGACTGAGAACCAGCAGAGTTCCTATCGAGCCCGGCAAGAACGGGTTGTCGCGACGGAGTGCCGTCATCCCTTCAACCGATAACACCTCATCAAGCAACATTGTCCGGCAGGTCACACTCATCAAAAGAACCGCCAAAACCAACGGACCATCCGAAACAAGACTCGTGATGGCCGCATGGCGAAATGAGTGCGTTGAGTCATCGGTTGGCGTCGACCAACCGACCATAGTCCATGTCGCCAGAAGAACGGCTCCCCAAAAAAACAACAGTTGAGGGAAACTCGTCGACATCGCCAAGGCCACGGCGGAGACGTGTAACGTTCCCGCCGTTATTGCCAACGAACCGCCGCAACATCCCTGCAGGCCCGTTCGTACGGAAGACAGCGTCCCAAAAGCTAGAATACTGACAATCATGATCCAACTCACCGAAATCAGGTCTGCCCGCAAACCCCATGCGATTCGAATCGGTTTCGGCCCCGACAATTCGAGTGCCGTGCCGATCGGCCAAACAGCTTCCGGAACGGGGGCCTCGATGACACCGATGAGCAACAGTAACAGCACGAAGGCCGCGCTGATGCTGGCGAATATTCCAAGCCGCACACTAAAAATCGCAGAACCTTCCCGCGGCTTCGCCAAACTGGTCAGAATCACAGCCACCAGCACACCAACCGTGGGCAATCCGACAGTGAGCAACAACAACCACGCAGCAATCGTTGTCATTGTTGTTCCACTGACAAAGAAGGGTCAACCGCGGAGTTCGACTCGACGGTGTCTTGTTTTTCAGGGGACGATGGGTCGTCGGTTTCACCGCATACCGCGAGAAGACCCCATAGGATAAATACCATCGCCATCACGATTGCAGCCACTTGCAGTTCATGCCGTCCGTAAAATGTTCCCTGAGTGGCGAGTGCCAGCATGATGGCTTGAGACAGAACACCGACAGCCATCATGCGGTGCCGTAGTGACGACGCGGAGACCAACAACATCCCCCCCATGACAACATAGATCGCAGAGACCAACAGCCCCTGATTCCAGTGCGCAAATTGCATGTCATGATCCTGCTGAATGAGGACGAACGCTTGCGGGGGTCGTGTCCGAAATGTCGTCTCTGGTGTCAGAATCGCTCAGGCCACTCCTGTGCGTACACGTCACGCCAACGACACTCGTTGAGTTGTGCATGGCCAACGCCAGAAACGCAAGGGCACTCAAAAGCACAACGATATCTGCCCGACGACCGAGGATTAACACCCCTAGTGTGGAGAACGACTCCACATCGCGACTCGCCGGCAGTTTTTTTAGAATTTGATCGGCCGAGGGGATCGCCGAAAAATGCTGGCTGGCGTTCGTGCGTGAGACCTCAACCCGCATGACATAGGCGATCGTTCCAACAAACACCATTGCCAACAGAAGGCCTGTCACAGCGATGACCGAAACCGATTCGACCGTTTGTTCGACTGTCGTCAAGTCGGGTTTTGATAAAGGAAACCACTCCGGTAACGATGCGCCATCGCCGCGACTCAGTTCAAGAATGAGAACACCACTGACCGCGGATGCCATCAAGAGCAAACTCCAACCGACACCGATGGCTCCACTAGCCAGACAACTCGTCGCATTCGCTAACGTCAAGAGCGTATACCACGTCAATTGCCCTCGCGATTGGGGCCGTCCCAACAGCAAAAATCCGGCCACCAAACCGACGGCATTGGCCATCAGCACCGGCCATGACTTGGCGGCACTTCCGACCACCTCTTCCGATGCAATCGCCGCGGTGCGTGGATCGCCGCCCAGAGCGAGAAAAATAAGCAAAAGATATGCCAACGACAACAACCCAGCGCCCCAGCGAATCTCTCGTTGAGCGCGCGGCCATGACCAAAGCGTCAGTGAAATGACCCAAACGCCGAGCAACAAAATCAGCCACCACGGCAGACGAGAATCGACCATGTCACGGTCTTTCTGAAAAAGTTACGGCAGTGCTAACCACTCCTCTTTTCGGTCAACCTGCGTTCATGCGCGTCCTTTTTGGGATCCTATCAGATCGACTCGGCGTCGGCTCTTCAGACGAGATTGCTTGTTCGTTGAGGCCGGCTGGCGTTCCACGTGTCGCTGATCCTGTGGAGCCCTGTTTTTTGATTGTGGCCTGAACGACTTCCTTCGACGCTTCGAACCACTGCAAGTATTGCTTCCTGTCCCTCGGAATTCTTCTTACGGCTCGGACGCGCCTTAAAATCGTCTCGGACAAGGCAGCCGCCTCCGTCCGGCAACGATGTCCGGCCGATCTCCTGCAACCGTCTCTTCTGAAACTGAATAAATGACTGCAATCTGTGTCCTATCAAACCACGGATGCAGACAGCTACGGCAATTTGCGAAGATTGGGCCAACAGAGAGAGGCCGCCTTTTTAACCACCATGCATACTTGAATTTAGGAAGACAGGGAAGCGGAGGGGATTCGCAAGGACAACGAGCCCAACGCCAAAATCGTAGTTTTTCCCGAGCCGCCTGCTTTCTCATCGCTGTCTAAGGTCCGCACTAACCACAAAATGAAGATTGTCCGTCAATCAAAGGCCAACGGATTCGGTGCTCGATTGCGATGGGCATGAGATTAAAAACTGATCTTGGTGAGCGGGCCCATCTGGCGGTACCATTCGCAGGAAATAATTCTCCCCGCAAGGACGGCATCACAGATGTTGGATGTTTCTCGAGCAAATCGTCTGGCTCGGACTAGCCATCGCATATTACTCGTAATATCGCGAGGCAAAGTCGTGACCATCGGCGTGCTGTTCGCATGGAGCATTCTCGGTTGCGGGACAACGCGCATGTCCGACACACTGAGAACCGGAACCGAACAGATTCTGCTCTCCACGGCGATTGACCGATCGGTCAATGATATGGATTTTTCCCAGCTTGAAGGGAAGGACATCTATTTCGATCCGCAGTATCTCAAGGGGGCATCTGACGAGGGCTACATTGTCAGTTCTATTCGCCAGAAGCTTTTGGCCGCCGGTGTTTTTTTGAAAAGTCAGCGTGAAGACGCGACCTATGTGGTCGAAGCGAGGGCAGGGGCGGTCGGTACGAATCGACAGGATGTGCTGTTGGGAATTCCGCAGACGAATCTTCCCGCCTCGCCGCTGTTAGCTGGTGCTCCTTCGGTCATTCCGGAGATCCCGCTGGCAAAAACGACCCATCAACGGGGAGTGGCGAAGCTGGCGGTTTTTGCCTACAACCAAGTCACTGGTCAAGCCGTATGGCAATCAGGATCTCATCCGATTACCGCCGACGCTCGGGACACGTGGATCTTCGGCACAGGTCCTTTTCAACACGGGACAATCTATAATGCGGGAAACTTCGATGGACAACGCGTGATGTGGCCGATGATCGGAGACTCCAACAAGGAACCGAGGCAATTGGCACCCGGACTCTCCGTCACGGCGAACTCATCGTTTGGCGAGGTTCCGGGAATCGAGCTTCCTCGACCGCCGGAGTCTTTTACTCAGAAGTATAAAGGCCATTCGGTCACGCAGGCGCAATTCTCACCTGGGATTCCTCCCAACCTGCCGCAGACGAGAGGAGCCCCATCCGTCGGTTCCGTAAGTTCGTCAGTCTCTCCACCGAAGGCGAACGGTTCCGATTCAAAATCCGCCACCGGTGGCAATTCCGCAGCGGGCTTGCTCATCATGGGGACAAACATGCTTCCCTAGCCCGACAGCCGGATGTTCATCAATGACTTGTGGCATCGACCACTAGACCGCAGAGGACATTCCAATGGGGCCGTCGATTCGTGCCGTGTGACACCTGTTCGCCTCAGAGTGGTCGCGAATTGGCAAGCCGGAACACTCGAGGAGCATCGAACGCCACCACGAAAAAATGTGGAGCGAGAAAACCATCTGCTCCCCGCATGACCGCCGATGGAGGGGCATCGGACGTCTGTGGAAGCCCCCCCCCAAAAAAAACGACAAATAAAGCCCCGTCCGAGGCTGACGCGGTTGGAGGAAGCGAGGAGCCGCGAATCCCGCCGACGGCGTCACACCGGGGATCCGGTTTCGATGCCTGCGTTTCCGGCAGCGGCGACGACACACCGATTGTCATCGCAAGGCTTCCAGAGCCGTCAGCCGCATCGCTGATAAGGACGGGATCAACCCGCCCAATAAGCCCATAGCAACACCGAGGCACATTCCCATCGCCAGAGTGCTGAGATCGACCACCAATTTCAGGACCACTGCCTTGCCGCCGCCGCCCTGCCCACTGCTGACAATGCTCGACGCCGTGACACCGTCCCACAGGTAGCCGAGAGCACAGCCAATCAGCGAACCCACGATCGCAATGGCCATTGATTCCAAGAGAAACGATACGAGAATTTGCCAACGCTTAAAACCGAGAAGCCTCAGCACGCCAATGTCTCGCCCGCGTTGACTGACGGCGGCGAACATCGTGTTCATGACCCCGAAGACTCCTCCGATCGCGAGCACCACGGCGATAAACTCAATCGCAATCAAAAATTGAAGATTCGTAGAGGACAGGCCCTCGAAGTACTTCGTCTCGACAATGGCGTTGACCTTGGACTTTTCATATTCCGTGTTGAAGTACTCCTTGAGGATCTCTGCTCCCCATCCGGCATCGGTGGTCGGTTGTTCGACTTTTTCCCGAACAGGCCGACTCGGAAGTGAAGGTTTTTTCTTGGTGTCTGCGGCCTGCCTGGCCATGTCTTCGGAGCGTTTTTTCTCGAAGTTTACGAGCGCCTTCTCAAGAGTCTTGTCGGCACGTTCGTTGCGCGCCAACATGACCTCTTTGCGCCGTTCCCTGCGAAAGTTGGGATCCGATCGGAGGACGAGTGTGGAGTAGGTGTTTTTGCCAAACATCGGACCCACCAGTGACCGTTTTGCCCAGACTTCCGAATCAAATGTCGAGCCAAGCGACTCCATGATCCCCACGACTTTCCACGTCCGGTAATTCAGTTCAAAGGTATCTTCGAGATCGAGTCGATCGGAATTCCGAGCCTTGGCTCGCTCGGCGGATGTGCGATCTGATCCGAGCTGCTTGGCAATGCCGCCTCCGAGAACAACTTCAATTGCGGCCTGACCAGTTGCGTCCTCGGCCAGTTGCTGGACCCCAGCCTCGGAAAACCAGCGGCTGCCGTTCGTCAGTATCATTCCATGCACCGAAGCGCTCATCGCCGGATCGTCGACACCTCGAACTGACAAAAAACGCCGTTTCGGTTTTCCCGGTTGCGCCTTTTCAATCGGCTGATTGACAATGATGTACGTTTCGCGGCTGACGCATGGTTCACGCTGATCGTTACGGGCGACACCCGATTGGTTTTCGATGTCACCGATGTCCGTCACACCGAGGTTGCTGAACGTTTCGTCGGTCGAGCCCTCGGCCATAATGATGACATTGCCCGGTTGACCACTTTGTTCAGTCAAGGCATACATTCCGTTGACGAAAGCTAACATCACCGTCAACAAGCTGACCACCAAGGTAAAGGCCAAGGCGGTCATCACGGTTGTCACCCAACGAGACGTCAGATTCAAAACGTTATAGCTCAGAGGAACTTTACTGATGACCAGTAGCGTCAACAGCAGGGTCATCGTCCCCCCAAGCATTCCGATGACTAACCAAGAGTCCGATCGAATCTGCCAAGGGGCGGCGGCGATAAGAGAGAAGAGCATGGTGGAATCCCGTGGTACAATCGTTCCAAAACCATCAGCCGAGAGAACATCACGCAATTTTCGCAAACACATCCGAGACTTTGACCGTGCGGGCCGACCATGCGGGGAGGAAACTACCAGCGAAGGCCGTGCCTCCACCGATCGCCGCGCCCCACCACAATGCTTCCCATGGAATACGGAACTCGCCGAAAAACGCAATCGGAAATTTCAGTCCGCCGAAATACACGTTGACCATATAGTAGGTCAGCCCGGCGCTGAAGACTCCCGAGAAAACGCCAATCGCTAACGCTTCAGAGATGACTAACAACAAAATCTGCCACGGGCGGAATCCCAAAACTTTTAAAACCGCAAACTCCATTCTCCGCTCGCGGACACCAATGCTGATCGCGTTGGAGATCACCAGCGAAAGAGTCACCAAGATCGCCGGTGCCAGCAGCCATCGCATGCCCCAGATCAGATCACGGTAGGCCTCGAGAAACGTCGAAATCCCTGACGAGGCCGTCTCGACTTTTACCGCAGGACTGGAGAACGACGAGGACGACAAAATTTGATTTGAAACCTGTTCGAAAATTTGTTTGTCCTTCATTCGTAGCCAGACAAGATTGAGGGACTTACTGGCCAGCGGATGCGACTTACCCGAGTGCGACTGCGGGTAGGCATCGAGCGCGGCCCGCAGATAATCGCGGTTGATTGCGGCGCTGTTGTCGTAACGCCCCGGTGGAAAAAGTCCAACGATATCCACTTCGAGATTGATCTCCTTGTAGTTGAGACCGTAAAGAGTGATCGTGTCGCCGACGCTCTTTTCCAAGGCCGCTAAGCGATCCTTGCCGACAATGATACCGCGTCGATTGTCCGCCAACTTGCCCACGACCACCTCGAATTCCGCTTTCAACGGGCCTTCGAGTGAATCCAGTTCGTCCATCATCGTCAGCAGGCTACTTGGCAACAGGGCAAAGGCGAACAAAAAGCTGCTGCGTGTGGCCAAGCGGAGATCTTTTTCGGTCGTGCCGCCGTAAAAACTCCAAGTCATCGAATCCTTGGATTCGATGCGATGATCCCCTTCTTTCTGCGGGGCACCTTCTGACAACGCGTCCGCATAAGCGATGGGCATCTGACTGGGAATCTGCCATCGTTCGGAGACAATGGCCTTCAGGTTCTGACTCTTTTCGGAAGTGGCTCGATCAAGAAACGTGAGGATCGAAAACACCAAGGTCACCACGAACACCATCATCATCGTGCCCAACGAGGTCAGCAGCGTTCGCAACCAGTTTTGACGCATCGTCTCAAACACGAGCAAAAAGTATTTCATCGTTGTCTCTTTTCGGGGCTGTCGCCGATTAATGCACCGACCCGACGTTTGTGCCTTCGCCCGGGGACCGTGACTTCGTTCGTCATCAACAAGATCCAATCACTTTGCCAATTGCGGGGCTAGACGTCCCTTGGCCAACTGCACCACACGATCCGCTCGTTCCGCAGCGCGCGGGTCGTGTGTGACCATGACGATTGTCTTATTCAGAGTTTTCTTGAGTTCCCCCAACAGATTCAGAATCTCATCTGCAGACTTTGCATCGAGATCGCCAGTTGGTTCATCCGCGACAATCAAGGCCGGATCGGTCACGATCGCGCGGGCGATGCCGACGCGTTGTTGCTGCCCGCCCGACAACTGACCCGGTCGATGATTCACGCGGTCAGAAAGACCGACAATATCGAGTGCCGTAGTCACCTGCTGTCGACGCTGTTTGGCGGACAACGGTAACAGCAGCAACGGAAGTTCCACGTTACGAAACGCCGTCAACACGGGAAGGAGATGATAGAACTGAAATACAAACCCAATATTTCGCGTTCGCCAACCCGCCAATTGCCCCTCAGTCATACGGGAAATCGTCTGCCCTTGAACGATGACCTCTCCGAGTGTCGGCCGATCCAGACCGGCGATCAGATTCAGCAATGTGGTTTTACCGGACCCTGACGGTCCCATGAGTCCCACGAATTCGCCGTGCTGCACATCCAGATTCAGCCCATTTAAGACATCGACGACGTCACCCCCTCGCTTAAATGACTTGTGAACATCGCGAACTTGGACGCAAGGTGACTCGTGCGACATCAGGGATTCCTCATGGGATTTTCGGTACTCAAGAGCGCTGCTCTATGGACGCAGGAGTTTGTCAATGCGGTGTCAACGGCGGTGTCAACGGCGGTGTCGGATGAGGGATCACCGGATCTTCTGTGGTGAATTGTGGGGCAGCGATCTCGACGTCGTACGGCTGAGCGTTGGCCTGTAACGCAGTTGCCTGAGCCGGCGTGTCACCGGAACGTTGCGCATAAAACTGCACGGTCGCGCCCATCTCCGGTTTGAGAAAAAAACCTTCCTCGTCCGCCGGGACAGCCAGTCGAACTCGCACCGGCACGGCACCTTTGGCTCGGTCGGCGATGGGCAGGAGTCGTGACACATAACCCTCATAGATCCGCTTCGGGTAGGCCTCCGCTCGGACTTTGCATGATTGTCCTTTGAAGACTTTGGAAATGTCACGTTCTTGAATGCTCAACTCCACTTCGAGCTTTGAAAGGTCCGCCACGTCGCAGAGGCTGAACGAACCATTGAAGGCGATGGGGTTGACGATGTTACCGATTTCGGTGTTCTTCTTGAGAATTGTACCGCTGATCGGCGTCGTGATGATGCAGTTGTCGAGTCGCCACTTCGCCCGACGCAACTCGGCTGTCACCTGCCGGACTTGCGCTTCGGCGATTCGCTTGCGTTCGCTACGCGGCCCATCCAGCATGAGTTGCACCGTCGCGGTCAACTTTTCAACGCGTTGGGCCAATGCTTCATATTGCGATTTGGCGCGTTCGAGATCCTGCAGCTGGATAATTTTTTTCCCGAACAACTCTGTTGACCGCTGCAAATCTTTTTCCGACTGATCCAGATTGGTCTGAGTTTCTGCCAGGTCCGCCCGCGCCTGTTTGATTTCATCGGGACGATTCCCCTCACGCACCTCTGCAAGGCTTTCTTGAGACGATTCGAGCTGGGCCGTCACTCGCTCATACTCCGCTTGATATTCCGTACTGTCGAGCACCGCGATGACAAACCCTTTTTCAACCCGCTGACCAGCTTCAAAGTTCAATTCGATCACTCGACCGCTGACCTGAGGACTCACGAGAATCTGCTGCTCGGGAATGACGTAGCCCTTGGATTCGAGCACGATTTCTTTGGCCGCGTTGGACTCGGACGGCACAGGACGATCGTCCCGGACAACAGGCGTCATTTCGGTCGTCGATTGTGGAGAGGTGTCGCGAGATTCCGGCGGCTGTTTCAAGGGACTACCCCGTAAAAGCAGGTACACCACAACACTTGACAACACCATGGAAAGAAACCACGGTAGTCGCGATGAAGCGGACGAGCCACCGCCCGGCGGCGGCAATCGGAGAGACTGCACCCGGTCGGCGAGTGAACGCGAAGATTCCGTCATAGCCACTGAAAATCTCTCCCGAAGGAAATATCATCGGCCCATCTCCCAAGGACTCCATATTGCATCATTACAAACTTTGATAAAAATGCCAGTCGCCGCGAGCGATAAAACCCAAAGGCTTGGCACGCGTTTTTGATCACTCGGCGTCAATCGGTGAGTAACACAGACCAGACTCCGCTTTCCACCGATTGTCGTGATTCAATCGCCGAATCTGACGGAATTCACGTCTCTGGAAAAGACGGGATCCGCCAACGGATGGGTCGGGATGCGGAGGCCCTGCGGGGAGCAGCGACGGTGCACGAGTGACAACAGAACCAGAGTCCGAAAATTGGTGGCGACCCTTCGTCCTTATTTCCCTATCGAGACCTCGTACCCCCCCCTGTGAGAATGGTTTCATGAACGACGAAACACGCCAACGCATTCAACAAATCTACGGGGTTGAGAACTGGTCCGCCGGTTATTTCGACATCAGTCCGGAAGGGCATCTGATGGTCCATCCCGCGAAGGACGATCCTCGTTACGTCGACTTGAAGGTACTGGTTGATGACCTGCTACAAGTCCACAAGCTTTCGTTGCCTCTCTTAATCCGCTTCCCACAGTTGTTGACCAGTCAGTTGCGGATGTTATCCGAGGCGTATCACACGGCCATTACCCAGTACGGCTTTCACGGCCAACATTACCCCGTCTTTCCCATGAAGGTCAATCCGCGTCGCGAGGTTGTGGAGGAATTTTTGCGAGACAGTTCTCGCTGCCGAGTCGGTCTGGAATGTGGATCGAAGGCCGAACTCTATGCGGCAATCGCCCAACAACAGACTCCGGAATCACTCCTGCTGTGCAACGGGTTTAAGGATGAAGCGTTCATTCAGACCGCGTTGCTCGGTGTCCGTGCCGGCAAACGCGTGACCATCGTCGTCGAAAAGTTGAACGAACTGAAAATGATCGTAAAACTGTCGCGACGGATGGGGGTCGCTCCGTGGATTGGGCTGCGCGTCAAACTCTATTCTCGCGGCTCGGGCAAGTGGGCTGCGTCGGGAGGCGACTCGTCCAAATTTGGCTTAACCACTTCGGAGTTGCTCGAGTGCGTGAGGCTCCTCAAACAGGCGGGACTCGACGGCCAGTTGAAGTTACTCCATTTTCACATCGGCTCGCAAATCACGGACATCAAGCGGGTGAAGACTGCGATGAAAGAGGCCGCACGCGTCTATGCCAAGCTGAGACAGATCGACTGCGGCATCGAGTATCTCGATATCGGTGGTGGTTTGGGTGTCGATTACGACGGCTCGCGCACGCGTTTTGAGTCCAGTGTCAATTACACCGTGCAGGAATTCGCCAACGATGTGGTCTATGCCATCAAAGCGGTCTGCGAGGACGAGCACGTGCCTCATCCGCACCTCGTCACCGAAAGTGGCCGATTCATGACGGCCTATCACACCGTCTTTATCACCTCGATTCGAGACGAGATCGAAACCTTCGCCGACGACGAACCAGAGGTCACCATCGACGCGGATGACCCTCAGGTCATTATGGAATTGAAAGATTTGTGCGACGGCATCAATGGAAAGAACTATACGGAATTTTATCACGATGCCCTCGAGCACAAGGACGAGCTTCACACGCAATTTAATCTCGGCCTGATTAGCCTTGAAGACCGAGCCAAAGGGGAAGTCTTGTTCTGGGAAGCCTGTGCCAGAGCACTGAAAGAGTCGGAAGAAAACAGCTTTCCCGCCGAGGAATTTGAACAGTTAAAGAAGATATTGGCACAAAAGTATCTCTGCAATTTCTCTCTTTTTCGATCGGCGCCCGATAGCTTTGCGATTCGTCAGTTATTCCCGATCTGCCCGATTCACCGGCTCCATGAAATTCCCGAAGATTTCGCGACATTAGTCGATGTGACCTGCGACAGTGACGGCAAAATCGACCGTTTCGTCGATCTGAAGGATGTGAAACAAACACTCGAACTGCATCCTTGGAAAGACGGTGAAGACTATTATCTCGGCTTGTTTCTGACCGGTGCCTATCAGGAGGTCATGGGGAGCTATCACAATCTTTTCGGCCAGCCAAACGAAGCACAAGTCGTGATTGATACGGGGGGCCGTTATCACGTCACAAAGCTGATTTCCGGCAGTCGCATCAGCGACATGATGCAGTTCGCCCGCTATAGTCCCGCCCAACTCGTAGAGTCATTCCGCAAGCAACTCACAATCCGTGTGGAAGCGGGTGTTCTCACGAAGGCGATGGCTGACCAACTCGCCACCGAATACGAGGCGGGAGCGGCCCAGGGAACTTACCTCGAATGATTGGACTCCAGTGGAAGCTTCTGCGACAGCGTTTCCGCAGCACAGGTGAGATCAGTGGATTCCCTTCACGAGGGACGAATCGAGCGACACGAACGCCGCCACTTGCTGTTGGTAATGCCGGTCATGCCGAGTCTCCCACAGTCGGGGAGATCGCGTCCAGAAACGTGCGCAGACGGCCAGCGTTTTAAGGTTGGCCAAGAACTGAACAGTCCACAAACGTGACGGGGCCCACCCAAAAAAACGGTTTCTTCAGATCGCTGCGGACAGGACTGGAATCCGTCCGGACCCGATTACTCCGCCTCTCTTGACCGAAAAACGTGAGGCCGTGGAGACCGAGCCGAAAAAAGAAGGCTCTGGAAACGTCATCAAAAGCCAGTCGTCACAACGTCCGGAGCAACCTTAAATCATCGGGGCTAAAGGTTCGATAACAGGGGCACTCGTTTCGTCGGGTAGGCCATGCAATCACTCCCACGCCCAGCTTTTGGCAAAACGAATCATCGAGTCCGCATCAAGCCAATAGACATTCGATGACTGCAGCAGCCAACCGGCGCACCCCTTCCGTGATTCCCGCGGCGTCTTGGACACCAAAACAAAGCCGCATTTGATTCGTGGGCACGGAGCCTGCGCCTGACGGGTAGCACAATTCACCGGGCACATACATCACGTGGTGCTTTTTTGTAGCGAGTTGAAACAATGGTCCCGAAAATCCCGTGTCGATTTGTTTGGGCAACGCGACCCACACGTACAGGCCCCCCTCGGGTCGCAACCAGCGGACTTCCGGAAATCCGGAAAATGCCAGATCTAATGCGGCCAGCATCGTATCTCGCTTCCGACGATAAGAATCGCGGACCTCACAGACGTGAGGCTCATAATCCCCGGCCGACATGACCAACGCTAAAAGATGTTGATTCAGATTAGCCGAACCGAAATCGTCGTTCCCTTTGAGATTGCAGATTGGTTCGACTAAAGACTTTGGCAGGATACCCATTCCAATACGAACTCCCGGCGCGAAGCTCTTGGAAAACGTCTGGGCCAGTATCACGGTCTCTCGCGATTCATCAAAACTCCACACGCTGGGTCGATCTGCTCCATCATAACGCAATTCGCGATAGGCCGCGTCTTCCAGAACGAACAACGGATGAGCAGGCCGCGACCATTTGCGGGCGATGGCGACGATCTCGCATCGCCTCGGGGTTGCAAGGCTGACGCCACTCGGGTTTTCATAATCACTGACGACATAAATCAACTTCACGCGGGATCGTTCTCCAGCCTGATCAAGCCGGGCGAGGGCTGTATCAAGTGCTTGGGGATTGAGGCCATGCTCATCCGTTTCGATCGCAATCGCGCGCGCGCCGATGCCGCTGAGCACTCCAAGAAATACGAAATACGTCGGCGCGGCCACCAAACAAATGTCACCGGGATCCAACAAGACATCGGCCACAAGAGAGAGCAACTGCTGAGATCCGGTCGTCAGAATCATCTGACTCTGGTCGATATTCAATTCGTCTGCTGAGCAGTGTTCCAGCCTTGCCAAGTTCAGTCGCAACTGGACACGCAGCGCATCGGCACCCGCTGTTGTCCCGTATTGCAGAGCCTGACGCGCGAGACTGTCGTCGTGGAACAGACTCGTCAACGCGGTCCGACATTCGAAAACGGGTAGACTTTTTTCATCCACCAAACCGGCCGCTAAGGAAAGCACGTCACGGTTTTCAACCGCCTGCTGCATCAAAAAACTGATGGCTTGATCTTTTGCCCACTGAGACCGCAGGCTGAATTGCGCTGGTGAGGGATGGGGAATCATGTGGAGACTCTCGAAACGGTCGAATCAATCGGGAGGCACGGTCAAGGAGACAAATGTTGCCTCATCGAGGCCCGTCTAGGCCAATCGAAAAACTTTTCTCGCCGCCTGAATCGCATCGGCAAGCGCATCGATTTCGGCCAAGGTATTGTAGAAAGCGAAGCTCGCGCGGGCTGTCGCCGTCAACTGAAGATGCTCATGCAAGGGCATCGTACAGTGATGTCCTGCTCGGATCGCAATCCCACGTCGATCCAACAGGTCCGACAAATCGTGCGGATGGACTCGATCCACAGTAAAGCTTAAGATCGCCCCCTTTTTCTCGATCTCCGGACCGTAAATCGTCAGGCCGGGAATTAAAGCCAATCGCTCGTGCGCCCTCGCGGACAACTCAGACTCATGCCGCAGAATTCGATCGAAACCGATTTTTTCAACATAATCAATGGCTGCGCCAAGCCCCACCGCCTCGATAAAAGGGCATGTTCCCGCTTCAAATTTTGCGGGGGGGTCTGCCCAGGTCGATGATGCGAGCGTGACTTCCCGAATCATATGACCACCTGTCAGAAACGGGTCCATCGCATCGAGCAACTCGCGGCGTGCATACAAAACGCCAATACCGGTCGGTCCATAAAGCTTGTGCCCCGAAAAGGCAAGAAAGTCAATTGAGGAGGAGCAGACATTGGTTGGCGAGTGCGATACGCTCTGCGCACCGTCCACACAAATCAATGCTCCCACATCGTGAGCCCGACGCGCCAAGAGGTCGATCGGATTGATCGTTCCGAGGACGTTGGACATGGCCGTCACAGCCACTAACCTCGTGCGCCGTGTCAACACGTTGTCGAGTTGATTCAAATCGAGGCAACCCTCTGCGGTCAGTGGAATGTGACGCAACACCGCTCCCGACGCGGACGCGGCAAGTTGCCACGGGACGAGGTTGGCGTGGTGCTCCATCGGATTGACCAAAATCTCATCGCCCACTGTCAAAAACTTACGCGCCCAGCCATGGGCCACAAGATTGATGGACATCGTCGTCCCTGAAGTAAAAACAATCTCGTCGGCCTCTCGAGCTCCAAGAAAATGCCTGATCTTTTCTCTGGTCAATTCCAGCTCAGTCGTCATTCGGTCGCCAAGCTGATGAATCCCACGATGCACATTCGAATTGTATTGCTCGTAACATTCGATAACTTTCGAAATGACGGAACTCGGCTTTTGCGATGTGGCCGCTGTGTCGAGATAAATCAACGGAAGATCGCCGGCTAATCGTTGTTCAAGGATGGGGAAATCGCGGCGAATCGCGGCAACATCGAACGGCTGGTCTAAAGGAATCGCCACGACTGCTTCTCGCAAATAAGAATGAGACTTCGAACTTCGGACTGCTGACTGCTGAGAATACTGAACCGAACGGCATTCGTTCACAATCCCACACACACACCGGACACGCTCATCGGCTCAGTCTGACGATGCCGGTTCGCTCTGTTGCTGCAGCGAATAGAGCATCGTTTTTAAAACTTTGAAACTGAGAAGGCCACATTTTTGACGACTGGGGGTCAGCGGAACTTTCAACAGGTCCAACATGTCTTTGGCTTGAAAGTCTCTCAAGTCAGCCAGCGACTTTCCTTCGATCGAGGCGCACATGATTGACGCTGCAGCCTGACTGATCGCGCACCCCTTGCCCTGAAAATAGGCCTCTTGGACCTGCCCTTGGGCATCGATTTGCAATTCCACGGTCACCTGATCACCGCAAATCGGATTGCGATCCGAGTGCGAGCAGGTAGGGCACTCCAAGGACCCCTTGTGATAGGGTGATTCGAAGTGATCCATGATGTGATCGTCATAAATGTCACCGAGCGGATCGGTCAATTTCATATCCTGAAAAAAACAATTCGGCAGTAGAAAGATCCGAGCCCCTGAACATTCTATGGTCACGAGGGAGAACATCCAATGGGATCGATTGCGACAGAGACGGACGTGTGCCGTGAATCATAGGATGCGATCCCTTAATTTTTGAAGGACGCTGAGAGCGGCGGAGATATCTCGCTTCTGGCGTTCTCGGTCATGTGCAATTTCACGTTCAATCGTCAGCGGACCACGATAACCCAACTCTTTAAGAGTCTGCAAAAACGACTCCAGACCAACGTCTCCGTCACCCAAAGCGACTTCGGTTCCCCACGACAGACCCCGCTCGGCGACGGTCGCCCATTTTGCGTCTTTGCAATGTACGCTGCGAACGAGGTGCCCTACTTTTTTGAGAGCCTCAATGGGATGACCGATACCGTACAAAATCATGTTCGCGGGATCAAAATTAATGAATAAGTTGACTCGATCCACATCGTGAATGAAATCCAAGAGGTGATCTGCCGATTCCTGACCGGTTTCGAGATGAAGAGCCTGGCCGTTGCCTTCCACATGAGCGAGTATTCCGCGTGTTGCCTCGACCAGTTCCTTGTAAATTGTTCCCTTTCGATCGGCCGGCACGAATCCCAAGTGCAGTCCCACCGCAGGACAGTTCAACAACCTTGTAAAATCGGAAATGTCCTTCATCTCTTGAACTCTCGCCGCACGCGTTTCGCGGGGAACCAGACCGACCGTACGAGATGTGGTTGCGATATCGGAATAGCTTTCACCTTCAAATCCGCCGAACACACAAGTCACCGTGATTCCGGCGGCTTTGCAGTGGGACAGAAAATTCTTCGCGGAATCCGCTGTCCGTGTCGTCCGGTGAGGGGCATGGACTTGGACGGTGGGCACGCCAATTTCTCGTGCCACGTCCAAAGGCACACCCAACCCCGCATCCACAGAAGTGAAGACTCCAATTTGCCATGGTTGCATCGTCTCAGCCTTCCAGAGATCATTATGTTTCGCTAGCCGGTGGAATTTTTTCTATTATCTTAGGATCATAGGCTCTTCTGGAAATACAGACCAGCAAGCACCCCTCACCTTCGTCTTTTTCTTTTATGGAGTTTCATTGATCATGATGCGTGGTCGTGTCATCTCGACGTTGCTAATTGTCCTCATGTTATCTCATTCCGGTTGCGATGATGCGATGAAGGTCGCTAAGCCACACCCCGCGCCTTCGGCCCCAGGACCGGTTGATGCCGATGCCCCCGAGGAATTCACCACGACGGAATCGGGTTTAAAATACCGCATTCGCCGGGCCTCGAACGGAAAAAAACCGACGGTCAATAGTCTCGTAACGATTAATCTTCGAGGGACTCTTGATGATGGTGACATTTTCGAAACAACTTATGGCTCGGGAGGCACGCCCGATGTGTTTCAGGTCAATGATATGCTTCCAGGGGTGAGAGAAGGTTTGTTGCTCACTGGTGAAGGAGCGATGATCGAACTGGAAGTTCCCCCTGATTTAGCCTTCGGCAAACGGGGATATGAAAACTATGCACCCCCGGATGCCACATTACACTATCTCATTGAACTGATTACGGTCGGCCGCGAAGAGCCCACACGCGATGTGAGCGTTGACGTTGATAACCCGACCGAAAACATGATTGCACAACCATTGCCCAATGCGAAGTCGGGGGAAGTGCCAATCGGGAAACAAGATGACGACGCACCGACTGAATTCACGTTGAGAACCAGTGGTTTGAAGTATCGAATCCTTCGAAACTCTGATGGCGAAAAGCCGAATCGGTATAGCAACGTCAAGGTTCACTATCGGGGTTGGCTCGACAATGGCGTTGTGTTCGATGAGTCTTACAAAAGAGGAGAACCAGTCGAATTTCCACTGCAGCGGGTTATCCCCGGTTGGACGGAGGGCCTGCAACTCGTCGGAAAGGATGGAATGATCGAACTCGAAATTCCGGCCGAATTAGGATACGGAAAAGAGGGAAAGGGGAAAGACATCCCCGGTGGAGCGACTCTGCATTTTGTCGTGGAATTACTCAACATTCGATAACACACAACGGCATCACCTCTCCGCCAAGTTTCATCGTCGATCCGTTGCGACGATTCTGAAGACACCCGATCCAGCGGTGTTCACGTGCCAAGGGATCGACGACATGTTTTTCGTGGATCAGGCGATACGAGTTTGTGCACTGCAGACCTGCCGCGGACAACTCGCCTCGGCAGGTCTGTCCCCGACAGACCGCTGATCAATGCCGGAAATGGCGACGGTTGGTGAAGATCATCGCCATGTCGTAGTCGTCGCAGGCCGCGATGACTTCGGCGTCGCGTTTTGAGCCTCCAGGCTGAATCACAGCGCGGATTCCGGCGGCGTGTATCTGATCAATTCCATCTCGGAAAGGGAAAAACGCATCGGAGGCACAGACGGCTCCGACGGCTCGAGAACCGGCCTTATGGGTTGCGGTATGTGCCGAGTCGAGTCGGCTCATCTGACCCGCGCCGACACCCACAACCTGTCCCGATTTGGCGAACAGGATGGCATTCGATTTGACGTGCTTACAAACCAACCACGCAAAGTCCAAGTCGGCTAATTCGGTGGGCGTCGGATGACGTTTTGTCACCACTTTCCAATCGACGGATTCTTCGGCGTTTTCATCCCGATCTTGAACGAGCAATCCACCCGTGACCCGCCGATACTCTTGGCTGAGCGGACGAGGATCAAGCATCGCCGGACAGCGAAGCAGTCGAACGCTGTTCTTCCATTTTGGTAAGGTTGTCAGCAGGCTGAATGCGTCGGTGTCATAGGACGGCGCAATGATTGCCTCGATGAAACGCCCCGGAACAGACAAACCTTGCGCCGTTGCTAGATCCACTGGGCGGTTGAATCCGATCACCGATCCGAAGGCACTGACCGGGTCTCCGCCATCCGCATTGTGATAGGCATCAGCTAACCTGTCCGCGACTGCGCACCCACAGGGGTTGTTATGTTTGATCACACAGGCCGCTGGCGGGCTAAACTCCCGCACGATTTGCAGGGCCGCGTCGAGATCGAGCAGATTGTTGAAGGAAAGCTCCTTGCCGTGAAGTATCTCCGCCGCGGCCAGCGTGGAGCCGGATGGCTGGGTTTCGACATAAAATGCCCCGCGCTGATGCGGGTTTTCACCGTAACGCAGTAACGCTCTTCGCTCGAACGACAACGTCAGTGCCCGCGGAAACGTGGGATCCGTCTCAGACTGGTCCTGCGTGGCGAGACGGGCCATGAAATCGGCAATCGCGCGGTCGTAGCAGGCCGTGACTTCAAAGGCCGCAGCCGCAAGTTCACGACGCAGATCCAGACACAAAGGACCGCGTTGCAACTCATCCAAAACCCGTTGGTACTGCGACGGGCTGGAGATGACACCGACATACCGGTGATTTTTCGCCGCCGAACGCAACATGCTCGGCCCACCAATATCAATTTGCTCGATCGCCTCTTCCGGTGTCACACCGATTTTCTGAATCGTCTCGACAAACGGATAGAGGTTCACGACGATCAACTCGAAGGGCGTAATTCCATGCTCTTGCATCGAATTCGCGTCCTCCAACAGATCGGGCCGTCCCAGCAATCCCCCATGAATGCGTGGATGGAGTGTCTTCAGACGACCGTTCATCATCTCCGGAAATTCTGTGTACTGGGCCACGTCCTCCACCGCGATTCCAGCGGATTCCAAGGCTTGTCGCGTACCGCCGGTTGAAAGTAATTGAAAACCGAGTCGAATTAACCCCTGTGCAAAAAAGACTAAACCCTGTTTGTCACTCACACTCAGCAAGACGCGACGGGAAGAGACGGGCATCAGCGACAACCTTCGCAAAGAAATCGTGTGAAAGAGACGAGTCAAAAAAACACCTCGACTCATCGGACGGGCGATGCTATCGACGTCCTCAAACACCGTCAAATTGGTCTGACGTTATCTGCTGGCGTTTCGAAGCCGACTTGCTAGCAACCGTCAAAAAACACGGGTCAGAATTATCCGATAAGATCGGAACAGGATGCCCATCTCGGTGACTTTGCGCTCGGTCCCCAAGCGGAACGCATCCGCAGCGACAGCCCTGCGATCGCTGGCTTTTCAGTTGCAAACTGAACGTTGCGTCGTATCCTAAACACGATTCGTGTCTTCCAAGGATTTGATAAGGCCGTTTGTCGGGGCTGTTCCTACCGAAGCTCCCCCTCCCTCTTGTGTGGAGTAGCGACATGGATGACATTCTTCGCGGTTACCACGTTAACGCACCGACATGGTTTTATTTGTCGACGCTACTAATCGTCGCGGTGTTCTACAGATTCGGACGGATCTGGTCGATTCGCAACTTTGATCTTGCATTTCTGATGGCACTCTCGCCGGGACTCTTGTTTGTGAGGGCGAATCCTGACAAACCTCAGTTCGGCTACTGTTGGTTATTTGCGGCAAACGGCTTGTTGCTCGTGAGATTGTTACTCGACGTGATGTTCACTCGGCGGCCACGCTTGGAACAAAACCTCAATTCTGCAGGAATGGCCTTTCTCTGCGGCTCGGCATTGTTATTTCAGACGTCAAAAATTCTTACCGAGCAACCGGACTTGGCTGCCGTCAAAACCGTTCGAGGGGCAGAGGAGTTACTCAAGCGGCAGGATGTCACCAGAACGCAGGCGGCGGATCCCAAGTCGGAAACCGGGCCGGCAGGACGGCTGTTGGCCACGCCCGTCGTGCCATTATCGGGCGGTGTCGAGGTCGTCGCCGCACGGGCGATGGCGATCCTGTCACACTTGGCGGTGATCTTGGGACTGATTGCCGTGGGGCGATGGCACTTCAGCGATACGCACCTCGGCTTGGCGATGGCCACTCTCTATCTTCTACTGCCGCCGACGGCTTTCGATGTCAGTAAGGTCAATCATTTGCTGCCAGCGGCATTGATCGTCTGGGCCGTTGCGGTCCATGCGCGCCCCATGGTGGCTGGAGTGTTGTTGGGACTTGCCTGCGGCACCATGTTTTTTCCGATTTTTTTGCTTCCCATCTGGATGGCGTTTTATTGGAAACGAGGATCCCTAAAATTTGGTCTGGCTTTGATTCTCACGGGAGCCGTTTTGCTCTTCAGTCTAATGTTGACCTCCGTCGATTCGATGTCCTTTAAACGCCAGACACTCGGTTCAATCGATTGGAGTGTCCTCAAATTTCAGACGGCTGACGGGGTTGGGTTTTGGAGTCTTTACGATTCCGCTTATCGCGTTCCGGTATTCGCCACGTTTCTTGTGTTACTCTGTGCATTGACCATCTGGCCATTCAAGAAGAACCTCGAACACCTTGTGTCCCACTCCGCCGCAATCGTCGTGGCCACCCAGTTTTGGTACCCACACCAAGGGGGTGCCTATGTTCTCTGGTACCTGCCACTGATGTTGATTGTGACCTTTCGTCCCAGATTGGGACACCTTCCGTTGTCGCAACATGTCGCGGACTCCGCTATCGGAGCCACGAGTGGTGACAGCAACATTCTTAAAGACGTGCGGATCTCCTACGAGCGAGCGCCGACAAAACGTTGAAGGTGTTGTTGCGTTCAGAGCAAATGCTGTGGTTCATTGCATCTTTTGAAGGGAAAGAGGCGACGCCAATGACCTCGGAGTGAACCCGATGGTGTAATCGCCCATGCAGGCGATCGAATTCGTCAATCCAAAGATTACGGCAGTGGCTGCAGTTTCGGGTAGATGTGGCTGATGTTCACAAACGTACTCGGAGATGTCGCGGTGTGGCAACTGAAGCAGTTTGATCCAGACGAATAGCCGGGGCCGCCTTGCACGTACGTTTCCATCGTCGTGTTGGCCAGCATGCTTGTTCCGATCTCATTACCGCCTTTCGGGTACCGCCCCGTGGGAACCGCCCCCCCCAGTGTCCAAGTCGAGCCGACGAAGAAATAGTTCGTTCGGACGTCTCCCGAGATCAACTGCTCAAGAATGCTGTGATTGATGGAGATGATCTGCGTGTTTGATTCCGCCGACGTGGCATTTTCTTGGTTGGGTATCCCGTCGGCAGCCACACCCCACGGCTTTTGGCGAATTGTGGCGCTGGGCGAGATCGTGAATGGACTCTTGGCATTGATCACGCCGGTGCTGGGGACGAACTGCATGTGAGCCTGATTGAAGGGCCCGTCCGAGCTGTCCGGACAGAAGATCCACGGCCCAGACGTGCTCTCAGACACGGTCTGAGTGGCGCCGTTGTCCGTGATGTACTGGTAATCCGTGTTGGGCGAGTTTTCGAGGTGTTCAAAGGTTGACCAGATCATCTCAGGATGATTGGTCGCACTGCCGACGAAGTGTACACCAACGAGGCAAAGCTCAACGGACTCGGATTGCCCAGTCGGAGTCCATTGAGTCGACGTCTTGTTGTACTTCGGAACCAGCCCCCTCGTGGTGATGAACTTGCTCGGGTCTGGCACGCTCGAAGCTTCGACCCATGCCATCTTGATCTCGACGGCGAGAGTCTCAGGATTAGTAAGGATCGCGCCGCGGCTCGCCGCAAAGGCGACAATCTGGTCAAGTTCCGCTTGCGTCGTCGGGAACTGGGTTGGGGTGGGTTTGATGTCGCCATTCTTCGCTCCCGTCAGGAAGTAAGCAAAAACGTCGTTCGTGATGATCGTGTAGTAGACGAGCGAGCCATTCTGGGTCATAAACGTGGAGCCATCGGCCTGACCTTCTTCCGGATCGAAAGTGTTGCCCATGCTGTCGAGGAGGACTGACTTCTTACCGGCAGAGAATTGCTGAACGATCTTCATCGTGGCAATCTGTCGCCGAACCGTTGCCCTCGGGAACAAGATCGGCCGACCTCGGGTATCGAGAAATATCGCTTTTCCGAACTTCAGCACGACCCGACTGATCTCGACGTGCTCCCCGGTGACGCTTCGGACCATAGAGAATCCCTTCCCGCTAACCCGAGGAGGCTCGATCTGCACAAGCCGTCCCTGCTTGGTCATGAGGACCGGCAGACCATCCGGCCCCCCCGTTACGGGGCGAACCGAGAAATGCCGAGACTGACCGGCGACATGCGGAATGAAAGAACGGTTGCCGCTCGAGTCCGGCGGGGAGACGCCGAAGAAAGCTGCCGAGTCGAAGACCCGGGTGCCCTCTTCGTCTTCTGACAGAAGCCAGAGCAACATCTGCCATGACCACTGGTAGAAGCTGTTGTTGTTTTCGGGTGAGAAGGTGACGCTGTTGGCCGGGTCGACGAAACCGTTGAGGGTCGGCTCACCGTCGTGGAACCAACCGTCGAACATGGCGGATGGGACCGCCGAAACCGGTTGGGCATTGCTTGGAATATGCGTCTGTGCGGACGCAGTCACCGAGATCCCGACGGTGAGCATCAGGAAGCCGATCGGTCTTAAAAGACTTCCGGAGCGGATGCGTTTCCGAGCTGTCTGAAAGATAGAAAACAGAAGAAAACACATCTAAACATCCCGTTTTTTTAAATTCGGACACCACTACACTAATCGACGTCCGTCACATTTGATCATCTGGGGTTGAGTGATTGCAACAGTAATCCGGGGCGGTTTGGGAATTTGCGTAACGACCAGCATTTCGCGCCCCGGATGCGACGTGCGGACATTAGACGGCTTCCATCCCCTTTCAAGCAACGACAAACCATCTGAAGCGGGGTATTTTTTTCGCGATTTCCCCGTGGCTTGAAAACTTCCCTGAGTTTGGCTCGTGCTCAGACGCTGCCAACGCGTGAATGTCGATGTCACGTCACAATGCGTCCCGATCGATGGCATCCGTGGCTTGATTCGGATTCGACAGAAGACTTGGCAATTCGACGCCCGATGAGTCAGGAAGGCCAAGACCTCGGTCGGAGACCGTGACCTGGCCCCCTTATAACGGCAGCACTTCCAGAGAGAGAATCTGGCGGTGTCAAAACCTAAGGAGAACATTCAATGCCACGCGGCAAGAAAGAACTGGCCGAGCAGATCATCCCCAAGCTGCGAGGAGTCGAAGTCGAGGTGGGGCGCGGTAAGACCGTTGCCGAGGCGGTCCAGAAGATCGGTGTGACGGAGCAGACGTACGCGTGAAAAGAAGAAGCAGTACGGTGGCCTTCGGATAGACCAGGCCAAGCGGCTGAAGGATCTCGAGAAGAAGAATAGCCGACTGAAGCGGTTATTCTCCGATGCTGAGTTGGACTCTGGCGTTTCGGGAGGCCGCCTTGGGATGACCGAAAGGAAGCGTCGCTAACTTCTGAGCCTTTTCATTGCGGCAACACGCGGTTGAGCAGACAAGATCTGCTCTTGGCCGTGATCGCTTGAGCGAACGTCGGGCATGCAAGGTGTTGGGGCAGCATCGGAACACGCAATGACGAACGCGGCATGTTCCGGATGATGAGCCCCGTCTCGTGAAACAGATCGTATGGCTGGACTGTGAGTATGGCCGTTACGGATACCGCAGAATTACGTCACTTTTACATTGGGAGGGATGGCGAGTGAATCACAAGCGAGTAGAACGGATATGGCGTGAGGAGGGATTAAAAGTGCCTAAAAAGCAGCCGAAGCGAAAGAGGCTGGGGCTCCAGCGAGCTCGTGCGTTCGGCGACGTTCGAATCGTCGCAATCATGTATGGAGCTTTCGCCTAGTGGCCGACCGTACCTCCGACGGAAGGCCTATTCGAATGCTGACGATCGTGGACGAGTTCACTCGGGAGTGCCTCGCGATCGACGTCGCCAAGAAGCTCACGAGCGAAGATGTTCTCGAGCGGCTGAGTGACCTGTTCGTCCACAGGGGTGGTTGTATCTGGCCGCCGTCGAAGATCTGTACTCACGGAAGATCGTGGGCTGGTCAATGTCAGAACGCATTGACAGCCGCCTCGTCGTCGATGCCTTGCAGATGGCCGTTCAGCGAGAACTTCCCGACGCAGGCCTGGTGGCTCACTCAGATCGCGGCGTGCAGTATGCCAGCGATCATTACCAGGCGCTGCGGAAACAGAACGACATCACCTGTTCCATGAGCCGAAAAGGAAACTGCTGGGACAACGCGCCAATGGAAAGCTTCTTTGCAACCCTCAAGAAGGAACCCGTTCACCGCGAACGGTATCAGACCCGGTCGCAATCTCGTCAAAGCCTCTTCGAATACATCGAAATATTTTACAACCGCGTCAGAAGGCACTCGAACCTCGGGTATCTGTCACCCGTTAAGTTCGAGCAAGCCGTATAATCCTAATCCCGCGCCCACATTTCATGGGCAAGTCCAACTACGATTTCGTTCCAGTCGTAGGTGTTGGCTTTCTCGCATTTTCATTACTTTGACGCACGATTCAAACTCTATTTGGAAACGCAACGGGAATTTGCTTCGATCGCTGTTCCCGCGAGACATCCCACGAATCCACCGAGACAGGCTGCTGCGGTAAGAAACAAAGAGAGACCGGACCACCATTTGGTTAAATCTCCAAGTAGGAGAAAGTTCAACGCGCCCGAAAACCGAACCGATATCGCTATCAACACACCCAGCACTATCCCAATCCAAGTCGCTCGAGTCCACTGTTCACGCCCGCGTTCACAAACCCAACTGAGTGATCCCAGAAACCCAGCTATGGCTCCCAATAACCCCCCAACGATTGCGAAAAATGCCAAATAGATTGCAGAGCCAAACTCTTCGCCAGAGCCCGGCTTAGTTAAGGCAATGAAAGCGCAGACAACAAAAGCTACGCATGACACCAATCCCAGTGCAGAGGATCCGATTACCAAAAGAATCGATTGAAGGTTTCGCATCAAATATCCCGGCCATTGAGTTGTTATGAATCTCGCTATCCTAAGGTTTTCGTCAACCTAAGCATCTTCAACAGTCCGATTCGCAGTTCCCGCACCGGAACAAAAACCTCACCTTTGCCGGCGTTTACGAGGTTTTGAGGCCGGCTGAGTAGCAAAATGCGCTGCAAGTCTTTCCGTCATTTTCTTGGCCTCAACCTCTCTCCTGTTGCGATGGCGGGATATGGATCTTTTAACCGATCGCATGCTGGTTCACTTGCTCAAGACCAAGCATCACCCTGGCCATGGAAACCAATGTGTGCCGACCTTCCCAAGCTTGCGAGCGGACACTGAAAGATCCACAAGAGCGGCCTCTCGTGGGAAGCGATCACGTCATGGCCAGTCTGAAACAACCGCCAGTCTCAACCGGCGATTAGCGGTCTGTCAATCTCGGGACGATGTTCGGCAAGATCATCGTTCGGCAAGATCATCAAGCGAGCGGGGCTGGTCGCATGGCCTCGCGCGTGGCAAAACCTCAGAAGCTCTCGTCAGACGGAACTGACGGAGACGTTCCCGAGTCACGTCGTCACGGTTTGGCTCGGCAACAGCGAGCGAATTGCCGAGAAGCACTACCTGCAAGTTCTCGACTCCCATTTCGACAAGGCCGTGAGTGCGGATTGTATGCGTCCCTGTATGCAGAATGGCGATGGAACAGTAGGCAAGGCCCCGCACACGGAACGGGCAGGCAACAAAAAAGCCCCTGATTTACAGGGGCTTACTGCCTCTTACTCCGGCAGTTCAATTCGTCGACTGGGCGATGAGGGATTCGAACCCACGACATCCACTGTGTAAGAATGGCGCTCTAACCAGCTGAGCTAATCGCCCGACTCTGACAGAATTAGCAATGAATTTTATGATCGGTGAAACGCGTTTTTTGCCACAGATTGCGTCTTGCCGACACAAAATGGGCGCCCGCAACAATCACACCGAATCACAATTCGGCTGCCCGTTCGGTCTGATCTTACCGACGTCGGCAGTGTACCGTGAATCGCACCGCGAGTCCAACGCCACACCGAGGGAAACCGACCACGTGCCTGCGCGGCCGCATCGAATGCGAGTTGCGCCACATTGTCGAAATGCGGAGCACACCGCTTCCTGATGATGGGTGCGGAGGTCTCCTTCGCCGAGGGTGGCAGACCAACAGGTTTCTCAGGTCTTATTCCAGCATTCAGGGTCAGACTGATGTGTTATGCGTCTAAGGCATCTGCTCGCTGCGAACAACGGTTGAAGAATCTTGGCGTCACGACTAGCAAGCACAGTTTCGCCCAGCAGTGTAGGATAAACATTCACGACATCGTCCAAGTGCGTTCGGCGATCCTGTGACCGGTCTTCCCTCAAGGTTTCTTCAGATGTCCGATCGTGATCAGTGGCCCGACAATCCCAATGACCCGCCTCCTCGACGGTCCAAGTCGCGGGAGGAAAGTGCAAAGCACAACGGCTGTTTGAAGTTTGTCTTGATTGTCGGAGGGATGCTAATCGTCGCGGTACTCGTTTGCTGCGGCGGACTCCTTGCCTTGGGCTGGTCCCTCTTTCCTCACATGGCCCAGACTCCTGCTGAGGTCGCGGCCGTCGCAGACGCGGCACTCAAAATGAACATCTCCGAAAACTTCATCGGTGAGACGGGAATGTCGATCGACAATTGGTTAATGACCATGAATGTTGCCCTGTTTCGAGATCGTCAAGGCCAAGGAACATTGTTGATCGGTACATTATTTGTCAAACTCGGAGACCCTGTTCTGCACCGCGAAGATTTCAAAAACAAAATCGGGCAACAATCTGACGAAATACCGGAAACGGAAATCACGGAATCCGTTGAAAGAGAGTTCGCGATTCGAGGAAAAACAATTCCCTTTCAATTTTCCGAAGCCGTGGAAAAAGAAACGGGAAAAAAGATTCGTCTCGTCTCCGCGGAACTCGAATTTCCCAAGCAAATCACCATCTTTCAACTCCTACTGGACGACGATGCCTACGACGAGTCAACTGTGGTCAAAATGATTGAATCGATCGAATAAGGGATTCTCAGTCTCTAAATCAAATCTTTCGAAAGCCCCCACATCGCTTATGACTGCCCCCGCTCCCTCAACGACCCCCGATCTCTTACCGCGTCGCGCTCGACGATCTCTGCGAACCACTCGATGGCTTTGGATCGGCGGCGGAGCGTTCGGATCCTGCCTGCTGGCCTGCGGCTTGGGTTGGGTGGCCGTGGCCTTACTATTTGGGCCGGCTCACACCGATGTTGCGGCACAGATCCAGATAATTACCCAAAGGATCGCCGCTGTGCGTGTGCCACCCCTCTTTCAACCGGTTTGGGGATGGGAGGCGGATAATTCCTTGATTTGGGTTCAAATGGCACGTTTCGATCACCGCGACGGTCGCGGATTGATGTTGATTGGAGAGTTTCATGTCCGCCCCGTCTTCAATCCCACGGAACAACTTCAACTCCGAAAATTGTTGGAAGATTCCTCCCCCGATTTGCGGCTGATCAGTCCAAAAGACACGGAACAAAGGAAGCTCTCTGTTCGCGGCAAGGAGACGGAATTCGAAATTGTGACCGGCGAAGACAGAGCCTCCACCACAAAGATGCGGCAAGTTTCCGGGATGTTTCCAGGTCACGAGGGGACAGCCATGCTCATCCTTCAAGCCGAAGAAGACTGTCTTTCCGAGGAGGCCATCACCGAGTTGTTGAACTCCTTGTCGGAAATTGTAGATTCTGAGGCCAAGTCCCTCACGTTGCCCACTGAAGTCATCACCCCGGCAAAACAGTAAAATCGGAGAAATCTTTACCGCTCAGACGGCAAAACATTGAGGCAGAGAATTCGTTTGAATCAGGACGGGGCACCGCTCATCGTCCGGTGATCTCGCGACGAAATTCCTCGGCGAGCTATTTTGCTCTGTTCTCTCAGTCCTCTTTATGATTCCATATCCGATCATGCTCCATATCTTATTGATGTTCGGTCCATTTCTGTTTGACATCCACGCTATTGTCCATCGCCGTCGTTCGACATTGATGGGCAATCTTGAAGCGAGTCTGAGTGGTTTTACGACCACATTTCCCACACGTTGCTGACTCCGTCCAAGGCTGTCGCCCATGAGCAATTCCGAAGTCGAAGCCCTCTGCGATCAAGGCCAAAAGGCATTAAAGGAACGTGATCATGCGGCGGCCAACGATGCCTTCGAAGACGCGTTGGCACTCGACCCCGATTGTATTGATGCCCATGAAGGCCTAGCTAAAGTCTCCTATCTCGATGGAGACTTGGCGGGAGCCATCACTTCTTACACAAAATTGACACAACTGAAGCCAATGGATGGTCGTTATTACTCCAATATCGGCGCGATCTACAATCAGTTGGGTGAACACCAAAAAGCCTGCGATGTGCTTCGAAAGTCGATACAGCGGGACAGGAAGAATGCCGTATCGTTCTATAATCTGGGGATTGCACAACGCAAACTCAAGCAAAACTCACTCGCCGTGTCTGCGTATAAAGAGGCCATCAAGATCAACCCAGAGATGCTGGAGGCATATCAGAATCTCGGCAACACCTACAAAGAAATGGGGAATACCCAAATGGCAATCATCAACTTTAAAAAGGCAATCGACCTCAAGCCAAATTTCGAAAAGGCTCGTACGGCCTTAGGAAACACCGAGATTCTCCAGCATCAGAAAAAAAATTCTTTCAGCCCGTTCGGTCGACTGGTCGATAGCAACCCCCCTGCAATGAAATCAGCCCCGGCAGAATGCAAGCCTTTGAACGAGGGCGAAAGGTGGGTCGAGCGTCAACACGTGAAGCATTTGGCTGATGAAATTGAAACGTTAGCCAAGGCCTTTGCGGAGTATATCAGGCACCACGTCGAACCGATCATTCTCGATGCGGAGCGGGCCGTCGCACAGGTCGGTGATTCCGCTTTTGGGATCCCCGAAGTCGCTGAAACTTTTCGAGCGACGGTTAACCGATGGTCGTCACTTCGAGCGACTCTGAAACGAAAGGTTCTCGAGTTGCGGGCTCACGAAGAGTTGATGAATACCCCAAAATCCGGCCTGTAAATGCCTCATCAAGAGGCAAACTGCCGCCCCTAGCCGATGGAAACACGAGGACTTCGTCGTAAACACCGATCAGGACCGTTGTGAACTTATGGTCCCTGATGCCGGGCCCCGTGATGATCGCCAGATCTTGGGCTGATGCTGCTCGAGTGCCTGCGGCCCACTCATTGATCCCCTCATTTCACAGGAACTTTTTCGCATGAGCATGATTCAAGAATTCAAAACATTCATTCAACGCGGAAGCGTCGTTGATCTTGCCGTTGGCGTAATCATGGGGGGGGCGTTTGGAAAGATCGTGAATTCGGTTGTCGCGGATCTGCTCCTGCCTCCGATCGGGTATCTTATTGGTGGAATGAAGTTTACGGACCTTAAGATGCGACTCCCTTCGGTGACGATCTTGGTTCCGTCTCCAACCGCTGACAATCCCGGACAATTCGTCTCCAAAACGCTGGATGCGGCGACAATCAACTACGGAAACTTTTTGCAGACGACGTTTGACTTTCTGATCATCGCAGGTTGTGTGTTCCTGCTTGTCAAAGCGATGAATTCCCTGAAGAAAAACGAAGAGGCCGCGTCGGTCACGGTGCCACCGACCCCAACCGAAGTATTATTGACAGAGATTCGAGACGCCCTGAAGGCAAAAACATAAATCGTTGCATCGTGACCGACAATACTAATTTTCAGATTCTGACGCCTCGCCCCACAACCATGGTCAGCGTTCAACAATCACGAAAAAAGAGCGTCCGTCCCCGCTTGAATGCTCTCGCCGCTGGTTGACTGAAATCAACCCTCACCGCGACGTTTTCAAAAGAATGAATCCTGTTATCATCGACTGAGTGGTGGCATGATTTCGGTGATACCACGCCGTCGGTGAGATCCCCTCAGAGAATGGAATTGCGGTGAGTGACTCATGGACCGCGTCCCGCATCTTGCCATAAATTTTCGCCGACGTCAGGCGAGTGTCTGTTTTTTTCGCAGGGGGATGTTTTAATGACTCACGCCACGAGGATTATCGTCGGAGTTTGTGTGGCATTTGTCGCCGTCGCAACGGTGGCACCAGTACTCGTCTTCGCCTGCCCGTTTTGCAACGCGCCATCGTTAACTCTCACAGAGCAACTCGCCGGCGCCGATGCCGCGATCCTTGTCAAATGGATTGGGGGAACGCCCGCGAATCCAACGAATACCGGTACCACCGAGTTTGAAGTTGAAGAAGTTGTCCATCAGCACAAATCCGGTCAACTCGAAAAAGGGATGAAGCTGAATTTAATTCGCTATCGCTTAGGAAAGTCCGGGGACCTCTTTCTGCTTTTAGGAACACTCGGAGGTGAGGTTCTCGATTGGGGAAGTCCCCTTGAAGTCAGCCGGTTGGGTTTCGAGTATATGAAACTATCGCCGAAGCCCGATCAACCGGCGGCCCAGCGTCTGCCCTACTTTCTCAAGTACCTCGAGCATTCAGATCGATTGATCGGTGATGATGCGTTCGGCGAATTTGCAAATGCCTCGTATGCGGACGTGGTCTTGCTGGCCAAAGACTTGCCACGCGAAAAACTACGAGGATGGCTCACCGACAAAGAGACATCCGCCGGACGGCTCGGCCTTTACGGCATGATGCTCGGCCTCTGCGGAACGGCAGACGATGTGACGCTGATGGAGCACAAAATTTTAGAAGTGACCGAAGATTTTCGTCTGGGAATCGATGGCGTGATGGGTGGTTATTTACTACTCACAGGCGAGACGGGATTAACGGTTTTGGAAGAGCAGAAGCTGAAGGATAAGAAAGCTCCGTTCTCCGAGACGTACGCGGCAATGCAAGCGTTACGGTTCATGTGGCAGTATGGTGGCAATCGCATTTCACTCGAACGGCTGCGGCAGTCGATGCGAATTTTGTTGGATCGTCCTGAACTTGCCGATCTTGTGATCGCCGATCTGTCACGCATGAAGGATTGGAGTCAGATGGACCGATTGATGACTCTGTATGACGACGAGGCCTATAACGTTCCGTCGATTAAACGAGCCGTTGTTCGCTTCCTGCTGGCAGGGACAAAAGACACGGGAGAGAAGAAGGATGAGAACACAAAAAAAGCAGGTGCGGAGCCTCCCTTGAAAGAGGTGCCGACCGCAACGATAGGAAGTGCAACCGCTGTCCTGCCAGCGCACGTCGGTCATGCGTTGGAATGTCTTGCCACACTTGAAAAGAAGGATCCCAAAACCGTCAACGAAGCCAAACGATTCTTTCTTCTCAAGTAGCGTGAGCAAAGATCCAAGTCCGACTGACAATCCATTTTAATTGAACGTGGAAAGCAGACGCTCTGCCATCTCCAAATGAGTTTGTAGAAGCGGACGCTCATTGGCTGAACAATCCTTCAGACACTCTTCCAGCATGTCAATTGCTAATCCCGGCCGATTCGACTTGAGTGCCGTGATGGCGAGATCACGTCGATTTTGAAACTCGCCGGGATGGATGGCGGTCAATCGACGCTGAACTTTCCACGTTTCCTCCCACCGTTGTTGTTTCACATAAACGGCTTTCAAATTATTAAGCATTCGAACCACCACGTCACGCGATTTCGCGGGTTCCAATGCCTGCTCAATCTCTTCGACAGACATTCCAGAGAGTGATTCGAGCCATTCACAACAGTCGTCCAGATTGAGCACTCGCCCGTGATGAAAGGCATCCAGAAACAAGGGGCCTTCGATTGTTTCCAACCGCGTCAGAAAATGCGTGGGTGCCGCAACCGCGACGAGATCTACGCCTGCCTGCTGAGCCACAGCCAAATAAATAATTGACAGACTGATGGGAATACCGACCCCGGTTTCGACAACTCGATTGATGAAACTACTGTCTGCAAAACCAAAGGCGTTCTTGTTACCGTGCAGCCCATGTGTGCCGGAAAGACAGTTTGATATTTCGGCCAAGATGGTTCGATCATCCGCTGTCCGAATTAAGCCGTTGGTCACGTCTTGAGCCCGCTGGCGAATCCACTCCAGCGTGTGACCGAAATCAAGATCTGGCTGTGAATCGCGAGCCAATTCTAATGCAACCAAAGTCAGATCGATGTCTGATCGGAAGGAAAGTAATTTCCCGAATTCCGTATCGTTCGTAAAATCAAGGTGTGTGATCATACTGCCATCCAAGAAACAACGTGTCCACTGTTGTCGGAGTGTAGGAGGTTCCCAAAATTCCGTCGAGACGATGTTCTCCGCCACACGCGAAGGGGGAGGCCTGTTGCGGCGGTGATGCGACGGATACAAGGACATCAATTCTCTAAATTCTCCACACGTTTACGCCAAGGCTGCGCAGCAGACGTTGCGGATTCGATGGGAGGCAAAGCCGATGTTTTGCTCGGCGTTTTCGGCCGCATCGAACAGATCATCGACAGTGCGAGACCGGCGGTTGAGCTACTCATGACTGCGCGGGTCATGCCACAGATGCTCCACCGGATTGAGTTGCGGCGAGTCACAATGCGGACAAGTGATCTCTTCAGGGCATCGCCGTTTTCGCACCCATTCAAAGCACTTCTGATCGTCGATCAACGGCAAGAGCGTCAGTTCCATCCGTGGTTCCAAGTATCAAATCCTTAACGCGATTCACGCGGCTCCTTACCACGCGGTCACTTCAACTTCTTCCGTCTTTCGTAATTCCAAAACAGACCTCCCCGAATCACCGGTTGAGCCTCTGAAATTTTACGACTCTATCTGCGGTTCCGTCCGCCCCGCTTCCGAATCAATTCCCAACCACAGCAACCCTCCCAGCGCACAGACCACACAGGCCACAGAAATCGCCGCCGGCCAACCGAATTCCTTGGCCAGATACGGTGTAAAAATCGGGGCCAGCAACCCGCCAGCATTACCACCGGTATTCAAAAAGGCGCAGGCCAAGCCGCCCGTCCGCTTTTCCAGCGTCGGTGCGGTCGTCCAAAAGATGCCCTCACACAGCCCCAAGGCTCCCACGGCTAAAGCAAAGTACAAGACGATTTGTTGCGGATCGGTGGTGAATAACCCCAGCAGTGCCAACGCCGAACTCGTCCCCATACCAGTCATCGCCATGATGCGACAGCCGAGGCGGTGACCAAACCGCCGGCAGAGCCAGTCAGAATACCAGCCGCCAAACGCCATCCCGACCGCCATCGCGATCAGTACTGTAAAAGTGGCCTGCCGACTTTCAGCCGTGGGGAGCTTCAACACATCGTTGAAGTAATACCCCAGCCAGTAGAAAAACAAATACTGGAAGTAGCTGAGTGCGGCGTAACTGAGAGTCAACAACAGCAATTGAAGATTGCCGAACAATCGGAGAACATCCTGCCAGCTCGCCGTCGAACGTGATGGGACTCGGTCGTTGATATGCACCAGATTCCGTTCCGCATCATTCGTCCAACTGTGCCCACTGACATCATCTGAGGAGAGGAAGGCCCAGACGACGGCAAAGACCATCATCGTCGTGCCAGACAGAACGAAAGCTTCCGGCCAGTTGAACCGATCCATCAACCAGCCGAAGACGGGATAACAGGTCGCTACCCCAATTAAAGCGCCGGCCGTCACCAATCCATTCGCAGTCGATCGTTCCCGGAACGGGAACCATAAGGAAACACTACGAGCCGCACCAGGGTGCAACGCCACACTCAAGGCCCCGGCCAATCCACGTATAACGATCAGCGTTAGCAGCATGGCCGCCAGCGACAGCTTCATAAACCCGAGCAGGCCGGTCAAGATCACGCAGCCGCCCATACCGATCCCCATGCCGGCCAGCGCACGTTTCGGCCCCAGTCGATCAATCAGCCAGCCCCCGGGCAACATCCCACATGTGTAAACAAACAGAAACGTGGAATAGACCCAGCCCATCTGTTGCTCAGTGAGTTCACCCGACTTGATGAACTGCTCACTGCCAACAACGGAAATGTTATTGCGATTGAAGTGACCGAGGAACGTAAATCCCATCAACATCAACACGATCAGCCAACGGATGTTTGTCGGCCGAGAATCGGGCGGGGACGAGATCATGTCAGCGATCCAGTTGAGAAGCACGCCGGCGAAACCCAGCGAAGGCACACTCTAGCCGAAACCGGGCTTGAGCCGCGAGCGAGAGTAGAGAATTACCTGTGTTTCGACTCGAAACACTCCGCGCAAGAATCCGGGATTGACCGTCGATGTGGATGGGACTCGCCAGCCAAGTGAATTCTTCCGAAATCACCCAGCCCGTATTTCGATCGACGATGCCTACGACATCTGAAACTTTTTCTCGATCTCCTGAGGCAATTCATATCCAATCCCTGGACACATTGGCAATGAAATGACACCATCCCGCACTGGGAACCCTGCATTCTGCAACTCCTGGCGGAGTGGCGAATCCAATACTTCGGCGGGGGCAAACTCGATGAAAGGTGTGATTGGCGAATAAGCCGCCAGATGTACGCTGGCTGCACCCAGGATCTGCGTCGACCAGTTTCCCGGGCAGACGATCGCTCCGCGCGGCAGTGCCAATTCCACGATCCGCTTGGCCTCGGTCAATCCGCCACAAGTCGTCATATAGGGCTGCATGACGGACACTTGCCCTCGATCCATCATTTCCACAAATTCCCAACGCGTGACGGCATGCTCGCCCATGGCCAGCGGGATCGATGTCTTGGCCGCCAGCTGAGCATACGTTTCAGGGACATCGACCGGAAACGGGGTCTCAAAGAAGTAGATGTCGAATTCTTCCAATTGGCGACAGACACGGACAGCAGTGGGGACATCGTTGAACAGATAGCCGACGTCAACCATCAAAGTGGGCACTGAACCCAGCGCTTGCCTGAATCGCCGGGCGATTTCGACGACGTCCGTGGGCGTGGACATCATCGGCTCAACTTTGAAGGCACGATATCCAAGACTTGCCAGACGCTCGGCCCGTGCCACTTGCTGGGCAAACATCGGCTCACCACCCCACACGTCCGAAACGAGCGTGCAATACGGCGTCACTTCGACGGTTTGGCCTCTGGGGGTCTGAAATGGCCCCCGCTGTGTGCCCCCTAGCAATTGCCAGACAGGTTGCTGAAGCATCTTCCCGTAGATGTCCCAGATGGCGACGTCCAGTGCGCCGAGAATAATGATTTCCCAGCCGCGACGGTTGGTGTGAATCAGCGCATCCCAAACCAGCTGCCACAGGCGTTCGGGATGTGTGATTTCCTGCCCCAACAACAGGCGGCCAAAATGCGTCTCGGGACCGCCGACGGTGGCTTGCACGACTCTTGGTGGAACGCGAAAGACCTCGGAAAAACCAATCAACCCGCCGTCTGTATGCACGCGAATGCAGGCCAAGGGCTCGACACCCCCCTGATCGGGATCAATCTCTGGCCCGTCGCCAATAACGAACACTTCAAATTGCGAAATCTTCATTGTGCCCCCTGAAACGTGACCCGACAGTGACCGACCGCCGCGTTTCATTTTTCAATCTTGTTCTTGTTTCGATTCATTCGTGAATGAGTTCCTTCAGTTTCTTGATGACCACCTCGACCTGTTCCGGTACTTCCGGACGAATGGCCCGGATCGAGGGAATGGGCTGTTCCCGATGGGCCAGCAGCTTCTTCATCAACGTGTCCCACTGATAGGTTGACTGACCAGTGGCGAAAAAAAGATAGCCCGGTCAACGAAAGATAAAGATCAGGATAGACCGGTCAAAGATAGCTCGGTCAACGGCACTTCCGCAAACGTCGAACCCGCGATGAGCGGTCGACGAGGCGAAGTGGAGGTATTTCTTGGCTCCTCAAGCCCAGATCGACGTAGCAAAAATCGCTCCGAACCAGCGTTGGGCGAGCAGTTTTTCACGGTCGGCGCAGGCCTTCCCCGAGTCCGGCTTGCGGGCGGCTGGTTGCGGCGGCCATCAAAGCGAGTCAATGTCGATCACGGGCAACTCGTCGGGCGACGCTTGGAAGATGTCCCCTTCTTCGTGCGCTTCCGCGAGCTCGCCCGAGTCTGTGGGAGGTCCGCGGGCTGGTGAGAGTGCGGCAGTTGGAGCGGCTCACCAAGATCTGTGAGAATCTTGCGGACGAGCTCTCATTCGGTGATGAACGCAATGAGCCGGATGTCGTCGCCGCAGTTCTGGCACAGAAGGGGAAACTCCTCCCCGACTCAGGCCATGAGTTTCGCCCAGGCGATCCGTGACGCGTCGTGGGAGCGGGGCTTAGCATTCGAGTCTTCGAGTCGCAGCATTCGTGTGCGTCGAACTGCCGACAGTTTTCGACTTGCACGGCCGACGAATCGCACTCGATCAATCGCGGCTCAGTCTCATCGGTCGGATCATCGAACAGCGTCGGTCGTGTCACAAGCGATTATGCCGAGCGGCAGGAAAGTCGCCGCCGCTTGGGCACTCAACTGCCCAGCCTCATCAAACTTCTTGAGCCAGGCCACGACGTGTTGACGCGGCCCGCATTTGGATGGATACGATTCGGCAATCGCCCAAGAGCCGTGTCGCTTGCCAGTCTTCGTTCGCAAGCACTGTGGGATGCACAACGCAAGATGCGAGATTGCGAAGATCAAGATCATCGCCATGGAAGTACTGCGGATCACACAACCGATCACACAGGATCTGCTCACGCAAGGCGAGCACGATACGGAATCGCAGCCGCATCGCGAGTGGAAGTCTTCGAACGAGACGCCGGTCGAAATCGCGTGCGTTAAAGTCGATCGCGGATGGATGCGGGCGAGCGTTCCCGAGCAGGGTCGTGGAATTCAGGAGCAAGCTTGGAAAGGAACCTAAAGTCGCGTCGCTGTGGAGAATGACGGGACCGACGTTCGCACACGATCTGCCGCGCGCGTTCTTCGATCCGGGGCACATTTCCATGATGATCCGCGAGATCAAGCGGCAACACGGTGAGTCACACGCACGGGACGAAACGGCCGGGAGAACAAGCTCCACACCGCTCGTCGCGCCATCAGCTGAACCGTACGCGGAGGGCGACTCGCGCGCTACAGACGTCGGCTCGCGCGAACGCGAATGGGCCTCCGACACGAATCTTTTACACGTGCGTCGCCACAGTCAAGGCGGTGAACGCCTTCGGCCCCCTCGTCGCTGTGGAGGAACGAGCGACGAGTCTTCCATGACGCCGCGCGACAGGCCTTTTTCGGCGATGGCGACCACAAGAACTGGACGGTCCACAAACTTCAATTCCCGGATTTCTACGACGCGGCTTTCCGAAATCCCACTGCGGACCAGAATCCCGAACTCGCGAATACGACGCGTTCCAAACCGGCCGACTCCATCATCTGGCGAATCTGATTTGCGGTGAACCGTTGCTCCAGTCGCGTGCCGAACCGGTCCAGTGCATCGGTTTGCATGCAGTAAAAACTGCGATTGCGATAGGCTGCCAGCGGAATCGATTCGACAGGCAGGCCAAGCTGCTCAACCAGCCATGCCAGTCGGGACAACGGCCAGTAGCAGCCAACCGCGATCAGCGTGGTGGTCAGGTTTCGCAGTCCAAACGGGAGGCGAGAAATCACCTGGCGTGCGATATCGCTAACCCGCCACAGGGCGCGAAACCACCAAGGTTTGTTGTCGAGTGCGTAATAGAGGTAGACCAGAAACGGCGCTCCGGGTTTGAGTTTAGCCACGCACGAGCGAATGCCAGCAGCGGTATCGGGTACGTGATGGAGTACTCCCAGAGAATAGCCGAAATCCATCGTCCCATCGAGGATCGGCATCTGATCGACGCTCGCGCAGTGGAATTCGCAGTTGGAGTTCTGTGCGAGGTTGCGTTGGGCGACTTCGAGAGCTGCCGGACTGGCGTCGACGCAGTGCAGATGGCCGACTCGATGCGCAACGAACTTTGCCCAGCGCCCGCTGCCGCAACCCAGGTCGAAGCCCACCGCTTGCGGCGGAAGTTCTTGCCACGGGAACCGTTCAAAGTACTCGTCAAAGATCCGCTCAAGTTCAGCATGATCGGCCGTGGACTGGTCGTACGCGGACCATTCCTCACCGAAACCATTCACGGTCATCACATCAATGTTTGAGGACATGACTGGGCGTCTTTCCTTGAATTCAGAGGCCAACAATCTCGACAATAGCACGGGGAATCGGTTTATCTTTGGGGAACGAGTGCGTTCACTAACGTGATGCCAACATCCACCCAGCCGCAGTTCATCATGCGGCGTCGTGAAATTCCTTTGGCGGTTGGTTTGATCGAGTGCCTATCGCAGGGAATTGCCACGTGAAACCGTTCGGCTCGAGTAGTCGAAAGTAGAGCAACTTCAGCTCGTTCCAGATCCTATGGGGAGCTATGTCTCAGTAAGCCCGCTTCCACACTGCGTTGGCGTGTTCTAATCGATAAGCCGGGTTGCTCAAATAGCAATCTAGCATTGCCGTCATCGCCATCACATCTTGCGACGGAACGATCATGCCCGTCACGCCGTTTTGAATCGCGCCGACGGTTCCGGTCGCTGCGAAACCGACGGCCGAAACTCCGGCGCAGGTGGCTTCCAGTGGAACGTTGGAAAATCCCTCCCGGTAGGAAGGGAAGGCCAGGACCGTCATCAAGTGATAGTAGGGTGCCGTGTGTTGTACGAATCCCGTAATCACCACGTTTGCATCGTGACTCAATGCCGCGATCGTCTGAGCATCGACGGGATCTCCCGCTTCAAAATCGCCGAAGAGCAGCAGGCGTACCTGCGGATGACGATCTCGCAACTGCTGAAAGGCGAGTTGCCGTTCGTTCAATCCTTTGTCACGAGTGAAGCGACCAACGAATCCCACGACTGGAGCGTCTGCCGGCAGCCGCAGTTCCTTTCGCAAGCTGCGCAGCTCATCGCGGCTCTCCGAAGCGACCGGCAAACGCCGCAAGCGGTCGAACTGGTGCAAGACTGCGTTGACACTTGCCGCATTGCCAGCGGCCGTCGAGCGGGCTAGAGATCGACTGGCCGACAATCCCGAGTCCGTCGAGAAGCTCGAACGACTCGGGCGGGAACGGGCAATGATTTACAAGACGCTCGTTCTGACGGGGCTTCGCAAAGGGAAAATCGCGTTGCTCACCGTGGGACAACTGGAACTCGACGGGGCGATGCCGTTCGTTGTGCTGAATGCGGCCAATGAGAAGAACCGCCAAGTCTCGACGATTCCTCGACGTCACGACTTGGCGAACGATCTGAGGGATTGGTCGTCCGACACTCCGAACGCGGCAACGTTCAAGCTGCGCGAGGAGAGGGGCATTCGTGACCGCAAGCGACCACTGTTCACCGTTCTCGCCGGGCTGGTCAACAGGCTCAACCGTGACTTGTAAGCGGCGGGCATCGACAAAGCCGACGAGCGGGGGAGAACGGTTGACGTTCACGCCCTGCGACATACTTTCGGAACGCTGCTCTCCAAATCCGGAGTTGCTCCTCGCACGGCTCAAGCCGCAATGCGACACGGCACGATTGACCTGACGATGAACGTCTACACCGATCCGAAGTTGCTTGACGTTCAAGGGGCGTTGGATTCGCTGCCGTCGCTCGCTTGGAAATCGTCCCCCCCGACCGAACGGGCTATCATGCGAGCAACCCGAACGGATGGCCGCGACGATTCGGCGGACTTAAGACATGCCGTCAGTTTCGTTGCACCAGTTGTTGAACCAAACTCTGGAAAACGGGGGGGGGGTAAACTGTGTCGTTGGCTGTCATCTCCTCAGACAATACCGATGAGCAGGCATCGCGACTGGCCAGTGACGGAAACCCCACACAAACCAAACAAAAAAAGCCTTGCCAGCAGCAGTTGCGGGCAAGGCTTTTGAACGAGGTCGACGGGACTCGAACCCGCAACCACCGGATCGACAGTCCGGTACTCTAACCAATTGAGCTACGACCCCTCGTCTTCTTCGAACTTTGAGCTGGAATCGGATCTAAAGGAATACCGCTCCAGATTTTAACGTCAGCAATCTGGAGTTCTTCCACTCCGCAAAGTCAGCGGCTATTCTACCACCGCTTCTTAGATCGTCAAGCAAGAGCGATACCGGACACGGAGATCAATGAGTCCTTTTCGTTCGACCGCACGGGGCCGAGACGCACGCGGCTCTGTACCTCCGTTCAAGGGGGCCTCATACCGTCCTTAAAATTGGCTTTCGCGTTCATCATCCGACTGTGGCGGCCCCTCATTTTTTGCGATTCCAGAGGCATCGGCATGCGACGCCAAAATTTCGCAAACGCCGGAAGGGGGCCCGCACGTGTCGTCTCATCAGAATAGAGTCACCGTGACATGCGTTTGCAAATCAGGATCCGCAAGCCAATGGCCCTGAGTGACAAGGCGGTTCCGTGAGTCATCCCCCCCAAAAAAGGGACTTCCCGGAAAGACGGAGCAAGCTCGGGTGATTGGTTTCGTCTCCGTGCCCGTTCTGTCACCGTAAACGGAGACGATTTTCAGGGGATGCATGAGACGTCGCTCTTCGACGACTCATGGAACGCCCGGAAATCCGCGTCGACGATCACCCCCCCCGCTTGTCGCTCAGCGATTGCGAACAATCGTCTATGGATCAAGAGGGCTTTACAGTACCGAAGATCGACGTTTGAAAAAAATGCGTGGTCCATCGAGGATTGGGCCGCCCCTTACGAACTCGAAAGCCTGACCGCGTTGGCAACAAAACCAAGCCACATTTTCCGGCGGAGAAAGCGCAGACCTTAAGGCCAGCCGAGGTCGATCGATTCTGTTCCATCGTCGCGCGACGGAGTTTGCACGCGGTACGGCAAAGCGATGCAGCGGTTTCGGCACTGCGAGTTCGTTCAGATCAGGAGGCCTGCCCATCACACAAGCGATAAACTGTCCAACGGAGTCGCCTGAAACGCTACGGACAAGTCGGGAGGCTCATCGTAACCATGAGACGTAATCGCCACGGCCACGCTTTTTTCAGACAACGTCCCCATTCCGTCACAACGCCGGCCTCTGTTTTCTGAAAAACACAAGCTCCCATTTCCGCAGCGTCTTGGATTCGCCGATGTCGAACCACAGGCAGGCTGTCACAGCTTCTCGATCCACACAAACACCTTTGCACTCCCAATATTCACGGGTTTGGCATCAGAACAAGTGTCGCTTGATCCGTCCAAAGAATCCGCGAGGGTATCGCCTCGAATGAGTTTGCTCCATTCGGTCAGCATCGTCAAAACTTCGTTGTCCAACGTGAAATAGTTCACTCGGATGCGGTTTTCGATTTCCAAGTTCGCATCTTTGCGAAGTTGTTGGACTTGGCGGATGAAGTCGCGGGCCATTCCTTCTCGGAGGAGCGTCGGGGTCAGTGCTGTGGAGAGTGCGAGTTGGATGCCTTGATCGTCGCCACTGACCCAACCGGGAGCCTGTTCGGTTCCGACTTGAATATCTTCGGGAGCGAGGTTGATTTCGTGGCCCGCAAGCTGGATTGTCAATGATTTTCCGGAGCGGAGCGGAGCGAGCAGAGTCGCATCAACCGCTGGCAATTGTTCGCGAAGAACGCTGATCAACTTTCCGTACTTGGGTCCGAGGGTTTTCAAGTTCGCCTTATACGTGTACTTGATGATGTCGGCGAGGCTGTCCACGACTGAAAGCTGTTTGACATTGAGTTCTTCGCGGATGACATCGCTCAGCCGCTCGACGGCATCTCGCGCGGCGGGATCACTCGACGAAATCCGCATTTCGGCTAATGGTTGGCGAACTCTTTGATCGGCCATGTCTCGCAGTTTGTGTCCCAACGCAACGACAGTTTGAGCCGCTGCCATGCGTGCATTCAGATCCGCGTCGAGCAGTGCTGGATCGGCAGTCGGATAGTCACAGAGGTGCACTGATTCCGGGAGGGAAGAGCGGGGCGACGCGGTATTCTCCGTGGCTGGTCTCTCTCCGCATTCTGTCGTTCGAACCAGATTCTGGTACATCCGTTCGCAGAGAAACGGGATCATCGGTGCCAGCAGTTTTGTCAGTGTCACAAGGACTTCGTACAGTGTTTGATAGGCTGCCAGTTTGTCGGTATCGCTCGCGTCCTTTGATCTCCAGAAGCGGCGGCGATTGCGGCGGATGTACCAGTTGGACAGATCATCGATGAACGCGGCGGCGAGGCGGCAGGCTTCGGGAGTGTTGAATTCGTTGAGTGCCGAACAGATTCCAGTCGTCAGAGCTTGGAGATGCGACAGGATCCAGCGGTCGATCTCGGGCCGATCGGCGGGCGGAATATAGCCCGCCACAACGACGTTTGGTCGTTGTGCGACAGGGCGGGGGACGGGGGTTGCATCATCGAAGGTTGCGGCGGCTTGTGGTTCAAGACGGAAACCGTGCAGACACATGACGTTTAAGACGGGGGTCGGATCAAATTCATCAAGTCTCGCGTAGTTGACGAAGAAGGCGTAGCTGTTCCAGAGCGGGATCAGCACCATACGCCGCGTCTCGTCCGCAGGGCTACTCGTCACCAGATGAGTTTCGACACCGTCGATGGTACGATTTGTCGGCCCCTGAGGCGTTTGCAGCGTGACCGGTTTATCAGGATGCCGCGTCCCAAAGCGAAGATCACTCGCCGGATTTTGCTGCAGATACATCCAACGCATGGTATCGACGCCAATCTGCTCAGCGGCTTCCTCGAACCAGATCGCCGTGCCATCAGATTTGTGCATCGGCCGGCCCGCCTCATTCATGACAAGGCGATGGCCGAGCAGCGTCTTAAACGGTTTTTTTTGTTCCGGATCGATCTCCTCCGAACGCATCATGGTCGCCATCGACAGCAGGGAATAAAACCAATTGCGGAACTGACCTGGAAAGCATTCGGTGACTAGATCGGCCGGATACCACTTGCGCCAATAGTCGGGATGCGAGTTAAAGCCGAGGGTGCTAAAAGAGACGATTCCGGCGTCAAGCCACGGATTGCCCACGTCTGGAATACGCGAGAGGATCGTGCCTGTTTTTTGACTCCGGATCTTCACGAAATCGATCCACGGCTTATGGGGCGTGTGACCTTCAAAGAGATCCCACCCTTCAACGGCGCGTTCCTTCAGTTCCGAGAGAGTTCCGATCACTTCGAAATCGGTTGGGTCATCGGGATTGATCCAGATCGGCAGTGCCAAGCCCCAATAACGTTTCTTCGAGATCATCCAGTCTCGCATATTGGTCAGCCATTCCCGTTCGCGTTCGCCTCCCTGAATCGTATCGGGAAGCCAACGGATCGTATCGGTGACCCCCATGATCTCGTCTCGCCAATCCATGTTGATGAACCATTCGTCAACGAGGCGAAACACCAGTTCATCACCGGTCCTCCAGCAGTGCGGGTAGATATGCGGATAGTGTTCGACGTTAACGAGCAATCCTTTTTCCCTGAGGGAGGCGAACACGCGTTCCGCAGTGGCGGGATCTGTGGCCGAATGGCCTGTGAATTCGCCGAAACCTGCTAGGAAACAACCGTCCTCACCCAGTGGCGCGATGCCCACGATTCCAGCTTGAGATCCCAGCGAATGGTCGACATCGCCACAACCAGGCGCGATGTGAACGATGCCAGTTCCTTCGCCCGCCACCACATTGGCATTCCCTTTGAAGTCGCGGCCTCCGTCGATGACTCGATGGCAGGTACGGCCCGTTTTCTCGGCCACACGCGCGTCAAAAGGGACTCCCCCCAAGGTGCCTTGAGCATCCAGATCGTCGAACGGTCCCAGATATTCCCAGCCGACCATCTCGGCACCCTTAATCGTTCCTTCAATGTCGAAGCCGCCGTTCTCTTTAAAGATCTGCGAAAGCGTTTTCAGCTTGGGCACATTCTTGGGCCACGCCCATTCCTCACGGCCGAACCCGTCTTTGAACTCCGTCGCCAAACGTTGACAATCTAGGTTGTCCTTGGCGAAGTAATAGCACGCTCCATCACGTTTTGCTTTGAGTTTTACATAATCCAAAACCGGATTGACCGCGGCGGCAACATTGCTGGTCAGAGTCCAGGGAGTGGTCGTCCAAATCAGCAGGAATTCGTTCGGGTGGAGTGATGAGGGATCGGCTAGGGTCACGTCTTTGTGGTTCATGCGGACTTCCGCTTTGTCGTTCTTTCGCACAATCGGGAACCGCACGAACGCCGAGCGATGGACCGTGAGTTTGCGACCGTCGGCAACTTCCATTTGTGAATAGGCACTGCCGCCTCGACCGCTCCACGGCATGACGTCATAGCCGCGATAGACTTTGCCTCGCTCAAAGCATTTCTTGAGGAACGTCCAGATTGTTTCGTTGTTCTCCGTTGAGAACGTGTAGTAGCTTCCGCCCCATTCGGGGTTCCCGAGTTTGGCGACAATGGCTTCGGCGTTGTCTTTAATGATCGACTTTGGCTGTTTGGGAGGCGTGAATTCTACGATGTCGTCGGTGCCGATTGCACTGGCCAGTCTGCGGAGTTGCTCTGGGGCATCCCATTCCATCCAGTATCCTAGCCGAATGGATTGTTCCGTCTGGATCGCGGCATATTTTAGGACTCGCTTCTTGCATTCCTGCGCGAACTTGTCGATACCGTAGGCTTCGACATGCGACTTGGCACCAAGACCAAGCTGTTTTTCGACTTCGACTTCGACCCACAGCCCCTGGCAATCGAATCCGTTTTGATAGCGCAGATCGTGTCCGGTCATGGCTCGAAATCGCTGGAACACGTCTTTATAGGTCCGGCCCCACGCATGATGAACGCCCATCGGATTATTCGCCGTCATCGGTCCGTCGAGAAAACTCCAAGGCTTTCGTCCCGAGATCTGTTTTTGGAGTTGGGAGAAAATCGAACGGTCGATCCAGTATTTCAGGACTTCGTGCTCTCCCTTGATAAACTCAGCGTCAGCGACTTTTTCAAACATCAAATTTCCTAATGACTTCACTTCAGTTCACTCGCTCACAACGGCCTGACTGAGCTAGGAGCGGTGACTTCGGGGGTCGCTGCTCACTGGCGATTCTCGGGATGATTGTCCTCGATCCAAGCAACCTCGAATCCCGAGACCGTCGACACGGTCGGTGATTCTAGCGCGGCTGGACAGGATTGGGAATGAAATCAGCCACTGTTGATCAAAAAACCGGATCCGGAATGAACCGCCCTTGGTCTCCTTCTTTTGGCGATTCGTCGCCTTGGACGCCCCCAGCAATCCTTATGAATCGGTCGTCGTGGCCGAACTTGATGTTGACGGAATTCGCATTTTCTGAGAAATCCCACTTCAACCGGATTTCGGCAAAATCAGCCGACCGAGAACTGAATGAAGGGCCAAACCGATGACGCGAGTTCTGTTTTTATGTTTGTTAGCCTGCGGCACACTCTGTCCCACTCTCGTTCAAGGATTCATGGCCCCCAAAGACGTAGTGGGCGTTCGATACTCGGATTCTCCCGTTGCCAATCGACTTTCAATTCCGGATATCTTTCTAGCGAGTTCCTCGAATGGAACGATCATTCGTGGTCAGGATCCATCAACATTTGAAACACCGGCAATCATGGCTCCGCCGGGAATGCCCTGGACTGGTGCCATGGAGCGCGACCCGTTCATTTATGGACCAGATCCTGTGTTGGGAGGGCCATTCGGTGGCGGAACGGTCCTTTCTGGCGTAAACGGCCCGCAACCTTACCGAAACGGGTTCACGCCTCGGTATGAGTCCGTGTATCTCGGATCGGCCAACACCAGTAACCCAAACGTGGGGGCATTTCAGTCTGAGAACATCAATTTTGAATTGGCGTACACAACTCCGCTGGCGCAAGGTGTGGTCTTCACCAACACTCCTCAGCTAGGTATCGGCTTGTGGAGTGGGCCGCAGACCGTCGATTTGCCAGGTTCCGTCTACCATTTGGGATGGGATTTTACTTTAGCAAGCCCGATTGCCGGCCCTTGGAGTATGCAATTAGATTTCAATCCGTCGATCAATTCGGACTTTTCCAGTGCCCTCAATCATGATGCGGTCCAATTAGACGCAAATGCCATGCTGTTCTACCGCACGTCCCCTCAATTGATGCTTGTCGCCGGGGCAGGCTATTGGGAACGGGTGGAAAACATCGTGCTCCCCTATGCAGGCGTGGTTTGGAATCCGAATGACTTGTGGGAATTTCGGCTGCTTTTCCCCAAGACACGCATCAGCTACTTTCTGGGGAACATCGGCAATGCCGCGCACTGGATCTACGCCACCGGCGAGTACCATGTGGAGTCGTACCAGATCACCATGCCGGGCGTTGCCGATTCCGAGAAAGTGCAGCTCAGTGACTATCGCATCGGATTGGGACTAAGGAGCGATCACGGCTGGTATGACAAGTCCGTTGAGGTGGGATATGTCCTCGGTCGTCAGGTTGAATTTTTGAAACACACTCCAAGTTTCGACATCAACGACACCTACATGATCCGTTTCGCAGTTCGGTTCTAGGACGTCTTGGTTCTCGCCGAAACCGTCGGTGAATCCGTCCGTCGCACTGGTGGAATTCCGACTCCATTTTTCTCAAGCATCAAAGGCAAACAAGTGGCCGGTGCAGCATTGGCGATTATTCTCGCGGCCGGAAAAAGTACGCGAATGAAGTCTGCACAACCGAAGGTACTTCACGAGATCTGCGGTCGGCCGATGATCGAATACGTTCTGGACGTGGCTCGATTGGCGGGAGTGACCCGGATTGTCGCTGTCGTCGGACACCGCGCCGACTTGGTTCGCTCCAAGTTATCTCCGCATTCCGACGTTGAGTTCACCTTGCAAAGTGAGCAAAAAGGGACTGGTCATGCTCTGATGATGTGTCGTGAACAACTGGCGTCACATCAGGGTTCTGTCCTCGTTCTGGCGGGCGATACACCCCTGTTGAGAAGTCAGTCACTAATGGCTTTACTCCAGTCCCGCGAGCAATTGAATGCGGCCGCCGTCATCGGAACGACGGACACCGAATGGAACCACGGCTTGGGTCGCATCGTGCGTGATCATCACGGCCAATTCGAACGAATTATTGAAGAGCGGGATGCGACGGAAGAGCAACGATCCATCCGCGAAATCAACACGGGCTGCTATGCCTTTGACTCGCAATCATTGGTGATGGCCTTGGATCAGATCCGTCCCGACAACAATCAGGCGGAGTATTACCTGACCGATTGCCCTTTGGTCATGAAGCGGGAGGGCAAGACAGTCGCGGCAGCGAAGGTCTTCGACGTGTCAGAAGCGATGGGTGTCAATACTCGAATTCAGCTGGCCGACGTCACGCGGACAATTCAACAGGCCATCCTAGCGCGGCTGATGACTGCCGGGGTCACGATCGTTTCGCCAGAGACGACATTCATTGACGCGCGCGTTCAAATTGCTGCGGATACCGTCATTCTTCCCTTCACATCCGTGAGTGGACCGGCGGTCATTGGGCCGGACTGTCGCATCGGCCCGCAGGTTGTCATTGAAGGGGCGGTGACAATTCCAGCCGGTTCTGTCATCCCGCCCTTCACCCATCTCCAGCCGTGACCTGTTTCAATCGGCATCCGTCTCCGATCAGAATCGAAGCCCGATGGATGGCGTGATCCGTCCGATGACACGCTGGAAGTTCTTCGAACGTCACCGGCCGTGCGCCTGCGAAAGCCGTTTCAAGAAATGGCGAACGCGTCGTGTTCTCTGAGGGCATCTGCCAGCAGGTCGATGTCCGATTTTGTATTGTAAAGATGGCACGAGATCCGGAGATAACGTTGGCCGTGGCACTCCGTCACAGGGACCACAATCCGGTAGTGATCCCAGAGCCATTGCTGCAACGGTGGAGTGGCGTTGGGGGGCATCCTCTGTCGCTGCCGAATCTTTTGCTGCCCCCCACGTGACGCAATCGGACCTCTTTTTTCCACCAACGGAATTGCGATCATTGAGCCATACCAATCTGCGGAGTCCGGGATTGTCGCGACTTGGCCAAGCGTCGCCTCCATTCGATGTCTCGCATATTGAGCGAGATCATGCGTTTGCTTTCGAAAGGTCTCGATGCCGATTCGTTCCAAGAATTCGATCGCCGCTGGCACAGCCAGAAACGGACTCGGGTCACGTGTACCAAGCCAGTTCAAATCGTCTTGCCAACGCGCGGCTCGGCCTCCAAGACTGCGCCCCCAACTGACGAGATGTGGCTTTAGCTTACTTTGCCACGGACGACACACGAACAAAAATCCTGAACCAAACGGAGCGCTCAGCCACTTGTGCAGACTGGCGCAGTAAAAATCACAGTCGATCGACCGCAGGTTGACTGCGCGCATGCCAATCGCATGCGGCCCATCGACGCAGACGGGGATCTTCCGCTCGCGAGCCGCCCGACAAATCTCTGCCACAGGAAACACAATCCCTGTCGGCGACGTGACATGACTGATAACGATCAGTTTTGTCCGCGCCGTAATCGCATCAAGAATTGGCGTGATAATGTCCGACGCTGATTCAAACCGAGCGATCACCGCGCCTCCCCGTTCCAGACCAAATGCCTCATCGAATTTTCTACCTAACCTCGGCGAAACGATTTGGGCACCGGTCTGCGCGCACGCATGACGCCAAATACGAAATACGGCTCCATATTCATGGTCATTGAGCAAGACCTCATCACCGGGACTGAGCGGCAAGGATTGAGCCACGACATTCATGGCAACGGTGGCGTTCTCCACGAAGACAAGGTCCCGCCCATCGGCCCCAATCAGTTGACCCAGTGAAATTGCAGCCTCATCCAATGCCGGTTCCATGACTCGCAGAAAAAAATCCATCGGGTTAGAGTTCAGCCGGCGCGACCATTCTTCACGCACCGCCTGCACCACACGAGATGCCGGTCCAAACGATCCGTGATTGAGGTACGTCAGATCATCAGAGATCGACCATGCCTTGCGACCGGTAACGGTTAGTAACTCCGCATGGGACATGTCAGATTCCACTCGGGTTTTTATTCAATATTCAAGCCGAACGGTCATTCAGACAGATCAGAGAACCGAAAACAACAGTAACAGCCCACAATGGCATCGTTGTTTTGTGGTGATCCGTCGGAGTTGAGATCGATCGTACTTCGGGTTCTCGATGAAGATCGTCGAGCTTCAGGCCGTCTCGAGCCGCTCGACCAGATGGGCGCCGCCCGCCACAAAAAACGCCGACAACACGGGCCAGCCGCTGGTGTCACAGTCTGCCCATGCGTCGCGTCCATACGGTATCCTGTTGCACGGAATCGGATCAGAAGACCACTCCCTTCCGACACGATCTGTTCGGCGCGACAAAAATTAATATCACCATCGATTGTGAGTTGGTATGATTGGGGGTCGCGGTCCTGAACGTGGATGTGCCTGATGAACTCCGCGGCTGTCCTATGTATTCGGAAAATTTTCGATGTCGCTGCCGTTTGCCATTGATCCTCGCTCTTGGTCGCCTCGGCTCTCTCGGCGTGACTGGTTGCGTATTGGTGGGTTGAGTAGTTGCGGGTTGGCGGCACAGATATGGTCTGGCGGGACACAAACAAAAGCAACAGAACCGGCGGGATCTCCATCGAGACAATCGGGATTTGGGCAGGCCAAGTCGGTGATTGTGTTATATGCCAGCGGTGGACAAAGCCAACTCGACACATGGGACCCCAAGCCTAACGCGCCCCAAGGGATTCGGGGTGAGTTTCAGTCAATCGCGACATCCTTGCCGGGGGTACGAGTCTGCGAGCACATGCCGCGGTTGGCCCGTTTGGCGCATCTGTACACGATCATACGCACCATGTCGCACGATGACCTAGACCACGGTTCGGCGACGTATCTGTCGCTGACAGGTCAGTTTCATCCGCAGAAAACGTCGAATCCACTTCCTCACAGTGACGATGCACCGACTCTGGGTGCCATCTTGCCGCGAGTTCGGCCGTCGGAGCGTTTCCCGTACTCGGCCGTGAATATCAATGGTCCGTTACTCATTCCGGAGTTGCCCTCACCCGGTCAGTACGGTGGTTTTCTTGGGCGGCAGCATGAGCCACTGATCCTCGGTGACGTCACGGATTCGACGACGAGTTTCACCGGCTTGGATCCGCAGCCCGACCTGCCGATCCCCCGGCAATCATCGCGCACGTCGCTGCTCGACGCGATTGACCGAGCTCGCTGGCGGTTTGCTGCGAATCGAAGCACCGGTGAATGGAACGAACTCTATCGGCAGGCGCGTTCCCTTTTGGATTCCCCTCGCTATCGTGACTCCTTCGATTTGTCGCAGGAGTCGGACACCGTGCGAGATCGGTACGGCCGCTTTCGCGCAGGGCAGGCGTGTTTGCTTGCGAAACGGCTCGTTGAAGCGGGTGTCCCGTTAATCACCGTTTTCCTGAGTCACAGTTCGCGGGGACAAGATCTGTCACCGCAGGAAACCGAGCGTTATGGGTGGGACACTCACAACGACATTTTCTATGCCATGAAACAGCATTTACTACCACGATTTGACATCTGTTTTTCTGCCCTTCTTGAAGATCTTGACCGAAGCGGTTTACTCGAGTCGACGTTGGTGATTTGCATGGGTGAGTTCGGCCGCGCCCCGCAAGTAGCCCTCGAACCGAAATTCGCGGGAAGCACTCCCGGCCGGAAGCACTGGGCCGCGACTTACTCAATCGTCATGGCTGGTGCCGGCGTCAAACGCGGCCACATCGTCGGCGTTTCCGACCGAATCGCCGCCTATCCCGAAACGAATCCTTACTTTCCGGGAGACATTGCGGCGACAATTTTTGCGGCGTTAGGTATCGATCCGTCACAACACTACACCGACAATTCCGGACGTCCATGGCCCCTGGCCACCGGAAAGCCAATCCGTGAACTCTACGGCTAATGAGACATCGCTGGAGTCGATGTCGGACATTTTGTGGTGGTCGTGGAGTCGGTCATCCTGGATGAGGATCCGCCACTTCCGTCGACGTTGATGCGTGCCATACCAATGAGGATCTCAGGCCGCCTTACGCACCTTGGCGGGCGACGACGTTCTCATTGTGCCTTCGCTGGTTGTGACATACTGATGGACGATATCGGCAAGCACCCTTTTGGCCTCGCTCAGAGTGGCGTGAGTGGCGTGTTCGAGTTGTGATACGTGCACTTTCACAAGGTTCGGTTGAATGGGTTCACCGTCCGCACAGAAGATCTTATCGTGAACTTTTTTCGCATGTTGTTCATTACCATAGAACAGTTCTTCATACATCTTTTCACCGGGACGCAGACCGGTGAACGTGATCTCGATGTCTTCCGGATAACGTAACCCGCACAGATTGATCATGTCTTTGGCGAGTTCCACAATCTTGACGGGTTCGCCCATGTCGAGAATTAAAACCTGTCCTGATTCGCCCACCGCGCCCGCCTGAAGGACGAGTTGCACGGCTTCTGGTATGGTCATGAAGAACCGGGTCATCTCGGGATGTGTCACCGTCAGCGGACCACCGTCCAAAATCTGGCGATGGAATGTGGGTACCACGCTACCGGCCGAGTTCAGAACGTTGCCGAAGCGCACGGTGATAAATTGGGTTTTTGAATAAGTGGATACGGCCTGTAAGTACTTTTCTGCGACAAGTTTTGTTGATCCCATAACGCTCGTTGGGCGAACGGCCTTATCGGTCGAAATCATCACGAAACGCTCGACGCCAAACCTGTCGGCAAGGTCCACCGCCGATTTGGTACCAAGAATATTGTTCCGTATCGCAATCTGGGCATTTTGCTCCATTAACGGAACATGCTTGTAGGCTGCGGCGTGAAACATGATTTCAGGCAGATGCTGCCCCAAAACTCGTCCCATGGTCACTTGGTCATTGATATCCGCAATGACGTAATGCACGTCCACCTCTCCCACGTCAATGGATGCAAACTCTTGCTCAATTTGAAACATCCCAAACTCGGAATGATCGATCAGAATTATTTTTGCGGGCTGGAAGCCAATAATTTGGCGACAGAGTTCTGATCCGATGCTACCGGCCGCGCCTGTCACAACCACGGTCCGGCTTTCGATATATTCTGCGATTCCGGCCATATCGAGTCGCGTCGGTGCGCGTCGCAAGAGATCCGAAATCGTGATATCACTGAGCGTCAATTTAACGCGACCATCGACGATGTCGCCGAGTGCGGGAATGACATAGGGTTTGATGCCGGATGTTTGGCAGTTACGAAACAACTCGCGGACAATGGCGCCGGGAACGCAATTGGGAATTAACAGATATCGTGCGGACGATTTGTGGGCGATCCAGGCCAAACCCTTGGACATCGAAAACACACGCACACCGCCCGCGAATGATCTGGCTTTGACTTCTGTTTCGTCAATCATCCCGACAACATTAAATTCTGGGACGGAGACTCGAATCGAACGAAGCATTGCCACAGAGGCCTGGTCAGCACCATAGATCAAGGCTCGCTTCGTCTTTCGTAACTTGGTCGGATTGGCCTGCTCAATCCAGACTCGAATCACCGACCTCAACACCAAAGTAGCAAGAATTGTTGTCCCCCAATCAATCAAAATAATCGATCGATGAAGCCAAGGCGAAACCCACTCGAGGGAGTTCAATCCGTAGATCAGGAGGGATGCTAACGACGACACGACAGCGGCGTAGACCACGTCGACCAATGACGAATATCGATGCAGTCGATTCCATTCCCGTGCGGCAGCAAACAGAACGCATTTGATGGCCACGATAATCGGTAGCCATACGGTGAACTCAAACAGTGGTTCACCAGACATTTGCAGATCAAATCGCAGATTGAAAGCCACGGCCAAACTAGAAACATACAATGTTGCGTAAATCGGCAGTGTGATCAACAGTCGATACTTCATAAATTACATTTCGACAAATGAGTGAAGCCGAGGCGTCATGATCCGAAAAAAACGTTCTGCGGAAAATGGTTATGGAACATGTCTGCTCGGGTGGTACATCGATTTAAACGCCCCCACGACAAAAAACTCAACATCAAGTGTTTTTTGCGAAGTTTCCATCAAATCGGCAGCAAATCCGGCGATACTTGTTTTTGGAGTGTTTCGGTATCCCCTCAAAACTCTCCAATGTGCGGGAACGCCACGAATGCAGAAACGCTCGAAGTTTCGCGACTGCTGGCGGTTCCTCGTAGACGTGAATTGTGTTCTCCAAACAAGAATGCGTCTGTATCTGATCGGCAAAAGAGTGTCCATATCAGTCCAATCCAGCCGGCTCATTCCCTGCGGAGACAACGTATTGACAGACCGGACAACCGTTCTTAGATTTCCGCACGTTCGATCCCTCTGTGATCTTTACGGGAACATGTGGGGCCTCGAACGAACGAAAAAACTCCTGCAAATCTCGTAAACTGACGGCATTCAGAACATGCTCGGATGCGAAAGGAATCGCAAATGACGTTCAAATTAACTGTGGCGAATACCGAAAACTTGGCGACGGCCAACAAGCCGATCCCTTTCATCGACCTCGTCCCACAATTTCAGGCAATGTCTGCCGAAGTCTTGGGGGCGGTGGAAAAAGTTCTCACCGAACAAAAATTTATTTTGGGCGAGGAAGTCGTCGCCTTTGAGGATGAAATCGCCACGTATTGCGATGCACGCTTCGCGGTCGCCTGCAACTCAGGAACAGACGCATTAATCATTGCCCTTCAAGCATTAAATATCGGCGAGGGAGACGAAGTCATTACCTCTCCGTTTTCGTTCTTCGCGACGGCAAGTTCGATCTGCCGAACGGGAGGGACTCCGGTCTTTGTCGATATTGATCCTGAAAGTTTCAATCTCGATGTTGATGCGATTGAAGAAGCCATCACTCCAAACACGAAGGCAATCATGCCGGTGCATCTGTTTGGGCAATGCTGCGACATGGAGCCGATATGGCGACTAGCGCAGAAATACGGGCTCTACGTCGTTGAAGATGCCTGCCAGGCAATTGGTGCGGAGTTCCATGGTCGGCGTACTGGAGTTCTGGGCAACGTCGGTTGCTTTAGCTTTTTCCCGACGAAAAATCTCGGTGGCGCAGGCGACGGTGGGATGATGACGACAGATGATCCTGAACTCGTGAAAAAACTCAAACGACTGCGGGTTCATGGAGATGCGGGACAATACGAACATCTTGAACTGGGTATGAACAGTCGTTTGGATGCTCTGCAAGCGGTGGTGTTGCGACTCAAATTGAAACGACTGGACGACTGGACGACGGCCCGACAAGAAAACGCCCGACGTTACGGAGAATTATTTCTCCAAGAAAACATTCTCGACGCCATCTCTGTTCCAAAAACACAGCCTCACCTACGACACGTTTTCAACCAGTACTGCATTCGCGTCAAGCACGGACAACGTGATCACGTGATGCAACAATTGAAAGCCCGACAAATCGGTTGTGCGGTGTACTATCCAAAACCGCTTCATTTGCAAACGTGTTTTAAGCATTTGGGCTATTGCGAGGGCCAATTCCCCCAAGCGGAAGCTGCATCAAAAGAAGTCTTGGCTTTGCCAAGCTATCCTGAACTTCCGATTGCTGATCAGAGCCGCGTGATTGAATCTTTAGTGATGATCTGCCGAGAATTGCACGTTTCCAATCCAAATCATCATCGGCGCGCCGCATAGCGATTTGCCTGTCGGAACGAAAATGCAGGGACTCGGAATAATTGTCCCGACGACTTCGTTTTCGGTGACTTCTGAATTTTGACGACACCGAAACCTCGCGTGGCGGAGTGTGCCCAGTCTGATTCAGAGGGCTGATTTCCTTGAGGTGGAGTAAATGCAGGCCGGCTACCAACACGTGTGCCGTCCTCGTATTGTCTACGCTGGCATGCCTCTTTATGAGCGAGAGACGGTGAACAGATCAACGTTGGCGAGAGGATTGAGAACCGGTTGAAGAACCGATTTTCGCAATCGACTTGCCTGAAAAACGTCACGACGATCCGCCGAACAAGCCTCCGGCATCGGACGTGACCGGACTTGTTCGTCAGGCAACTCATCGAACTCTGCAAAGTCTCTCAATCCTGTTACGGAATGCCTCTCAATCATTTTACCGAAAGGACGTGCACGCGATTCCCTCGCAACGAAGTCCCTGTCATTGATCTTCTGAAGCGACTTGGGAATCACGGTCGGACCGCGACTCGGGTGCACAATTCCTGCCGAAATCGCTTTTGCTCCAGCCATGCTGGCGACTTATGCATTCATCGTGGGTTGTGGATTTTTCTGGCGATGATACCGCGAAAAACAGGGACATCTCGTACTGGCAGATGTCTGACGATCGACGAGACCAAACGTGAATTGCGTGATATCTAGTGGCTCACTAGGCCCTCATCGAGAACGTTCCGCGGAGACGGTTGTTCAAGCCTTAACAAAAGTGGACAAACCCGTGTCACGCTCGAGCACCTGGCAACGATCCTGAGCGGAATTCTGATCGTCTCGGCTGGCGAATGGTGGCGCGGACTCTTGATCATGCTCGACATGACGCAATGAGGTATCGGGCAGACGTTGGAGTTGGAACGCCAAGAGATCGAGCTCAAGCGAGCAACGATCCTGACTAGCGTGGACGCGAATAAGGGGCGGGGTGACCCGTTGATTCAGCTTCTTCCGTTCGCGGTTGAACGTCTGCAACCGTTGGCGGCAAGTTTCAACCCTTTGACGTTTCCTTGGAACGAACACAGCCGAACGCTTTGGAGCGAGTTTGGACGCATCCAAACGGCGGCAGTCCTCGAAGACGGATTGCCCAAGCCCAAGGGCGGGAAAGAAGGGCGATGGTACGGGTTTCACGATCTGAGGCGAGGATTCGCGACCGTCAATGCGGCGGGGATGAATCTCATTGAGTTGCAATCATTGAGGCAACATCAGTCACTCACGACAACGCAAGGTTACGTCAACATGGCGGAAAGGTTGAACACGACGGTTCACAGGCTGTTCGTCCCTCAAATTTCCCGCATCGGCCACACGGGATGAAATCAGGCCGTGGACATGAAAGGGACGTGAATTCAAAAAACTGGATATGAAACCAACATGAAACGGGTTTTAACGACGTTGGCGAAATCAACGTAAACCTTTACATTATTAAGTGGGACCGCGGGGATTCGAACCCCGAACCAAAGGATTATGAGTCCTCTGCTCTGACCGTTGAGCTACGGTCCCAAAGCCCAATAAACGGGGCATCATTAAAGCATATCGAGAGGATGTTGCACACCCGCAAGGCCACGCTTGAGGGACAAGGCACGCATCTCACCGGATTCCGAGTTCCCGCTCTTTTGGTACGCCACTCAGTGACGGGCCAAGACAGATCGAGATCGCGTGTTCAGGACGGCAGGCCTTGGACCGCCCCCTGCGCTGAATTCCTGAAGGATCTGCAACAGTGGCACGAACTGCAATGCTTGGCGTCAGCCGATGATCTCGACCTAAAGCCCCCTAAAGAGTTGGCTCGCTTGACGACCTGCGGGAGTCAGACGAGCCAGCAGAAAACGTCGGACGCGGAGTAAGAGCATCCGTTGCGGCACGAGTAATAAGTCGACGCGTATTGGCATTCAAAACATGGAAAATTCTGTCACCGCTTTTAGAGCGAGGCCCTACTGTGGTACGAGTCACTGCGGACATGATCTTCGTCCACGTGAAACAGACCTGTGTAAAATTCGATCCCAAGTGGAAGGCACTTAAACAGGAAGTGATCCTCACTCCGAACACAGAGAATGAATTCATCAGATCCGCATCGAGCCAACGGCACTCCGATTCCACTGGGCTTTTAGACTCGTTATCAGGGAGCCGGAATGGAGGAATGCTCCCCCTCCTCGGATCGGGTGGGGAGGGTCGCCAGTTGAGATCTTGCTTCATCGACCAAATCCTGCAACGACGAATCGTCACGGTAGAGTTGGATGATTCCCCTCCAAATCCCATCTGCCTTTTCGCGTTCCTCCAGCATCATCCGATGTGCGCGGTCTAGGGCCGTACGGATGAACGCTCGTTGGTAGGTGCCTCGGTGGTTGCGAATCGATGCCAACAGCCGATCAATGTTACGGACGAAGTGGAACTGATCTGCGTCGCTGACGATGACGGCTCGCAAATTTTTCAGGAGATATTGAGCTCCCGCGGCATCTCCTCCCTTCCAACGAATTCGAGCCATCTGAACGATTCGATCGGCTTCAGACTGTTGTCCCGACCGAACAATGGGCGGATCTCGATCGAGTGATCTTTCTGTGGGCCAGAGCCAAACCACGCTACCGAGAACTAGGAGAAGCATCCCGACCAACACCCAAATGTTGTTGGAAATTCGGCCGAAAAAGGTTTCTGGTTCGTCAGACGAGATCTGCGATTTCACCAAATCTCGCATCAATATCGCATCAAAAAATCGTCGTGGGGCAGCCGCCAGATCAAGCCGCGTTCCTGATTCCGACAAAGATCTTGACTCGTCAGTGGAGTGCTTCAGTTCCATTTTTTTTAAGAGTTCCTGCAGTCGCTTCGACAGGACGAACGCATCGGGGAGTCGTCGCTCCGGATCCTTTTCAAGCAATTGGCAAACAATGTCGTCCAGCCACGATGGAATCTCAGAATCAAATTTTCGGGGCGCATCGAACTGGCCAAACCGCTGCTTTTGCATGATCTCGGCCGCCGTTCCGCCGCTGAAAGGCGGCCGGCCGACCAGCATTGTGTAGAGCACCGCACCCAGAGAATAAAGATCGCTTCGCCGATCTGTTCTTCGACCATCTACCTGTTCAGGGGCCATGTATTCAGCCGTGCCGATGATGGCTCCGGTGAACGTCAAGCGGCCGGCCGCGAAGACTTGGGCGACTCCAAAATCGGTCAGCTTAATGGTCCCGTTCTTATCGAGCAGCAGGTTCGATGGTTTCAGATCGCGATGTACGATCCCCTCATCATGAGCGTGCTTCAATCCGGAACAGATCTGAAGGCACAGTTGAACGGCTTCCTTCCACGGAATTCGCCGCTCTCGTCTCAACCGACCGCTCAAGGTTTCGCCGTCGACGTATTCCATCGAATAGTAGTACGTTTCCGCATCGTCACTGCCGCTTTCGTAGAGTTTGACGATATGCGGGCTATTCATTTTACGCATCGCTTCTATTTCGCGATTGAAACGCAGAACAAAGCCTTCCTCGCGTGCGAGCGCCGCAGGTAGTTCCTTAATGGCGGCAATCTGCCCTGTCACGTCGTGCCGACCGAGATAGACATTTCCCATCCCGCCAGCACCGATCTTTCGGTCGATTAAATACGGTCCGAGTCGAGCAGGGTGCATGGCTATGCCATTCGAAAATTTTTGAAAACAAGGGAAGGCACAAAAGTGTAACCCGTCGGCAGCAGATCCACCAACCTGCCTCCGTGGATCTAGTCCTCGACCGAGAGCGAATGCAGGCCAACTCGTTGACCACATCAGTCATGGCCCATATCCTCGGTCACTCAGGATCTGACCTCTGTGGACTGCCAGTCGATCAGATGGAACTCCACCTTTTCGCGACCTTGAAAACGGTTGATCGTCGGTTGGAAGCAAATCGAAATCGGGCCAGCGGACTCGGCAATGTCATCGGCCCACTCCCCCTTGCCAAACGCCACACCACGCATCGAGACACCGAAGTGACGCACTTGCAGCGAAAGGTGACGCTCACCTTCACCCATCTTTTTCGGCGTGCCAGCTAGTTCACAGTGCGACGCGACAAACACAGGCCGCCGATTGTGCGCACCAAACGGGCCGATTTTTTCCAGTTCGTTGATCGATCCAACCGTGAGGTCTGCCAAACGAACTTCCGCATCGATCGGCTGTTCCACAGCGCCTGGCAAAACATGGTGGTTGTCGGCCACGAATTGAGTGAAAGCCGTCCGGAACTGATCGATTCCATCGGGATGAATCTTCATACCTGCAGCCGCATGATGTCCACCAAAACCAATCAGTAAATGCCTGCATGCCGTCATTCCTGCGTGAAGATTGAAACCGGCAAACGAACGGCCACTCCCCTGCGCGACCCCGTTTGTCCCCTTGATCGCAATCATTACAGTCGGCTTCTGAAAATGTTCGGCTACACGACTGGCAACGATTCCGATGACGCCGGCATGCCAATCAGGATGCGACAGAACCAATGCGCGGTGTTGCTCCCACTCCGGATTGTCCGCGACGAGTTCCTTGGCTTGTTTGAGTATGCGCCGTTCGACGGTTTGCCGATTTCGATTGAGTTCGTCAAGATACGTCGCCAAGGCATTGGCCCGTTCGACATCGCTGGTCGTGAGCAACTCAACCGCAAGACGCGCTTGGCCGAGTCTGCCGGCAGCATTGATGCGAGGCGCGAGTCCAAACGCAATGTCTTCCGCTTGCAGTGCGATCCGATCCGCCAGACCCGCAACGCGCATCAATGCCTTTAATCCCGGGTTGGATCGTTCAACAAGGCTCGCCAATCCGAAGTGCACGAGAATCCGATTCTCGTCGATCAACGGAACAACGTCCGCGATTGTCCCCATCGCTGCCAGCCCGATTGCACTCAACAGAAACTCTCGCATGCGTGGCGACGCCTTCTTACCGTCACCCAATCTCTTACAGATTGCCCAAGCCAATTTGAAGGCCACTCCGACTCCGCACAATTCGCCAAAGGGATAGCTTCCTGGCAAACGTGGATGGACCAGGACCGCGGCATCGGGGAGTGTTTCGTCAAACTGATGGTGATCGGTGATGATTAACTCCAATCCCAGTGCTCGGGCAGTTGACGCCTGAACGCAACTGGTGATGCCACAATCAACGCTGACAACCAGTCGCGTGGGATCTTCCATGTGCAATTGCCGCAGAGCATCGCAGTTCAGCCCATAACCCTCTTCAAGACGACTTGGGATATAATAATCCACGGTCGCTCCAGTGAGTTGCAGGCAGTGCCAGAGCAGACTGGTGGCTGTCACTCCGTCAACATCATAGTCACCATAAACGGTGACTCGTCGCCCGGCTTGCACGGCTTCGACAATTCGATCCGCCGCCGCCGAGACACCTGGCAAGCTCTCTGGATCGTGCAGATCTGTCAGCTTCTTGGCGAGATATCCCGAGGCCTCTTCGGGAGTCGAACAGCCTCTGGCAAGAATCACCTGTGCCAATAACGGAGAAATTCGCAGTCTCAAACTCAGATCGCGAATCTTTGCTGGATCGTGCGCCGCCACTCGCCAGACTCGATGCATTTCAGACTCCATCCGCTGCCAAGATTACTTTTTGATTCCGAGAGTTTGCCGACCACAACTCGTCCTGTCGGAGGACACGGCTGACAAACCCTAAAAGCCAACTCACCGTTCCTCTGAAAACGACCCAACCGGTCCGATGATTTTGCCATCAGATCAACTGCACAGACCTAATTTGCTGTCTGATTCAAGTCGCCCTCGAAACTCCGTTCGATGGCGGCGGCGATGAGATCACGCCATCGCCACGGCGTTGGATCGTTTCCACGAGATCGTTTTCACGAGATCGTTTCCACGAGATCGTTTCCACATAAGATCGAGGAACCTTTTCCCGCGACCACCGAATTCCCTAGAATCCGCGCTCTACTGACGCTCTATTTTCCGGTTGTGGCGACGGTACTCGTCAACCATTCTTGCAACGGGGAGATTTTCTCAGCGGTCAAAGGTTCGCCTTTCAGAATGGCACTGACCAGCGGAACGATGTTCGCGTAAGCGGTCTTCGCAGCGGCGCTTGCCGTAGCCTGATTCAGAAGTCCCGGCGTGCCATTTTTCGTGGCGTCTTTTTCATTCGGTGACTCCGCTTGAAACGCAAGATACAGTTTGAAAAAACGCGCTTTCCAGATTTTGTTGTCCGAGTTCGGCTGAGCGGCCTGGGCCATTTGCAATGCCATTTCGGAAATCGCCCGGACCACGGACGAGGGATCCGAGACAGGCGGAATGGGAACTTGTCCCAGCGACTTCGCCGCCTCAGTACGTACGGTCCAAGATCGATCTGGATCACTCACGACATTTTTCAACGCCTTGACAACAATTGGCTGTTTTGAGACATCGAGAGCGATCAGTCCCAACCCGCTCGACAACCGCATCTGGTACCACCAATGCGTTTCATTGCTGGCTAACTCCGCGATCATTGCTTCGGCTATTTTTGTCCGCTGACCGACATTAGGCGTCCCTGTTCGCAGGATTCTCGCGAGCCCATAGACGGCCGGTATCTTGACGACAGGGGGTTGCTGTGGATCGAGGATGACCGTCAGCAAGGGTTCAAAAGCCGGAACAAAAGCCTCTCGCATTTTTTTGTTTCGGAGGTCCTCAGAAACCGCCTCCAACTCGCTCATCAACACTACAATCTGAACGCGAACATTGAGGTTATTTTGGAGAACGGGCGTGGCTTGCGTCAAAAAATCAGTCATCACGACTTGCCGAAATTCTCGAAGCCTGTCCGCTTTGAGGTCCCTCGCGGCTAGGCCCGCTCCATTCAAAACTCGCTCGAGGTCTATCCGAAGGTCCGAAAGTTTTTTGACGTTTTCAAAATTTTCTTTCAAACACATTTTCGCCAGTCGAAAACGAATTCCGTTGTGAATCACCATCAGGCTCGCCTCATCCGAACCAGCCTTCACAAGGGTGCTACCAAACTTTCCATCTTCCTTCCTCAACTTCTCAAGTTCTTCTGGAACAAGCAGAGGCTGATCGATTTCCAGAAGTGGACTTCTCTCCTGCGGAGCAAGATAATTTGTGGGAAGCTTCTCCGGGTCGATTTTCAGTTCTTTGGAAACCGACTTGTTGGCTGTCGGTTTTTGCTGTGTCTGTGCTGGTCGCACAGAATTCGCCGATTTTCTCGGCGGCTGAGATTGGACGGCATCCGTCGTTGCGAATCCAAACGACAGACCGATCAGCAATCGGAAGATCCGATTACTCGAAAGGAACGATCGGCGAAACACCGCCAACTCCTTCACATTCGCACTGTGCACGAGGCAACCCCTTTTTTACGGATCCGTGTCGCAAAAAAACTTGGTGCCGCTTCGGAGCAGCCAGCGTCATTCAAACGCTGCATCGAAATCTGCCGACTGCATGAATTCCGCTAGCCTACCGAATAGGACCTCAGTTTTCCAATGAATGTTGATCTTACAACCTAGAGAGGTGATTCGGAATCCACGTTTGCTCCCGGCATAAAAGAATCAAGGCAAATTGATAGACATTCGCGTGGCTAAAAGTATGACTTGATCTGGAATTTCGTTACTCGTCTTTTCAAAGAACCCGCATCGCGTGCCTTCAAAACGTTGACATTTGATAAACGACGGTCAATCAAAAACAGGAGCCGTCTCGCATCGACACCGATCACAAATTCACCGATCACAAATGGATTCTCGATTTTGGGGAATGCACTTGGCCAGTTCCAAGAATGCACCGTGTGTGGCGTTGACGGTGACGCCAAATGATTCAAGCGTAAAAAGGGGATCAGCCCCACAGGTTCCACCACGATGACTGTGCCGCAGAAACCGTTGTCGGCTTTCGTCGAACCGAAGTTGTCGGCCGACTGGCCGAAGTGATCACCTTTTTTTCGGGCATGAGCACACAACTGAGATCCCCATCCGTGCCACCTGTTGTATCCGTGAGAATTCTTTTCGGGCGAAATTGAACCTCTGGGACGCGAACATGCCCAGAAACGACCGTTAATGGGCAGTCTTGAGGCGGATCCGCCTCGACGAATGCTCGCTCACAAAGCCACTCCGGCCGGTTCAACGACGGATCCTTTTGGTGTAGGATTCGCAGTTGTGTGGCGAACTGCAGATTGGGATTCAGTCCCGCGTGCACAAACAAAAGTTGAGGGTGCTCAACACACCACGGCATGTTCGTCAGGAACTCACGATGGTCCGGAGGAATCTTATCGTTGAGGTCGTCGAGATTACCAATCTCCGCACCATAGGAAGCAAACGTCGTATCAGAGTCGTAATGATTCACCCAGCGTCCGCTCCAGTTGGAATCTTGGCGGCTGGAAAGCCATCCCAACGCTGAACACATGGCAAATTCGTGGTTTCCAGCAATCGCGGTCGTCCGCGGATGGTCGCGCTGCAAATTGAGAACGGCAGAAATCGCCCCTTTGGAGTCCGCGCCACGGTCCACAAAATCCCCGATGAAAACAATCCAACGATGCTGATAGTCGGGGAGTTGCTTCAGCTTTTCAAGAATCACAGTCAGTTTATCCAGTTGGCCGTGCACGTCTCCAATGACAGCGATGGGCCCCTGAATTTTTGTTTTCAGTGCAGGAATCGTCATGGTCAGATAGCAATCCTCGAGGGATCGATGTCAGACCGCAATACTGACATCGCAATACAAAGCCAAGAACCTACGGAAGGCCGTCTTGATTCAAAACCGGAGGGGCGATTGCTCACCACAAAAACATGGCCTCAAAGGCGACTGCCCCTCTGAATTCCCAACGAGTTACCGCAACCGTGCCTCAATCTCCTGATCTAAGAAGACCGCCTGTTGGAGTGTTGACGTGGCTTCCGCGGTATTACCAGAGATTTGCAAAATTTGCGACTTCCTGAAATAGGCCTCCGCGACCGCTGAGTCAATGCGGTGTGCCTCGTTAAAGCTGGAAATGGCACGATCATAATTATCGAGGCCGAGACACGCATCGCCCAGCACCGAGAATGCCTCCCGAGTCGGGTCAATCGACAACGCAGTTTCCGCATCAGCCAGTGCCCGTTGAAACTCTTTTTTACCGACTTCGATCTCCGCTCGAAGAATCAATGCGTCTGCCGAACGCGCATTGATTTTTAATGCCCGCTCCACATCCAATGCAGCCGAGACGTCATCACGGGCTTGTAAATGGTGTCGGGCTCTGCGGATCAGACCGACTGAATCGTCGGGGTTATTCGCCACGTGGACGTTCCATGTGTTGAGTTGTTCTAACCAGACGTACTTATTCTGATCCTCCTCGGCCTTGTCGTAGGCTTGTTGACGCAAATACACCTCTCGGCGAAGCTGATAGTATTTCGGGTTGAGGGGATCGAGCATCATTGCCTCCGTGAAGTCAATGACGGCATTTTCCAAATCTCCGACGCGTGCCCGCAGCAATCCACGATTATTGAACGCATTGACGTACCTAGGAGACATGGCCAGCGTTGTGTTAAAGTCAGCCAACGCGGATTCCACGTGTTGCAACTGCATTTCGGCGAAACCCCGGTTATTGTAAGCGTCCACGTATTGGGGATCGATTCTTAACGCTCTGTCGAATTCTGAAATCGCGTCCACATATCGACCCTGAGAGAGATGAAGCAATCCTCGATTGTTAAAGCCATTGGGATAACCGGGAGCCAATTCTTTAGCTCGGTCGAGATCGTGCTCCGCCTCTTCAAAGCGTTGCAGACCAAGAAAAATGAAGCCGCGATTGTTGAAAAAGCGGGCCTCCTTGGGATTCAGTTCAATCGCCCGGTTGAGATCCGTGATCGCTTGTTGATTGAGGCCCAGCCGATGCTGGACTGTGGCTCGTACCGAATGGAGAGCGGCGTCAGAGGGATTTTGCGAGATCAACTCCCCGAGTTTTTCGACAGCCTTCTCTAACTCATGCTGTTCCAACAACAACGAAACTTCCACGGGAACATGATCGTCTGCCAAAACGAAATTATTGCCTTCCGGATGACTCACCGACTGAGATTGGCATCCGAAGGCCAACGCACACAAGAACAACCAAGCTGAATATCGCATGACTTGCGGACTCCTTCCGCGAGGAATGAACTCAAACGTGAACGCTGGCTTCTACAGAGGCGATAGGAATCGGTCAATCCAAATATCGGCGGTCACAGCGCAACACCATCCGCCGTCCAACATCCGGGAGGGATCGGGGAGCCCGTCGCTGGCACTGCAAAACATTAGCTAAACTTGGCCGTCGTACACCTGACGTTGGCGGATCCTGTAAATTCATTATCATCACGGCGACAGCCGACTTTTCGCGATCGCGCCACCATCGCGTTCCGCGGCATGCAACTCCTTCAGCGGAGGAGCAACAGCGGCCGATAACACGACGGGGCTGGATTCACTGTGCCTCATCATCGCGTCAAACAAAATAGGCAATCGTTCGTCCGGAAGTGATGGCAGTCGATCACGAACAGGAACCGCACGGAACACGGAACGGCCACTTGTGCCGAAAAGGATTGACGGCATGCGGATTGTGATCGCCAGTTCTGAAGCGGTTCCGTTCTCCAAAACGGGTGGCTTGGCCGACGTCGCGGCCGCCTTACCCAAGGCTCTGGATCAATCGGGCCATGATGTCAGCCTGATTATTCCCCACTATCCGCAGTTCGACTCCGGCAGGCCAAATCGTCCTACCACAGAAACGACCAGCTTTTGTCTCCGTGTGGCTGTCGGCAACAAGATCGTCAATGCACGGGTCCTGCGTGCCAAACTTTCGAGATGCCGCGTCACCGTTTATTTGGTGGATCAATCCAGTTACTTTGATCGCCAAGGCGTCTACGGGGAAGACAATCTTGATTATCAAGACAACTGCGAGCGTTTTGTATTTTTCAGCCGTGCGGTGCTAGAAATCATCCAGCATTTCAACTTGAAGCCGGATGTCGTGCATTCCAATGACTGGCAGACGGGACTCGTTCCGGTACTCGTCGCCGTGGAAATGCGGCGCCGACCCGGTCTTGATCAGACCGCCTCCGTTTTCACGATTCACAACATGGCCTTTCAAGGACGCTTCTGGCACTGGGATATGCATTTGACGGGCCTTGATTGGAAATATTTTAATTGGAGACAAATGGAGTCTTTTGGGTACCTCAACCTGTTGAAGAGCGGAATTGCCTTTGCCGATATGGTGACAACTGTCAGCCCGACGTACGCCCGGGAAATTCAAACTCCCGAATATGGTTGTGGTTTACACGGTGTCCTGAGTTCGCGGACCTGCGATCTCCGCGGAATATTGAACGGCGTCGATACGGAGATCTGGAATCCGTCCACCGACCCTTACATTGCGAAGCCGTATACAATCGACACGGTAGAACTCGGCAAGGCGGCCTGTAAGGCGGCCTTGCAAAAGCAACTGGGGTTACCGGTTCGACCGGATGTCCCCTTATTCGGAAGTGTGTCACGAATGACTGGGCAGAAGGGATACTCATTAATCGCGCAGTCGGCAAACGTCCTGCTCGATCAAGACGCACAGTTCATTTTTTTGGGAAGCGGGGAATCGCATTACGAGGATCTGCTGACTGATCTGGCGGCTTCCCATCCTCAACAAGTTTCGACAACAATCGGCTACAACGAAAAGCTTTCTCATCAGGTTGAGGCGGGTTGTGATGTCTTTTTGATGCCCAGCGAATTTGAACCGTGCGGCCTAAACCAAATGTATAGTCTGATCTACGGGACCGTTCCTCTGGTGAGATCGGTCGGGGGCCTCGCCGATTCCGTCGTTAATGCGGATGACCAGAGCATTGCCAGAGGTGTGGCAAACGGGTTCAGTTTTCCCGAATTTCGAAGCGACGTCTTCTTGGAGCAATTTTGCCGCGCACGCTCGATGTACGCGGATAAACCGACATGGCGCAAACTGCAGCAGAACGGGATGCTGCGGGACTGGTCGTGGAAAAAGAGTGCCGCCGAGTACATTCAGGTCTACGAAAAAGCCATTTCCAAGCGTCAACTGGCCGCCGAATGTTCCAGAGGAAAGAGCCCGGTTGAACTCACAAACAGAGACACAAACAGTGATTGTCACTCCACATCCTTCGCAGACGGATCGCTCCCCTGAAAAACCCGTCTGTCGCCCCGAAATGCGTAAGGACCCCCTCGTCTCACGCTGGGTGATGTTCGCACCCGATCGCGGACAACGTCCGATAAACGTGCTCGCCCACTCGGTGACGATCCCTGCAGACAGGGATCCTTTTGCAGAGGGCAACGAATCGGAGACTCCGCCGGAACTCTTGGCTTATCGCAATCAGGACTCGCGACCCAATGGCCCAGGTTGGAGAGTTCGCGTGGTGCCGAACAAGTTTCCCGCACTGCAGATCGAGGGAGATCTGCAACAGCGAGAGCAGGGAATCTATACGAGCGGGCTCGGGCTCGGGTCTCATGAAGTGATCATCGAATGCCCACACAGCGAGACAAACATGTCTCGATTGAGCATCGACAATATCGGTGAAGTCCTGTCGGCCTATAAACACCGACTCCTGACTCTGAAATGTGATCCCCGATTCGTTCACGCCCTGATTTTCAAAAACAAAGGGGCTTTAGCGGGCGCTTCACTTCCGCATTGTCACTCACAACTCATGGCCACTTCGTTTGTGCCACCGGCGATTGAGGATGAATTAGACGGTGCGTTGCAGTACTTCCGTGACCGGAATGTCTCGATCTTCGAGGACATGATTCAACAGGAGTTGGCAGTGGGCACCAGAGTTGTCCTGAACACCGACAGTTTTCTTGTGTTCTGCCCGTTTGCCAGCCGTTGCCCCTTTGAAACGTGGATCCTCCCGAAACGGCAAGGCAGTCACTTTGAAAACATCGCAGCGCCGATGATCGAAACACTTGCCCGCGTGCTGAAATCCGTCCTTCGTCAATTGGAATGTGCCCTCGATGATCCTCCGTACAATTATTTCATTCACTCAGCACCGCTGAACCGGCCAGAACTGCCTTATTACCTTTGGCATATGGAACTGCTGCCTCGTATCACCCATGTTGCCGGGTTCGAATTGGGAACTGGCTGCTTCATCAATCCGATCCTGCCGGAACAGGCCGCCACGATTCTGCGAGCGATCATGCCGAATTAATTCATCCTGCGTTGCGGTGCAAACGAGGAAATTTCAGAACGGGTCAATCCCCGACTCGCCTGTGGAGAACAGCACTGCGACACCCTTTCTTTCCGCTATCTTGCCCCGTCATCATGGACCTTGCGATCCCAACAAGTTTGATTGCAGGTCCGTTGAAAAAATGACGATTGTGCGGACTGAGTACGGCATTTTCTGTTGTCCATTTGGAGTCGCGTGCCTCCATGGCACACGACTCCGGGGTCTCACAACGGCCTGCGGCACCACCGTATTTCACCCAGCGAAGACTTAAGGATGTAATGGCTATGACGGCATCGATTCGGCTGATCTTGACGCTGCACAACCATCAGCCGATCGGCAATTTTGATGGCGTGTTTGAGGCTGCATTTCGGGACAGCTATCAACCGTTCATCGAACTGCTGGAACAATTTCCGGATATCCCCGTGGTGTTGCACATTTCCGGAAGCTTGCTGGATTGGTTAACGGAGCAGCATCCGGAATATATCGACCAAGTTCGTCGTCTCGTCAGCCGAGGACAGGTCGAACTTTTGGGCGGGCCGTACTACGAACCGATTCTGTCATCGATCCCCCGCCATGATCGCTTGGGCCAGATCACGACCTACACGCGACATCTCGAACAGACGTTCTCCACCCGAGTGCGTGGCCTATGGATTCCTGAACGAGTCTGGGAGCAATCGTTTGCCGGTGAGATTGCCGATGCCGGAATCGAATACACTCTTCTGGACGACACACACTTCCTCAATGCGGGGTTGCACGATGACGAATTGCATGGGTATTACCTCACCGAAGACGGCGGCAGATTGTTGAAAGTGTTTGCCGGTAGCGAACGCTTGCGCTATTTAATTCCTTATGCAGATCCCTACGAGACCATCAATCACTGCCGCGGTGTCGCGGAGCGGTTTCCGAATGCCGTGATGACTTTTGGTGATGACGGCGAGAAGCTTGGAGCTTGGCCACGATCAAAGGATCTTGTCTACCGCGATGGATGGTTACGGCGGTTCTTCATGGCATTGCGTGAAAACCGCGATTGGATCAACGTAACGACGATGGCGGAGACCGTTGATCACGTCTCACCTCTGGGTCGAATTTATCTTCCCGACGGAAGTTACCGCGAAATGACCGAGTGGGCATTGTCGACGGAACAGCAAACACACTTCCGCGATATGATTCGCGGCCAGGAGCAGCGTCACGACTGGCATCGGGTGAAGCCGTTCGTCCGTGCCGGCTCATGGCGGAATTTTCTCGTCAAATATCCCGAAGCCAATGAAATGTATTCGCGGATGATGCAGGTGAGTCTCCGAATCCAGCAGGCGGCAGCGGAAGACTATGAACCACAAACCCGTGGATTGATCGACCAAGCACGTCTCGAATTGTATCGCGCTCAGTGTAATTGTCCGTACTGGCACGGCGCCTTCGGCGGACTGTATCTACCACACCTGCGCAACGCCATATTTTCCAAATTGATTGCGGCCGACACGCTCCTCGAACAAGCCGCCGGTCGGAGCGGACGTTGGGTCGATATTCAGGCGGACGATTTCAACCTCGATGCTCGCCAAGAAATTCGGTTAGCCGGAGATCGTCTGGTGGCGTACGTCGCACCCGGAAAAGGTGGCCACCTGTACGAACTCGACCTGCGAGCCATCACGACGAACCTCCTCGCCACCCTGAACCGTCGGCATGAGCCGTACCACGATCGCATCCGTCAGCATGCCGGTCAGGGGCCGAACGATACCGGAGGCGGTGTCGATCCTCAGGGAGGCGTCCGGTTCAAGCAACCGGATCTCGATAAAAAGTTGCAGTATGACACTTGGCCGCGGAAAAGTTTGGTCGATCACTTCCTACAGCCCGGCTTGTCGCGTGAGGCATTCGTCAACGGCCATGGGGGACTAGGCGATTTTGTTGAGGGAGTCTATCAGGCAAAACTCCGTCGTTCTGACGAACGCGTTGAAGCTATTCTGTGGCGTGAGGGAAATCTCGGTCCATATCCTGTCAAAGTCACAAAGTCGATTGCTCTCGATGCGTCCGCAGGTGGCACCTTGGATGTGAGCTATCAACTGCAAAACTTGCCGGCAGGTTTGCCGATACATTTCGCGGTGGAATTCAACTTTGCCGCCATGCCCGCCGGTGCGCACGACCGCTATCTTTATGGCGAAAACGGCCAAACACTCGGGCCCATGGAATCTCGACTTGAGACCGATTTGATGTCTCGCATCGGTCTCGTCGATGAATGGCTCGGAGTGGATGCGGCAATCGACACATCCCAACCGGCCCATTTTTGGACATTTCCAATCCAGACCGTCAGTCAGTCCGAGGGCGGCTTTGAGTTAGTCCATCAAAGTTGTGCTGTCGTGCCGCATTGGCAGTTCCAAGTTCCGGAAGACAGAACATGGAGCGTACATTTGTCACTCTCTTTTGACACGTCCGCAACACAAGCTCGAGCCTTGTCTCAGCGTCACGTCAGCACTCGAAACCGTCTCGATACCGTCATCTAAATTGGATTTTGTGAAACTCCTTTTCTGGTCAGCGATTAGAATGCGGTGGCTCGTTTCAGTCGCTATCATAGCGGCGAACGTCTTGTTTCCACTCCGTCTTGATTTCGGCAGCTGAGCTCATGAATGAATCACATCGCGCATCGCCGTCCTTCCACACGATGACTGTCCCGCGCTTTATGGCCGCCAAGTCCCATGGCCGAAAGTTATCCGTTCTGACAGCCTATGATTACTTGTGGGCCGGACTGTTTGATGAGGCTGGAGTCGACGCCATTCTGGTCGGCGATTCCTTGGGAATGGTTGTCCAAGGTAAGTCAACAACGATGCCTGTCACGCTGGATCAGATGATCTACCATGGAGAAATGGTTGTCCGGTCCGTGCAGCGTGCGTTGGTGATCGTCGATCTTCCGTTCATGTCGTATCAGGTCAGTCCGATGCAGGCGGTGGAAAACGCCGGCCGAGTTTTTAAGGAGACTGGCTGTGGCGCCGTGAAACTCGAAGGGGGAGTTCATCAAGCGGATACCATCAGAGCTCTAGCGAGTGCCGACCTTCCGGTCATGGCCCATGTGGGAATGCGGCCACAATCGGTGAGAAAACTAGGTTCAATGTCCAAGATTCAGCGAGACGAAGTCGAGTTACTCGCGGATGCCAAAACCGCCGAGGAAGCCGGAGCGTTCGGAATTGTTCTGGAGTTAATGCCACGCAGCATAGCCGCAAAAATCACCAATTCCGTTTCCATTCCAACAATCGGGATCGGTGCCGGTCCCGATTGTGATGGCCAAGTCCTTGTCAGTTGCGACATGCTGGGGCTGACCGCCGGGTTTCAGCCGCGGTTTCTGAAGCGTTTTGCTGACCTGCGCGCGACATCGATCGCCGCAGCTCGGCAGTATATTGCGGAGATCAACAACGGCGATTTTCCTGATTCCGTGCACTCTCACGACTGACGGTCGAGCAGTCGGTCACTCGCACGGGCGTGTCGCGTAGACGTTCCAGTCCCAGCAGAAACAGATCGCGCAAAGCCCGCAGGATTTCCGTCAGATTGATTTTTGACTGACCAACAATCCGATCTTCGAAAACGATCGGTATCTCGATGATGCGACAGCCGGAACGAGCGCATCGATAGAGCATCTCCTCCTGAAATGCATAGCCCCGTGATCGAAATTGAGAAAAGTCGATCTCGTGCAATCGTTGCACCCGATAGCAACGAAAGGCACCGCTGCAATCTCGGGAACGAAGACCGAGCAAGATGCGGGAATAGATATTGATTCCCAGACTCATGACGTGGCGTTGAAGACTCCAACCGACGATTCCGCCGCCGCTGACGTAGCGTGATCCAATGCTCACATCCGCGACACTCATGCCGTTAAGGAGGGCTGACAGATACCGCGGATGGTGACTGAAATCGGCATCCATATTGACGAGGAAGTCGTAGTCATGGTCCATGGCCCAGCGGAATCCTGCCAGCGTCGCGGCCCCCAACCCTTCTTTTGACGTGCGTAACAGCAATTTCACACGCGCATTGACTCGGCCAAACTCGCGGGCGACATCTGCCGTACCATCCGGCGAATTATCATCGACGATCAGCACCTCCGCCTGCGGCAATGCCTCTAATAGCAGCGGTATCAGTTGTGTAATATTCGCTCGCTCATTGTAAGTACAAACGGTGATCACGGTCCGATGCCCCTTGGACTCGCGCGGTGATGCAGGAAACGCCATAGAAGACTCCAAAACCATTTCTGTTAAATTCGATTCGATGGGGTATTGAATTTTGCCCTTGGGCACAGGGGAATGAGACCGGATCTCGGCACTGCTCAGGGTTTCATTTTGGTGGGATCAACGCACCTCGGGGGGGAGTCGGCTCCGTGGAGAGGCTCGGCAGAGGGTGTGGCTCTGTCTCAGAAAGGATCCGTTCTAGCAGACGCGTTGTGGGCGTGTTTGGGGATTGCACGACGACGCGAAGGGATCCCGCCAAGCCTGTCAACTTATCGTTCGGAATCGGAAGATCAACACGAGCGGGAATCGGATCGGACTCGGAAACGGCTGGTGCCTTCACGGAATTTGATGCCGGCGATTTCAGAAAGGCAACAATGTGGTCCGCCGAGCGGCCGGAGTTGATCGCCATGCGTTGTGCCGCTTCGAAGACCTCGCTCTCTCGCGCATCGTCTTGGTCATGCAGCACCAGCCCAAAGAGGAAAAGACGATCCGGATGACGAAGATCCTTCCTCAACCAATCGGCCACTTTTTGCGTGATTGCGGCCCTGAGGATCTGGCTCTCAGGACCGAGCAACGAGATCAATTTCTCGCCGGTTTTCGGCAGCGCCGGGTCGTATAAGATGCTGCTTTTGAACTCTCCGACAGCCGAGGCATAGTGCTGCATCGCGATCAAAACAAAGCCCAGTCGATGGTGCGACTCAGCCCGATCTGGGGCGGCATCCACCGCAGCCCGGTACTCGATGTACGCTTTGGCCCATTGATGCTTACGGAAATGTTCGTCTCCAATCGACTGACGCTCTCGACTTCGCAAACGTGCAGCGGTCGTCGATGGAGTGACCGGACGCCGCGAAGAATCCAAGGAGTTGGGAAGCGGTTGTGCGTAGCCGAGACCGTCCGCAAAATCAGGCTTCAAGAGCCGTGTCGCTGACGTTTGTAACGGAGTGACACTGACCGACAACCCATGGGGAGCCAGAAGCGTGCTGTTCGTGAAATATCCCAATCTTGGATCGGGGAGAGCCCCCGAGGCGGCATAACCATAGCCGTAGACATAGGCGACGGGATCGGTCGGGATCATCTGTATTGGCACCCCGTAAACGATGTGTTGCCATGCGTCGTAGGAGGGGTATCCGATCGCGCCGGGATTGATAGACCTGCCGCCAAACGAGGCGACGACCGAGCCACCGACGTACCCGTAGCCACAGAGGAAAGGGCTGTCGTATCGATGGCACCCGAATCCCGCAGGCCCCTGTCCGTAGTGACCCCTCCCCCACGTGGTGGCTGAAAAATAGACAGACTGAGCCTGGACCGAAGATGTGCGTTCGACAAGACCGACCAATCCAAGGGTCAGAGCGAGTATGCGTAACACGATCGATTCACTCCAAGTCGAGGAAAAAACAACCGGCATATTATTCCTCTAGATCAGGCAAGGGTCAACATATCGCTATGGTTTGAGTGATCACACCGAGATTCTGTTGACGGAGTTATCGAGTGCCTCAGATCTGCAGGATCGCTGTGATTGGTCTCCAACAAGCTGATTCCATGACGCGTATTGGAGACCGTCGAATTCATCGCCACGCGTTGGGCGCACGACTCGCCGTGCGTCCAACGCGTGGCAGTTCAGACGTCCGTCAGTCGTTCGTTGGTATCGCCGAATTCTTTGAGGTGAATTCCATACTTGTCGAGTAAAGACAGATAGAGGCTGCACATTTTGCGGTTGGGTTGTTTTGCGTAATCGAGTACGCGGCCGCCTGAAATTTGGTGTTTTCCACCGACGACAACGCAGGGCAGATTGGATGCGTCGTGACTGCCGGACTGCATGCTCGAACAATACATCAACACCGAATTGTCCAACGCCGTTCGTTCCCCTTCTTGGATTGCATCGAGGCGTCGAGCGATGTAGCCGAATTGTTCTAGGAAGAACTGATTAACTTTGAGCCAATCGGGAGACAGCTTTCCTCGATCCGAATGCGACAACTCGTGATGCCCCACGTCGACGCCCAAATTTGGAAACTGGAGGTAACTGTGGTCGTTATTGAGTTTCAGGGTGCTGACGCGAGTCGCATCGGTTTGAAAGGCAAGAACCAAAATGTCGCACATCAGTCGCATGTGGTCGGCGATGTTTTGCGGAATTCCTTCAGGCGGGCGAGGGATATTGGGCTTATTTAGTGTCGGTCGCCAGCCTTGAAGCTCTCCTTGCTGACCAGCCTGCTCAATGCGACGCTCCACTTCGCGTACCGAATTCAGGTATTCATCAAGTTTCCGTCGATCGTTTTCGCTGATCCGTTTGCGAAATCGAGTGGCCTCGCCCGAGACTGCATCAAGAACGCTCTTGTCTCCCCGTTCGGCTTCCTCCATGAAGAGTCGGTCGAAGGCCAGTGCCGGATAAAGTTCGAGCGGCGTCGGAGACGTTGGCGAACTCCACGAAATGTGCGAACTGTAGAGCATGGAGTAATTCTTGTGAATCCCCGGGTTCGAACGCTCACAGCCGAGCACCAAGCTTGGAACTTTTGTGGAATGCCCGTAACGCTGAGCAATGATCTGGTCAAAGCTCGTACCAGAACGGATCTCACCCCCGGATGCGAGCGGTGCTCCCGAGAGAATATTGCCGGTTTGCGAACTATGAATGTTGCCCTTCAACGCCTCGGCATTGTACAGCCCATTAATCAACAACAGTCGTTCGCGGAATTCGCTGAGCGGTTCGAGCACAGGGCCGAGCTGCATTTCACTGCCGGCCCCTTTTGCCCACCACTGTCCCGCATGAAAACCGTTGCCGGAAAACACGACCGCCAGTCGGAGAGGAGGTTGACTCTTTCGCTGCTCAGGCGACGCGTCTGCATCACCCCAAACCGGAATCGACTCCAACCACGGCAATGCCATGGCCACACCCGTACCACGCAAGAAAGTACGCCGTGAAAAAGAATGCGGAGTCATCATCCGAAAGGTCCGATCATTGAAGTCATCTCATTGAAGTCATCATGCGGGAACGAGCGATGGGATGCGGTGTCTTACCGGTCGCGACAGGGAAGGCTTCGCCCCGAGGATCTTGTCTGCCCACGAGAATACCGTTCCGCCAGATGCCTGGAAACAGTAAGGCGGCTTGTCCTTGAACGAAGCGTCCCGATGCCGCCGTCACAGAGATCACCACGTCTCCTTGGGCATGCGAGGTGTACTGACGCATCGAAAACGGGTTCAACAAAGTTTTCTCCATTCGCTGCACGAGCCTCTAGCAGCCCGTGGTGAAAGGCAATTATTGGAGTTCGAGTCGGCGATGGACCGGCAACTCAGGCGAGTGTGGGTGTCGGTTGTGTCCAATGAATTGTTCGCGGTCGAGACGGCAGAAATGTTAGAGCGGCGGACCAACAGCGCCAGCCGGCGCGATAGAGGGCCGCGAACCCTCGCGGGGTTCCGGCACCGAGCAGTTTTCTCATCATCAGGCTGAGGTTGAACGCTGCCGCGTGCAGGAGGAGTCGCTTCGTGATGTTCGCGGCGCCGCGGACATGCAACCGTCTCATCCCACCCGTCTCGTAACAGTGAGCGAAGGTCCGTTCGAGAAACTCGCCCCGGCGGGCCAGCAGGCGTTTCCCGCGATCCCCGGTGATCCGCCGTCGGT
>CAMCMU010000017.1 GCA_945876035.1 Schlesneria paludicola DSM 18645 | reverse complement strand
ATGTGGATGAGCAGCATTTGCAGCGGGCGGTACGGGCGGCGGTGCGGGAGGCGGGGTTGACGATTCGGTTCACGCCGCATTGTTTCCGCCATAGTTTCGCCACCCATCTGCTGGAGGCCGGACAAGACATCCGCACGGTGCAGCAGTTGTTGGGACACAGCCAAGTGGAGACGACGATGATCTACACGCATATGCTCAACCAGGGACCGTTAGGCGTGGTCAGTCCGGTCGATACGTTGTAGATCAGGAAGTCTGAACGGATTTTCGTGCCAATTTTGCGTGCGAAGGACGCGGATTCGCTGGCCTATTTTTGCAGGGCCCACGGCACCTGCTGGAGAGCCTAAACAAGGTGTTAGGAACCGTTTCTAGCAACCATGTCAAATTCGGTTTGCCCCCCTTTTTTCTACGTGGGCAACAGTATTGGACCGGGCGCCCAATGCGGCAGTTGTGCCAGACACCACTTTGCGAAAGGCGATCACCGAATCGTTCTGGCTGTTCGCGCAGGCCAAGCGGGCGGGCGTAGAAGCGGTGTGGGCGGATCGCGACGACATCATGCCACCTATTTCCGGCAGCCTGACACCGACGGTCCACGCGACCTTCAACACGAAGCAAATCTCCCTCGCCGCAGTTCACGTCTTCCGCAGAGGGCGTCGCCGACAGTACGTGTTTGCGTCGAGGCCTGGGCCACCCTGGGGGACAATCGTCAGGGCAAAGGCCGCGTTGCGGCTAGATGCTGAAGTCTGTCGTACGACCCAACAAGCGATCGATCAATTCCTGAGGCAGATCGATCGCCAAGGATGTCCCTCCCCCAAGGTCCGTCGGATTGATGCCACAGTAGACGGACCACGGGCCAAGATGCCGCCAACGACCGGCCCGCTTTGGCTCATTCGGCAGAACAGGCGTCGTACATCGATTGCAACTGATTGTGGAGAACCCTTGGCTGTGCAGCGGATTGATAATTACCGAATGCTCGGCAATGTAATTTTCCATGTGTTCGTCAGAAAAATTTGCGAGGGGATTGATGCGCACGCAATTCATCGACGGATCGACGGATAGAATCGGGCAACCGCCTCGGGCACCCCCTTCGGCACGGCGCAAACTTCCGATCAGGCAATCATAGTCGCCTCGCGTCGCCAAAAGTGGCTCCGTCTTGCGCATCTCACAACAGTGCTTCTGCCCCTCGGGTGTCAGATAGAGAACACCATATTCTCGTGTTTGCTGTTCCATCGTTTTTTCGGGGTGCAGTGTCATGATCTTCAGTCCGTAGGCTTGGGCGAGTCGGTGCTGTGTTTCCAGCGTTTCCGGAAAATTGACACCCGTATCGACAAACAGAACATTCATGTTGATCTTCATGGAGCTAATCATGTGACAGATGACACTTCCGGCTTTTTGCATAGCCGTCAACGCCGCCACCCGCTTGCCGAATATGTCTTTCGTCCAACGGAGAAGGTCTGCTGGTGAACGGTCTTCAAATGCCTTGTTGAGTTCCACCAGATCGGCCTGCGTAAATCGCGCCATAACAGATCAATGCCTCCCTGAAAATCTAATCATCTGGCCCGATTTCAGCGTTTCTTCGCCTCAAATCAAAAACGGGGATTCGACTGATGCAATCTGTCCCTCTGGAAAGACGGGGCCTTTACTTGGCTCCGACATTTACCTTGGCTTCGAACAGTGCGTTATATAGCAGAAGCCTTGAAATTGAGGCAATGTTCAAATTGCGGAGGCGCACTGAACGCTGGCGGAGTCCCTCGCCGCGGAGACACATTGTGAGGCTCGAACGCCGTCACGGCGTGAAATCGGTGGAAGAATCAACGGAGAGGCAGAACCTCGCAATCAGTTCGGCGGCAAAATGCAAATCTTCCCGGGAAACAACTTCCACCGGGCTGTGCATATAGCGGTTCGGGAGACAGACGAGTCCCGTCGCGACACCGCCTCGTGTCAATTGTAGTTCCGCAGCATCATTGCTCGCGGCCGTTGCCAAACCATTGATTTGAACGGGAATCGCTCCCTCGTCCGCCTGCTGAACCAGTTGCCGGAAGACCACCGGATTTACATTCGGACCGCGATAAAGTACGGGACCCAGACCAACTTTGATCCGCCCATATTGGGTCTCGTCAATCGTTGGACAATCGGTGGCGTGTGTGACATCGACCACAATCCCCAATTGCGGATCAATCTGAAATGCGCTTGTCTGAACCCCTCGCAGGCCAATCTCTTCTTGGACGGTGGAGACGGCGAAGACCGCGGCCTGGGGATGTCTCTGAGAAATCCGTTGTGCCGCGGTCATGACTGTCCACACACCGACTTTGTTATCCATGCCGGGAGCGGAAATGAGCCCGTTGCGAAGTTCTCGAAAACCAAGCTCCACCGTGATGGGATCGCCAATCGCAACGATCTGACGCGCTTCGTCCCCACTATTCGCAGCGATATCAACCCACAAATTCTTGATTTCCGGCACGGTCTTCCTGTCCTCTGGTGATTGGAGATGAATCGGCTTTCTCGCGATCACACCGGCAACAGCACCCTGTGTCGTCCAAACTTGGACATTTTGACCAATTAATACCTGGGGGTCCCATCCGCCGATGGCATGAACCCACAGATATCCCCTGTCATCAATATGCTTAACCAACAGCCCAATTTGATCACAATGTCCGGCCAGCATGATCCGCGGTGACCCACCGGGGTTGACCGCTGCAATCACGTTGCCATGCCAATCGGATTTGATGTCCGTCGCAAACGTCTTGGCAAATTGCCGAACCACATCTTGGACCGGCTTTTCGTAACCCGACGGACTGGGCGCAAGCAGCAATTTTTTGAGAAATTCAAGAGCATCGTCGTTCATCAAGTATCATTCCTGAGGACATCAGCCGGATTTTGAAAACTCGGGTGGACGTTGGATCCTGCCGAACGGGTTGCGTGAAGCCAGTGGCGTATTTCCTGCGGTTCGGACGGATCTTTATCCAAGACTCAATACCGATTTCAAAAAAACAAATGTCACCATGACACCCAGTCGCCCTGATATTTCGTCATTTTTGTCTATTTTCCGGATAATGGTCTGGACGTCAATATTTCCTTTGACGATTCGAACACGTTATGGGTAGATTGCTTCCCCCGTCTCGCGCCGCCTCGGATTCTGTTTAAAGATTCAAAAAAACAGTAACAGCATACCACCCAGATTTAGACTACATTTCCCCGATTTCAGTCACTTTTGGAGTAGCCACAACATGTAGGCGGTTTCTGACCTCTCGGCCATTTGCAATGGCTTGGTCATTTTGACCTGTGAGGTCGTTCGTTACCAAGGAGGATCGTTATGAGTTTCCGATGCGAACCTACAAATTTCATGACCCTTGCTGATTGTGTTGAGCGTGCTGTGCAGTCGAAAACCAGCGGGCGGATCCGAAATCTTGGGGTGCATGTTGTTGACGGTTGTGTGATTGTTTCCGGGAGCACATCGACATACTACAACAAGCAACTTGTGACGCACGCCGCTATGGCAGCCGCAGATGCGGTTTTCGTTATGAATCAAGTCGAGGTCTGTGACGTGGCGTCCAAGTCCTCATTTCAAGCCTCTGCTCGCAACTCGAGTGAATCGGCTTCGGTCTGACGGTCAATCGTCCCTTGGCAGGGATTCTTTTTTACTGTTCCGAATGCAAGCTCGTCACCTTTTCGTAACCGTCGAAGATTATCACGATGCTGCGACACGATCAGCAGCGGGACCACGACTGCAAACAACCCCTGACTCCAAGTTCCGTTCGCAAATGGCGATGGACGGAGGGTGGCCCATTGAAAGATCCAAAACGTTGCGGCTGCAATCATGGAACTCAATGAAACGATTCGCCAGACAACGAAGGTACTCAGGAACACCCCTGCTGCGACAAGCAAGCCCCAAGGGCTGAGTAGAGCCACAACGCCAAGCGATGTGGCGACCCCTTTTCCGCCTTGAAAGCCGAGCCAGCAGGGGAACATATGGCCCACGATGGTCGAAACACCCGCCAGAACCCTCATGTGCGGAACGAATGACTCGGTACTGACAAACAGCAACCCAGGCAAAAACATCGTCGGCAGCCAACCCTTCAACGCATCCAGCAAGAGGCAGACCAAACCCCAGGTTCGGCCGAGGACTCGGCCGGCGTTGGTGGCCCCAATATTGCCGCTGCCGTGATCACGAATGTCCACACCCTTCACCACCCGGCCAATCAACAGGCCAAACGGCACCGAGCCTGCAAGGTAACTACAACATGCCAGAATGATCGCAGATAACAACATGACTCATCACATTCTGCTAAACCACTGTTTAGAACGGTGACCGCGGCGGACCTCGACTCTCCACGTTGTCGACATGTCGGCAGCAGCACTCCGCCGAATGACACACCCAAATCCACGTGTTGTCAACAATCCTGCCAGAGGCTATCCGAGAACCGGACCGCCCACAACCGGTCCGTCTGCCCTCACTGCTTGACCTACGTCAAACCGGCGTTTGTCTGAGGCCTCAGTCGCGACAGACTTTTCCGGCCGTTCTTTTACCGAGCTATTTCACAATTTACCGAGCTATTTCACAATATGAGCGACGGCGAGGCTATTGCCAAACCTTTTGAAGTCCCTGAAGCTCCAGACGACCTTTTTTGCAGACGTGACTTCCAGCAGTTGAGGATTTTCCGGCCCGGCATGGCAATTGACGATGAACGTGTTTCCATCGGGAAGACGCTCGACCATCGTGACCCATGCCAAAGTGATTCCTGGCAAGTCCTGTTCCTCCACAGACCAGACGGTCTTGCCGCTCTGGTCAACCTCCACGACTCGATGTCCATCACCGGCGCCGATTAATGTATTGCCGTCTGCCAATCTCTGAGCGGAATACACCTTTGTCCCAACGAGGTAGTCCCAGACCACGGTCCCCTGTGCGTTGTATTCGCGGACAACCTTGTCTCCTTCATGAGCAACCAGATAGTTGCCATTTTCGAGTTTTCTGGCGAGCCGAGTGTCGGTATGGAAATTTTTATGATTCAGGGTCAACACGATTTCTTTTTTGAGGGTCCCCTGAGCATCAACCTCAATGATTCGGCCGGAACCGCTTTCGACAATCATTGTGTCACCATTTGCCAACCGCTGGAATGCATGCACTTCGACCTTCTTCCCCGTATTGCCATGCTGATTCGCAGCGTCATATTTCCAAACCGTTGCCCCCTCCGAATCGATTTCGACAATGTCCGTCCATGATCTCTGAAACAGAACGTTTCCATTCGGCAGTCTTGACGCATCATGGATTTGCCGTATGGGCTGCTTCCAATCGATGTCACCCTGCTCATTGACCAACGCCAGCAGACGGGTTGAGTAGTCGCCAACGAGTATTTTGCGAGGGATACCCGTTTGAACGAAGGAATTGTCCTCTGCAAAAACGGATAACAGGGGAACCAGTGTCGACAAGACAAATACAAAATGGTGACAGTCTGATCGCATCAATTCGAATCTCCGTGGTATTGATTCTGTCAGGAAAACGCTCTTCCGTACTGAACGCCCTCAAGTGCGACACGTCCAAGGTGATCGCTGTGGGTTGTTACCAGCCCGCACAGTGCTTTTGTGTGTGTGTGAGGGGGGGGAGGGGTAACACCGTGTTTTTGGGGTGACCGCATCTTCGTCCATCGTTTCAAGGGTGGTTTCTGCTTTGTCGATTCCGCTACTGTTTTGTGGATCTCCATCGTCCCTCAAGTCAAGGACTCTCCCGCAGGACTCGTCGTCGGGGAGTGACCATTCGTTGCGTGAGAATCGACGGCCCGGTTCTCGCCGAAGCCCGGCATTGTATTAACGTTACCGCTTCCGATGTTCGCATCCAGCCTCCGTTGCTCAGGACATCCAAAGTGACCTGAGCAAGAGCGTCCCACGCATTGTCCTGCGGTTGGCCTTCGTCGTCCGGTTGAGTTTGATCCCGTCGTCACACGATCCGGGATGACGAGGGCGGCTCACTCGGCCTCAAATCGTCGCTGATGTGCTCGTTCCCTGTCGACCGGCTTTGGTCATATGAGGTCTTCGCGGTCCTGCAGAGGACTTCTATTTTTGGAATTCTCCGTGGCAGGGGAAGGACGATGTCTGGCAATCTGAGGGACTTCGCCTTCCTCTGCAGTACCCCTCGAAATTTCCAGCTCGGTGACATTCTCGCTTCCCGCCGCTACCGAATGACTGGTCAATGCAGGGCTGTCACCAATTTCTGAATCACTGCTCTGGGCAGTGGTGATCGTTGCGTTAACGTCTCCGTCACCCTTTGTTGTGGAACGGGAATCCTGATCTTTTAAAACCTGAGTGGCCTCTGTTTGTTCACACTCTTGTTGAACTTCGGTTTGGCTGATGTGAGAGGCGGTGGTTTTAACGGTCGTTGGCGGCAACGTCCAACTCTTCAATGCTCTTGCCTGAGAACGCGTCTGCGTCGGGTGACTGTCTTGCATCGCTGGAAGACCCGCTTTTTTTGTCGGTACGGATGCCAATGGATCGCGTCGATAGAGGATCGATGTTGCAACGGTTCCTGCGTCAAGACCGGTCGCATCGATCGCCTGACGCAGACTGTCTTGCCGCTGTTGTTCGGCAAAGATTTGCAATGTTTCTTGGATTGTTGCAGGCGGTCTGATCTCGACATTGGCAAAGAGCGGACGCGGCTCGTTTAACGCGATTTGTCTTGCCTCTCGTTTTTTCCGTCGGTCGCCCATGATGAAAGCGAGCAAAGTTACCAGCAATGCCAACCCGACCGATGTCACGATTCGAATCATCGTGGAGACAATCCCGTCCGCGGGCGGGATTGCGTTTGACGGACGAAATGGAGTCACCACCGGGGTCAGCAATGTCGGCGCGACATGCATTCCGCCACCCGATCGATAACCTTCCCGCTTGAAGAAAAAACCTGTGACACGCACGGGTAAAGGAGTGTTTGTTCCCGGAATCAACGTCTGGGGAATGCTGGTCGAGACAACGCGATAAGGATGGTTGCCCGAATCTCCCGTAAAGATCCATGCTTCATACAACGTTGAGATCCCATAATCATTCGGAGTGGCTTCGAATTGATAGAGACGCCGAAGAGATCCTTGGATCGTGACCAGTTCACCTCGAAAACGATCCGGTTCCGTCATCACGTTGACGTATTGCACTTCGGTTGTCGCCGCACGTTCCAGATCATGAAGCGACAAACTGCGGACATGGTGTAACAGTCGAAAGTAGGCCTCCGCTTCATCGTTCCGAATTCCTATCGTGTTGTCGCGGATTTTCGAGAGAAGTCGCTTGTCGAATTGAGTCTTGCGTTGTGACGCGTCCCGGTCTCTCGGTGATTCAAGGACGGTAGAACCATCACCAGCAGCGGCCTGTTCTGCCCGCGATCGTGGAGCGATCTTGAGGAGATCCGGCGGTGGACCAAAGTCCGCATCGCCCAGAATGAACTCGTCGTCCCCAAGGAGAGATCGATCACCACCAGACCCGTCGCCATCGAGGTTGATCTCGTCTTTCAAATCGGTCGGACGGCCGGTCATCGGGTGGGGCGTTGGGGGAGGGTCCTCGAACAGAGTGTTCCACACAAACAGGCACAGCGCCAGCATGCCGATGATCGACAACATCCGCATTTGCAGGCGACGATTGAGATGCGGTGGCGTGGACTGCGAGGTCTCGAATCGCATGGCGGACACAGTGGGGTAGGATGTAACTGCACAGGAACCGCAGCCTCCAAAGCGCAGTTCAACCCGTACCGCAGAGTCTATCACCTTTCGCCAATCTCACAACTCCCCCTATCCCTGTTTGCTGCCGTGACTCGGCATCCGACGACGAGCAGAACAACGAATCACCCCGTCAGCGAACGACTCTAAAACTCCAAAATCGTTGCCAAACTCGTCCCCTCAGAAACCGCACAGAATGTATGCAACATCAGCACAATTCCATTCTGACAACATCGAATCGTGCGGAGATCATTGCCGAGCGGGTCAGAAATAGTTCCGAGTGGGTCGCCCTCTCGAACCGAATCACCCAATTTGACGCTCGATTCAAAGAAACCGGTCATGGGCGAGGGATTACAAATTTGGAGGTGTCCCGAATTCGGTCGATGGTCCTCAACCACGTGCTGAATGGCCGAGGGCGGCGGTTGCCTATCGATCATTTGCAGGCAGCCAAGGACATTCAAACAGCCCGTCACATACGCCTCGACTCCCTCCGAGGAGCAGTTGGCAGAGCCTTGATATTCCGCATAAATCGCCGGCACCTTGGCATCGCGAGCGACGGATAACGATCGCCCCTCAAGACGGTAATCCGTGCCCCACACCACAGGAAGATTGAAGGCCTTGGCGATCCGACGTTGTTGGTCGAGCAATTGGTTGTCAGGGTGCAGCATATATCCGACCAAGGGCAGGACGCCGATGCGAGTCCCTCCGGTATGGAGATCAATGTAATAGTCGGCCTGTTGTATTTTTTGACTGAGGGCATCGGCAATGCGCTCCGTCGTCGTTCCATCGGCACGGCCGGGACAGGCACGAGCCAAGTCGCGTTCGTCTTCGGCAGTTCTTTGACCGCGGGCGAATGCCGGCTCATTCACCACAGGAATCAATGTCAGCCGCCCGCGGAGGCTGTCCGGATTGATCGTGCGACCGATTCGGCGCAGGGCCACCATCGGTTCGAACTCGTCACCGTGGACGCCACCTGTAATCAGCAGATGGGGACCCGCTGCAGAACCACGGATATCAATTGTTTGAAGAGACAACAAAATGCTTCCTGTATCCAATATTTTTCGAGTGGGAGCGATACCGTTTGGTGAGATTCCTGACAACGATGAGACTCCGTCAACCCCTCTGTGACAGATTCGCTATCGCTTATTTACTGTCGATTTCGAGCTTACTGCGACGGTCTCGCCACGCGCTCTGGTAGTCCTTGACGTACATCCCCAGAAACTTCTTCATGGCCAACTCCAACTTGAGTCCCTTCCCCAACAAATCCGTTCCTACCAAAGCTGTATCAAACGTTTCGATGAAGATGTATTTTTCTTTTTTGGGAGCCAAATGTTCGTAAACCTTAGTGGCCGCACTGAGGTCCGACTTGTTCTTTGAGCCGACCGCCACAAAAACCGGGCGACTGATATTTCGGAGGAAGGTCAGCGACTTGGAGACGTTAATACCCGCCGCGGACGTTTCCGGAGAAAGCAAAATCAGTGCTTGCACGTCCTGTCCTTTAGGTGTTTTCTGAGCCACCGCCGCCGCGTCTTCGTAGGGCGGTTTGGACCAGTCGAAATCAGCGTAACAGATCGCCACAGGAGTGCTCACGTCAGCGGCAACAATGCCGATTTTGTTCATGTTGAGCTGCTTTTTTTGATGCTCACTGAACACAAACTTCTTGACCGCTTCCATGTCCCCGTTAATCATCCCCAAATATTCACGGGCATTGGGAGTCCCCGATTCACCTTTCTTGCCGCGGGTACTGCCTCCCGAACTCTCCCCGTGGCCTCTCAAGTCGACACTGATAACCGCGTACCCCTCCTTCTGAAGCGACTCGGCATAGGTCTTCCACACTTGACGACTGCCACCCTTGCCGTGCAGTAGAATCACGACGGGAGCCTCCTGACCGATTGTCGATTTAAAATACGTTGTCTTGATTTCGGCTCCATCACCGGCGACAAGAGGTTTGTCTTCGCTCGTCGATTGGCCCTTCGCCGCAGACTGCCCGATCGCTGAACGGACAGGGGCGGGGATGATGCCGATCGCGAGGATAAGCAACAAACCATGGGCAGACAAGAAACGGCGAATCGAATCGCCACCCGTTTTTGACGAATTGTTCTTCGCAGACAGTGGCATGCGATTCCTCCGACGTAACTCGCCTGATGCGATGGCCTGTGAGACTAAGACACCGGACCTCATGGTACTCTTTTCCAGAGGTTTGATGGACGGCTGACAACGTCTGCGGTCAGTGTAGAACCGAAAAAAATAACTTTCAATCCGCTGAATCGGGTATTGCCATCCTATCGACCGAGTCTTTCGATTGCGTAAAATTTCGTGCTGCTCTGTTTTATCTGCTGACAGTTTCGCGGCGGAAGCACGATCACTCAGGCATTTGGGGCCGGGCGAAAGACGCTCGCGGGAAGCGAATCGACCAAACCGTTGCTTCCACTACGTTAATCCTTTTTTGCCGCAAGAACCAGGTTTCTGATGACATCGTTTGCCGCACCACCAGGACTGTTTGTGACCGGGACCGATACAGGAGTTGGCAAGACTCAGATTGCGGTCCTGATCGCCGAACAGTTGCGTTCCGAGGGTGTGCAAGTCGGGGTCTACAAACCCGTCTGCTCTGGAGCGTCTTCGGATCAGGCGGGGCGAATTTGGTGGGATGACATTTGCCGACTCCGCGATGCCGTGCGAGGAATTTGGACGGATGACGAACTGTCCGACGATGTCGTCTGCCCCCAACGATTTCTCGCCCCTCTGGCTCCTCCCTTGGCCGCCCGTGCCGAAAATCGAGCAGTCGACATTCCTTTGCTGCGAACGGGCGCAGACCGCTGGAATGGACGATCCGAATTTCTGATCGTTGAGGGGGCCGGCGGATTCCTCACCCCCCTCAGCGAAACCACCAACGTCGCGGATCTGGCCTGTGACTTTCGATATCCGCTGATTGTTGTCGCTCGCTGTGGACTCGGAACGATCAATCACTCACTTCTCACCATTGAAGCCGCACGCAGACGAGGCCTCCAGATTGCCGGTGTGGTGTTGAATCAGCCTCATCTGTCAGACAATCTGGAGTTATCGAGCGACAACGCGGCCGAGATCGAATCGCGGGGTGACGTTCCGGTCATCGGCGTCGTCTCGTGGAACTCCGTCGACATCCGACGTCATGGAAGGACTATCCGGATTGCGTGGCAAACACTCACCACAAAGTGCTCCCGCGGCTGAGTTCCTGAGAGGACACGAAACCCGCAGGCCGACTGAAAATATTGAGGATATTGCATTCGGTACGATCAAGCCTTGGGCTCGTCTCGCCGTCGTGACACGAGTTACGGCAGTTCCTTCGTCGGGCGACGGCGACCTTCAATTCTCTGTTGACTTAAAAGATCATCCTCCTGAGAGCCACGCTTTCCCTTCAGTGACGAATTCTCGGTGTCTGAGAAATCACGATCTGCACCATTCAATTCGAGCATGTCAAGTTCTCCGTCGTGGTTGGTGTCGAGTTCCTCAAACTTGTCTGATAACTGAGCCCACTCGACTTTGGAAATTCGTTTATCCTGATTGACGTCCAACAGTCGTAAGAATTTCGGGTTCCGGCCCTGACGAGGTCTTCCTTGTTCGCTGGATTCGGTCGCAGGTTTGATCATCTGTCCCGCAAAAGTCGCCCAGTCCTTCTCCGTCATCTCGGTCTTTCCCGCACGGTCGAACAGCGGTTTGATTCGATCTCGCAGTTTTTCTGGAACCTCTTCCAGCGAGATCTTGCCATCTTTATTGCGATCCAGACGCTCAAATTTTTGTCGCATATCGCCTCGGTCCCCGGGACGCTTGTCGCGGACAGGACTAAAAGAGACATGCGGATTATCCTCAAGGGTATTCGCCTTTTGAAACTCGTCCTTCGTCAGAATCCCATCGGAGTTCTTGTCCCCCAGACGAACGATCCGTTCAAAAAAACGCGATTGCTCCTGCGGGACTTCCCCTTTCGTCAGCTGACCGTCTCCATTCTTGTCCAATTTTTGAAACAACGCACTGTGCTCCACCGAACCCGCATCCTCGCTGCGAGAATCAGAGATTCCAGCCAACAACATCGCGGCGAAGACGGCTGGGTAAAACACTCGTGAACGGCTGATCAGATGAGCTCCTGACAAACATTCCATGGGAAAACCTCCGAATTTGACTCTGTGATGTCTGGCTCGTCCACTTCCCGCCAACTCGTACTGATCCTTGAACCCGCCGAGTATTATGAACACCGCGTGCGAACCTAGGTTTCGTAACCGCAGGACAGATTGACTTTCGGGGACTGGCCAAGACTGTTGCTGCCTGATAAGCGTCATTGGTCCTAGTCGGTAGGAACGTTGAAAAACCGGACAACGAGTCGAACAGAGTGCCGTTTAGTGTTCGTGTGCGGCACGTCTGAGTCGATCATTCATAGAAATTCCAAGTCCAATGTCCGGTAAAGGGACCGCCAGAATAAGATCCAGATTTGCGCCGTCAAGTCGATGCAAGGCGTTGAAGAACGTGGAGGCCGCTTGAATCAGATCGCCAGCTTGTGAAAGAATTTCGGTCTGTGCGTAGTGTTCGGAACCAAGACATGGCTGAAGAATAAGCAAGCCCATTCTGGGCGACGGAGGGATGCGCGGAATGTCATCGACGATTCGGAGTCTGGTTCGAGGGGCATAATGACTGGCCAACATTCCCGGTGCGGCCGGGCTCCGTTCATCGGAGAATGAGGGGACGGGGCGGCGAACCGGTCCGACGACGCTTTCGATCTCTTCCAAGGTGATGCCGCCTGGTCTCAAACAAATGACCGTGTCGCCCTCGAACTGTACGATCGTCGATTCAATCCCGACACGACACGGACCCCCGTCGACAATGAAATCGACTCGATCTCCAAGTTGCTGGCGGACATGTTCCGCAGTTGTGGGACTCAAACGGCCGAAGAGATTGGCACTGGGTGCCGCAATCGGCACGTCGGCGAGTCGGAGAACGTCTCTGGCTAATGGATGATCAGGAACGCGAATCGCTACATGGGGCAAGCCGGACGTGACGATGTCCGGGATCATCGGTGTTTTGGGTAAGACCATCGTCAGCGGACCAGGCCAAAACGTTTTCGCTAATTGTTCGGCCCTTGGTGGAAATTCGAGGACGACACGCGGCCACCACGACGACTCGGCAAGGTGCACGATCAACGGATCGAAAAACGGGCGTTCCTTAGCTGCGAAGATCTTCGCCACGGCACGCGCATCGAACGCATTGGCACCCAGACCGTAGACGGTTTCCGTGGGGAGGGCGACCAACCCACCACGCCTGAGAATCGAAGCGGCAGCGGACGTGACGGCGTAAGAGTCGGAAGATGACATTGTCCGAGTATACCGAAACTGCTCAATCTGGCGAATCGTGGCCAGAGTTCGGCTCCCGAACAGTGCGCGAGAATTGTTTTCGACCGTGCTGACGATAGAATTGGCCCCTTCCCCTGTTCCCAAGGGCCTGAGGGCCTGATTCCATCACACCGGCAAATTGAATGTCTGATTCCTCCCGTTCACGATCAATACCCGCAACGTCCGACTCTGTTTGTGTCAGCACGGCTCCAGAACCACAACAAACCTCGCCCCCTTGCTCCGACGGTCAAAACGCTGCAGAAAGCAGGTTGTCGGTTCCATCGTTGTCGGACGATCGTCAGGAAGAGGTGGTTCTTGTCCTTGATTTTGGCGGTCAGACAGCGCAGCTCATCGCCCGGCGAGTGCGCGACCACAATGTTTTCTGTCAGCTCGTTCGGCACGATTTGTCTCTGGATCGAATTCGGGTCTTGAAACCCAAGGGGATCATCCTGTCAGGGGGCCCGGCCAGCGTTTACGACAAGAATGCGCCGCAGGTCGATCCCGGTTTGTTCGAGCTGGGTATTCCGATTTTGGGAATATGCTACGGAATGCAACTCGCCTGCCAGACCCTCGGCGGTGCTGTCACACCGGGAAACAAACGGGAATTCGGCAGAACCAGTTGCCGAGTGTCTCAAACCGATCCGCTGTTGGAAGGGCTACCACAGTCTGTGACCGTCTGGATGAGCCATGGTGATCAGGTTCAGGACGCCGGCGGACAATTCGTGGCGCTCATGGACACGGCCACCTGTCCACTGGCCGCCGTCAAACATCGGACGAGACCGATTTATGGACTTCAGTTCCATCCGGAAGTAACGCATACGGAGCATGGCAGCCGACTGCTTGACAACTTCGTCAAAAATGTGTGCGGCTGCGGTGGGACATGGAAAATCAGTTCGCTGATCGAACGAGAAGTGGCTTCCATTCGAGTACGTGTCGGCCAAAAAAGGGTCATCTGCGGACTCTCGGGCGGCGTGGATTCGTCGGTGGTCGCAGCGTTGCTGTACAAGGCGATCGGCCGACAATTATCGTGCATTTTCGTGGACAATGGTCTGCTGCGGAAAGGGGAATCCGACAGGGTTCGAGAGCGATTTCAGAACCACTTTTTGACAGACCTTCACGTCGTCGATGCGCGTCACCGCTTCTTGTCGGAGTTGGCCGGTGTGACCGATCCACAGCAAAAAAGAAAGATCATTGGTCGAGTCTTCATTGAGGTGTTTCGGAAAGAGGCCGAATCGATTCAGGACGCCCATTTTTTAGCGCAGGGAACACTCTATCCTGACGTCATCGAATCGGGAGCCAACCGTGATGGACCGGCCGCGACGATCAAAGCGCATCACAATGTGGGCGGCTTACCTGAAGAACTCGGATTTGAATTGATCGAACCCTTGCGAGATCTTTTCAAAGACGAAGTTCGCCGGATGGGACTGGAATTGGGTCTCACTGATGAACTCGTCTGGCGACACCCGTTTCCCGGTCCGGGTTTGGGTGTGAGATGCCTCGGCTCACTGACGTCCGAACGCTTGCAGACTCTCCGTGAAGCCGATGCCATCGTGATGGAAGAACTTCGGCGTGCGGGTCTTTATCGCCAGATTCAACAGGCGTTTGCCGTCCTGCTCCCCGTCCACAGTGTCGGAGTAATGGGCGATAGCCGAACCTATGAAGAAGTCATTGCGGTGAGAGCGGTGCAAACAGACGATTTTATGACTGCCGACTGGTTTCCCATGCCCCACGAGATCTTGCAAATCATTTCCACGCGGATCATCAATGAAGTGCGCGGCGTCAATCGCGTGGTCTACGACATCAGTTCCAAGCCACCCAGCACCATCGAATGGGAATGATTTGATGTCTGGCAACGGCAGGCCTTGAGAAGCACAAAACACCTGTGAGTGGGAAAACATTCCGGGAAATGCGTCTGCCCCTCCGTCGCTGCCAAAATCAACAACTCCGCGGGCCCCGCGTCTCCCGTTTTGCCACACGTGGCCGAGTGGTTGGTTTTCTGTTAGAAGTGTCGGCAGCACAGCGTCAGCCATGTTGACTTGAATTGCTGGTGTCGGAGTGCTCATCTGTGGGAGCGCTCCGTCGAGAATGATTGGGTGATTGTCCGCAGAAAATTCCATTCAAGTCGTACTAATCAAGGACGTTTGTGATGACCGTGGCCATTACTGCCGTGCATGCTCGCGAGATCTTGGACAGCCGAGGCAATCCGACCATTGAGGTCGATGTCGAATTAGAGGATGGGACGATCGGCCGAGCTGCCGTTCCCAGTGGCGCCAGCACCGGAGCTCACGAGGCTTGTGAACTCCGCGACGGTGACAAAACTCGGTTCCTCGGGAAGGGGGTCCGCACGGCCGTTGAAAACGTCAACGAACACCTCGCAGATGCCATTATCGACCTGAATGTCACTGATCAAGCGGCGATTGACCGGGCCATGATTGAAGCGGATGGCACGCCCAATAAGTCACGTCTGGGCGCAAATGCGATCCTCGCCTGTTCGCTCGCGGCCGCGCATGCCGCCGCCCGCGTCAGCTTTCTTCCGCTGTTTCGGTATCTGGGTGGAATCGGGGCCAATACGCTGCCCGTTCCCCTCATGAACATCATCAATGGAGGAGCACACGCCAATAACGGAATCGATCTGCAGGAATTCATGATCGTTCCCTCGGGTTTCGATCGATTCAGCGATGGCCTGCGTGCCGGTGTGGAAGTCTTTCATCAACTCAAAAAAGTGCTGAGCGAGATGGGGATGAGTACCGCAGTGGGTGACGAAGGCGGGTTTGCTCCGAACTTGCAGACCAACGAATCCGCCATTCAAGTGATTCTGAAGGCCATCGAAAAGACCGGTTATAAGGCGGGCGAGCAGATAAAACTGGCCTTGGATTGTGCCTCGACGGAGTTCTACGACGCAAAGTCTGGCCTGTACCAGATGGACGGTCAGCAGGTGAACTCTGACGAACTGATCGGCATCTGGAAGACGTGGTCCGAAAAGTATCCGATCTGTTCGATTGAAGACGGCTGCGCCGAAGATGATTGGGACGCATGGAAACAACTGACCGAGACGCTCGGTGGCCGTGTCCAACTTGTGGGCGACGACCTGTTCGTCACAAATACGAGTCGTCTGAAAGACGGAATTGCCAAGGGTGTGGCCAATAGTATCTTGGTCAAGGTCAATCAAATCGGGTCGCTGACGGAAACCATTGATGCGGTCCAGACGGCTTATCGCAGCGGTTATACAGCCGTGATGAGCCACCGCTCCGGCGAAACGGAAGACACAACCATTGCGGACTTGGCCGTGGCGTTGAACTGTGGGCAGATCAAGACCGGTTCGGCCAGCCGCACCGATCGCATCTGCAAATACAATCAATTGCTCCGGATCGAAGAACTGCTGGGCAATGAGGCAAAATATGGCGGGACTCTGTAAACACTCCGAAGGTTTCTATCCCGCCGGCGGACACAGGTGATTCCTTCCCGCGAATCTCCCTGATGTGTCATGTCGTCAACGATGCACGTCATTGTTGACGACATGGCGAGCCACGACGTTGATTCTGCCGGATTGACAGCGTCCGAGCGGTTTGCGGTTCGGCAAAAATTGCGGGCAGGCGACAAGGCAGGGACAACGCAATGGAAATAACCGTAATTTCCCGCAACCTCCGGATATTCGATACAGATTCTCGCCAAATTGACCCGATAGATAACCTCAAGCGCGACTTGTCGTGCCCGTGTTGAGCTATTGCGGCTCTCACCGTTCCAGCTTCACGGCGTTCAATTGAGGGAACGACTGATGCGGACTAGGCAATGGTTAACGAGCGTCTTGAGTGGGTGTCTGGCGGTCTCTGCTGGAGTGTCGGCAGAGGCACAGACTCCACCCTATCCACAATATGGGCCGGGAAATCCCGACGCGGCAGGAATGCTACCGCCCCCTTACGACTCCAACTACGGAACCGCTCCGCAGTCGTATACCGGAATGGAGTCAGCCGGCTACCCACCGAACGCGAACCAGTGGCCCAATATGTCTCCTTATATGGGGCCGGCGGTCGACCAAACCACCAATGAAAATGGGTTGTGGTTCAATCGCCAAATCGGTGGTAACCGCCGTTATTATTTCTCTATTGATGGTCTGTTGGGACAGACTTACGGCACTCCACAGACGCTGATCGGTGCACCGGGGGTCAACCTCCCTGCGATCAATCCCAAGACAGGCAAGCCCTATGCCGGTGGTCCCACTGGTACCGGACAATTCATCCAAGGGACAACAACGACAACCTCGGATACAACGACAGCAGTCGGACCAAGCCGAACCCTCTCAAGCTCAGCGGCGACGGGAACGGGAACCGGAACGGCAACCGGAATTGGAACCGGAACATCAACCGGAACCTCAACGGACACCGGAGCGGCAGCCACTGCGATTTTTAAATCCAGAAGCCTTGGCGCCGACTTTCCCATCGATCCGTTTGTGGGCGGGCTGAGAGGTACCTGGGGATGGACGAATCCTGACAGGACAGGACTTCAGTTATCCGGATTCTGGCTCAATCAAGCCGATTCGCATTTTTTCTCTGGTACCGGATTGGACTATAACCAAGCGGACGCCATACGGTTTGCAAGTCAATTCTATAACCAAGAACGTCTGCGCGCTCTTTCCGGCATTCCTCTCGCGGGAGCGGACACCGATGGAGACGGAAACCAAGGAGTCTACCAGCCCTTTGACATTTTTTACAAAGTCAATCTGGAGTCCCAGTTGATGGGCGCAAATTTGGACTGGTTTTCGGCCCCGATCTACGAGCACAACAGCATCACTGTCAGCCCGATTGCCGGTGCACGCTTCTTAAACATTCGCGAACGACTCGCCTTTAGCGGCGCGGACAGCGGGCTTGGGTACACCGTTCAAGGCCCTGTCGCGACAGAAGGCGGAACAGCAGCTGGAACGACGACTGGAACAACGACTGGGACAACGACTGGGACGACAAGCGCAACAACCCAGACCACGGCCGACCCATTCAGTCCCATCACAATTAACGCGGATCCCCTCGTCCCAAACATCATGCAATCGCAGTTGGATTCGTCAACACAGTCCTACTTGGCCGGCCCGGAAGCCGGCTTGCGGTTCGACATTGGCGGCGACAGACTGAAACTTGTGGCTCAAAGCAAAGTCGGACTGCTGGCCAATAATTCAAATCGCAAACTCTCCGGTTTCAACATTGGCGATGCCTACTACGTTCCACCACTCCGAACGACTCCGGTGATGCCTGGGATTGACTCACTCCGGCCAACCCTAGCAGACCCACGGGATACACCAGCCATCCGGGAGGCCACCAAATTTTCTTCGACGGATTCAACGACCTATCTCTCTGTGATGTTTGAGCAATCGATCATGGCCAAGGCACCGCTGCTACAATTTGTCCCGATCCTCAACAAGATGAGTGTCTTCAGGGCAGCAGAATTTCAGACGGGATACACGGTAATCGTCGTCGGAGACGTTCAGCGAGCAGCAAATACGATCGACTGGCAAGCCTATCCCGTCAAACCCCAATTGCTGGACAAGAGGTCCTCGTATGTCGAAGGGATTTACAACTTCGGTGTTGAGTGGACCTACTAATGACGACACCATGACCGATAACTCTGGTTCCGTTCCTGTTTTGACAATCAACAAAAAATGGCCCGAAAAGACTCTCTCTTTTCGGGCCATTGGCTTTGAAACGTGATCAACGAGAACCGAGTCCTCAGGAAGCTTCTGAAACGCTGAGGGTCTGGGGTTCGGTCGCCGTTGTGGGCTGGAAGTCCAATTGCTTCAAATCGCCCACTTCCTTGACCCTGACGGTGATCGTGTCGTGGCCTTCAAATGCTCCCTGCAACAGGTTTTCGGAAAGAGGATCCTCGATATACGTTTCCACAGCCCGGCGCAACGGCCGCGCTCCGTATTCCGTGGCATTCCCTTTTCCAACGATGAATTGCTTGGCGTCTTCTGTCAGCACCAATGCCAAGCCCTTCTCCGCCAGCCGTTCCCGAACTTTCGAGAGTTCGATGTCCACGATCTGCTTCAGATTTTCTTCCGTCAGTGACCGAAAGACGACGATCTCATCCAGCCGGCCGAGGAACTCCGGCTTGAACTCGCGTTCCAGTTCATGCTGCAATCTCTCTTTCATCCGATCATAGTTCGTATCCTCATCCTTCGGCGCGAAACCGAATTCGCTGTTAATGGCCTGGGCACCCGCATTCGTTGTCAAGATCAGGACCGTATTTTTAAAATCCACTTTTCGACCGAAACTGTCGGTCAAATGACCCTCTTCCATAATCTGCAGCAGCATATTAAAGACATCAGGATGGGCTTTTTCGATTTCGTCCAGCAGCACGACGGAATACGGGCGACGACGAATCTTCTCCGTCAGTTGCCCCCCTTCTTCAAATCCGACATAGCCAGGGGGAGCGCCGATCAGCCGGCTCACATTATGCTTCTCCATGTATTCGCTCATGTCGATCTGGATTAGGGCATCCTGATCACCGAACATGAACTCGGCCAACGTTTTGGCGGTCAGTGTTTTCCCGACACCTGTCGGTCCTGCGAACAGAAACACACCGGTCGGGCGCCGTGGATCCTTCAAACCACTGCGACTTCGACGCACACATCGGGCAACCTGCTTGATCGCCTCGTTCTGACTGACGACACGGCGGTGGAGTTCTTCCTCCATTCGGAGAAGCCGAACGGCATCTTCGCTAGAAAGGCGTGTCAGTGGAATTCCCGTCATTTTGGCGACGACTTCCGAGATCACTTCAGCATCAACAACACCATCTTTTTCCTTGGACTTCTCGCGCCAATCTTTGTTGAGATTTTCTTTCTTTTTCTTGAGCTTGTCGGCCTGATCGCGGAGTGATGCGGCCTTTTCAAAGTCTTGATTGGCAACGGCTTCTTCCTTCTGAGTATTCAGCCGTTCCACTTCTTCTTCAAGTTCTTTGAGATCCGGCGGCCGCACCATTGATTTCAAGCGGATTCGAGCACCCGATTCATCAATCACATCGATCGCCTTATCGGGCAGACATCGTGATGTGATGTAGCGTGTCGATAATTCCACGGCCTTGACCAACGCGTCGTCCGTGATCTGAACGCGGTGATGCTGCTCGTATCGGTCACGAAGACCTTTGAGAATTTCAATCGTCTGTGCGGGTGATGGGGGCTCGACCATCACCGTCTGAAACCGGCGTTCCAGAGCACCATCTTTTTCGATGTACTTGCGAAATTCGTCGAGTGTCGTCGCACCGATGCATTGAATCTCTCCCCGCGACAAGGCGGGTTTCAGCACATTCGAAGCATCAATCGCCCCTTCGGCTCCTCCGGCTCCGACCAACGTATGCAGTTCGTCAATGAACAGGATCGTATTTTTGGCCCTCTTGACTTCATTCATCACCGCCTTGATGCGTTCTTCAAACTGACCTCGATACTTGGTACCGGCCACCATCATGGCCAGATCAAGGACAACGATCCGCTTGTCTCGCAACAATTCTGGAACTTCGCCATTGACGACCATTTGTGCGAAGCCCTCGACGATGGCCGTCTTGCCAACTCCCGCCTCGCCCAGCAATACGGGATTGTTTTTCTGGCGGCGACAGAGAATTTGAACAACACGCTCCATCTCATCCGCACGCCCGATCACAGGATCGAGTTTATTTTGTCGGGCCAATTCTGTCAGATCGCGACCGAAACTGTCCAAAGCCGGCGTTTTGCTTTTTCCGGATTTTCCCGATCCCGCGCCGACTCCTCCAGCGGCAGCACCCGCCCCAGCCCGTTCGGCGGTCCCTCCACCTTCACTACCTTCCAACCCGTGTCCGAGAAGGTTGAGCACCTCTTCTCGGACGTCTTCAAGCTTCAACCCCAGATTCAACAGGACTTGAGCGGCGACACCTTCCTGTTCGCGGATCAGACCCAGCAACAGGTGTTCTGTACCGACGTAGTTGTGATTCAGATTACGCGCTTCCTCCATCGCATATTCGATGACTTTTTTGGCGCGCGGTGTTTGTGGTAGCTTGCCCATGGTGACCATATCGGGTCCAGACTGGACAATTTTTTCGACCTCGAGGCGAATCTTTCTGAGATCGACTTCGAGGTTTTTCAGCACATTGGCAGCAACTCCGGAACCCTCTTTGACGAGTCCCAACAGAACGTGCTCAGTCCCGATGTATTCGTGATTGAAACGCTGGGCTTCCTGATTGGCCAGTTGCATCACTTTGCGGGCGCGATCAGTGAATCGCTCGTACATGCCGAAGCCTCCGATTTGTTGAAAGTGGGTTACCCCACCAAGATCACGTCTCGTTCATTGTGCCGACTCTCGACCACCGAGTTTGTACCCTTCAACGCAAATCCAGAGATTCGTCTAGGATACGAATCGGGAACAAACGTGACGAGCCGGCAGGAACCCTAAAAACGTCCCCTAAAACTTCCGAATTCTAGTTGAGTGCGAAGACAAGGGCAAGGAGCCGACCTGCGCACAGGGACTGAAGTTACCTCGGTCACACATTATCTGTGACGCGGACGAGTCTCTGGTCAGCCTCTCTGTTGAAAACGTCTGGCCAAATTTTAGGCCACGACAGATGCGTCAAAGACGTCGCCTGAAAATCCCGCCAGCGGCACAGCACGGACAGGGCCCCGATTCAATCCCTTTTTCGACCGGCGACTAACCTCTGGCCAGCTTCTTTAAGACTTCCACTCCGCGTTCCAGCGTCACTTGTTCCGCGGCAAAACTCATTCGAAAATGGGTGTCGCGTTTGCTGAACACTTGACCGGGAATGACCAGCAAGTGGTTCTCAATCGCCTTAGCAACGAATTCTGTTCCGGTGCCATGAGGCGTCTTGATAAAGAGATAGAACGCTCCGCCACTCCCGCGAATATCATACAGACCAGCCAACTCACTTTGCAGATAACGATATTTCAGCGCGTAGTCCGCCACTCGGTCCGCGACATCGTATTCCAGAGCTGCCAATCCGGCCCATTGAACCGGCTGAGGGGCACAAACAAAGGTAAACTGCTGTAGTTTGATCATCTGCTGTATGACATCGGCCGGCCCGTGGGCAAAGCCCAATCTCAGTCCGGTCATCGAATGCGACTTGCTGAAACCATCGATCACCAATGTGCGATCATTCCAGACTGCCGGGCTGACGAATGGGCGATCATAACAAAACACGCGATAGATCTCGTCACTGATGAGGCAAATGTTTTTTTCTTGGGCTAACTCGGCCAAACCCTTCATCTCGGATTCGGTCGCAATGGACCCGGTAGGATTGCAGGGGCTATTACAGAGGATGGCCTTGGTCCGCGGCGTGATCGCGTCACGGACCTGATTCAGATCGATCGCAAAATCGGGATAGGTGTCGATCTGCACGCAGGTGCCGCCGGCGAGCGTCACCAAATGCTGATACATCACGAACCAAGGATCGAAGGCTATCACCTCGTCACCGGGGTTGACCAGCACAGAGAGAGCCAGCATCAACCCACCACTCGTCCCGCTCGTGACAAATGCTTGACGATCGGCATGCCCCAGTTCCAAGTCGACTCGCCTCTGGAACGCCTCACACAGGGGCGTGATTCCCTGTGTCGAGCTGTAGATATTTTTTCCGCTCATGACCGCATCACACAAGGCGCGTTTGATCGGTTCGGGAGTGTCAAAGTGCGGCTGCCCAATCGCCAAATTGATCGGGTTCTTCATCTTGGCAGCAAGATCGAAGGCCTTGCGAATTCCAGAAGCATCAATCCGGTGCATCCGGTCGGAAATCCAGTTATTGGGCATGGTGACGCAGGTCGAAGAGGGAATCGGTATCGTTTCAAGGCCGGTCGATGGCTAGACCTGATTCTGGTGGATGCCAGCAATTTTTGGAAGAGACTCGCGGGCCTCAATGGTCGGCCGAGTGACTTCATCGATCCGCGATTGGGCACGGACTTCGCCGTTCCTCGGGAGGACGACCGATCGAGATCTGTCGACAACATTCCGTCGGCCAGCTAAAAGTAGCTCCGGCCCTCATTTCCTGCACTCCGTAATCGAAACTTCGTCATGAAATACGCCTTGATCATTCCCGATGGAGTTGCCGACGAACCGCAAGAATCACTGGGGAGCCGAACACCACTACAAGCCGCTCGCATTCCTTACATGGACGAGATTGCGAAATGGGGTCTCGTAGGTCGTGTCGACCATGTCCCCGCCTCAATGCCCTCTGGCAGCGATGTGGGGACGATGAGCCTTTTCGGATACGATCCGCTGAAATACCACACCGGTCGAGCGCCGCTGGAGGCGGCAGCGCAGGGAATTGAACTCGGGCCGTTGGATTGGTGCATCCGCTGCAATCTGGTGACGATCACCGCAGGCCGAATGACCAGTTTCACCGCCGAACAGATTCCCAACGAATTGGGCCGAACACTCATCGAATCTTTGCAACGCAATCACTGTGGCGACGATCACTGGAAATTTCATACCGGGGTCAGCTATCGCAATCTGCTCGTTTATCGCGGACGCCAGCGGCCTGCGCCATTTGGCACAACAACACAAACGACTCCTCCGCACGATATTACCGATCAGTTGATTCAGCCGCATTTGCCCCGCGGTCCGGGCAGCGATCTGTTATGCGAGATCATGGACCAGAGTGGCGCGCTCTTTGCCGCCTGCTCGGCAAATCAGGCTCGAGCGGCCACCGGGGTTCACACCGCCACTCAATGCTGGCTCTGGGGGCAAGGGCAGTGTCCAGCGTTGCCATCGTTTCAAGAGCGATTTCACAAGAGAGGTGCCGTGATTACCGCTGTCGATCTCCTGCGCGGCCTCGGCCGGTTGCTCGGCTGGTCCGTGATCGAAGTGGATGGGGCAACGGGATATCTCGACACGAACTATGCGGCCAAAGGACGGGCGGCCATCAAAGCCCTGCAGGATAATGTGGCCGATCTGATCGTGGTTCATGTCGAGGCCACGGATGAAGCCTCTCACGAGGGACGAGCCGACGAAAAAGTGAAGGCTCTGGAACAGATCGATGAGCACATCGTCGGCCCATTGCATCAGTACCTGAAGTCACAGGACGATTATCGGATCCTCGTTTGCCCCGATCACCCGACGTTTCTGCGCACGAAAACCCACAGCCACGGATACGTTCCCTTCGCCCTCTGCGGAAGCGGGGTGACCAGAGACCAAGGACTGGCCTACGATGAACCGACGGCGGCGGCTTCGCCACTCGGACTGGACCGCGGGTGGGAACTCATGCCGCTGCTCTTTCAACAGACTGTGTGAGAATCTGTTGGCGGCCATGTCGCTTCGTTTTCCAGGACCCCCGTGCATCACACGGAACCACTTCGGCAAGATCCGACATCTCAGATCGACTATCGCATGATGCCCCCCGCCCTCGACTGTCGGCGTTGTCGATAATGGAGCGTTGATACCGCATACCAATTCACCACAGGGTTAGGGCGGGGAGTCCCCGCCGCACTAGAAATCACGCCCGCTAAATTACGCAAACAAGCCTGATACGGATTTTGCTTTGACCAGTTCCCGTGGTTGGTTTAAGTGATTGTAGACGATGGTCTCGGGATCGATACCAAAGGCATGGTACACCGTCGCCAGCAATTCGATGGGGTGCACCGGGGTTTCTAAGGGGCTGGACGCCGTCTTGTCCGACTTGCCGTAAATGTGACCACGTTTCATTCCCGCTCCGGCGATCACGCCGGTATAGCAGTACGGCCAGTGATCACGACCGTCGGAACTGTTGCTGTTGCCGGACGTGCTCACTCCGCGGTTCGGACTGCGGCCGAATTCGCCCAGACACAAGACCAGCGTCTCATCGAGCATCCCTCGTTCATCCAAATCGTTGATGAAGGCCGACAAGCCAACATCAAGCATCGGTCCGGATTGCTTCTTCATCCGTTCCGGCAGGTTGACATGATGATCCCACGAATGATTGTCGCTGTTGGCCACTTTTGGCCAGACGACTTCCACGACGCGTGTCCCCGCTTCGATCAACCGCCGCGCCAGCAGCAGGCTCTGTCCGAACGTATTGAGTCCGTATCGCGCACGCTGTTCCCCAGATTCCGCTTCCAGATTGAAGGCCTCGCGAGCACGGCCAGAAACGATCAACTTCAGGGCTTGGTCGTAATAGCTGTCAAGGTTGTAGTCTCGGACTGCCGCATCGACGTCTTTCATTCCGGCATTGATCGAATCACGCAGACGGGATCGACGGTCAAGACGAACCGAAAAAACCTCGGGACGCAACTTGAGGTCGTCGATCTTAATCCGATCCATCTTGTTCATATCCATGTCGTCGCCCTCCGGATAAAGCGTGTACGGATCGAACGCCTTGCCCAGAAACCCCGCAGTTCCACCCTTGCCAACCACGTTGCTCTCTTGCAGAGGTCGCGGCAGCATGACGAATGGCAGCATTGGCTCCGTCGTGGGCTTCAGCCGGATGATGTTGGAGCCGAAGTTCGGGAAGTCCTTTGGGCTCGGAGGCTCAAGTTGGCCGGAGGCACTGACCTTATCTGTCGTGTAACCGGTCATCATTTGATAGATCGCGGCCGTGTGGTTGAACAACCCGTTGGGCGTGTATCCGATCGAACGAATCATCGTCAACTTGTCGTTGATTTTCGCCAGATTGGGGAGAATTTCGGTGAAGTGCACTCCCGGGACTTTGGTTTCAATTGGTTGAAAAATGCTCTTCACATTGTCGGGTGCCTCTGGTTTGGGATCCCAGAGGTCCAGATGCGATGGTCCTCCCTGCAGATACACCAGAACCACGCTTTTTGCTCGGCCCCAACCCGGCCCACCGGAGATCCCCGCATCCTCCGCGCGCGCCTTCATCTGCAGCATGGAACCAAGCGTCACACCCAAAATGCCGCTGCTACCAACACGGAGCAAACGCCGCCGAGACATCCCCAGTTGCTGGTCACACAAGTCTTTCCCAAACTCACCCATGACGGACAGCATTGACAATCTCCCTGTGATGGACCTAGCACAAAAGCCACGAATTCTGGAATACAACGCCGCGCGCTTGCGGGTTTGCCCCACGCGATCGTCTCGGAGATCATCGATTAAACAAAAACGCCGGGGTATTGATCATGGCCCAAGCCACGTCTTGTGCCGCAGTCAGGCGTTTGTTGCTGAGTTGCTGTTGACTGGCGACCAAGTCCCGTCGGAGTTGCTCCAACAGAACATCCGGCATGACGGGGAGGCTTACCAAATCCATTTTTTTCTGCAAGGAGATCACTCCCGGATCGATCGGAATCGGAAGGAAGGCCACCGCAACGGCGGCCTTCAATTTTTTCAATTCTGGATCAATCGCTCTGACCAACGTTCCAAGAAGCGTCCGTTGGTTTTCCGTTCGTTCCGAAGTCGGAATTTGCAGGATCGCCTGCAATTCGTCGGATAAGCTCAGTCCCACATCGGTTTTTTCTATGGCGACCGAGATGCGAAACCGACCGGGAATATGATCGGGATGGCTGAAGTTATGGTGCATCAGGATTTGAATCTGCTGCCCGGATTCCAATTGAAGTGGCGATTTTGTCTCAATCGTTGCCCAGTGTGTGACGCCCATCGCTGGCCCGATGGCCCAACCGTCGCCGCTATCGCCCACCTGACCATTGAAGGCTTTCAAAATTTCGAAATTACTCTGACTATAGCTGGCCAGCGGTTTATGGAGTTCAACGCGTGTGGTCTGATTCGGATCGGCGATCGAAGCCGCGTAAACTTCCAATTCACTAAGCACAAAATTACCGTCGGCCGCACGACCCGGACCTCCGTTGGGGAGGCTTGAATCGGCGATTGTTTCCAGTCGAAAGGCGGTGATGTTTTTAAGATTTGTGGGAAGCATCAGTTTCAGGACCACCTGACGAGCCCCCTTGGCATCCGCGATCACGGAGCGATCGGCCTCCACTCGAAGCGTGGTTTCCTTCGTGCCGCTGACCGAGATCGGCAGCAACGGAATCCATTCGACCCCGTTCAGCGGATGTTGCTTCTCGAACTCTTGTAGCGTTTCGGCGAAACGTTCCTCGTACTTTTCGGCGTCGGCATTTTTGGCCGCGATGGTGTCGAGGCGTTGCTGTTCGAGTTCCGCGATGCGTGGGGCGATTTGTCGGCCATACTCCGCGATTTCCGCCTGCGTTCGCGCGATCGCTTCTTCCCGTTTCTTTTCAAGCACGGGGACCAGCAAGGCCGCGTCGGTTTCTCGCTGCGTCAGCTGATCTGCAAGTTTTTGGTGGTCGTCGTCCATCGCTGTGAGAGCATCCGCAAAGGCTTTGTACTCCGATTCCGTCGCCAAGCGATTCAAAACTCGCAGCGTCAACTCATCGATCAATGGCTTGTCGTCCGGTTGAGTGGCAACCAGTTTCGCCAGTGCATTGTCCGGATCCGACAACGCCTCGGCGACCGTCGGACCGTTGATCAAAGCCATGATCGGGCCGAGTTGCAGGCCGGCTGACCGTTCACATTCGCAAGCGCTTTCACGAACCGGGCGGCCGAATGTCGTCAAAAATCCGCTTGGTAGTTCGATACCGGAATCGGGCAGCGCGGCGGCACGCATTCCCAGAGGAACGCCTGGAATTTTCGAAACGGAGCCGACCACTCGGTACACCGTATCGTACAGGACTTCGGCCGGGAGACGGCGCGGAATCGCGTGCGAGTAATTGATCCGGTCATCGACGTTGAACGTGTTCGGCTGGAACGACAATTGATATGTCCGCGATTTGCAAATCCGCGTGATCATCTGCCGTACGTCAAAGTTGCTGGCAAGAAACTCACGGGTCAGTTCGTCAAGCAATTCGGGATTCGTCGGCGGATTGCCGGCGCGAATGTCATCGATCGGTTCAATAATGCCGACGCCGAACAGATAACCCCACAACCGATTGACATAACTCTTGGCAAAGTAGGGATTGTCGCGTGCGGTCAGCCAGTCGGCGAATTCCAGTCGGCGCGGTTTCGCCGATGAGGCATCGGCAACCGGCAGGACGTGTGTCCCCTGGCTCGTCAATGGATATGGAAACTTTGGCGGCGTGGCCTGCGCTGTTCGTTCGTGCAAAACTTCCCCCACATGGCGATCAACAACGCTCTCGTAAAGCGGCTTCGACCCCTCGACGTCCGTTCCACCAATCTTGCGATCGCCGCTGACGGGATCACGGTCGAGTCCAATCTGTGCGAAAAAGGCCGCCGTTTCGTAGTACTGGTCCTGAGTCCAGCGTTCAAACGGATGATCGTGGCACTTATTGCAGTTGAAGCGGATCGCGAGAAACAAGTGCGTCGTATTTTCCATTGTGGCCGTTGGCTCTCGCAGAATTTTGTAATACGCGGCCTGAGGCACTTCACGATTCGAGCCCGTCGCCGTGATCACCTTCCTCGCAAACTGGTCATAGGGCGTGTTGGCTTTGATTTCGTCGCGAATCCATTGGCGGAACGAGGTCGCACCCTCGCGATCCAAGAACTTGCCGTTGACCTGTAACAGGTCGGCCCACTTGTTCGACCAGTATTCCACGTAGTCGTCTGAGCCAACCAACGTGTCGATCAACGCGTCTCGTTTGATCTGTGTCTCGCGCGTGTCCGCCATGAACGCCTTCACGTCGTCCGACGTCGGCGGCAGGCCGGTCAGGTCGAGTTGCACGCGGCGCAGGAACTCGTCATCCGAGCAGAGCGGACTGGGTTGAATCTTCATTCGCTGCCATTTGGCGGCAACCAACTGATCGATCGTGTTGTTCCGCGGTGGTTCTGTCCAGACGAAGCCACTGCGGTCACCCATCACAGTCAGCGTCGTTGCCGCATAGGAACCTTCGTAACGGACAAGCATCGGCGCCTCACCCCGTCGCAGTGATTTCAGCAATCCGCCCCGTTCGGAGGTGGCGACTTCGGTATTACCGCTTTCCACGAACGCTTCGCAAGTGACATCGCGCACACGGCCGTCGGAGTACGTCGCCAAGACACGCAGTTGCTGCTTGGCACCGATCAACTGCACGACCGGATTTTGGGGAACGACGTCAATTTTTGTAACGCGTGGCGAACTGAGATCCAGCTTCACACCATCGGCAACCCAGCGACGAATCACCTCGTAATACGGTTCGCCGGCTTGCAGGACTTGCCCGCCAAGATGCGGAACGGCGGCTGTCGTCTTCAGGAGCATCAAGCTGTCGTCCGGAGACGAAAGGTTCACACGGCGCGACGACAAATCGTCGGTCAAGGCGCGGACATCGTAAATCGGATCATAACCACGAAGCGACAGTTTGAAGCCGTTCTTTCCCTTGACGGAACCGTGACACGTCCCCGCATTACAGCCCACTCGAGAGAGCAGGGGGTTCACATCACGAATAAAATCCGGATGAAACTCCGCCGCGACACCGTCGACTTCGACCGGGATCGTCCGCGTTTGATCGCCGAGCGTCACCACCAACGATGTCGTGCCGTCTGCGACCGCTCGAACAATCCCGCCTGGCGAAATGGTCACAGACGCGACAACCGCTTGCGTCTGAGCGATTCGCGTCGCATCGACGCGATCGCCGCCAGTCAACTTCGCCGTGATCAGTAACTGCACGTAATCGAAGGGGCTGGTGAGCCTGATCCTTTCGGGAATCACTTCCAGCCCGACGACCTGCGCACCGCTCGGCAGCGATTCGGCTTCGGTTTTGTCCACCGTCGGCTGCCCGTTCGTGGCCAGTGGACGGACCTGAGTTCGGCTTGTCCGCCGGAGGGGAGCGGGCGAAAACTCTTTCGTCAGCTGACCGTTATTCGCATCGATTAAGCGCACGATGCCATCCGATCCGGCCGCAGCGACGATGTTTCCGTCAGGCCGAAATGCGACGGCATAAACATTGGCGTTGACTTCGACTTTCGCCTCCGTCAACACCGCCGTCTTGAAGTAATTTTCGATCGCGTCTTTCTCGGCGGAACTCCGTTCGGTGAACGGCTGGGCGAGCATCAGCCCGACGTTCTCCGGCAGCTGAGCCGGATCGAAGCGGAGGATCAGTACTTGGCCGGTCCCGTCGAGAGCACTCGACGCCGCGAAACGGAACCCGTCTGGACTCGTCGCGACACCGAAAATGCGGCCGCGCATCGCCGGAAATTCACGCAGCTTGTTGTCGTCGTCGCCAATTTTCCGGGCGGTCTTGCGGTACAGCCGATAAATCTTCAGCACGCCGTCCGATCCACCGACAACAATCTCATCGCGATTCGGCAACACGGCCACAGCTTGAATCCCACCTTTCAAGGCCCCGGGCGTGATCGACGTGATGTTGTCGATAAACCGTTGTGTGCTGACTTCCGTCAGCTTGGCTGTCATGTCCCGACTGACCGATGTCACGTGCGAGTTGTCGGGTGAGAAGCCTGTGTCGAGCACCCAATCGGTATGCGCCCCGTTTTGCAAAACCTGCAGACCGGTCGTTGTGTCGATCGCTCGGACCACATTGTCCGTGCCGCCGAACGCAATCCGTTTGCCGTCGGATGACCAGCTGCCGCCATAAACCGTGTCGAACGTCACCGTCACCGACAGTGTCAACGTTTGGGAGGCGACATCCCAAATCTGAATCTCACCCATCCTGCCTGGCAAACCGCCGGTCACGGCCAACTGCGTTCCATCGGGGGAGAACCGCACCGACTCGATCCGTTCCGAAAGCCCGATCAGTCGCCCGATCAACTCGCCTGTTTCCGCCTTGGCCAGCAACACCTCATGAAATCCGCTGATTGCCAGCGTCTGTCCGTCTGCAGAAAAATCAAGCGATGTAATCACGGGCGGTCGCGCATATTCCGGAGGATGCGCTGCATCGTAACGCGGCTTCGCCCCAGCCGGGGTATCGTCACTGGCCCCCTGCGTAATCCAAGTCCGGATTAGTTCGATCTCGGTTGGGCTGAGTGGTGTTTTGCCCTTCGGCATCTGCGCCTGGCCGTTTGTGGGCGTAATGAGTTGCAGCAGATGACTCGCCGCAGGGTTCCCGGGCGTCACGGCTGCCGACCCCGACTCACCCCCTTGGATCAAGCGATCAAACACGGTCATCACATACTGTCCGCCTGCCTTGGACGGTTGATGACAGCCTTGACAATGCGCCTGAAAAATAAGCCGCACTTGCTTATCAAAGCTGATCGAGTCTTTCACCGGATCAGCCGCGAAAGCCAGCGTCGATCGGATTGCGAAAAAACTAATTGACGAAAAAATGACATAACAACGCCAACGTTGCATCGTTCAACCTCGTGTGATTTCTTAAGATATCCCCAACAGACAGCCGGACCAGCGGTTCTTGACCATTCGGGAATCGATTTCCATTCGGTAGGCTATTTTCGTAGAAGACACATTTGCAGGAGAGAAACGATAACACACCCGACAGACCAAAAAAACTTATTCCAGAACCCTTCTTGAGAGATTTCTTCGAGAATCGTGTCCATCGAACGGACCACACGCCGGCTTTTGCCGAAAAAAATCGATTCGGGGTTCTGACCAGCGGAGGGACAAACATCAGTCGCACAACAGCGTACAAAATCCCCTCGACATCCCCGATTCGGCTCGTCGCGCGACATCGGCTCGTCGCGCGACATCGGCTCGTCGCGCGACATCGGCTCGTCGCGCGACATCGGCTCGTCGCGCGACAACAGTCCCTTTGGCCCGCACGTCAGAACCGCAGCCACAAACGTACGATCTGTGCCGTGACTCCTCCGACGATCTCCATACCCGTCTGGGCGAAGGACCGCGGTCTTCGCCATCGTTGTCTGCGGATCCCCCGACACCAGACTCTCTGCCGCTGCAACTTCCGTGATCGCAATCAGAGCAGGGTGGAGCTTGGGCGACAATCGGATTCGGGGTCATGTGCAACGCCGGTCACCGTGGGACAACCGTCCGCTGAAATTGAATATTACGGTGTTGGATAATACAGTCATTCTTCCACGAGTTCGGAATGGATCGAGGCCACATAAACACGAGACTCGCGGCGATGACTGTTCGCCGTTGAGGATTGGCAAAAGATCCCGTGGAGCAGAGTTTATCGTTTGGCGTTAAAAGACCGATTCGTGAAAGATTCCATTGCATGAAATCACTCCGCGTAGCCACTTGTCAGTTTTCGGTTGAGGGGCAGATTGAGCACAACCGTCGCTGGGTCTTGAAGCAGATTGCCGAGGCCGCGGCACAACGGGCGGATGTCGTCCACTTCTCGGAGTGTGCGTTATCAGGTTACGCCGGTGTCGATCTCCCCGGGATTGCCGAACTGGATTGGGATCGCCTCGTCGCCGCCACGCACGACGTGATGGCGGCGGCGAAGGCACATCGAGTCTGGGTTCTACTGGGCTCGACACACCGGCTCGATGACAAACACAAGCCGCACAACTGCGTGTACCTCATCTCGCCGAAGGGGCAGATTGTGGAACGCTATGACAAACGTTTCTGCACCGGAGCGGCGGGTAAAAAACCAACATTCGATCTGTGCCATTATTCGCCGGGCGACCGCTACGTCACATTTCAGGTAAAGGGTCTGACCTGCGGAGTCGGCATCTGTTTCGATTACCGCTTTCCGGAGTTATATCGTGGCTACAAGCAACTCGGTGTCGAGGTGCTGTTTCAGTCGTTTCATAACGCCAGGCAATCCGTCGCTGCTGATCCCGCGTACAATATCTGGAAGAGCATCGTTCCGGCGACGATGCAATGCCGTGCAGCCGAGAATCACTTCTGGGTCAGCGCAAACAACAGCACGGCCCGCCCCTCCTGCTGGGGCAGTTTTGCTGTCCGGCCCGACGGCTTGATCACCGGCCGGCTGCCGACGCATCGCCCCGGAATCCTCGTCACCGAAATGAAACTCGACCCGACATACTTCGATGGCCCGTCCCTCTGGCGGCCTCAGGCCATGACAGGCCAGCTCCACAGCGGCCAAGTGATCGATCATCCCCGCTCACGCGACGTGACCGCTCTCTAAGCAGAACTCCTATCACATCGCACCCTCGTTTTCGTGTTGTCACCGTCTTCTCTGAGACCAGACGACCCGCGTCTCTGACGCGGGTCGTCAGCGGGCCTCCAAACCAGGGCTGTCTCGACCCCTTCCCACGTCATCGAGTGCGGCTGCAGACTCGATTGAAATTTGAGTTCGCCGACTGAATAGTCTGGAGATTTTTCAATCTCACTTTCTGCTCCTTTGGTTCACTCCCGCCGCGTCTCAGGCGGGCACACAGGCCGATTCGAAACTCACTCGGCGAGAACGAGATGCAGAAAAACCGATTGACACTGGCTGCGGCATTGGTTGTGTTTGGGGTCGCATTTACCGCGGCAAAAGCGTGGAACGCGTCGCGGCAGGATCTGGGGACGAGTTGTCTGTCTCGGTCCGCAGCGCCGGTCGAGAGGGCGACGCGCGAGCTGATTCCGGCCGTGGCCTCGACGGATGGAATGGTCTGGATTGCCGGTGACAAGTTCACGATGGGAACCGATTCGGAACTGGGATGGCCCGACGAGAAGCCCGCGCACGTCGTGCGTGTCAAAGGCTTTTGGATCGACCCGACCGAAGTCACGAACACGCAGTTCCGCCAGTTTATCGCGGCATCGAGATACGTCACCACGGCCGAACAGGTTCCCGACGTCACGGAGATTATGCAGCCGTTGCCTCCGGGGACTCCGCCGCCTCAAGGAACACTCAGCGTCGGATCGCTCGTCTTTACGACGATGCCGTAACTCAGAAGTTACGTCAGGGAACGACGGTCGGCGACATGACCTATCCGGTTTAAGGTTTACGTGGATGGATTCAACCTCATGCCGTATTCGACCGGACAAATAGAGACGTCTCCGCGGGAGTCGTTCATCGATTGTAACGACGAACAGCAGTTGACGGGGCTGAGATATGACAACTGGAAAGTTGTGTTCATGGAACAGCGGACCCAAGGGACACTGGGCGTCTGGGCGGAGCCGTTCGTGAGCGTGCGGACGTGACATCAAAAATATACGACGACAGGCACATGGACCACGTCTTTTTGCTGCTCCCGGCTCAGGACTATGGGGGTCAGTTTCTGTTGACGTTCAAGGAGTACCCACAGCGTCAGAAGGCCGCCCGTTTCAACCTCGACGAAGTCCTGCAAAAACGGCAGGAATCGCCAACAAAGTCAGCCTCGGCCTTTCACCGCGGTCGGGCGTCCCGCCCAACCGCTCTGAGGTCTTCGAACCCGTGACGAGTGCCCTCGCCGCGCGGGGAACGTGGAAGGGCCCGGCTCACGTTAGGATAAGGGAGATCGGTTATTACCGGAATGACCGTGATCAAAACCCAATCGGGCGGCTACGATCGGGTTCGCAACTAACGAGCCAAACGGTGTTGCGGGCGACCGCCCAAACGCTCGAATCCAACGAGATTCGCACCGCGTCGATCGGCGACTCATCCACACCAGATACGGTCACCCCAAAATGTCACCGGGGGCAGGTGGGTGCCAAAGTCACACTCGGTTGATTGCCAGTGTGACCTGTGGAACTGTAGCCTCTTGTGGCGAGGAACTTCTGCTTCGGAGAATCGGCCCAAGGATTTTTTCGCGTTCCTCCAGCGTCGCACAGTGGTCCGCGACGCTCCGTTTGAACATCCGCCCCTCACTTCAAACTGGTTCTTTGTTGAAAGGACGTGTTTCGATGCACAGATCATTTCCTCGGCGCAATTTCCTCAAGTCGACTTTGGCCGCATCAGCGGCGGTTGCTTGGCCGATGCCACGGACTGTCGCCGCGGAGGGAAAGATGCCGAAGCTGAGGATGGCGGTCAAGTACGGGATGATCCAGCACGACGGCTCGATTGAGGACAAGTTCAACCTGATCAAGAAGCTCGGCCTCGCCGGAGTCGAAGTGGACAGTCCCAGCGGGTTGAATCGGGCCGAAGCCAAAGCCGCCGCCGAGAAAACCGGCATCGTGATTCACGGCGTGATCGACAGCGTTCACTGGCGTGACACGCTGTCGAGCGCCGAAGCTGATACCCGAGCGAAAGGTCTGGCCGCTCTGAAGGGAGCCATCACAGACGCCGCCTTCTTCGGCTGTGACACCGTACTTCTGGTCCCCGGCGTGGTGAAGGACGGTGTGACTTTCGAGCAGTGCTACGCACGTTCGCAAGCCGAAATCAAACAGGCTCTGCCTCTGGCCGAGAAGCACAACGTCAAAATTTGCATCGAAACCGTCTGGAACAATTTCATTACGACGCCAGAGCAATTGATCTCGTTCGTGGATGATCTGAAAAGCCCGTGGGTGGGTGCCTACTTCGATTGCAGCAACATGCTCAAGTATGGTGTCTCGTCGGCCGAGTGGATTCGGAAGCTCGGCAAGCGACTGGTGAAGTTCGACTTCAAGGGCTACAGCCACAAAAACAGTTGGTGCAAAATCGGCGAGGGGGACGAAGACTGGCCCGAGGTTCTGCGAGCTCTCGGCGACATCGGCTACGACGGCTGGGCCACCAGCGAAGTCAGCGGGGGTGGCGAGAAAGAACTGGCCGACATCACGGCCCGGATGAAGACGGTACTCGGACTGGTGTGAACGCGGACCGAGACCACTGTGGCAGTGGATACTGCTGCACGGTTCATAGCCGAAGTGGTCTCGACAAGCAGAGGATCGTTCTTTTCGGATCGCCTCTCAGCTGAGCGTGCGGAGGAAACCCTGCTGCCAAGACCTCGTTCACGCATTCGGAACGAGGTTTGACGAGCGGCCGTGTGAGGCTGGACTCCGTCCACGTTTTCTGATGTGTTGGAATGCGACAACGACTGACGTTCGCGTCAGACACAAGGGGCACTGATTGGCTCTCGGTCACGTTCCATGACCCACTCTTCCGAGTCTCTATCAAGCATCCCTGCCGGCCGGCATCGGAATTGCGCCTCAACAAAAAAACGGGTGGACTAGACCTCCTCAAATCAAATGGATTAAGCTGAATTGCAGTGACGCATAGTGTCTCGAAATATGTTCTGAAATTCGTCGCAAGGATCTGTCATGGCATTGGTTGAGCATCTCACGGGAAACTATTGTTTTTTGCCAGGTATCGCGCCTTACTCCTGCGGCGTCATCTCCAGCCCCGGCTTTGAAATCGTACACGTGACGTTTCAACGACCCGTTCCTTATCGCATCGGATTCGATAAGATCGCCGAATATCTATCGGCCTCAGGACGTCCGACAGTCGCTCTGTGTGGCATCGAATTGAGATCACCCAAGCCTTACAGCTTTCAAGGATTCCTCGATTTCAATTCCGGATATGCTCAAATTTTGCGGGATTGGAACGTTTTTGTCGGCGGCGCGAATCCCATCGCGAGGACGAACGTAGCTCCTGTCGTCAATCCGCCTCAAGAACCTGTTCTGTATGGTTTTTCATTCACGAAGCCCTGTGCGGCAGGCCTGCCGCCGACGTTTGTCGTGGCCGGTGCTGGCGAGTTGCCCGAGGGTATCCTGGCGCGTGAGGGAATCATTTCCCTCGGCGACACGTCCGACAAAGGTTTGGAATCCAAGTCGCGCTACGTGATGGGCCTGATGGAAAGCCGGCTGCAGGGTTTGGGAGTCGATTGGCCACAGGTGACGGCGATTGATGTTTTTACGTCGCACTCGATCACGCCGCTGTTGTCGGAAATCATTTTGGGTCGCGCGGGCGACGCCAGCATTCATGGAGTCCATTGGCACTACACCAATCCACCGATTTCAGAAATTGAGTACGAGATGGATGTCCGAGGCATACGTACCGAACTTCGTTTGGTGTGAACCCATCACCTGTGCACACCAAACCGGATCACGAGACGTCCCATGCAATTCACCAAGATGCACGGAGCTGGCAATGACTATGTCTACGTCAATTGCTTTTCCGAGCCTGTTCCGACGGATATTCCCGCCACGGCCATGGCGGTGAGCGACCGTCACAAGGGAATTGGCGGCGATGGGCTGGTGTTGATCTGTCCCTCCCCTGTGGCCGATGCACGCATGAGAATGTTCAATGCCGACGGCAGCGAATCGGAGATGTGCGGCAATGCGATTCGATGCGTCGCCAAGTACATCCACGATCGAGGCATCGCCAAGAAGCCCGAATTGAAAATCGAAACAGGTCGGGGTGTCCTGACCATGCAATTGACCCTCGGCGGCCATGGAAAGGTCGAGCAGGTCACCGTCAACATGGGTCCACCAATTCTGGATGCCCGTCGGATTCCAACGAACCTGCCTGGTGATCCGCCAAAAAATGTCCCACTCGACGTCGCCGGTCAGAGGATTGATGTCACCTGTGTCTCCATGGGAAATCCACACTGCGTCACATTCGTCGAGCAACTCAACGACGACTGGGTGCTGCGCGTCGGACCTTTGATGGAACAGCATTCTGCCTTTCCCCGCAGAGTGAATGCCGAATTCATTCAGATTGTCTCGCCCCAAGAATTTCACATGCGTGTCTGGGAACGTGGAAGCGGTGAGACCATGGCCTGCGGGACCGGCGCGTGTGCCGGTCTGGTGGCCGGAGTGCTCACGGGTCGAACGCAACGAACCGTCATCGCCCATCTTCGCGGCGGTGACTTGAAACTCGAATGGGCTTCAGCGGGCGATGTCTTCATGACCGGACCGGCGACAGAGGTCTTCACCGGGGAATGGAATCCGCTCGGGACGTGACGTCGCTGCCTCGCCAACTGGCGTTTCAACGCGTCGCCAACAACCGCGGACGTCGGACGCGATGATCGTGCGGTATCTTCACGCTACAGGCACCGCGTGTCAGCCCTGAATTTGCTGACGCTTCAGACATCCTTGAACCTCATCCGGCAGTCAACTCACCCGAAACCACAGACGCCGCAAAACCATACCGGGCGCGGTGCTGCATCAGCATCCGGAACGCCGTGGAAGATCACCACGAATTCACCACAAAAAACAAAGTCTGTCATCACTGAGGACTGTCGATCTGGCACTAGATCTCGTAATCGGTTTCTTTGGTGAGATCCGCGCCAAACGCGGCTCGGAATCCCTCCGCCGCCTCGGTGACAGCCTTTTCCGTGCCGGTAAGTCTGAGAAAATAGACTTCTTTCTTGTCGGTTTCGAGGACGACGCTCAGCGAACGATGTTTTGGACGCGGTTCCTTCTTGCCGCCCGGGAACCGTCCTCCTGCGGTAAATTCGTAAGTGCCGCTGACATTGCTGAAGTAGTACTTGCCCTGTGGGCAAGTCCCTGTTGTCACTTTCACGTTTCGGCCTTCCACAAGGAATTGATCAACCCAACGCTTGAGATTCGGAGCGACACCACCTCCGCCACCGCGAAATGACGAAATCACCAATTCGGTGGGATATTGATCCCCTGCGGCGGCTGGGATTTTGAATTGAGAAAGTCGCATCGAAGTCGCCGGAGGCTCCGACTTCCACGACGTCGGAATTTTCAGAGTGATGTCTTGAATGATCACGTCCGTGGTCGGCGCGGAGTCCTGTTTCTGGTCCTGAGCCAACCGTGCTGGCCCGCGAATCGAGCGACGGCGTGGGGCGTATTGACGGACGGACCGCGCCCGATCCGGTCCGGAAGCTGCCAATGGGGCTCCGGCCACACTCATCGGTATTGGATACAGACTCGTCCTCGCCGTCAGCAACAAGGTTTGCCCCTCCGCTCGGCCAAACGTGCCATTGGCGGGATGTTCCGGAACCGGTATCCGACCGATCGATGCCCCGTTCGCCTCGAGGACGACAAGACTGCGAGGCGAATCGGCCGGACCTTCGGTGAATCGGCCGTTCTCCACAACCTGAATCACTTCCGCGTGCGGAGCGACGATCGGCTTGAGATCCACGGCAAACACGGAACTGGAGACGACAATGGCAACCAGCGTCATCATCGGCAACGATTGAACAAGCATTCGGATTTCCCACGTCGAGCAAGGTGATCGGAACAGAGGTCTTACGATCTGGAATTCTCAGGAATAAGACCACCAATTGCAAACGGCATCAACACATTTGAATCCGGCTGAGTATCGGGGGACTCCCAGGGAAACTCCCTTCTCCGCACGACTCTTTTTTCGGGAACTTTTCGGAACGAGGTCTCATTGTTACGGTGGCGGTTACAGTCAAAATCTGCAGCCACTGCTGTTATAGTCTTGGAGATCCCACTTTTAAAACGTGCTGTCATAGAAAGAACGAGGCGAGGGAATGAAGTCTGCCCGAATTCTAAGAGAAAAAATGGCCTCCGGTCAGCCTGTCCTGGGAATGCTCTGCAGCAACCATTTCTGGCTGCAGTTTATCGAACTGGGAATCACGGCCGGCCTCGATTACGTCATCATTGATGTGGAGCACCATGATCACGGATCGCAACTTGTGGCCGATGGCTGCATGGTTGGCCGGCTGACCAATTTTCCCGTGCTGATCCGCCCGGCCAGAACCGATCGCGAATCGATCCGTCTGGCCGTTGACGCCGGAGCTTGTGGGCTGCTTTGTCCCATGGTCAACAGCGTGGAACAGATGGACGAAATTCAAAGCGGCATCTATCTACCGCCCCGCGGGGAACGACGTCCCGGCGGTCAGGGAAATCAATGGGTCAGCGACTACAATTACGCCACGTGGAAAACCGAGGTTGAGGACAATTTTATCGTGTGGCCTCAAATTGAAAGTCTGCAAGGTCTCGAGAATTGCGAGGCCATCGCCAAGCATCCACTCTGCACAGCACTCGCGATTGGCCCGTATGACCTCTCCGCTCGACTCGGTTGCTGTTGGAATTCCGAAGATCCTCGTTTGTTGAACGCCAAGGATCGACTCAAGAAGGCGGCAGAGGCCGCTGGAAAACTCCTGTGGATGATCGGGGATGGGCCGACCAATGCCGGGCTAGGGTACCGGCTGCTGTGCATCGCCGAGCCTTTTTATCTGCTCCAAGCCACCGTCACTAAACTGGTTCAGGCGACCAAAGCAGGAGCGTCTCCCTCTGTGTGACCGGTTCCTGACCGGATGTTTCACGTGCCAAATAGTCTAATCCAATCTCGTCTCGCTCGATCAAAACCACATTGGCTCAACCGGCATCCAAAGACACACAGCGGGTTCGCGTTCGGCGGCAACGTGTGCGATGATCGAACTTTGCGACCGATCGTTGACGTCGACGAGTTCCGTTGTCTCTCTTTTCAAGTCAGGGAAAGCGACCATGTCTAGCGCGATATCACCCGAAAACGTGACAACCGCATTTGAACTGCCCGGCCATCGTGTTGTCCGAAGCTGCGGCGTCGTTCGAGGAATCGTCGTTCGCTCGCGCAGCCTCGTCGGAAATTTCTTCGCCGGGTTTCAGACGATTTTGGGAGGCAATATCACGATCTATACCAGTCTCTGCGAACAAGCGCGTGCCGACGCATTCACGGAAATGGTCGAACATGCCGAACAACACGGAGCCAACGCCGTGATCGGAGTGCGGTATGATGCGAACGAGATCGGCCCGGGGATCACGGAAGTTCTGGCATACGGAACAGCGGTAATCGCCGAACCTGAACGGTAACGACCTCTTAAAACGGCACGCACTCCCCGGACGCGACTCGCGTGGACGGAATTCCGATATCGACGCGGGATTCCTGAGAGCGGATTCGGGAAGGTCGATCATCCGGTCCATCATTTGAGGAACGAGTCACGTTCTCGCGTTCCAACGGCTACTGCACAACCAACCGGTTGAGGGATGAGGCCTGAGTTCCCTCTGAAGCCCCCGAATCTTGTCTCCGCGTTCGAAAGCCAATCGCCAGTCCCGCAGCGAGTCTTGGGTGCTGATCGAGGGCGTGAAGAGATCCAACTTGGCCGCTATTCTCATAGCCTTTCTGAACCGCCGCCCCTGAATCAGCCGCTTGGCGATTGGCTCACCGAGCCCGCGGCAACAATCACCTCGTCCCTCGGTAGGACCACGAGATCGTGCCGCGGGATTCGCTAACCACCCAATCTGTCTCGAGAAGTTGAGGAATCGCGGATCCGTGTACGATGACGCAACCGGCCCACTGCGACCCCGACGATCGACACATCCGCCATGACGCGATTTCCCGCGGCCGATGCGTCTTGACAGACACCCTTCCCCAAGCGACTCCCGCTCCCCATCCATCAAGATCCCAAGCCCCACATGCTCCACGCGGGCTCGCCAATCCCTGCAACCGACAGAGATTTCCGACCCCTTGAGGTCATTCTGAGACGGGATCGGTTGAGAATCCGGTTCTGTTTAGGGAACATGTCACTGGTCCCCTTTCGGGCGCGGTGGTCATGTCCCTTGTGGACGTCCACTCCAACGCGAGCGTCTTGGAATTCACGACGGATACTCTGCAAATGGTTGTCGAACGACTCAGTAAGACATGGTTCAATATCGTCCACGGCCGCAATATCGTCTACAACCAATGCTGGGAAGATCCTCGCTTGGATCGAGTCGCGTTGGAACTGTCGGCGACAGACCGTGTGGTGGTGATCACATCGGCGGGTTGTAACGCGATTGACTACGCGCTGGCCGGTGCCGGGCATGTCTACGCCGTCGATATGAATCCCAAGCAGAACCATCTGCTGGACCTTAAATTGGTTGGAGCCAGACAGCTGGACTATGAAACGTACTGGAAACTCTTTGGGCAGGGACGACTTGACGAGTGGTCTGAAGTCTATTCCAAGCAACTTCGTCCTTCTCTGGCACCCGAGGCGCGGGTCTTTTGGGATCGCAAGGGGGATCTGTTCAAACGTGGTCGTCGAAAGTCCTTCTACTTCCGGGGAACGAGCGGCACATTCGCCTGGCTGGTCAATTATTACATCGACCACGTCGCTAAGATGCGTGATGCTGTCAATGCCCTTCTGGCGGCGGACAGTGTCGAACAGCAGAAGAGTCTCTTTGAACAATACGACCTCGCAAAAAAGTTATGGAGGCCCTTTATCAAGTTTGCGATGAGACGCGACATCACCCTCTCTCTGCTGGGTGTCCCGCGTGCTCAACGCAAACAAATTGACGAGGGCTACCCCGGTGGCATCCTGCAATTCGTCGTGGATCGTGTCGAAGCCGTGTTCACGAAAATTCCGCTGAAGGACAACTACGCTTGGCGTGTCTATATGACCGGCGAGTACTCACCGGAAGCCTGTCCCGAATATCTCAAGCCACACAACTTTGAACGACTCAAGAGCGGCGTTGCCGACCAGGTCTCATCGCACACGAATACCATGGAAGGGTTTCTCAAGTCCGCACCCGAACCGATTACACGATTTGTGCTGCTGGACCACATGGATTGGCTGTCGAAAGATCCGGCCAAAAAACTGTTAACCGCCGAATGGCAGTCGATTGTGGATCGGGCAACTCCCCACGCCCGCGTACTGTGGCGCAGTGCCGGCCTCGATGGAACGTTCATCAACCCGATCCAAGTCCTCGTGCAGGGGGAACGAAAACAGCTCCGAGACATTCTGCGATACAACACGTCGCTGGCAAGCGAACTCCACGCTCAGGATCGAGTCCACACCTACGGCAGCTTTTGCATTGCCGAGATCCAGAAATGACGTTGTCCGAACCGGTCGTTTCTGGGCCAAAGATCCCTGTCGAAATCACGTCACGGTCATTTCCTCAGGCGTAAAGAATGTCACGGGGTCGAAGGAGCCGCCGACCATGCCCGCGCAAACCCTGAAACGCTTGACGAATTTCTTTCGATCATTGAAAGTTCGACTCGCCGTCTGGAACACACTGATCGTTCTGATTGCAGTGATCATCGCCTTGGTTGCGGTGCGTGAGGGATTGCGGTTTTATCTGTTACTGGAAACCGATACGACACTCGATGCGGAAGTTCGGGAGTTACTCTTGGCCGTTGAGGCATTTCATCCGGATCAGAAGCAGATTATTGCGGAGATGGAACGCAAGGCGGAGGGACACCGTGAACGAGGGTGGCACATTCGCTGGCTATCGGAAGGACGACAAGAGACCATCTGGTCCAGCGTCTTGGCACCCGCTCAACCTCTCCAAAAACTGGTCCGTTCCAGCGACGGATACAACGTCTGGGAGTCGCCCGAATACCGCTCCATTGAACGTCAGTTGATCCGACCCGACTTGCCGAATTATTATATCCGCGTTGGCACTCCAATCACGTTTATTAGCGAAGATGTGGAACGCCTGACGCGTATTCTGGCCCCTGTGGGATTTGCAATTTTCCTGCTGGCTCCGCTGGGCGGGCTGATGGTGGCAAGTCGAGCCGTCGAGCCCCTGCAACAGATTATTCGCACGACAGCGCGACTGCGACCGAGCCATCTCGAGGAACGACTCAAAGTGCGAGGAATCGGCGATGAACTCGATCAATTGGCCATCAAGATCAACACCTTCCTAGACCAGATTGGCAATCATCTGCAGAAAAACCGAGACTTTGTGGCACATGCTGCGCACGAACTTCGATCTCCGCTGACGGCCATTCAAAGTTGTGTCGAAGTGACTCTGCAAAAACCGCGCACGGCCGCGGAATATGAAGAGACGTTGTTCCAGCTCAACGACCAATGCCGACATCTGGGGCAACTCGTGAATCAGTTGCTGCAACTGGCTCAAAGTGAGGCGGGAGGCGACCCCATTCACCGCGAACAGGTGTTGCTCCACGATCTAATCCATAAGTCTGTCGAAATGTTCGGCCCCGTGGCCGAAGAACGGAACGTGACGCTGGAATATCACGGCGTGGAACCGCTCTCCGTTCATGGAGATCCGAGTCAACTGCGGCAGTTGCTGACGAATCTCGTGGACAATGCCATCAAGTTTACACCCCAACAGGGAGTCGTCTCGATTGAGTTGCAGAGATCGGCTGATGGGACGCGCGTTGAATTGACCGTCAGCGATACAGGCATCGGAATTCCAACGGATGCTCTGGCTCATGTTTTCGATCGCTTTTATCAGGTCGACAAAGCGCGTCAACGAGATGCCGAAGACCGTGGCAACGGCCTGGGACTCAGCATCTGTCAGTCGATTGTCTTGGCCCATGCCGGGACGATTTCCGTTCGCAGCCTGTTCGGTCAGGAGACGGAGTTTACGGTGACTCTCCCCATTCACTTCACGGAAGGACGATCCGGATCGACAGTCCTCTGATCAAATCCGCCACCCCCGTTTCCGTTTCTACCGATCCGAAGTTCTCCATCGGTCATCGGTCGATACCGTCACGCTACAGCCTCGCGCCCTTGGCCGGTTATACGCATCTTGCGTTTCGTCGCGCCCTTCGAGAGCTCGGGGGACTCGGACTGGCAACGACCGATCTCGTGCATGCAACGCAACTGAATGCCGGTCATCGTCATTCGCTCGAATTGATTGAAACGCATGCCGACGACGATCCATTATCCATCCAAATTTTTAGCGGCAGGGATCAGGAACTGGTCCTCGCGGCTCAGTGGTTGGAAAGGCGTGGTTACGCCGGAGTTGACATCAACATGGGCTGCCCGATGGCCAAGGTCAACGGGCAGGGCGGAGGGGCCAGGCTGCTCTGCGATGCCGACGATGCCACTCGTCTTGTGGAACGTATCGTCTCGGCGGTCCACGTCCCCGTGACCGTAAAAATGCGACTCGGCTGGGACCGAGACAGCATCTGTGCCCCTCGGCTCGCTCGCCGGTTTGAGAACGTCGGAGTGGCCGCAATCACCATTCACGGTCGAACTCGATCGCAGGGATTTCAAGGCGCTGTCAATCTCGAGGGGATCGCCGAAACAGTCGCAGCCGTCAAGCAGATTCCGGTCATCGGTAACGGCGACGTGCGGACTGTCGAACATGCATTACACATGAGACGCGTGACGGGTTGTGATGCGGTGGCGATCGGGCGTGGTGCACTGCTCGATCCCTGGATCTTCCGCAAGCTGAAGGACAACGCGGCGGGAGAAGACATACGCGATCCGAGCCCTGATGAGCAGCTCGATTTTCTCGCCCGTCATTTCCGGCTGATGACCGAACAGCACGCCGAACGCAGTTGCCAGTTATTCCGTAAGTTCGCCGCTTGGTATGGTGCTCAGTTGGGAGTCCCCGACGATCTGGAACAGCGGATGAGACTATTCCAGAGCATCGCGGAATTTGATGAAATCGTCAGCGAAATACGTGAACGCCATGGCGAACGCCGAACGTCCGTGGCGACTGCCTTGATCAAAGTGCCCAATGGACCCGTGGAACGCTGGTGACGAGTCCCCGTTTTTGCCAGGGGCTGAAAAGCCTAGTTCCCAAACTGTGGTTGAGTTACGATGACCGCCAGCGGATCTGTGGAGGGTTCGCTCAACCGGTGGACAATGGCGGGGGAGTTCTCCAACAGCCGTTTTTCTTGAGAACAGGATACGATCGAGATGTCTCCGAATGTTTCGCGTCGATCTTTTCTGACGACGGCCAGTTCCGCCACTGTTGCCGCCACGTTGGCCTCGACCGTTTCTTGGACGGCAAAAAGTTATGGTCAGATTCTCGGTGCCAACGATCGGATTGGCGTCGGAATCATCGGAGCGGGTGTGATTGGGACCGCACATCTGAACGTCATCAAGAATCTGCGTGAACAAAACAATCTGCTCCCTGTCGCTGTTGTCGACTGTTGGAAGACGCGCGCGGATAAGGGACAGGCACTCGTGGAAGCGGAGCATTCGCTGACCGACTACCGACGCCTGTTGCAGAGGAAAGATGTCGATTACGTCGTCGTGGCTGTCCCGGAACATTGGCATTCGACGATGACGATTGATGCCTTGGATGCGGGAAAAGCCGTCTATTGCGAAAAACCGATGACCCATACGATCCCCGAAGCGCAAGCGGTGATGAAAAAGCAAAAGGAGACGGGCCGGCCACTTCAGATCGGTGTCCAAGCCATGTCAGACAACAGTTACATCACCGCCCGAGACGCGATTCGGGGCGGCGTCATCGGCAAAGTGATTCAGGCCCAGATCGAATACGTCCGCCGTTACGATGCGAAACTCGGACCTTGGCGAGTTCCCTCCGCAGTCGCCGAGCATCAAATACAGCCTGCCGATCTCGACTGGAACGCTTGGCTCGGTCATGCCGAGAAACGAGATTGGGATCCGCATCACTACTTCGAATGGCGGTGCTATTCGGCCTATTCCGGCGGAATCTGCACGGACCTGTTCATTCATCGAATTACGCGTATCATGCGCGCCTGCGATCTGCTCTACCCCCGTCGAGTTGTCGGCATGGGAGGGATCTGGCAATGGCCGGACGGCCGTGATCTTCCCGACAACATCGAGATGATTTGTGAATATCCTCGGGGCATGACCGTCTATGTCCTCGGAACAATGAGCAATCGCGTCGGCATCGATCACCTGATCCGTGGCTATCGAGGAACTCTGTTCTTCACAGCGACGGGTTGGGTCGCGAAGGATAAGGACGGTAAAGTCTTGGCGGAACACCACAAGACGGGGGCCGAAGATCAGAACCTGCACCACACCAACCTGCACAATCACCTCCGCAACGGCGAAGCACTGAATTGTCCGGCGGAGCTCGGCATGGCGGGAGTCGTGGCCGTCAACATGGCCAATGAAAGCTGGCGCTCGAGCCAGATGATGGGCTGGGACCGAGTCCATGAAAAAATGGTCCCTGCCAGCACGCTCCAGCAGAGCCATGAACCGGAAGAATAACGTCCGACGACACGATTGCCGGCCGGGATTCTTTCTGTCCGCAATGGGTCTCGGTCGTTCGAGGGCGAAATTCTGAAAAGATGACCGTGGCTGACGAGCCCGCCCATGAACTCGACCACGAGTCGCCGCATGCCGACGCATCTGCGGCTTTTGCCTGCAATGCCGTCATCCTCGGATGAACCGTGATCACGAACACCGGCTGTCCTTATCTGCATGCCGCGCTGAATTCATTCCGGTTCACAACCCTCGCGACGCCACTGAGCGAATTTGTCAGAGCCGGCGGAAGCGTCAAAGTGCCTGACACTCAGGCTCGATGATGAAGAGGCGGCAGACTGGCGCCACGCGGTCGGATGAGACAACGGGATCGGTGATTTTGGTGATCCGGTTGGCTGTCAGTCGGCCCCGGACCGCCCTGCATCATTGTCGAGCTCTCGCTGTCGCTTTCCAAACTTCGAAGACGGGTTCAAATTGCATTGAACGAAAAAACACTGTTTGCATGGAACGAAAAAACACTGTTCCCGCCCGACGATTGCCGTTGCCTTAAAGACTAATTATGCTCGCCTGCGTCAGAGGCTCTGCACGAAGCTGGCGGCCATGACCAAAATCGGGGCAGCTTCCCATGATTTTTTCCGGTGTCGATGTCTGGACGGACTCGTCAAGCGGGAAGTGCGGTGGAATATGTCGTCTAAAATATGCTGTCCAATCGGAACAGGAAAAACATGAGTCACAAGATATTGATGCCGATCGGCGATGCGACTGAAGTGATGGATACGCTGTACCCGTTCTTCCGGCTGCAAGAAGAGGGATTCGAAGTCGTGATTGCCGGTCCTGAAGCGCGTCTGTACCACGGTGTGATGCATGAAGTCCCGCCCGATGCCTCCATTCCTTGGGACATTACACGAGAGCAGCCGGCCTATCACGTTCGAGCGACGATTGCCTTTCGTGACGTTAATCCCGCCGACTATTTTGGGATTTTGATCTCCGGTGGCAGAGCCCCTGAATATCTACGCTATGACGAACATCTACTCGACATCACCCGGCACTTCTTTAAGACCGACAAACCTGTTGCCATGCTGTGTCATGGAGTGGAAATTCCGGCCGCGGCCGGATGTCTGATTGGTCGCAGCGCCACAACAGTCGCCAAGTGCGCCTTGGACATTACACAATGCGGTGGGCACTACGTGGATCAACCGGTTTTTGTTGACGGAAACCTCGTCAGCGCACGCGGTTGGCATCAGAATGGCGAATTTCTTGGGGAGTTTTGTAAACTCCTGCGGGCGAAGATGTAACTCGGCTGGCAAAGCGACGGTGGTCTGCCGACAAGCCTCGCAAAACATATCGACGCTGAAAATATCCCACGATCGACTGGGAGACACGCGTTGGACGGCTGATGGATCGTATCGCGGCCAATTTCCACCGCCGTTGATTCGTTGCTTGATCGATTGAGCAATCGTTGCTATTCTTTCCCACCCGCCTGAAATTGAATCATGCTGGTGGATCCATTTGGAGACACGAAAAGATCACGGGAGTTGAGAACTAATGGGTGTCAAGCAGACTGGTAAAGGCCGCAGGAAAATCGGGCGGAAAAAGCGCAAAAACCGCAGTAAGATTCGGCACCGAAAGTAATCGCGTTCTTTCGCATCTGATTTTCATGCCTGCTGCTGCGATCTGTTTCATCAGCTCTCGGCACGTTCCTAAAATTAAAGGCCCCGCATTGTTCCTGATGCTGGGCCTTTTTTATGATCGAATGCTGTCGCTCTCAGAGTCGACTTCCCGGCACGTCCTGATGGAAATTTTGTCCGGCCAAAACGAGGCGGACATTCAACGCCCGTGCTCGATTAACGTCCGTGCTCGATTAACGCCCGCCTCCACAAACTCCGACGCACAAACGCAACGTGTCGAGTGGACTTGGTCCTTGATCAAAATTCTGGCGCTTGACAGCACCCTCTGGCCCAGTGATGCTAGTTCTTAGCGTTATGGTCCGTCTCACCCGCCTATTCCACCTGCCGACGACGTTGCGACTGTTTCAGAACTGCTGTTTGACGCTCCTCTGTTTCGAGAAGCCGTCTCGCCGAGTACTCCTAAGGATCGTCTCGTGAAAAACCGTCTCCGATGTGCGCTGTTTGTGTGGTTGCTCACGGGGACCACAATCGGTCTGATGGCGCAACCGAACATCGACGAAAAGATTGCCCAACAACAGATCGCGGCCGATGAAGCCACGGCACGAAGGGTCGACGGCGAGCCAGCCATCAAGGCCACACGTGCCAAAGCGGCTGAGCTGACGTCGCTGGTCACGACCTTGAAGATTCAGCAAAACAAGTCGGAATCGACCATTAAAAATGAGGAGTCGAAGCTCCCCAAATTGCAGGAAGCGGTCAAAAAGGCGGTGGAAGAGCGAATCACGCTCGAGACCGAATCGGCGGCCGCCTCAAAATTAGCGGGGGAGGCTCGGGGCAAGGAAAATGAGCGAGCCGAGGCCGACAAGGCAAAAATGGCTGCGGAAAAAGTGGTGACAGCCACCAAGACGCTGGCGGAGGCTCTGAAAGCCGTCCAGCCTGTCGAATCGACAATCGCCGAGACACGAGCGGCTGGGGAGAGCCTGCCAGAAAAGGGCAAATCGGCTGAGCAGGCCGTTGTCGATTTTCAACCGGAGCTTCAGCGGATGGAAGCGCTCTATGCGGCATTGAGCACCGAGGCGGTCGCGCGACAGATCGAACTCGAAACGTCACTTGTCGCGGTCGGACGTTTGGTCTCGTTTGCCAAGCAGGTGGCCCCGATCTTTTCGGATCGTTGTTTGGCCTGTCACAATGTCCGGACGTCCAAAGGACGACTCAACATGGAAACTTATGCGGGACTGATGAAAGGCGGGGAAAGCGGCTTAGCGATCGTGGCCGCGACTCCTAATGACTCACTCCTGCAGACGATGATCGAAGATCATTCCATGCCTCAAGACGCCGACCCGTTGAGTGACGATCAGATCGCCATCATCAAAAAATGGATCGAGACGGGGGCACAACTGGACGCTGGAATTTCCGGAAACGCGCAACTGATCGCCTTCATCCCCAAGCCGACACAACCCGCTCCCCCTGAAACCTATCGGGTCCCTGTCCCCGTGATGGCCCTCGCCTTCAGCCCGGACGGGACTTTGCTGGCGACGTCGGGATATCGAGAAGTCCTCCTGTGGAACACAACGAACGGACAACTTGTCCGTCGTATCGCCAACATTGGCGAGCGGCCTCACGATATTGCCTTCTCTGCAGACGGTAAAATGATGGCCGTGGCGGCAGGCACACCCGGGCAGATGGGCGATGTCAAGTTGTTCAACTCGGACGATGGGACTCTGCTGGCAGATCTGTTCACAACGGATGACGAGGTGTTTGCCGTTGCTTTCAGCCCGGATGGAACACGTCTGGCTGCCGCCTGTGCCGATCGGTCTGTCCGCCTGTTCAATGTCGCGACCCGACGGCAAGAGAAACGGATTGAGGATCATGCCGACTGGGTGATGGACGTCGCGTGGTCCCCCGACGGAAAGAAAATCGCAACCGCCAGTCGTGATAAGACCTCCAAGATATTCGACAGTACCACTGGCGAATCACAGATCACATCCAACGGACATGGTCAACCGGTCTTCGGAGTCGGCTTTCTACCCGATGGCAACACGGTGGCCACCAGCGGACGCGACAAGAAGATTCGACTCTGGAACGTTACCGACGCGAAGCAAACACGTGAAATTGTCGTTGACGGGGAAGTCTTTCGAATCGTGATCACGGCCGACGGACTGGTGTTGAGTGGGAGCGCCGACAAGATCGCCCGACAACACAAACTGGCGGATGGTGTCTTGGTCAAGCAGTACGGACCCCACAACGACTGGGTCTATGCCATTGCCTATGACGCGAACAGCAAACGCGTCGCCAGCGGGAGCCATGATGGCGAAGTTCGCATTTGGAATGCGGAAGACGGGAAAGAACTGCTCAAGTTTACTGCCGCTCCGGGCTACAAGCCGCAGATCGCTGCCGTGAAGTAACCGGAACGGTCGTGATAAAACGACCTCACGCGCCATCAACCGACAACGTCGGATCCCGAAAAACTGCCGCATCGGTGGTCTAGGCGGCTCGACGTCCCCGACGATAGTACTTCCGAATGCCTGTCCCGGCGGATCCGCTGATTTTTCCATCCACCGCTTCAGCCACGTATGAGTTGGACAGGACTCGGAAGAAGAACAACAACAGGAAGGCCCCGCCGATACCGGCGGCAAAGCCAATCGGACTGATCGGAGTGATTTGCAAGCTGGTGTCGAACAGCAGCACGACTCCACAACCAATCAGGCTCCCCGCAATCCCCATCATCAGCGTTCCGATGGCACCACCGGGATCGCGACCAGGCATGATCGCTTTGGCACTGAGACCAACCAGTGTCCCGAAACCAATCCACATCAAAAGTTCACGAGCCGCATGTTCGAAGATCTGACTCAGATGAGGGTCTGTCATGTTGGGTTCCACGGCCTTGAGCATGATGCTTGCTTCCGGCTTTGTCTGCCGAATCTCGTGTCATGGCGGACGGTTGCCCGACGACGACGCAAATGGAATCGGAAGACCGTGCGACGGGCGGCGAGAAATGTTGCTCGCCCCCGTAACATCGTGTTCACTCACCCTAGTCTTCCGGCAAACACCGCTGTTCAGCGTGATCCGCCAACGTGCGGACACAGAGAGAATCCCGAACCGGCGCCGAGCCCTCATTTTCCGCGGTGATATTCGGCAAGAATTGCTCCGCGGTGCGGCTTGTTAAAAACCGTCTTTTCGAGGGGGAAGGAAGGGGGGGCGTTTTCTCGCAGCCGTTATCACCGGAGCGGCATTCGATCCGCAGCGCACCCGGCGGGATTAGCGTTCTGCCTGTTCAAGCCGTCTCTGTGAAAACGAGCGAAACGCAACGACTTCTCGATTTGTCTGGCATCGGATAGGATTCCGACCACTCTTCTGATATGAGCACCATTGGGACGAATATTTGGATTACCAATGACACTTGAACACGTTCCGAATTCGGCGGATTCAGAGCGGCATGGCCTCGCCCGAATCGCTGTGCCTCTGGTGTTATTCGTGATCGCCATCGGCTGCCTGACCATCGATATTCCTACGGCACGCCTCGCCCACTGGTGCTTCGAACACCAAGGGTACGCCAAACCGATTTTCGAATGCCTCGACCGCGCCGAAGCGTTTGGTCACGCCTTTGGAGCCCTGCTGGTGATCACCACCGTGGTTCTACTGGATCCTCGAATGCGATATCGCTGGGGTTGGATTGCGGGAGGTACGTTTGGAGCGGGACTGCTTGCAAACGCAATAAAATTAGTGGTGGTCCGCACGCGACCACGGGCATCGGATTTGATCGACGGCTCGGTTTGGCAAACGTTTCAGGGCTGGATTCAACGCGAATCCAGCAGTGGCAAGCAAAGCTTTCCCTCAGGACATACGGCGACCGCCGTGGGGTTGGCGGTGGTTCTTGCCGGATTATATCCACGTGGAAAATGGCTGTTTGCGACGATGGCTACGCTTGTCGGCCTACATCGGATTTTTCATTCGGCGCATTTTCCGAGCGACGTCTTCGCCGCTGCGGGGATCGGTTGGTTGATCGGATCCTGCTGCCTTTACGGCGACAGTCGCCGCCTCAATCGTGCCGATTCCTCCGATCAACTCTCTGTCTGAACGTAGGCCCAGGCATCGTACAAACCTGCCGATGTCGCCACGACGACCCGTTTTCGTTCGTACTCCCGTCCGCTGAGTGTTCCCGGTGGAATGCCCTCAAGCCTGTCACAGCCGGCGAGGGTTGCGTCGTATTCGTCCACTCTCAGAAAATACAGTTCACCGTCGACAAGACCAGCAGGCCGAGGAGCGATCATCAACGGCTCAATTCTGGCGTAACCCGCCAGGTTCGCCGGCAGCATGCGTTCGAACTGCCCGAGGAGAAAATGATGGTTTTCGCGACCGGATCGCAGTGTGCCGAAGACAAACAAGGGGAGCGTCTGTGACAAACGAGTGTGGATCATCCTGATCTAAACTCCGCGTGTGGATGAGGTCTAACCTGGAGGCCAACGTCATGCCTCAGGAACGCGTTAAATCGTCATGGCCGTGAAGCCGCCATCAATGACCAAATTATGCCCGGTCAAAAAGCTACCCGCTTGGTTCGATGCCAACAACAAGATCCCGCCAGCAAGTTCCTCGGGCGAACCGAAACGGGCCAGAGGCGTATGTCGCATGACGTTCTCGATTCGATCCGGAGTCAGAACTTTCCGGTTTTGTTCGGCCGGGAAAAAGCCCGGTGAAATCGCATTGACGCGAATACCCCTCGGCGCCCATTCCCGCGCCAAGTTTTGTGTCAGGTTCAGTACGGCGGCTTTCGACAGGGAATACGTAAAGACTCGCGACAGCGGTGGACCGGCACTCACTGACGCTACGTTGATGATCGACGCCTTCGTCCCGCAGTCGAGCATGTAGGCCCCTAAGACCTGGCAAGCCAGTCGCACACTTCGAAGGTTCACATCCAGAATCCGCTCCCATTCTTCATCGCTGATCTCGAGAAACGGGGTCGGCGAATTCACTCCAGCGGCATTGACGAGGACGCTGGTTTCAAGGCCTGCCGACTTCAGGTGACTGACCAGAGATTCCAGTCCTGTGCGAGAGGTGGCTTCACAGGGAAAGTATTCGGCAGAGCCTGCTTTGTCACAAATTGAGCGAACACGCCCGAGACCGCGTTCCTCGTTGCGACCGACGACGACGACATGAGCACCTGCTCCGGCCAGTGCCTCGCAGAAGGCGCCACCCAAAGTGCCGGTACCGCCGATCACAACAGCCGTCCGTCCGTCCAATCCAAACAGGCTTTGAAGGTACTCAACAGCGGGCATCTTGCGTCATTCCTTGTGCAGGATTGTGTGGAACGATCCGCCCGAGCATTCAGCCAATAAACTCGAGGTCAACCGGCCGAGGAATGATTTTTGCCTCATAGGCCCGCGTCAAGAGCAACGCCACAGCCTCGCGGCCACGGGTCCCAAAATCGAGTGTCCAGTCGTTGACGTACATTCCCACAAACTTGTCTGCTTGGCTCCGATCAAGATCGCGACCGAATTGCAAAGCATACGCCAGCGCTTCGGCACGATGCTCGAGAGCATATTGAATGCTTTGCTTGAGCAAGCTGGTGACTTCCTCCATCGCTTTTCGACCGAGGTCACGGCGGATGGCGTTGGCGCCGAGTGGGAGAGGCAATCCCGTATCTTTCATCCACCACTTTCCGAGGTCAACGATCAGATGAAGCCCATCATTTTGATAGGTCAGTTGCCCTTCGTGAATGATCAGACCGGCATCCACCGTCCCCGCTGCGGTCACCGCAAGAATTTCATCAAAGGGATAGACAACAGGCGTAAAGTCGTCTCCCAATGCCAATTTCAATGCGAGATAGGCCGTGGTCAATTTTCCCGGGACGGCAATTGTCTTGCCCCGAAAATCGTTCAGATCTCCTGATTGGCGAGCCACAATCATGGGGCCATAGTTGTCACCCATGCTGGCTCCGCAGGCACAGAGTGCATATTTGTCGGTCACGTAGGCATAGCCATGCAGACTGACAGCCGTGAGTTCGAGTTCGCCGCGAAAGGCCCTGTCGTTCAACGTCTGAATGTCCTGAAGCTGATGCGTGAACTGATAGTCTCCCGTCGGAATCTTATCATTTGCCAAGGCATGAAACATGAAGGCATCGTCAGGATCGGGGCTGTGGCCTACGTGGATAAGCATGGTTTTGGATCAAAAATTCAAAGGGAGAGAACGAAGATCAACGCCACCGCATTTGAACTTGCAGTCGCGACAGAAACGGATCATAGTCCCTCTGGATCGGACTGACTACGATCCCACGTGACTTGCTTGCTTCAGAATTTTTTAAAGGCAAAGCCGCCGTATCCGTGGAACGTCCGACGACGCGTCAGACATTTTCGGCTCCGCGATTGGCTACTTCTCGATATTCCGACAGACTTCATATGCCCCGTTATTGCCTTCCCGACACCACCGCCGCCCTGACGGATCGACTGATCATGGACCAAATTGGCCGAGAGCGTCGTGTTCTCGATCTCGGCTGTGGAGACGGACGGTTGTTGAGCCGGCTGCGAGACGAAGCGCAGTGCTCCGTCCAAGGAATCGAGTTGGATCATCGGGGAGTGATCGAGGCCATTTGCAAGGGGATGCCCATCATCCAAGCAGATCTTGACAGAGGTCTCGATGAAGTCCCCGATGACTCTTTCGATTTTGCAGTCCTGAGCCAGACGCTGCAGCAGGTCCGACACCCCAAGGTCCTGTTGCAACGAATGCTTCGGGTTGCCAAACAAGCCGTGGTGTTAGTACCGAACTACGGTCATTGGCGGGTTCGCCTGCAGATCTTATGGCAGGGCCGTGCCCCGATGACGGGCTCCCTGCCTTACGACTGGTACAACACGCCCAACCTTCACTTCTTGTCGATGCTCGATTTCAGAGACCTGTGTCAACAGTTGACGATTCGTGTCGTCGACGAAATCCCGATCATCCGCGGACGTTCGGCGATGGGCGCTTGGGCGGCCAATCTGCGAGCCGACAGTGCGTTGTATGTCCTCGCACAGAAGTAGCCCCGCTCGGTCGTGACGGGCGTTCCGCACCGGTGCCGATGAGGGTTGCTGAAGCCGCCCCCGTGCGGCCGCCTTCGTTAAAAACCCGCATTTTTTGGATCCTCCTTCTCCATCGCAAGGGTCTCTCATGTCACCGTCTCGAATCTCGGTTATGGGCGATCGCCTTCCGGCGTTATTCTTTGAATTACTCGGACCGGACATAGAAGTCCTCGAATGGGACGACTCTGCGAGCTCTGAAGCCGTGAAACGCGTAGTCGCCCTGATTACCTATGGTCATCCGCAGGTGGATGGGCCGTTGATGGACCGCATACCCAATCTTCGAATCGTTAGCAATTTTGGTGTGGGTGTCGATCACATCGACTGTGACGCGGCGAAGGCACGTGGCGTGGCCGTGGGAAATACACCGGGGTGCGTGGATGCATCGACCGCCGATATGACGTTGGCGTTGATGTTGGCGGCGGCGCGCAATGTCGTGATTGGGGACCGATTCGCACGGTCTCCGGAGTTCACACACTACGACCCCTCACAACTGATCGGCATGGAGGTGACGGGCAGTACTCTTGGCATCGTGGGCCTCGGTCGCATCGGTCAGCAAGTGGCTCGACGCGCCCGAGCTTTCGACATGCGGATCCTGTATCACAATCGAAGACGTGACCCAGCCGCGGAACAGGAACTGGGAGCCACCTACTGTAGCCTCGAAGAACTGTTGCTGGAAAGCGATTTCGTGGCACTCAATTGCCCTCTGACGGTGGAAACCACCGACCTGATCGGCACCCGAGAATTTTCGCTCATGAAACCGACGGGCATTCTGATCAACGTCGCACGCGGACCGGTTGTGAATCATGAGGCTCTCTTCGAAGCGCTCACATCGCGCCGCATTGCCGCGGCAGCCATCGACGTGACCTCTCCGGAACCGCTACCGCGTAATCATCCACTTCTGAAACTCGACAATCTCATCATCACCCCTCACCTGGGGACCGCTTCCGATCGGACACGAAGACGGATGATGGAAATGACAGTCGAAAATTTAATGGCCGGTTTGCGTCACGAACCGCTGCCGGGACGGGTGGTATAATTAGTCATCCCGTGTCCAGAATCCTGACCGACAGCACAACTTTTCCCCCGTGCTGTCACGCCTCGATTTTCTTCCCAAAAACGAATCCCGTTCCTGAAGGACGGGATGTGACGGGCGAAAGGATCAAGTCCATGCGGCAGACGTTTTTTCTAATCCGTCGCAGATCCGGTCCCAAGACACCCGCCGCGATTGGGCACGCGACGGATTTCGTTTTCCGCAGTCCCGTTTTTGGAGACTCGCCATCGTGTTGCTGATCGATCACCGAAAGACGTGTTCGTAGGTCGCCTGATCAAATCCGACGACCAGCGTCTTGCCGATTTTCAGAGTCGGGGCTCGTAGTTTCCCACTGGGGCCGATGAGCAGTCCGAGCAATGTCTCGTCGTCCGGACGTTGTTTTTTCAAATCAACGTGAATGACTTTCGATCCTTTTGTGACATAGAGCTGATGCGCCTGGGAGACGAGTTGGAGCGCCTGCTCTGGCAACAGAGCGATTTTCTTGGCATCGATCTGCTCGGCAATGGTGACGTTTTCCTGAGCGAGGAATTCGGTCGCCCGACTGCAGGTCTTGCAACCTGTGCGATGATAGTTCCAATCAACCTTCGGCATTGTCATTCCTTTCCAGAGCAATTTTGCAAGACGGCAGGTCCGCCCTCGACGGGTTATGTCAACGAGATGACGTGGTTACTTAAGCGTTCATATCCCGCGTCCGTGATGCGGTAATTGTGTTCAATACGAAGACCACCGAGGCCTTCGACGTACAGACCCGGTTCGAGGGTCACGACGTCTCCGGCCATTAAGACATCGTCGCTTTCGGGGACAAGAATCGGGGCTTCGGGGTGAGCCAGCCCGATACCGTGACCGGCGTGATGTGCGAAGTGTGCGGCGAGACCGGCCTCGAGAATCGGCTGGTTGACGGCATGAAAGACATCACGGGCCTTGGTGCCCGCACGGCACACCGCTTCACCGGCACGCTGCGCCGCGGAGACCAGATCGAACAAACGCTGCTGATCCAAAGACGGCTCGCCAACCGTCAGACAGTTCGTGAAGTCCGATCGGTAGCCGTCGAGAACGACCGAATAATCCAGCGTAAACATATCGCCCGGTTGCAACTTGTAGTCCGTCGGGAGTCCACCGACTTTTGGTTTGGAACCGTTGGCAGCACGGAAGTCACCATAGATCAAGCAGGGTCGTCCTGCGGCCGCCAGAGTGGCTGCGTGGATTTCACGAAAGATCTCGAACTCCGAAATCCCGGGCCGAATGATCTCTCGCAGACGGAGCATCCCCGCTTCGCCGGCGCGCATGCACTCTTTCAGAAGCGCGATCTCATCGGGGTGTTTTTGACGGCGCAACCCGCGGAGTGTGGTTCCCAGATCGACGGCTCCTCGCTGGCCGATGTCTTTCGCTTCTCGCCGGACGGAATGATGTTCGTGATCCAGACCCAGCAACTCAAACGCACCCACCGGCAGCCACTCCGCTTCCACAGCCCCCGCACGACCGAAGAGCCGATCGGCGATCTGTTCCGTGGCCGCGAGCAACGCATGATCCCGATTGATGACCGAGTGCTGATGGTCGTACCACTTGACCATCACTTCGTCGTCAACGAACGGTACACCCGCCCGGGAACGGAGCGTGAAGTTGTCACCGAGTAGCGTCGCCCGGCCGTCTCGTTGCAGCAGCAGCCAACACCGTTCCCCCGCCGAAAACGTCAGCGGATGAACCATGAAGTTGGACAAATAGAGCACGTGCCGGGGATCGGCAACAAGCAACCATTCATACGTGTCCGGCACAGACTCCCAAAGTCGAATCCGCCGGGCGAGACAGCCTTCCTGAGTCAGCATGATGAAACGGTTTCCTGAGTGGGATCGTCAGTGAAAACGGAGGCAGGTTCTAACACTGCAATACCGTTTGAGGAGTCGTGTTGAACCTTGAATTCCGAACGGACAAGAATCGCGCGCTGCGGAGAGATGTCGGCGTTAGACCTTCCGTAACGGATGATTGTGGCTGTTGGGTTTGTGACTCGGGTGGCACGATATGACGTTTGACGACGTGGCGTATCACGTCCACAAGGGGGTGAGAATTAATGGACGCCCTCGGCCGCCAGCCAGCGTTCGGCGTCCAGAGCGGCCATGCAACCGGTTCCAGCAGAAGTAATCGCTTGACGATAATAACTGTCCGCCACATCACCGGCCGCGAACACTCCCTCGACGCTGGTATTCGTCCGGAAAGGCTGCGTGTACACCACGTAACCCTTGTCATCTGTCTGGATTTGACCCTTGAGGAAGTCCGTATTGGGTGAGTGACCAATGGCACAAAACATCCCCGCGGCGACCACATCTTCGGTGCTGTTGGTCTGCAGGTTCCGGAGACGGACACCCGTTACTCCCGACCTCTCATCGCCGAGAACCTCCTCCACTCCGGAAAACCACTTGACGCTGATTTTGGGATTTTCAATCACTCGTTGCGCCATGATCTTGCTCGCTCGAAACTCGCCTCGACGATGCACGAGGTACACGGTCGAGGCAAATTTAGCGAGATAGCTCGCTTCTTCCATGGCACTGTCGCCACCACCCACGACAACCAAAGGCTGATTTCGAAAGCGGGGAAGCGCCCCATCACAGACGGCACACGCCGAGACACCCAAATTTTTGAAACGATCCTCTGACGGCAGGCCCAGATAGTTGGCTCGAGCCCCGGTGGCGATGATGATCGACTGCGCGTCCACCGGATCGCCCTCGAGACGTCTGATGTGAAATGGCCGAGACGACAAATCGACCTCGATGACGTCGTCTGTGATCACACGCGTGCCAAAGTTCTTCGCTTGCTGACGCATCAACTCCATCAACTCCGGACCGGTCACTCCGTGGCCACCATGAGGAGCCATGAATTTTCGCTGCGATTCCGGCAATGCGGTGGCGAGATACTGAGACAAATTGCCACCCGGAAAACCCGGATAGTTTTCCACCTCGGTTGTCAGAGACAGTTGTCCGAGTGGCAATGTGCCCTGCATTCGATTTTCTTCGGTCAATGCCCCTTCAAAAACAAGGGGTTCCAAATTGGCTCTTGAGGCATAGATTGCGGCCGCCCATCCCGCGGGACCAGACCCAATGATGACTACTCGTTCCGTCACGCTGCGACTCCTCAAATGGACGACCGATTTTTTCGAAACTGCTGGGGTGCGGGTGCACGATACCTCTGCTAGAACGGACCGGCAACCGAGTCTTTTGGTGGCCCACACAATCGCTACCACAGAATGGCAAACGCCGGGCGCCCGACCCGAACGGGATCCTGATCCGTGATTGGCCCCCGCTGCCTAAAAAACTCTTGGTTCCAACGGCATGTGTGGTGATTCAAAATCCACCATCGTCGCCTGCCAAAAAACGTCTGCGAGGAGTCCTTGGGGTGCTCTCCCAAAGGCAGAGGAGTCATCGTTGATGGCGATGCCGAGTACTGGACGTCATAATTTTAGACGATGGTGGTGAGACTCTCCGGCGGTCTGTGCAGAGTGGCCGCGAACTGTTAGAATGCGGCACCCAATTTCGGTTTTCCGACAAGCGTTGGGTAATGGATCGATTATTTGGGGTTTCGGCACCGCACAGCGGCGTCGGCTCCACAATTACAGAGCGAGGTTGATCGAACCGATGGCCACCGTTTTCGAAGTATCTGCGGCCTCACGCAAGGCGGATCGTAGTCCGGCCGCGGAGACTGCTGTTTCCTCAGACAATGTCACAGATGTGCCCGTCGTTGTGATGGATCCGCAGGAACTCGACGAATGGATGGAGTCTGTCGATGACGTCATCCAACGACACGGAGCAGAAGCGTTTAGCCGACTCCTGACCCGCTTATATTCTCGCGCTCAGGCTCTCGGTGTTCCGGTTGTCCCATCCATCACCACCGCCTATATCAACACGATTCCTGCAGAAGCCGAACCGCTGTTTCCGGGTGATCGGGTCGTGGAACGAAGACTCCGAAGTATCATCCGTTGGAATGCCATGGCGATGGTCGTTCGGGCGTACCGCACCGGATCCGGCGTTGGGGGCCACATCTCGACGTTTGCCTCATCCGCCACACTGGTGGAAATGGGCTTCAACCACTTCTTCCATGCGCGGACAGCCAATCACACAGGGGACTTGATTTACTTCCAAGGGCACTCGTCTCCGGGAATGTATTCACGCGCGTTTGTCGAAGGCCGCTTGACCGAAGACAACCTCGTTCAATTTCGTCGCGAACTTCCGCGTGGAACGGGACTGTCTTCCTATCCTCATCCGTGGTTGATGCCCGATTTTTGGCAGTTTCCGACGGTCTCGATGGGGCTGGGTCCCATTTGTTCAATCTATCAGGCTCGGTTCCTGCGCTACTTGCAGCACCGCGGACTGCTCGACACTTCCAAATCGCACGTCTGGGCATTTTTGGGAGACGGGGAAATCGATGAGCCGGAATCGCTGGGAGCAATCACACTGGGTGCCAGAGAATCGCTCGATAATCTGACCTGGGTCGTGAACTGCAATCTGCAACGACTGGACGGACCGGTTCGCGGCAATGGCAAGATTATTCAAGAGCTGGAAGGGGTCTTCCGCGGAGCCGGCTGGAATGTGATCAAGATTGTTTGGGGAAGCGACTGGCAGCCTCTGTTCGATGCCGACAACAATGGCCTGCTGGTCCAGACTCTTGGCGAAGTGGTGGACGGTCAGTTTCAGAAATACAGCGTGGAGACGGGTGAGTACATTCGTCACGATTTTTTTGGTCGCCATCCCGATCTGTTAAAACTCGTGGAAAATCTGAGTGACGAACAGATCCGCAACCTCCGTCGTGGCGGGCACGATCCGATCAAGGTTTATGCGGCGTACAAGGTCGCCACTGAGCATAAGGGAGCTCCGACGGTGGTCTTGGCTCACACCGTCAAGGGATTTGGTTTGGGTGAAGCGGGCGAGGGGAAGAACACGGCACACCAAACGAAGAACATTGAAGAGCCACTGCTGCTTCAATTCCGCGATCGGTTCAACTTACCGCTCAGCGACGAACAGGCAAAGTCGGCGGCGTTTTATCGGCCACCGGCGGACAGTCCCGAGATGAAATACCTCCATGAGCATCGACAGAAGCTCGGCGGCTATCTGCCCGTGCGGATCCCCACCCCAGAACGACTGACGATTCCGAGCATCGGCGAGTTTCTCGAGGCCACAAGCGGCGCTGGAAAGGATTGGTCAACAACCCAAGTCCTCGGCGCGATCCTTCGCTGGTTGATGCGTGACAAGAACATCGGCAAGCGGATTGTTCCGATCATTCCTGACGAGGCCCAGACGTTCGGCATGCAGGCTCTGTTTGCCACCTTCGGCATCTATTCCAGCAAAGGACAACTGTACACACCCGTCGATGCCGGTCAGCCAATGTCGTATACCGAGTCGACGACGGGACAGATCCTCATGGAAGGGATCAACGAAGCGGGAGCGATGTCGTCATTCGTCGCCGTCGGCACGGCTTATGCCAACGTCGGGCTGAACATGATTCCCTTCTATGTTTACTACTCGATGTTCGGATTTCAGAGGGTGGGTGACCTAATCTGGCTCGCGGCAGATTCACGCTGCAAGGGCTTTCTGTGCGGAGGCACATCGGGACGGACGACGCTCAACGGTGAGGGTCTGCAGCATGAAGACGGTCATAGCCAATTGATGGCCAGTACCGTCCCGAACCTGTTGGCTTTTGATCCCGCGTATGGCTACGAGTTATCTGTAATCGTGCAGGATGGGCTGCGACGGATGTACGCAGACGGTGAGGACGTTTTTTACTACCTCTCTGTTTACAACGAATCCTATGTCATGCCCGACTCGATGCCGGTCGGCGTCGAACGGGGAATCGTGAAGGGACTGTATCCACTCAACCCCACCGTTCCCTCAGCGAAACGAGCGAAACGACCGCAGCTTCTTGGCAGCGGACCGCTGCTCAAAGAAGTCCTTCGCGCTCAGAAGCTGCTGGCAGAAAAGTACGGCATCGAATCCGATGTCTGGAGCGTGACCAGTTACAACGAACTGAAGAGAGAAGCTCAATCTATCGCTCGTTGGAATCGACTTCATCCCGAACAGAAGCAACAGACCAGTCACATCGAGGACTCATTCCGTGGCCTCCAAGGTCCGTTTATTTCCTCGAGTGACAATGTCCAGCTTGTCGCCGAACAGATTCGACCTTATGTTCCCGCTCACTATGTGGTTTGTGGGACGGATGGATTTGGGCGGAGCGAGTCACGCGAAGAGTTGCGACGTCACTTTGAAATCGATGCCGAGTCGGTGGCGTATACCACGCTGGTGGCGCTCGGCAGCGAAGGTCGTTTCGACGTCAAAAAATTGCCTCAAGCGTTAAAAGATCTGGGAATCGATCCCGAAAAAGTCGATCCGGCAACCGCCTGATTGATTATTCAGCCGGCGGACGTTGTCAGAGTGTTGCAGCCCATACAAGCAAACAGAGAGACCGATTTTTGGGTCGTTAGTCCCGCGAAATCCATGAGCTGCAAGGCTAAAACTAAATCTAAGGTCTGATGGGCCAAGCCCCCTGTAAGAGAGTGACGATGACCATCGAATTCAAAGTCGATAACTTAGGTGATGGCGTGAAAAGTGCCGACGTGGCCGCGCTGCATGTTGCTGCCGGTGATGTGATTCAAGCCGGGCAAATCGTCGTGGAATTGGAGACGGACAAAGCCGTCATGGAAGTCCCCTGCCCCCATGCGGGAATGATCGGCAAGCTGCTGGTCAAAAAGGGGGACACCGTATTACCCGGTCAGGCAATTTTCGAGATGGAACCCACGACGGCCTCTGGCGGAAGTCTCAACGGAGGAACCCGATCGAGTCCGGTGACGGCAGTGGCCAACGCCCCCTCCAAGGTGGTCACCGCCGTCCGCACGCTGCCTGCCGTGACCCGAGGATCGAGTTTGCCATTGCCGGCGGGCCCGGCCACAAGACGCCTCGCACGCGAACTGGGCCTGAATTTGGCCCACATTCCCGGAACAGGTTCTGGGGGACGGATCACTTTGGAAGACGTGGCACGTGCGCTGTCGACAACGGGGGTCGGAGGCGGCCGCGGTCTGATCGAACCGCCGTTGCCGGACTTCTCGCTCTATGGCCCGGTGGATCGTCTGGCCTTGACCAAACTGCAAAAGACGGCGGCAAACAATCTCTGCTTGGCTTGGCAAAACATTCCACACGTGACCGTGAATGATCAGGCGGATATCACCGAAACCGAAGCCGCCCGCAAGCATATCGTCGCGACGGCGATCAAGGGTTCGCCGAAGGTGACGATGACCGTCATCGCCCTCAAGGCACTCGTCGCCTGTCTCAAAGAGTTTCCTCAATTCAATGCCAGCTTTGACTCCGCAAAATCCGAAGTGATCCTAAAACGCTACTATCACATTGGCGTTGCCGTCGATACGCCGAACGGCCTCGTCGTGCCGGTGATTCGCAATGTGGATCAAAAAAACATCCTGCAATTGGCCGGCGAACTGTCTGAACTCGCGGCCAAGGCCCGAGATCGAAAGTTGCAAGTCAGCGAGATGCAGGGGGGCACGTTCACGATGACCAATCTCGGAGGTCTTGGATGTACCTCGTTCACACCGATCATCAACTTCCCGGAAGTCGCCATTCTCGGGATGTCCCGCAGCCAAAAACAACTCCACTTGGTGGACGGTGAAGTCACCGAACGTCTGATGCTTCCGTTGTCGCTCTCTTTTGATCACCGAGTCATCAATGGAGCCGATGCCGCTCGATTCACCACCAAACTCGTACAAATGCTCGGCGATGCCTTTCGCTTGTTGATCGAGTGCTGAACGGTTTCGACCCGCCAGCGATTCGGAATTGTCCGGCACGATTGGCACATCGATCACCCCCTTCAGCACACGGTCGCACGCCGGGAATCGCCCCTGAAACATCCATTTTGTGATTTCTGTGTTTGCCAACAACTTTAAACTTCCCTGCGGGGGTTCTCGCGAGGCGACGATCGATCCTCTCTGAAGAAGCCGTCGTTTTGATCGATCTCCGCTCTGTTTTTGTTTTTTTGACACCCCTTGAATTTTTTGAGATGGAATGACATGGCAGACTCGAAGATCGAACTCTTGGTCCTTGGTGGTGGCCCCGGTGGCTATCCGGCGGCTTTTGAGGCAGCCGATCATGGGCTGAAGGTCCTGCTGGTTGATGAGGGCGCCCGACCGGGGGGTGTCTGTCTGAATCGGGGCTGCATTCCCTCCAAGGCACTGCTGCATCTCGCCAAGCTGATCAACGAATCGCACGACTCGGTTGAGTGTGGCCTGACGTTTGGCAAACCGAAGATCGACCTCGCCAAACTTCGTGATTTCAAGAACGGCGTGATCGGCAAACTGTCCGGCGGGATCAGCGAACTGTGTCGGGCCCGCGGAGTCACGTTGGTCAGCGCTCGAGGAACGTTTCTCGACTCACACACGATCGAGTTAAAACATCCGGACGGCCGAATCGAGACGATTGGCTTCGAAAAGGCGATCATCGCCACGGGCTCGTCACCGGCCATACCACCGCTATTTCAACTGGGCGACCCGCGCGTGATGGACTCCACCGGCGCCCTCGAACTCGCCGCCATCCCTGGCTCGCTGCTCGTCGTCGGTGGCGGTTACATCGGCCTGGAAATGGGAACCGTCTACGCCGCGTTGGGTTCGAAGGTGACCGTCGTGGAACTCACAAGTGGCCTTCTCCCCGGAGCCGATCGCGACCTGGTCAAACCACTCCAAAAACGGCTCGAAAAGCAGTTTGCAGCGCTCCATTTACAGACGAAGGTGGAGGCACTGAAGGCCACCAAGACCGGAATCGAAGCCACTCTGACCGGTGAGGGCGTGGCCCCCAAGCAGACGTTCGACCGGGTTCTGATTTCCATCGGACGTCGGCCGAACAGCCAAGGTCTGGGATTGGAAAAGACGGGCGTGACGGTGGACGAGAAGGGTTTCATCACGGTCGATGGGCAACGCCGCTCAACAGTGCCACATATTTTCGCCATTGGTGACATCGCGGGTGAACCGATGCTGGCCCACAAGGCCACGCGTGAGGCCAAGGTTGCCGTGGAAGCGATGATGGGCGGACATGCCGAATTCGACAACATCGCCATCCCAGCCGTCGTCTTCACCGATCCCGAAATCGCCTGGTGCGGGCTGATGGAGCACGAAGCCGCCGCCCGCAACATCGAAGTCAAAGTCGTCAAATTTCCGTGGACGGCTTCCGGCCGCGCAACAACTCTGGCTCGTAACGAAGGTTTGACAAAACTGATCATCGACCCCAAAACTGAACGTATCCTCGGTGTCGGATTGGTCGGAGTGAATGCCGGAGAAATGATTGCAGAGGCGACACTGGCCGTCGAAACGGCTGCTGTTGCTCGCGATCTGGCGGAGACCATCCACGCCCACCCGACTCTTAGTGAAACGCTGATGGAAGCCGCCGAGAGCGTCTTCGGACAAGCCACACATTCCTATCGTCCAAAACGCTGAATGTCTGTGGTTCGTCAACGACCCAGCCACGAAAGAGTGTTCCGACAGATCGACATTTTTTTGCAAAAGACTGCCGGAGATCGGCGAACTCCGATGGGATAAGTTTCGGAGAGGTGTGATGTTCTTCGGAGGCCTCCCCCGCCACGTCGAAATTTGCTTCAGACTCGATGCGGACACGGAGGGCGACTCCGGCTGATGAAATCCGGCCCGCGCGTTGACACGGGGGATCGCGCAACACCGGCAGCGTACGAACTCGGTCCTCACGCCGTCTGTGACGAGGAACCGATCGCTGGTCGAGACGCATTCTTGCTGTCGCCGAACGGGGGTCACCCGGATTTTGAGGCACGGCTGTTGGTGATCCCCTGAGGGTGTTTCAGGCTCCTGTCCCTTGAATACTGGAGCTGCTGACCCGAGGATGCTCGAACTGTCGAGCTCCGCACGCCCCCTTTCTCTGTTCGAGGTCTTCGCCTGTGAACCCACACACTGACCAACCCCGTTTTGCTGTGTTGATTGATGCCGACAACGCCCAAGCTTCGAGTATCGTGACTTTGCTGGGAGAAATCGCCAAGTATGGGGTGGCGAGTGTCAAACGCGCCTACGGCGATTGGACCACCTCGCGACTCAACAGTTGGAAGGGAATGCTGAACGAGAACGCCATTCAGCCCGTTCAGCAGTTCGGATACACAAGTGGCAAGAATTCGACCGATGCGGCGATGATCATCGATGCGATGGACCTACTATACGCCGGCCGTTTGCAGGGGTTTTGCCTCGTTTCGAGTGACAGCGACTTTACGCGTCTGGCGACGCGTCTGCGGGAATCCGGCATGACGGTAATGGGTTTCGGTGAGAAAAAAACGCCGAGGGCCTTCGTCGGAGCCTGCGACAAATTTGTCTACACGGAAATTCTGGCCACCGCAGATGACCCGACGGAGACCACCTCGACGGCGTCCGTTAGCAGGAAGTCGGGTAAAGAACTGCGCACCGATTCGACACTCGGAAAACTCCTCCGTGCCGCCGTCCTGTCCTCTGCCGACGAAGATGGTTGGTGCTACGTCGGACGGATTGGTAGCTACATTGCTAACCAAGCCCCCGACTTCGACCCGCGCAACTATGGCTACTCAAAACTCAGCCAATTGCTGGCCGCGACCGAGGTTTTTGAGACTCAATCGCGGGCCACGAAGTCAGGACAAGCCCAAAAATACATGCGGCCGATTCAGTCCAAACAGGCGGCCAAACCGCGGAGTTGATCTGAAGAATTGTGATCACACGCCCGATCCTCGCGGCCAGAGCCTAGTCCTCATGCGCCCGGGGAGGCCCGCCGCTCGCAGTCGATTCCCAGAGATGCGGCTGTGACATCGCTCTCTCAGGCCGACGGATTTTCTACTCCGGATTGCCGGCGTGGCCACCAGCGGGGTGACGTCAGGCAAACGACGACCACAACAAGATAGAACACCCACGCCACCCACGGGTAATTTCGAATTCCGTTCCACGAATCGGCCGGCCACTTGTTTTGGAACCAGAGTTGGACGCGATCGCGCAACCCGGGGGAAACCCAACCGGGAACCTCACGAGCGTGCGACGTTTCGTAAACGCTCTCAATGGCTACACGATCGGCTGCCACTGAGACCGACTCGAGCAGTTGGTCTCGCTGTTGCGTTGTCATCTGGCCGACAAACGTGAGCCGCCCGTTGTCGTAATGCACGAACTCTCGCCACTCGGCTGGCAGGAGAGACGTATCCAGCGGCGACATGGCGACGTGGGTGGCCCGCCACTCGTGCGCCCAGTGATTGTTGAGACTGATGTGCTGCGAGCGAACGCAGTAGCTGGCCAACTCACGGTCACCAATCATCATTTCAGCCGACGTGAACGCCAGAATTCCGGCACCGACACAGACCAGCCACTGGAATCGATTCATTAGCCGAGCCACTAACTCGCTGCAAGTCATGATAATGGCGATGGAAACAAGCAACCCCATCAGTAACAGGAGAGGGTCGCCGTGACCGGCTCCCGCAACGGCCAACATGTTGTCGAGGCTCATGACAAAGTCGGCGAGAAAAATCATCTTCACCGCGGCAAACATGCTGTTGGCCGCTTTTTCCGCCGTCACTGCGGGCTCCGCTTCATTGACCAGCAACTTGCAGGCGATCCACGCCAGCATGATCCCGCCAACTAACCGTAATCCCGGAATCATCAGCAAAAATGACATCACGAGCGTAAAGAGGATTCGCAAAATGATCGCCACCGCACCGCCCCACAGGATGGCCCGGCGACGCTGATGCTCCGGTAGCCTGTGGGCGGCGAGTGCGATCACAACCGCGTTGTCTCCCGAGAGAACGATGTCGATAAGAATGATCTGCAGGACGGACAGAACGTAAGTGAAAGTCATAACCCGTGAAAATCCTCAACAACTTGTAAAAAACTCGATTACCGCGGACCGATCATGATCCGCCTTTTCAACCCCTCGAACGCGGTGTATGGCATCCGCTAAAGGATTGCCGTCACCATCCGAGCGACATATTGGTTTCCACGGCGCGCTGAGCTTCGTGAAGGTCCGCCCCCGTATCCTGCATGTACAGACGGATGGCATGAACCTTATCGCCTTTGGCACGGCTGATACATTCACGGGCATTCTCACACGGTTCAAGCGGACCCTCGATTCCCAGCATTCTTTTCGAAATGACCCAAACATCACGGGGTCGCTTGGCCACTCGCTTGATTTGATCTTCCGGATAGTTCTCGTGAGCGACCGCCTCGGCTGCCGCCTGATCGCTGGCCCATGCGATGAGGATGTGCGCGTTTGTCTCGATCTCGTACAAAGCCATGGTTTTACCTCAATTTCTAGGAAGGACACCTTCTAGGAACGACACCACTGGACACAACCACTGGACACAAACCATTGGACACAAACCACTGGACACAAACCTGAAATTCACCTCCCGCTGAAACGGGGGAGGGTGAGGCTCTGAGTGAGCCGCGTGCGCAAAGACCGACGAACGCTTTGACCGCTCTCAAATCCCTTTTTCTAACCGGCAATGACGTTACAACGTGTGATCGAGAAAAGCACCGACACGTCACGATTCGGACCCGCACACAACGACTCCACAACGAGTATACCAAAGGGACATCAAAAAGTGATCGGCGGCACGAGACCAATCAAAGCCACTCCCGATTTTAGTCACCAAGTGGATGCCTCGCTTCCTCAACGAAATCGGCCGGGCTACAGTGAAAGCAAACTTCGAACGACCGAGGGATCACCTGATGTCTCTCGGACGGCTGAATCCTAAAGGACACGTTCATGGTTTGGATCTGGGGATTCGGACTCTTGGCAGTTATCATATTTGTCGGTGCATTGTCTGCAATTCCTCTGGCGACACGTTGGAGACGGCTGGAAACTATTTCCGCCGTGAATCTCTTTCACCGGCAACGGAAAGTATTGCAGGCCCAGTTCCTCGACAGGGCACGGGCCGTGGGCAAGCCGCGCGGGCTACGGTGGATCGACTGCGACTGGATTGATGCGGTGACGTTTGCGCGCGATCGCAAGACGAATCTTCTGGCGGCGTTCGCTGGCATCAACATCCGGTTCGAAGCGATTGAGGGGGGCGATATGGAAGATGTCGAAGCCGTCAGCACAATTCGAGATGCCGTGGCGGTGTTTCACTTTCACGCGGGAACCTGGGGCACAGGTGGTAAGGCATTGTTTAACATGAATCCCGCAGAAGCCATCGACCGACTTGTTGAACAGTTTGAGCCGCTGACGGACACAAACACTCAGCGTACTCCTCGGAGTGAGAGTCTGCTAAAAACAGCGAAAGGGAGGCTCGATCGCCAATCCGGATGAGTTTCAACTGCGGAGAGTGATTGCGGCTGAGCGAAATCTTGACAATTCTTCTGGGCCTGTTTCAGCAGGCGGCGGATGTCGCGCCTGTCTGGCAGAAACGCGACATTTTCCAGATCCATTTGAGGAGTATTTTGTTCCATGACTATGGCTCATCGTCAATGTTGGAGCTTTCATTCGGCGGGTCGGATTGTGTTTGGTTCGGGCTCGGTCGCACGCCTGGCGGAGTTCCTGGATCCTTGGAAACCGACGCGGGTCCTGATTGTCACGGACAGAATGCTGGTTCAAGCGGGGGTCGTCGACCGAGTCGCAGCGCCACTTCTCGCGGCAGGATTGGACGTCAGCCGCTTCGAAGGGGGCCAGCCGGAGCCTTCCTGTGCCATTGCAGAGGCCGCGTTCTCGGCGGCCAAGACCCAACGCCCTGATGTGATTGTGGCCGTCGGTGGCGGCAGCAATATGGACGTGGCCAAGGTTGTGGCGGCAATGCTCACTCACGGAGGAAGCTATCGAGATTATTTTGGATATGGCAATATTCCGGGAGCGATTTTGCCTCTGGTCTGTGTGCCGACCACAGCCGGTACGGGCAGCGAAGTCTCTCATGCCGCAGTGCTGACCGATACCGCCAATCAGATGAAAGTCAGCATCCTGAGCCATTATCTGCGACCGGCCCTCGCCGTCGTGGATCCCCAACTGACGCTGACCTGCCCCCAACGACCGACGGCGGACAGCGGAATTGATGCCCTGACACATGCCATCGAAGCCATGACCGCGGCACACTTCCACGAACTCGAGATCGCTGCCGACGAGCCGTTTCCCTATGAAGGCAAACAACCGATTGGTGACTGTCTTGCCGAAAAGGCGATTGAACTCGTCGGACACCACTTAGTCACAACCGTTGCTGAGCCGACAAATCTTCCGGCCAGAGAGGGAATGGCACTCGCCGCAACACTGGCTGGCTTGGCATTCTCCAACAACGCCGTGGCGTTGGTCCATGCCTTGGAATATCCGGTGGGGGGAGCACTCCACTGCTCGCACGGGGCTGGCAATGGCCTGCTGCTGCCCCATGTCATGCGCTACAACTTAAAAACACGTTTGCCGGAATTTGCACGCATCGCGCGATTGCTGGGCGAAGACACACACGGGTTGTCGCTGGAACAGGCGGCCGGCCGGGCGGTGACTGCCGTCGAGAGATTGAGCGTCGCCATCGGCATTCCACAAAGGATTCGCGATCTCGGTGGAACAACCGAACAACTTCCCACCTTCGCCGCCAAATCGTTTGCGATCAAGCGTTTGATGGTGCTCAATCCCCGGCGCCCGACCGAGGCGGATCTCTTGGAGATTTTGCAGGCCGCGTATTAATCCAACTGGATTCTGAGTCGCCAGATTCATTTCGGTGGAGCCGGCAGTGCCTCATAACCGCTGCGGGGCGGGCTGCGGCGTGGTGTATTCGCTGAAACGGGAATGGGTGAACTGGCCGAGGCCGGAAGCTGACGAACGACTTCCTCCGGCGACTGGGGGATTGGCGCCGGTTTGGCAGACGTTCCGCCCGTCACTGCCGCCAAAATCACCGGCTGATACTTGGACCAAGAATTTTTCCAGTCCGATCCGACATTCAACTGAATGGAAAGAACGCCCGTCTCCAACGTCCCGTCGGCAAAGTCCTCGAGCGAACCGGGGACTTGATGAATGTCCAACGGATGGATGTTAACCTCGTACAGGCGTTGCAGTTCCTTGGCCCTCTGTTTCGCCGCCGGATTGTAAGAGATCGTCGTTCGATTGCTGGTCGATTTCAGATGAATCACACATTGTGGCTGGAATGTCTTGAGCGTGTCGACGAGCGTTCGGGTCTCGGCTTCGGTCGCCGGTTTGGATCCCGAGGCGTTGCCGAGTTGGGGCCGATCACGACGACCGGGAAAGTTCCGATTGATGAGGATGCCGTGTGAGTTTTCCGAAACCTTTTTGGTCAATCCATCCGGATTACCCGCGCGAAAAATTAAAAGTTCCTGCGTCTCGATCAAGATCGGACGTTCCGCCACTTGACCGGCCAGTTCGTCGATCCAGCGCACGGCAATCCGGTCCGCTCCATCAAGGCCGGCGACGATCACTGTTCGTGCACCCGGATTGCCCAAACGCCGAATATGCATCGGACGTCCCTGCGTCGTCTTTCCGGCAATCGTCCAATCGGTCGTCGTCTCTGAAATGGCCGAAACGGCTCGTACCAAGGAGGACGGCGGCAAATCTTCGTTCTGCGTGGCGCGGTCGATGATTTCTGCCGGCCTCGCTCGTTCGGCCCCTGTCGAAATTTGTTTTTGCTTGACGCTCTGGATCGTTGTCGCCTGCTGGACCACCAGAACCCTCTGGCTAGGATCGACGGCAGCGACGTGATCCGGAGTGCGACTGGCCATTGCCGCCCATGCGGGGGGATGGGACACGCTCCACAACTCACCGTCGTTTAAAGCCAACTCCAACGGCGGCCGCAAGGCCGTCGGTTGTGTTGCGGAGTCCCACTCGAACGGGTGATTGACAAAGCGAAATCCCAGAGTGGCAACAACAAGAGTCACAGCGGCAATTAAATAACGCACGAAAGTCTCCAATCTCGACACGGGGAAGCGTCGTGTGGAAAAAATGAACAGCTCAGCAGTGCAACTCCCTTTGCCCAAGCACAATCCTTGAACCATTCAAAACCGGCCTCAGAATTCAATCTTCATCAATTCCCAGCCTGTATTTCATCTGATCGAACTGCCGCACGAAATCGTCGGTCGAGGAATGAACATGTTCCGCTTCGGTAATGAACTTGATGTCTTCGCAGCAGGGCAGACCGTAGTCGTCAAGAATGTCTTCGAAGTCGACCAGTTCGTGGCCGTATAAAATCAGCAACTTGTGTTCATCAAGCTGAATTTCGAGCGGGATGTTTGGGTTCAGGACGGCGATACCTGTACAGCCGTCATTCAACAGCAAATTTTCAAAATCATAGAGCGTGCTCTTAAGCACAGACAGGTCGATTTCTTCACGATACAGGTCGGTGTGACCACCGGGGCGTTGATGACTGGTCTCCAGCACCAAATCCACCGTCGGCCCCAAAGGCTCTAAGAGTTCAAAAAACAGGTCCATCAGTGTTTCGCGACTTGCCGACGCCATGATCACCGGAATCTTGATCTTCGATTCCCGATCTTGGTAGGCATCGTGCCGATAACCGGGCTGAGGCATGACCTGAACGTCATAGGACGGCCGAACGGCACCGGTCAGGTTAAAGCCTCCGTAACGCGCAATTTTCAAATGCGTTTCCAGCTGCTCTTCGCTGAGATTCGCAAAACTACTGGGACCGCGTCTTGGCTCGTCATCACGATACGTATTTTTACAAAACCGTTTTAAGAAGCCCATCTCTTTATATCTCCCCTTCCAGACGTGTCAGCCGACTTCGGCAATCCGTGAAACGCAGGCTTTCCGAACTTTGATTTTCCTTGGATGTGGCGAACAGCCCCTGTGTCGAGAGGTGGAAAGTCGGATAACTCTAGCACGAGTTTTTTGACTTTTATTGAAACGTTTGCCGGCACACGGGATTTCCAGACTCGGTCTCCTTATTCCGGCCATGCAGACAGGCTGTGTCATGTTTATCAATTAGAAAACAGTCGTCGCGCACGGCGGATAACAGGGACGGGCAAGCTCTGTCGCCGGTCCATCCGAAACACAGCGGACGAGGAACCATCGCTTCAGGGAGGACTCTGCGGATTGGTGCGGCTCGGGCGCCGGACAGATCCTCGATGCAATCACTGCAAACCTCCTGGCTAGCAGATCTGGGCCTGATCCAGACGCCGAACCGGACAACGTCCCGCGTTGGCGATATGATCTCATGCACGCGCCATCCCATGCCGGATGAGTTCTAGAACACAGGGCCTGTTTTGAGGACCGTAGGAATGACTGACCCACAGGGAAACCGTGACGGTTTTGCCAGCCGCTTGATGCGGTCACGCCGAGCGCTCTTGGCCGTCTCATTGTTAGTGGCAAGCCTCGGCGAATGCGTCGCGGCCGCAGACTCGAAACCGGCTGAGGCAGGGACTGCGGAGACGTGGCAGGTGATCCATCTCAGTGGGCAACGGATCGGCTATTCGTATGCGAAGACAGAGGCGATTCAAGAGAGCGAAACCCAAGTCCTGCGAACGGTCTCCGAATCCCACATGACGATCAAGCGTTTCGGCCAATCACTGGTGATCCAACAGACCATGGAAACCGTAGAAACCGAAGCTGGCGATCTGCTCCGTTTCCGATTTCAAACGGACAATCCCCCGGCCAGTACGAGTACCACCCACGGAACCGTTCACGGCTCGGAATTGCGATTGGCACAGACGGTCGATGGCCAGACGAAAAATTCCGTTCAAGTCTGGAGACCCGACGTGAAATCGCCCGGCTATCAGGAACGTGTGCTGCAGCGGTCACCCCTTCAGCCGGGTGACAGGCGATCGTTTGAAGCATTCGTCCCCGACTTTAGCCAAGTGGCCACGATTGTCCTCGTCGCGGTGGATTGGGAGAACACGCCTCTGTTACAGGGGCCGGAAAAAAAATTACTGACGGTGAAGATGACTCAATCGCTGCTGCCTGGCGTCGTCCTGATCGGCTCAGTCGATGAGCATGGCCAGACGCTGAAGACCTCAACCCGCATGCTGGGGACAACCCTGGAGACCTTTCAGGTCACCCGGGATCAGGCGTTGAAAGCCATTGAAGGCTCGGAACTCGATCTCGCGGTCAGCACGTTGATCAAGGTCCCACGGATTCGCCATCCTCAGCAAACGAAAAAAGTGGTTTACCGTGCGACCACTCTCGGCCAAAATCCTCTGGAAATACTCCCCACAGGCGAGACTCAAACGATTATCAAGACGGGGGCAGAGACGGCCGAACTGACGGTGATCTCCCTACCGATCCCCGCTCAGGCGACCATTGAACCGGTCGACGGGCGATTCACAGCCGCCTCACAGTACCTGCAGCGCGACGACGTCATCGTGCAACAACACGCCCAGAAGGGGGCGGGCGACGAGACCGATCCTGCACAGATCGCTCGTCGCATGGAGAGCTACGTCCACACAGCGTTGACCAAGAAAAACTTTTCGACGGCGATGGCCTCCGCCGGCGAAGTGGCCAGAACCTTAGAAGGAGACTGCACCGAACATGCGCTGCTGCTGGCCGCAATGCTCCGGGTCAAGGCGATTCCGTCGCGCGTGGCGGTGGGACTGGTCTACGTCGATTCGCTTTCCGCATTCGGCGGACATATGTGGACCGAAGCCTGTCTCAACGGCCACTGGATTCCTCTCGATGCCACACTCGGACGGGGAGGAACGGGGGCGACACATCTCAAATTGTCGGATTCCAGTTTTTCCGACGATGGAACGGCACCGATCGCCTGCTTCGCACCACTCATGTTGATCATCGGGCACCTGCAGCTGGAGATCCTGTCCGTGGAATAGCGTTGAGCCTGTCACGGATCGCCGACGGCTGCTCCGCCGTTGCACTTTTTACACATTTTGCAATGTGCAACAATTACAAAATACCGTTTCCGCTGGCCACAAAAAAAGGGCCTTTAATTGCACGCTGATCGCTAGGCTTTATTGAATAGCAACTTGCGTTATCACGCAATAATATTTCCACAGGAAACGGGAATTGGCACGAGTCGTGCTTATTCATTGGATTGTCAAACGAGCCAATACTCGAACGAACTCACGGGGCGGTCATTCGACACAAACCGAGATTCTTGATTTCCTGCCGGCCCGAGGGAGACGGGCCACGCTCCGCTCACAGCACACATCAACAATACCTTGCCCATTCAGGCCGGACCGTTCCCGCAACGATCCGGCCTCTCGCCTTCTTTGGATTGCAAAAAAGAGGGAGACGGGGGTCGATCGTGATTGGGGACAGGGGCCTCGATTGTGACCGTCATGGATCAAATGTGGTCCCATGGAGTATATTCCGGGGGTCCGGTGGTGAAGTCGACTTTGCCATCGTGACGCGTGACATCATGCCAGCGCCCGCACGGCGGACGTCGTTTGCGAAATAGAAACAACGCACACTCAGTCCGCCAGAAAACGTCTCCTCGAACACCGGCCTCCGTGGCATTGCAGATTCGAAATTCATTCCCGCAGAGCAAGGTAGATTCCATTGGCAGAGCCCATCCGTGATGACATCAAGATTCAGCGCAGAACGGCGGTGTTGGTCTCTGTTCCCGATCCTCATCGCCAACTCGGCCGGGAACATGCTCTCGACGAACTGCAGGGATTGGTCAAAACCGCGGGGGTCAAAGTCGTCGGAACCCTTGTGCAAAACCGCGAGCGACCTCATCCGGCCACCTGCCTCGGCAAGGGGAAGGTTGACGAATTAAGGGAGCTGGTCGATGCCACCGATGCCGAGTTGGTGATTTTTGACAACAACCTGACTCCGGCTCAGGGACGCAACCTGGAACAAGCGACGCAGCGAATCATCGTTGACCGCAGCGAGTTGATCCTGGATATTTTTGCGACGCACGCGAGAACCCACGAATCGAAACTGCAGGTGGAACTGGCTCAACTTCAATATACGAGAACGCGTCTGAAACGGATGTGGACTCATCTGGAAAGAATCGAAGGCGGGATCGGAGCCAGTCGTGGACCGGGTGAGAAGCAGATCGAAACGGATCGGCGGTTGATTGATCATCGGATCACGGAGCTTCAGGAACGATTGAAAGATGTCGAACAGCGCCGAACTCGGATGGTTCGACAACGCGATTCGCATGCTCTCGTGTCTGTTGTAGGCTACACCAACGCGGGAAAAAGCACGTTAATGAATGCCCTGACGGGTGCGGATGTGTACGTGGCAGACCAACTCTTCGCCACCTTGGACACACGCACGAGAAAGTGGTCACTTCCCTCCTGTCGCAGCGTTCTTCTGAGCGATACCGTCGGATTCGTTCGCGATCTTCCCCACGAACTTGTGGCCTCGTTTAAATCGACGCTCGAGGAAGCGCGGCAGGCCCATTTGCTGCTCCATGTCGTGGATGCCTCCAACCCGGAAGCGGAACAGCAGGCGGAAACGGTGGAACGGGTTCTGGCAGAAATCGGCATTGATCTCGGCAATTCGATTCTCGTGTTGAACAAAATGGATGCGGTGAAGGATCGAAGCCTCGTCGATGTTCTGCGTGCCAAGTATTCCTGCTCGGTCAGCGTCAGTGCCCGTGATCGCATCGGTTTGGATCCATTGGGCCACATGGTCTCTGAACGGCTATCCGGCGGGTTTGTGGAGGTCCTGATTGAGGCTGTCGTGGGGAATGGTAAATTGCTGGCCTTTCTGGCGGAACAGACATTGATCCGAGAATCGCGATACGATGAATCGTCGGCCTTTTTGACCTGCCGAGTCTCACCGTCACTGCTTTCACGATTGCATTCAGAACCCGGCATCTTAAAGATAGACCTGCTGTCGGGTGCGTCCAACGTGTTGTCCCCGCCAACATAACACCTCTGTTTTTTTCGCAGTGTTCTTTCCAGACAGTCCAACCACCGGCCCCCATTCCGATTCCGATCGCCTCCGCAAAACGCGACGGCGTCAACCGTCCTGAATAATGGAGTTCGGCTCCTTCCGTGTGTCGATTGCAATCCTCCATAGACAGCAAACAAATCAGTCAGGAACTCCGACGATGGCCGAAGATTATCTGAAAAAGTTGGTTCGCGATGGCGTGATCAGTGCCGATCAACTCACCGAGGCGATCGATCTTTCCTCCAGCTTGGGAACGACGGTTGATGACGCGTTGGTGAGATTGGGATACGTCTCGGCCGGTGAACTCGGGCAACTTCAGGCCGCGCAGTACGGCTACGAGTACGTCGATCTCGAAACGATGGAGATTCCCCAAAGCATCGTGTCCATGATTCCGGAGTCGGTGGCCAGAGAAAACCTTGTGATTCCCGTCGCGCTCGCCGAAGAACGTCTGCGGGTGGCCATGAGTAATGCGCTGGACTTAGACGTTATCGACAAGCTGCGGTTCATGGTCAATCGCGAAATCGACCCTGTGGTCGCTCCTAAAGAGGCCATTCAGTCGGCCATCAATCGCCTTTATGGAGGCTCGGAAACGCAATCGGTCGACTCGATGTTGATGGAATTCACGGAAACGGCGATCGACTTTACCGAGACCGAAGGTACGGCGCAGTCCAAAGCGATGGAGGCCGAAGAAAAGGCGCCGGTGGTCCGCTTGATCAACCTGATCATCTCGGAAGCGTTCAACATGCGCGCCAGTGATATCCACATCGAACCGTTTGACGACCGAATCCGGGTGCGATACCGCATCGACGGCGTGTTGGTGGAGCGCGATAGCCCCCCCAAACGACTCCTCGCGGCCTTGACGTCGCGTATCAAAATTATGGCACGGATGGACATTGCGGAAAAAAGACGCCCGCAGGATGGTCGTATCAAGACGCGCGTCGGTGGCAAAGATTTCGACATGCGCATCAGCATCCTGCCTTCCAGCCATGGTCAGTCGGTCGTGATGCGAATTCTCGACCGGGAAAATATTAAGGTCGGGATCCGAAATCTGGGATTCGGCGAAGACAATTACCGCCGCTTCCAAAACATTATCCGTCGGCCGAACGGCATCTTTCTGGTCACCGGACCGACCGGAAGCGGAAAAACTACCACCCTCTATAGCGCCCTCGGAGAACTGAATCGACCCGATCGAAAAATTATCACCGCCGAAGACCCGGTCGAATATGTCCTGCCAGGTATCAATCAGGTGGAAGTCAAACATGATATCGGACTCGACTTCGCTCGAATTATTCGGGCCATGCTGCGACAGGCTCCCAATGTGATCCTCGTCGGAGAAATTCGTGATTCCGAGACGGCAGAAATGGCAATCCAAGCTTCTCTTACTGGACACTTGGTTTTTAGCACACTACATACGAACGATGCGCCCGGTTCCATTACACGCCTGATTGACATGGGTGTTGAGCCATTTCTGGTGGCATCGAGCGTGATGGCGATCATGGCGCAGCGTCTGATTCGGGTCACCTGTTCAAAATGCAAAGAGACCTACATGCCTGACGCCAGCGAACTGGAGCATTTTGAGATTACCCAAGACCAGATCGCGACAGCGGTCTTTAATCGAGGCAAAGGCTGTTCCAACTGTCAGCATACGGGTTATCGCGGGCGTGTGGCGGTGTTTGAGTTGATGGTCATGAATTCCACCTTGCGAGAAATGACTTTTAAGAGTGAGCCGACACAGAATCTACGTCGTCAGGCGCGTCTTTTCGGAATGAAAACACTCGTCGAAGATGCCTTAGGCAAAGCGTTGCTTGGAAAAACGACACTTCATGAGGTCTATAAGCTGGACAAAGGGGGGCACTGAAATGACACCCCGGACTAGATTATTGATCCAAAATGGATTAAACCGAAGAGATGCCGACAATCGTTCGGCCACAAAAAACAGGTCATTTGACCCCGTCGAGAGCGGATCACAGACCCGTAAGGCATGAACCAGCGGCAACAGACTTACGCGTCTGAATCTCTACGGAATCTGACATGGCCACACTCCAAATCGACAAAATGCTGGAGACCGTTGTTCGCGAAAAGGCGAGCGATCTGCATCTCGCCACGGGTCAACCCCCTGTCCTTCGACTCGGCGGACACCTCGTCCGGCTCGACACAAAGTCTCTCGAGCCGGAAGATACTGTTGGCTTGATGAAGAGTATCACACCCGAGCGGAACCAACAGGAGTTGCAGGAAGTTGGTGGAACCGACTTCGGATTTGCGTTTGGAGACAAAGGTCGGTTTCGCGTTTCCGTGTTCAAGCAGCGTGGGCACATTGGCATGGTGCTGCGCCGGATCCCGAACGAATTTCTGTCTTTTGAGCAATTGGGACTTCCTCCGGTCATTCGAGATTTATTGACGCGTCCGCGCGGACTGTTTCTGGTGACAGGACCGACTGGATCCGGCAAGACGACCAGCTTGGCCAGCATGATCAATTACCTCAACGATACCGTTGATCACCACATCATCACGCTGGAAGATCCGATTGAGTACTACCATCAGCACAAGAAATCGACGATCAATCAGCGTGAGATCGGTGTCGATGTCCCCGATTTTCCAGAAGCCTTGCGGCGGGCACTGCGGATGGATCCGGATGTGATTCTCGTTGGGGAAATGCGAGATCTAGCCACCATTTCCTCTGCCATTACCGCTGCGGAAACAGGACACGTCGTCTTCGGAACATTGCATACGACCGGAGCTCAAGGTACCGTTGATCGGATCATCGATGTCTTTCCAACGACTCAGCAAGAGCAAATTCGGACTCAATTGTCAGTCGCAATCATTGGAATCCTGTCGCAAACTCTCTTGCCCAGAAAACCCAAAGGGGTGGTTGCGGCGTATGAGATGCTTGTGGTGACTCCGGCGATCGCCAATCTGATTCGCGAAGCCAAAACCTATCGAATCAATTCTTCGATTCAAACCGGTCGCAAATTCGGGATGCAACTGCTCGACGACGCCCTGTTCAATCTGTGGAAAAATGAACTGTGTGACGAGGGCGACGTGGTCGTCAGATCCAATCAACCGGGGGAATTGAAAGCACGAATCGCCCGTGCCAAGAAAGGTCTGTTGGAAGACGAGACCGAAGAGGACGACGACGACTGAAATTTTCCGCAGCACACAGGACTGGTCTCATCAACCACAGAATGTAGTATCGACATGGCGCAGAGACGGCTCGGACAGATTCTGGTTGATATTGGTTATCTCACCGAGGACCAATTGTGGGATATTCTGGAAGAGCAGAAACAAAACGCCGGTGAAATCATCGGTCAGGTGGCCCTCCGGATGGGGTTCGTCACCGAATCTCAAATCGCGGAGGCCTTAGCGGAGCAATGGGGTCTGCCCGTTGTGAATCTTGGGGAGACGACGATTGCTGCGAAGGTCTTAGAGCTCGTCCCGCAAACGATGGCCGATGTCTACAAGATCATGCCCATTTCACTGAAGGACAATGTCCTGATGGTGGCGATGGCCGATCCGCAGAACATCGCCGCACTCGACGATCTGCGGAATATGCTCGGACTGGAAGTCCGCGGTGCCGTCTCCAACCACCCGGATGTCGAGGCCGCCATCGCGCGCTACTATGCCGGTCGAGAAGACAGCATCGAAGACGTCATTAGTCAATTGGAGGAAGGTTACGACAGTAGCCGAGACAGTGAGCGGGGATACGACTTAGCCGCCGACATGGACGAGGCCCCCATTCGCAAGCTGCTGAATATGATTCTTTTGCTGGCGATTAAAGATCAAGCCAGCGATATCCACTTCGAACCGTTTGAAGACGAGTTCAAGGTCCGTGTGAAAGCGGACGGGATGCTCTATGAAATGATCCCACCGCCACGGCATCTGGCGAACGCCATTATCTCACGTATCAAGATCATGTCGGATCTGGACATTGCCGAGCGGCGATTGCCTCAGGACGGACGGATCGAACTGAATGTCGGTGGCCATTCCGTCGATCTCCGCGTCAGTGTTTTGCCCACTCTGTTTGGTGAAGCGGTGGTCATGCGCGTTCTTGACCGGACCGTGGTTCAGTTGGATCTGAACAAGATCGGCATGGACCCCAACACGCTCGTCAAATTCCGCTCGGTCCTCAAACGCCCCAACGGAATCGTTCTCGTGACCGGTCCGACCGGCAGTGGAAAAACCACCACTCTCTATTCCGCACTCAATGAACTGAACGACATTGAGACCAAGATCATCACCACCGAGGATCCGATTGAATACGAGATCGACGGGCTGATTCAAATCCCCGTCAATCCCGACATTCAGGTGACGTTTGCCACGGTGTTACGAGCCATTTTGCGACATGACCCCGACACCATCCTGATCGGAGAAATTCGCGATTTTGAGACAGCCGAAGTCGCGATTCAAAGTGCCTTAACCGGGCATCTCGTGTTTAGCACGCTGCATACCAACGATGCCCCCTCGGCCATCACCCGACTGCGCGACATGGGAATCGAACCGTTTTTGATCACCGCCACAGTCGAAGCCGTTCTGGCTCAACGACTGGTTCGCAAAATTTGCTCCGAATGCCGGACAGAATTCGAGCCGAGCGACGAACTGCTGATGGAACTGCAACTTCCCATTGCCCAATCACGGCTGTACAAATTCTATTATGGTCGTGGTTGCAAACGCTGTAACAACTCGGGTTACAAGGGTCGCTGCGGGATCTACGAGTTACTCGAAGTCAACGATGAAATACGCGATCTGATCACTTCCAGTGCCAGTGTCGATGACATTCGAAATTACGCCCGGGGCCAAGGGATGACAACCCTCCGCGAAGCCGGTCTGAAACTGATTTTTGATGGTATCACCACCATCGACGAAGTGGTTCGTGAAACGATCATGGAGGATATCGACTGAAGAGACACGGGGCTCAGCAAACTTCAAAATCAACACCAGAAGCAGGCCCCTGAAACAGATCGGGCACGTTCGACAAGAGTTTTTCGAGCGTCTCAGAACGACGAATGCACCGTTGACTGTCGGACGTTTTTCAGCAGCGTTTATGGATTGTCTTAAAAAACCGTGTATTATTTGCCGGCAGATTGGCAAGGTCATCGCCGGCCTGTGTGATGCGACAAGTCTCGTTGGATGCGGATCACTCGATCCCGTTCGTGTCTATGACTGGAGAATACGGCGTGCCAACCTTTCAGTACGAAGCGATGGACAACACGGGTCTTGAGATCAAGGACTCCATCGAAGCCGGTTCCGAACAGGACGCTCAATCGAAGATCCGCGAAAAAGGATTTTTCGTCACCAAGATCGTCGAAAAGGGTCAGGGTAAAAACACCAAGCAGGGTGGCAAAACCAAGGAAGCGGCGAAAACTCAGGCGGATATGAAGCGGAAAGCGGCGGCCGCCAAGCGGAAAAAAGGAGGCGGCTTCTCGATCGGTGGAGTCAGTGGCAAGAAGATCTGCACCTTCACCCGGCAGCTTTCCACTCTGCAAGATGCCGGACTACCGATCCTGCGCAGCCTGCGAATCCTCGAAGGTCAATGCCGACCGGGACCGCTGAAAAGCTCGCTGGTCGGAGTGGTTGAAGACATTGAGTCCGGAAGTACATTGTCCGAAGCGATGTCGAAGCAGCCGAAGGCCTTCGATAATCTGTACTGCAACATGGTCAAGGCGGGTGAAGCGGGTGGTGCACTGGAAGTCATTCTGCAGCGACTGGCCGAGTTCAAGGAACGGTCAGAAAGTCTGAAGCGTAAGGTGAAGGGGGCGATGATTTATCCCGGGGCCGTGATCACGGTTGCCACCTTGATCGTGGGCTTCATCATGGTCTACATCATTCCCAAGTTTAAAACCATTTTTGATGATTTCGGGACAGAACTACCGGCGATTACGGTCACGTTGATCGCGATCAGCGACTTTGTTTCGCGCTATTGGTATCTCGGTCCCGCACTTCCGTTCATCCTGTGGATCATGATCAAAATCATCAAGAAGAACAATACCGGGGCCTATGTCGTTGACTGGATTTCGCTCCGGATTCCGTTACTGGGGATGATCATTCGCAAATCGATTGTCTCCAGAACCTGTCGAACGTTGGGGACACTGGTCGGCGCGGGGGTGCCGATCTTGGAAGCGTTGGCGATTACCCGAGACACCGCGGGGAACAGGGTCTTTTACAATGCGTACGACCACATTATTGCCGCCATCCGTGAAGGTGAAACGATGGCTGTCCCGTTACGCGAAACGCGGACGGTGGATGAGATCGTCGTGAACATGGTCGACGTCGGAGAGGAAACCGGTGCGTTGGACACCATGTTGTATAAGGTCGCTGATGTTTATGACGAAGAAGTTGGAGTCCTCGTCGAAGGACTGGTGAACATGCTCGAGCCGATCATGGTGGTGGCTCTCGGTCTGATCGTAGGCTTCATCGTGATTGCTCTGTTCATGCCTTTGATCAAGTTGCTGAATGACCTGTCGTAGTTCCTCCGGCGTCTCCATCCCCTCACCCACGCTGTCGTGGAATGAGGGGATGAGGCCGGACTTCCTTGCTGAGGATTCCTGATTCCCGTCAATTGTGTAAGGACTGAAATCATGCTGGCCAACCGCTCGCCCAAGACCTCGGGCCCCCGAGCTGGATTCACACTGATTGAACTGCTGGTCGTGATCGCCCTGATCGGCATTCTCGCCGGATTGCTGGTGCCCGCCGTCGGGAGTGTGATGAGGCGTGTGCGTATCACATCCGTCCGGACGGAAATTTCGCAACTCGAATCGGCCATCGCCCGATTCCGGGCCAATTACAACATGGACCCGCCAAGTAGCATTACACTTTATGAAGCTGTTGCAGGTTGGGATGGGGACGCGAACAGTAAGGCACTGGTGCGACAAATGTGGCCGCAGTTCAACTTCGCCAACCCTTCACTTGATATCAATGGGGACGGCGACTTTACTGACACGATCACTTTGAGTCAGGGTGAGTGTCTCGTCTTTTTTCTCGGTGGAATGGGTGGCAACGCCGCAGGCAGCGCGTCTGCGGACAACAACATCCCGCTTCAAATTGGGGCCTGCACAGGATTTTCCAAAAATCCTGCGAACCCGTTTGCTCGCGGTGGCAATCGCGAGGCGCCACTATTCGAATTTCTGCCTGCTCGTTTCACCGATCTAGCCGAGACACCTCCTTCCCCGAACCCAACCGGGATACCTTCTTTCCCGAACGGAGACGGTTTTCCCGAGTACCGCGACCCGCTGCCTAACCAAACAATGCCGTACCTGTATTACAGCGGGTATGACGGAACGGGATATGTGACGGGTGAATTCGTTGGTGGTGGTTTGACTCAACCTTATCGCACCGCCAAGGCGGCGACGGCGCCAGCGTGGAAGGCAAACAGCTATCAGATCATTTCGCCCGGTTACGATAAAGAATATGGGTCTGGCGGTCCGTATGTCGCCACCGGCAATGATCATTTGGCGACATCGCCTCCGACTGATCGACATCTTGAGTCTGACAACATCACTAACTTTTCCCCGGCCGAGTTGCAGCCGTGATGACATTTTACCGACGACGTCTTCGTCCGAATGTTCCTATCCGACCGTCATCGACAGGCAGGATGAC
>CAMCMU010000016.1 GCA_945876035.1 Schlesneria paludicola DSM 18645 | reverse complement strand
GGGGGGGGGATTAGCAGCGTATACGGGGGATCCGCCAGCTCCCTCGCGGTGGCACTGGACCCGGTATCACGGGGGTGTTCGCGACGCATAGCCGGTGGCGGAGACTAACGGTATTTTGGGTAATCACCACCATTGAACAGCCACGATTTCAAGATGTGGCTCACTTGAAATCGCTAGGCTGATGCCTCAGGATGGTTTTATGGGAGGTTCCTTCGTTGGATCCTCGCCACATCTTCTGTTCCGGATTTTCGGTGACCGCGACCCAATCACCCGTCGCCAGAAGGCTAGAATATGCTCCTCGGAACTGGACTGAGACATTGGAAGATACTGGCAATCTTTCTGTCCTTTGTGCCGTGGACGCCGGTGCGTGGAGTCAATGGTGTCCAGTCGAAGAACGTTCAGGCGTCAGAAACACCAACGGTTGCAGGCAACGAAATCACGGCCTCCGATCACTGGGCGTTCCGCACGTTGGTACCATCCGCTCTGCCAAAGGTAGTTCAATCCGGCCGGTTGCGAACTCCGATTGACGCCTACATTCTGTCCCAACTGGAATCTCATCGACTCGAATTTAGCCCGGACGCGAGCCAAATCACACTCATCCGCTGGGCCTCTCTGGACCTCATTGGTCTTCCCCCATCTCCCCAAGAGATTCGTCTTTTTTTGCAGGACAAGACCGAGGACGCTTACGAGCGACTCATCGATCGGCTGATGGCATCACCTCATTTTGGCGAACGATGGGGGCGGCATTGGCTTGATGTGGCCGGCTATGCCGATACCGTCGGATTTGATGGAAATCCGAATGACTTGTCGTTGACGGAAGGAAAGTGGCGTTATCGAGACTACGTCATCCAATGCTTCAACGAAGACATGCCTTACGATCAATTCCTCTTGGAACAATTGGCCGGAGATGAGGTTGACAATTGGAGGACAACCGATGTCCTGCCTCCCGAGATTTTGCGTCGGCTGATTGCCACCGGATACCTTCGCACGGCGCGCGACCAAACCACGGAACCCGTCAGCAATATTCCTACGAATTTCTATGAGGTCATTCATGATACGATTGAGATTGTCGGCAAAGGACTGTTGGGTCTGACTGTCAACTGTGCACGCTGTCACGACCATAAATTTGATCCGGTCTTGCAAGAAGATTACTACCGCCTGATGGCCATCTTCACTCCGGCCTATAACCCTGATTCTTGGAAGCCGGCCATCTCTTGGAGCAAGGATCTCGAAGATCGAACGCTTCCCGACGTTCCTCTGCGACAGGCGGAAGAGATCCGGCAGCACAATATCCTGATTGATCACAAAATTGCCGATCTCAACAAACAGATTGCGGCGGTGCGTGAACCTCACAAGTCGCGTCTCTTCGAAGAAAAAATACAGAGCATCCCGGAATCATTGCGCATGGAGACACGGACGGCTTGGGAAACGGACAAAAACCAACGGAATGTTGTCCAGAAGGCGATTTTCGAAAAGTACTCCAAGACCCTGACGGTTACGGATGCGGAAGTCGAGGCATCCATAACAGAAGAGGAAAAAGCGGTTCTACTCAAGAGCGGCGGTGAAATGGAACAGGCATCAAAACAACGCCGTCGCTGGAACAAGATCCAAGCGTTGTTTGATGTCGGACCCGCCCCCTCGACTCGCCTGTTGATCGGCGGACAACACGAAAATCCGGATCACGAGGTCTTGCCGGGATACATCCAAGCCCTGTGCGAATTCCCCGATCAGGTCCAAATGATTCCTCCCACGATCGACGGCACAAGCGGTCGCCGAACGGCATTGGCCCAATGGCTTACAACAGGCAACACACGAGCAACCGGCCTGGTGGGACGTGTGATGGTTAACCGCATCTGGATGCATCTCTTCGGCAGCGGACTGGGCTCACCCGATGCGGACTTTGGCGTTCAGGGGATGCCTCCCGTCCACCCCGAACTGTTTGAGTGGTTGGTCCTCCAATTTCAGCAGGGCCCATGGCGAATCAAACCGCTGGTTCGACGGATCCTGCTGTCGACCGTTTATCGACAAGCCTCTTCCCTCAGGGATCTCAATCTCAATCCGAATCCGGCGACGCTTGATCCCGATAATCGCTTGTTTTGGAGGATGCCGCTTCGCCGACTGGAATCCGAGGTGATTCGCGATGCACTTCTCGAAGTGAGTGGTCAATTCGATCCCGCGATGGGAGGGCCTCCCGTGCTGTTAAAAACTTCACCTGACGGGCGAGTCGATATTCATACCGAGAAACTGGCGGCACCGGCTGACGCTTGGCGACGCTCTGTGTATCTTGTGTCCCGTCGCGCCTACCATCATTCGCTGCTTTCCGTTTTCGACCATCCGAGCATTGCCACGACCTGTGCCCGACGCGACGCATCAGCCGTACCACTGCAGGCACTGGCGATGCTCAATGATCAAATGGTGATTGAGGTTTCGGAGCGGTTGGCAGACCGTGTGCGTCACGCAGTCACGTCTGACAAAGAACGGATTGCGGAGGCATTTCTTGTAAGCCTGTCCCGAAATCCGGATGCTTGGGAAGTCGCGACCTGTCTGGATGCATTAGAAACAAAGGGTCCGTTGTATCGGGACCTTGAAGGGTGCAGTGCCGAGGTCGCCGAACGTCGCGCGTTTGTTGATTTCTGCCACACGTTGCTGAATACCAGTGAATTTTTGTACGTCGAGTAAGACGAAGTCTTGTGAGGCAGTTGCATGAATCGCGGCGAACGACATTTCCAAGGTGAGAGCGGACATGCTCCCGAGCAACTTTCGCGACGGTCTGTGCTGCGGAATTCCGGCTTAGGGCTGGGGAACATCGCGTTGGCACATCTCCTACAACAAGAGGGATTGCTGGCGCGGGATACATCGGCCACACCAACGAATCCAATGCAGGACCTGCGGACTAAGCCGGGACATCGTATTGGACGCGCAACCTCCGTCATCATGCTTATGCAAACCGGAGGTCCCAGTCAGATGGACCTGTTTGATCCCAAGCCCGAATTGCAGCGTCGGGATGGTGAAATCTATTCCAGCAAATTCGAATCGTTCCAGCTCGGCAGTCAAGAAAACAAGTTGATGGCAAGCCCATTCAAGTTCCAACCGGCTGGACAGTGTGGGATGGAATTTTCGGAGATGGTGCCGCACTTGGCATCGGTCGCCGACGATGTCTGTATGGTTCGATCCATGTTCAGTGAAAACAATAATCACCCTCAGGCTATGCGGTTCTTGAACACGGGGAGCATCCTCTCCGGCCGCCCGACACTCGGTGCATGGATCAGTTACGGTTTGGGAAGCGAAAATCAAGATTTACCCGCTTACATTGTCCTGCGCGATCCCGACGGCTATGCCGATGGCGGGGTCACGAACTGGGACAACGGGTGGCTGCCGCCACTGTATCGTGGTACGGAAGTCCAAACGCGCGGTACGCCGATTCTCAATCTCCATTCACCGCAACTCGTGAACGATTTGATTCCAAGGCACAACCTGCAGTTACTCAATCAACTCAATCGCCATCGCCAAACGCTTTATCCGAATCATTTCGAATTGGAAACGCGGATTTTTAATTACGAACTGGCCGCTCGGATGCAGAAACGAGCTGACAAGATCCTCGATCTGTCCGATGAAACGGCCGCCACTCAGCATCTATATGGAATCGATCAGGATCTGACACATGACTATGGTACCCGGTGTCTAATGGCCCGCCGTTTGGTCGAATCGGGTGTCCGATTTGTCCATATTCTGCCGCCCCAGAAAAAAGACGGTGCCGGCCCGTGGGATCACCACGGCAATTTGAAGTCCCGCATGGAGTCACTCAGTCCTCAAATCGACCAACCGAGTGCGGGATTGATCATGGATCTGAAACGCCGTGGCCTGCTAGAGAATACGATTGTGATCTGGGCAGGCGAATTCGGTCGACTGCCGATTTCGCAAAACACTTCAGGACGCGATCACAACCGCCACGCGTTTACGGTCTTGATCGCCGGTGGCGGATTCAAGAACGGTTTTGTTTATGGGGCGACTGACGAGTTCGGGTATGCCGCGGTCCAAGACCGAGTCAGTTGTCACGATCTGCATGCCACCATTTTAGGACAATTGGGAATCGATCACACGCAACTCAATTATATGCATAGCGGTCGTGCCGAACGCATGACCGATCCCGAAGTCACCGGTGCCTCGGTTGTCACCGGGATCCTCGCCTGAGCGGGCCATGAACCCTATCCCCAGCCGTCGCCCTCGAGCCATCTCTGGCGTTACGTTCCTCGATGCACTCGGCTCAAAACCGTTTTGCCAGATCCCGCAACGCCTCATGGATCTCTTCAGCGGATGCCGCATCTGCGAGCACAGCCATCGTCGGTGTTGTCTAGTGATTGGCGAGTGGGTCAGTCACGTTTGTTTAAAAAGAGTGGTTTACGGTTTTTTTTGGGGGGGGGTATGCATGTTGCGGTTAATCGCGTGGGTCCTCGTGTGTTCGATGTTCGATGTTCGGGCTGATGAGGATAAGAACCAGACACATCCGGTGATCACGAACTCCATCGGGATGGCGTTGGTGTTGATCCCCTCTGGGGAATTCGAGATGGGAAGTCGGCAGACATCGCAGGCAGTCACGGCGAAGTTTGCCAAGTGGGATGCCAAAGGATCAGACCACAGTTTTGAACGTCCGCCGCATCGAGTGCAGATTTCACAGTCGTTTTATTTGGGTCAGCATGAAGTGACGGTGGGACAGTTCCGAAATTTCGTCCAAGACAAATCCTACCTGACGGAGGCGGAGCGGACCGGTCGTGGCATGGGCTACGATGAAGCAACAGGCTTCACGGAGACCTCGAAGTACACTTGGAAGAATCCTGGGTTTGTGCAGAGTGACGCTCATCCGGTCGTGATCGTGAGTTGGCACGATGCGCAGAGTTTTTGTGCGTGGCTCAGCCAAAAGGACGGACACCCGTACCGCTTGCCGACAGAAGCAGAGTGGGAATATGCGTGCAAGGCAGGGACTGACACCCTCTGGTCAAACGGCGATGACCCTGAATGGGTTGCCCGAATCGGCAACGTCGCAGACGGGACGATCAAAGCCACGTTCAGCTCATTTCAAACGATTGACGCCCTTGACGGTTATGTGTTTACGGCACCGGTGGGCATGTTCCCCGCGAACCGGTTTGGTTTGAAAGACATGCATGGAAACGTTTATGAGTGGTGCGAGGACGTTTATGTCGATGTGTACCACCAGCGTTCAGGGACAACAATCGATCCGAAGCAGATGGATGGCAGTGACTTTCGGGTGGTTCGAGGGGGCTCATGGTACAGTGATCCTCCGTACACCCGCTCTTGCAATCGGAACAGAAAAACACCCAATTACAGTGGCAGCGGAGCCGGTTTTCGTGTCTCGAGAAGCGAATAACCCTGTTCCCGATGGCGATCGGATTGTTGGCCCAGCGGACTGTTCAGGATTGTGACTTGGACAGGCAGAGCCTTGATCGCAGGTCCGAATTGAGGGGGGTGATCAGGAACTCCAGCGGCGACGTCCAGAAAGCCGCTGCCGGTAGACTGTTCGGACTGCGGAATCTTCGCCCTGCCAATCGATCGTCCCTTGATGGCGGTATCGTGTCTTCTGGTTGTTTGTGGACCTCTGCGTTCAATCGTAGGAATTTGAGAAGAGTGCCCACGAACCGATTGAAAATCCGCATTGCATCGGTAGGATCTCGGGCCTGTCGATGATCGACCCGCCGGTATGGCAATTGCTTTCTCTGTGTCTCACCGTCTCAGAGTCCACTCAGTTTCTGTGTACGGGCGTGCTCCCGTTCTGATGCTCGAACAGCGATAAGATCCGATGTTCTCCAAGACAGTTACCGTGATTCTCGCCGGCGGTGTCGGCTCGCGTTTGTCGCCACTCACCGCGGATCGGGCGAAGCCGGGTGTTCCGTTTGCCGGAAAATATCGCATCATCGACTTTACATTAAGCAATTGCCTGCACTCAGGAGCACGGCGAGTGCTCGTTTTGACTCAGTACAAGTCGCATTCGCTGCAGAAACATCTGCGCGACGGATGGTCAATCTACAACCCGGAAATTCGAGAGTACATTACCGTCGTCCCGCCCCAGATGCGGACGGGTGATTCGTGGTACAGTGGGACTGCCGATGCCCTCTACCAAAACCTGTATCTCCTCGAGCGGAGCGGTGCCAAATACGTCTTGATCCTATCGGGAGACCATATTTATCGGATGGATTACGCGGCGATGCTCAAGTTTCACATTCAGTCGAAAGCCCGTGCCACGGTCGCCTGCATGGATGTTTCCCTGAACGACGCCCGCGAGTTTGGTGTGATGACTATCGATCAGCGACACAGGATTATCGATTTTGAAGAGAAGCCCAAGGACCCACGTCCGATACTCAATCAACCGAATCGGGCGTTGGTCTCAATGGGGATCTACGTTTTCTCGATGGAGGCCCTCTGTCATGATCTGCTCACCGACCACGACGATGCGGCATCCAGCCATGACTTCGGAAAAAATATTTTGCCGAATCTCATCCGAGAACAGGCTGTCGCCGCCTACCGTTTCGGAGGCAAGGCCGGCCGAGTGAGCCAAGACCGTTATTGGAAAGACGTGGGAAACATCGATGCCTATTACGAGGCAAACATGGATCTGCTCTTACCGATTCCTCCGCTCGATCTGTACCAAAACGACTGGCCGATTCGGACGTATGATGGTCAGAATCCCCCCGCGAGAATGGTTCCCGGGGCTTCCGGTTCCGCCGGAGAGTTGACCAATTCGATGCTTGGAGCGGGAACGATTATCTGCGGTGGTTGTGTGCGTCACTCCATTCTTTCGGCTCGGTCGATCGTCGATGACGGTGCCCACGTTGAAAATTCGATCTTGTTTGAGCACGTCCATGTCGGCGCGGGAGCACGGGTTCAACGCTGCATCATCGACAAAAATGTGCACATTCCACCTAGAGTCCATATTGGCTTCGACAGCGGTGCGGATCTCGCTCGTGGTTTCAGCGTTTCGGAAAAAGGGATTACGGTCGTTCCGAAGCGTTATCGATTTTCTTGAACACACATTTTCGGGACGCGACTGTCTGTGGTGAACGGTGTCGGAGCCAAGGAGTGTCACCGTGTGGCAGGATACTCGGCGGAGCGTTCTCGCAGCGCACGCTCAATGATCACCTTCATCGGGCCGGGGGGAGCGGCGAGCCAACGAATTTCTTCGGCTTGAAGGCTGGCCACGGGATGACCGTCAACGTAGGCCACTCGATTCGATGCCGTACTCGGGATGCGATCATGGCTTGTCAGAATACCGATCAGGTTCAGGGGGTCAGCGGCGGAGGTCACCAACACCTCTTGAGGCGGCACTTCGTCGCGGAGTTGGCGGAGTTGCTTGATCGTTTCAGGTAGGGCGAACTGTTCTCCCGCAACTCCGGTGATGAAACGACCGCCTCGAATCTCGCCCCGCGCTTCGAGGCGTCGCAGCACCTGGAGTAACTCGAACCACGATGGCGTTGCAAACTCGCGTGTCAGTAGATCGCGAAAGACCACACCCCAGCGGCGAAGAAGTTGCCACGACCAATCCTCGGCGATGCGTTTGGCCTGATCGCGTGTATCCCCTGCGGGTGGGGGACTTTGCTCGACCACGCCGCTTGACGCACGCAGCGACCAGCGTCCGAGGGCTGTTCGCGTGACGCGTGTTCGTTCAGCTCGGTGGTGTGACGCCGAGCGACCGTGCGGCTTCTTCTCCGCGATCAGCGTCCTCAATCCGGCGAAACCATCGGCCGTGATCCATCCACGTGTGACGAGTTCACCCAACACATCGTCCAAGTGAGACGGTAGCATGCGCGTCGCGGCGAGAATGTCCGACGCGAACACGGCACCGCGCGCCTGCAATAGTTCGCACACCTCGACAGCGGGGCTACTCAATCCCTCCGCTTCAGGTTGAGGCGCCTTAGCTCTCAGCCACTCCGTGTCCTGTCGCAGGAAGATCGACACTGGCGCGACACGTGTCAGGCTGGCCATCGGCCGCGAGCGGTTGGGATTGCGCACGGGAGGAAATATGCGTCCCCAGCCAACTTCGCCCGTCAGACACAACTCATCGAGCCACGCCGGCTGATATCCCGCCAACCGCGTCGGCAGGAGATCGCGTTCCCAAGCCACAGCTGGAATGTCGAGACCCTGCAGTTGAGCGATCACCTCAAACAATCCGTTCGTCCCGGCACGCTGTGTTCCCGGAACGAGGCCGTGATGTCGAGCGAGAAATCGGATGAAGACATCGACCGTCACCGGTTCGATCTGTTTGCGAAGGCCAGCCATCGTGAGGCGGTGGATGCGTGCCAGCAGCCTGCGGTGGCACCACTCCAGGCTCGGTTGAGCGTGGAGGCTTATGGAGGGAGCGTCCAAGAATCTGAAGACGGAGGACTCGGCAGCGAGATCCACCGTGGAGACGGTCTCCGTAAAACGGCCTTGCAATACGAGTCCTTCTCCTTCGAGAGCCTCCAAGGCGGCGTCGGTTTGACTGACCGTGAAGCCCAGTCGTGCGGCGGCGACCTCGGCCGTGATCGGCCCGCAGATCTCCAGTAACCCCCGGAGCATAGTCACTCTCGCCTCGATCGAGCTCCAGTCGTGACGGACATCGGCAGGAACAGTCACGAGCGGCGACAGACTCGCAGCGGGAAAGGCCGCGAACACAGCGGGGACGCGCTCGGTGGCCGACCACGCTTCGAAGGTCGCGCGTTCGACGACTCCTGCGACCGCATTCTCTGGGCGGAGTGAGAGCGGCGGCGAGAAAATTTCGGGGGCGGATTGATTATCCGTGCGGGGGCATTGTTCGGAGTCGAGCCTGTCGAACGCCTGTCCTCGATTAAGGCCGCTTGTTGTACCCCCGGAATCCACGGATCGCAGAACAGTACTCGCTCGCCCGCTTGCGGCCAGTTCGTCGAAGAATCCTTGCCAATGGAATCCCTCCTGCACGGGGAGCAGTACGCGGCTGAGTAAGGCGTCGTGCAGTTCATCGGCGTTGCGAACCAGCGGTTGGGCTTCGGCCACAACTTGGCGGATCGCTTCGGGATCGAGGCGACCGAGATCCTGCAAGCTTTCGACAGAGAGAGAGCGGCGCGTGGCGACGGCGCGTGCACGGCGTTCGGCGACCTCGCCTCCGTCCAAGAAGGCGTAGGGATTCGCGTTCAAGAGCTCGTAACTGAACGGCGACGGCGCGCGCGTGTCGCGGGCCAGAAACTGGATCTCGCCCCGTTCGACTCGACTCAGCACCTGCTTCAGGGCTTCCATGTCGTGCGCTTCGTTGAGGCAATCGTCCATCGTCTGACGCACGAGCGGATGATCGGGCAGCTTGATGTCACCGACCACATTCTCTTGGCAACCGGTCAGTTGAGGAAAGATCGCCGTCAACAGATCCTCGCTGCGGAAGCGTTGCAGGGCCGGGGGGACCTTCCGGCCATACTTCGATCGAATAATTTGCAAGGCACGGGTGGCGTTCCAACGCCACCGATTGAGAAAGATCGGCACGATCAGGATCGCCTGCTCGAACATCTCTTGGACGTTGCGCGGCGTCAGCATTCCGAACAGGCTTTCTAACGGAAAACTGTGCTGCGGTCCGAGCGACAGCACAATGCCGTCATCGTCCGCGTTCGCCTGTAACTCAAAGTCGAAGGACCGGCAGAACCGCTTCCGCAGGGCGAGACCCCATGCGCGCGTGATCCGCGTGCCAAACGGAGCGTGAATCACCAACTGCATCCCGCCGCTTTCATCAAAGAAGCGTTCGAAGACGACTCGCCGCATCGTCGGCAGCAGCCCCAGAGCGGCCTTCTGCACGCGGGCATACTCCACCGCCTGTCGCGCGGCATCGGCACTGACGTCGGTTTCCAGAACCAACCACTCTTCGGCCTCCAGCGGAGTATCGACCCTGCGTTCGAGTTCCTCACGCAACAAGGAGACTTCTTCAGACAGCTCAAACGTCCGGCCGGGTGACTCACCGTGCCAGAAGGGGATCGTCGGCGGAGCACCCTGCGCGTCCGTCACGAACAGATCACCACCGCGCAGGTGGCGGATACGCCACGACGTGTTCCCCAACAGAAAAATGTCCCCCGACTGACTCTCCGTGCCGAAGTCCTCATCGACCGAGCCGACAACAGTGTGATCCTCTTCCGTTACGACGCGAATGGCGAAGACTTCCGGGATCGCGCCGGCATTGGTGATGGCGGCGATCCTCGCGCCGGGACGTGCTCGTAATCTGCGGCCAACCTGATCGTGATGCAGATAGACTCGGCTTCGCCCGGCCGAGTTCGTGATTCCCTCGCTGAGCATCTGCAGGATACGGTCGAAGTCCGTGCGCGGCAGGTCGCGGTACGGAGCTGCTCGACGACAGACAGCGAATAAGTCATCGCTGCTCCAGTCCTCACATGCGACCGCAGCAACGATCTGCTGCGCCAGGACGTCGAGCGGGGCGACGGGGATAGGCACAATGTCCAGCCGTCCATGTCGGATCGCGCGCGTGATGGCCATGCACTCGATCAACTCATCGCGTGTCAACGCAAACATCCGACCCTTTGGCACCAGCCCGAGTGCATGCCCCGACCGGCCAACTCGTTGTAAGAACGTAGCGATATTCCGCGATGAGCCGATCTGAATCACGAGATCGATGTAGCCAATGTCCAACCCCATTTCCAGAGACGCCGTCGCCACCACTGCCTTCAACTCCCCAGACTTCAACCGCTGCTCGGTGTCGTGCCGCAAATTGGCCGCAAGCGAACCGTGATGACTGGTAATCGCTGCCTCACCGAGTAACTCGCTCAACTGATGAGTCAACCGCTCCGCCAACCGCCGCGTATTGACAAAAATCAGTGTCGCCCGGTGTTGATGCACCAACTCGACGATTCGTTCGTTGATCTCCGCCCACTGCTCATGCATGCAGACCGCCCCCAGCTCACTGGGCGGAACCTCAATCCCCAGATCCATCTGCCGCTGGAATCCGACATCGATGATGACTGGAAGGGCGGAAACGGGTGCTTGAGGGTGAAGTGTTTTGGGCTGGGCTCCATCCCCAATTTCTGGCGGTGCCCCGTCGTCTCGGCTTTGTGGCGCGTGGGTCTCCTGAGAGAGACATCGAACGATCTCATGTCCAAAAAAACCGGAAAACAAAATGTGTTCCGCGTCATGCTGCATCAGAATTGCTGTCTCATCCAAACACAGAGGACCGGGGACCGCGGTCACCAACCGATCTGATTCAAGGCACGTCTGCCTCTCGATCACTCCCACCCCCACCAAGAACCTTGCGATCGCCTCAATCGGCCGTTGAGTCGCGGACAGGCCGATTCGCTGCACATGCTGCGGGCAGAGAGCGGCGAGCCTTTCCAGAGTCAGAGCCAAATGCGAGCCACGTTTATCCCGCACGAGGGCATGGATTTCATCGACGATCACTGTCTCTACGGTCTTCAGTTTCTGACGCGCCTTGGGGCTGGTGAGCATCAAGTACAACGATTCAGGCGTGGTCACTAGAATCTGCGGAGGCCGCCTGACAATCGCCGCCCGCTTCGCCGCAGAGGTATCTCCCGTCCGCAGGCCAACGCGAATCGGAGGGACTTCCAACCCCTGTTCCGCGGCGACGGCGAGGATCTCCGTCAGCGGCACTTCGAGATTGCGGTGCATATCGTTGGACAAGGCTCGCAGCGGCGAAACATAGACCACGCGAATTTCGTCGGTCAGCTCGTTTCTCACGGCTAATCGCAGCAGCCGGTCGATGGCGGCGAGAAATGCCGTCAACGTCTTCCCGCTTCCCGTCGGCGCGGCAATCAACACATCTCGACCCGCCAGCAGATGAGGCCACCCCAATTCCTGAGGCTCCGTCGGTGCAGCAAACCGCCTCTGAAACCACTGCTGAATCACCGGATGAAAACGTTCAAGTGGCATGATCGCACGAGTGGACAGAAGAGCATTGAGTCATCACACCCGAACAGAGTACGTGACAGAAGCACGGATCGCGACTCTACCACACCAACCGGAAGTACCGATCGAGCAACAACCTGTTGAAATGGGTTGCCGCGGTCGGTCGTTGGATACTTGCGGGTTGAGGTGGCGGAATGGACTGTCCGTGTGGTTGATTTCTGTGAGGGAGCAGGGAGAGAGAATGAGGTCACGTTCACAAGCAACCGACGACTGGGTGCAGGTTCAATGGATCGCGTGTCTTGTCTCTCTCGGGTGGACCGTGTCTCTGAACGTTCTGCCATCCTTAGGTTTTTTCCAGATCACAAATTCGGAAATCCGTTATCCCGCACGCGTGTGGTCTGCGCGGACTGCGAAAACGACAGACCCCGCCAGTGCCATTCGACTCGCTCCCCGTTCTACCCGATTTGGACGTCACTCAAAACGCCGGTGCTGTCGCCGTGAGATTTCACGGGAGCACCGACACCGTTGAGTAATGTCAGCCATAGGTTGCACAATGGAGTGTTTTTCTCTTTCAACACAATGTGCTCTCCCAGTTTGAGGCCCGCTCCTCGACCGGCAATTAATGTGGGACAATTGTCAAGATAGTGAATGGATCGAATGTTGCTCCCGTACACCAAGATGGTGTGATCGAACAGGCTGGAACCATCCGGCTCGAGTGTGGCTTTCAGCTGATCGATCAAACCCGCCAGCAATTCCGCTTGGGCGAGGTCCCGTGTTTGTGAGGCGACCGTCCGGTCCCCTGGCAAATAGTGACTGACATCGTGTGGAGCGAATTGAATCGACAGGCTTTTCAATAATGTCCCGACCGGCTGACGATAACTGATCACCCGTGTGCTGTCGGTTCTGAAAGCGGCCACGATCATCTGATACATCATCCGGATCTCGTCACGCCCCGCGATTCCTTCCTGTGGGTCTTGGAGTGGAGCAGCCGGTTTGGGGATGGAGAGCCATTGCTCTTCCTTGCCGAGTCGTATTTCGATGTCACGGATACTTTGAAAGAATTCGTTCAGCTTATCGGCGTCCGTTCGGTTGAGATTGCGTTGGACTCGTCTGGCATCGGACAGAACGGCATCCAGAACGCTCCGCTGTTGGGCCAGTCGTGCTTGACGCTCCTCCAGTGGCAAGGAATCCGCAGAAAACATCCGATGGAAGGTGCTCACCGGATTATCCAAACCGGAGATCGGCTTTCCATGCACATCCCAGGCGAGAGACAAACCCGGGCCATGTCCGGACGTTTTGACATCCTCGCTACCGAGCTGAATTGAGGCAAATCGAGTCTCTGTTCCCAGATGCGCAGCGGCAACCTGATCCGCAGAGACGCTGTTATGAAAGCTCTGTCCCGGTTGCGAGTATCGGTTTGCACCCGTCAACCAGAATGTACTGCCCCAGTGGGCCTCATTGTTATATTGGTTCGACATTCCCTGAATGATGGTGAAATCGGACTTGTGCCGTTCGAGTGGTTTCAAGCCTTCCGGCAATGGATAACCGGTACCCGTGTGCTTGACATCCGGGAACCACGTTTCATTCGTGACCCCATAACCAAAGCCGAGGAATACGACACGTTTTGGCCTGGGACCGGAATTGTCGTCCGCCGAAACGAATCGACGCCTCAAGCCGAAGGATTCGAATGCCGGGATCGCAAGCATTGTTCCGGCGGCATGGAGGAATCGACGACGGGAAGGGTGTGGCATGGTTTAACTTTCGGTTCGGTCTAGGTCGGTCTCTGTTCTTCAAAACGTCGATCAACGATGAAACTCGGGACTGGCAACGAGCGTCTGAAAAAAGACTCGCATGGAAAGGTCATTTGTCTGTGCTTGGACGACAAGTCGCCTTGCCAAATCATCGTCCGAAACCGCATAGGGTCGGCCCAAAGCGTATTCGATCAAGGCTTCCGAAAAACCACGTGCAAAATCCGCTTCGCGTGCCGCAATCAAGTCGCGAAGCTCAAAGTAGTTCTTGAAGGAGGGACCGTCGTGAAACGCTCCCGCCGGATCGATCGTCCATTCTTGACTTCCGATCCCTAGCTTGGCGTATCGGTCTTCAGTTCTCCAGGCACCTACGGCATTGAAGTTCTCCAGCCCCAGTCCGATCGGATCGATCTTTCGGTGACAGGATGCACATTGTGGTTCTTCCTGATGTGCGAGAAGACGTTCACGCGTGGTTAGCAATTTGCTCTCCAGACGCGAGAGTTGTGGAACATTCGGCGGCGCGGGTGGTGGTGAGTCATTCAGGAGTTTTCGTAACACCCACACACCGCGTTCCACGGGACTCGTGATCTCCCCATTGCTGCCGATGGCGAGTATCGCAGCCATGCCCAATAGACCTCCCCGCGGCGAGGTCGCAGGCAGCGAAACCGCGCGAAATTCATCACCGGCGACGCCTTCAATTCCATAGTATTTGGCGAGCAATCCGTTAATCACAACGAAATCAGACTTCAGCAGCGAACGCAGACTCCCTTGATGACGCAGCAGATGCTCCACCGTGGCAAAAACCTCCTCTTTGACGGCCGCCTTTGCACTCTCGTCAAAATCGGGATAGAGCGTTGTGTTGAACTGAAAAAAATCGAGTCGGTCCATTCCGAGCCACTGGTGCGTGAAGCCGGTGACGAGGTCCCGCATTTTCACGTCGTCGAGCATGCGCTCGACCTGTTGGGCGAGCACTGCGGGCTTCTGCAAATCACCGCTCCTGGCGACAGCCAGCAGTGGTTCGTCCGGTGGCGCACTCCAGAGAAAGTAAGACAGTCGACAGGCGAACTCCAGGGGCGTCAGGCCGGCTGATTCGTGGTCCTCTTTCCCCTCGGAGAGATACAGAAAACCCGGCGAAGCCAACACGGTACTCAGCGATTCCTTCAACGATTCCTCAAACGATCGGCCAGCGGCCCGGCTGGTTTCAAAAATCGTCATAAGACGATCCACAAAATCGCTATCCGGTGAACGTCCTCGGAAGGCAAACGCCGCGAAGCGTTCAATCATTGCCCGCGCGGACTCAGGCGTCTCGCTCACGTCTGCGCCAATCACCTGCCGTAAGAGATCATCGTTTGTTGGCGTGGGCAGTGGACCATCCCACTCAACCCAGTCAATCCACAACGCTGGATCAGGAATGACACCGGTTCGTTTTATCGAGTTCAAAAAAACGTCGTCCACCGGACTGATCGGTCGCTTTTCTCGGAACACAAATGTGTGTGGGCCGTCTGCCGTGATGGATACGAAGGTTTCGATGATCTGTGGCTGTGCCACCGTGCCCGTGATCTCAAAGCTGCGTTGAAAGGCGAATTGAACAGTGCTGGTGCGTGTGCCCATCTCCACGAAAATCCGTTCTGAGGCTTTCGCAGAGATCGCCCCAAGACGTATCCTGAGTCGGTAATAGCCGGAGGAAACCGGAGGACTTACGGTCTCATCGAATTCGGAAGCTCGGTCGGGTGGTAACGCGACAACCTCATCGGCAGCACTGAAACTGGTCAGCAGCGAGCCCGTATCCGACAGGGGATTCGAGAGGTACGCTGAGTAGCTGGGACCATATTTCTCGAAGGACTGGATCCGGTAGTCAACTTCCAACTCGTCGGTCAGCCCAAATTCACTCGGCGGCTTACTGCGGTCGGACGCACGCCATGCCATGCCCTGTTTGTATCCACCAAGATAGTATGCATTGAACGTATGGCGGACGATACGTTTGGCAAAATCTTCGGTTTCACGATGGTCCGTCCGGCGTTGTCGATCGTTGCCAGTGGAGTTCCTGACGCTGCGTGCAAATGCTTCCTTCATTGCTCGTCGTGCCAACGCTTGGTATTGCTCAAACTGATCGCTGGACATGAACAGTGAGGCGCCTGCAGTATCATAATTTCCCACGCCGCGATCGTCCGGCAAATCACTCACGTCCAACTCAATGCCCAACAGATCACGAATCGAATTTTTATACTCCCGTCGGTTGAGGCGTCGCATGGTGATTTTGCCGCCTCCATCACTCAAGAACTGACGCGCCTTGACGAGAGTTTGCGCCACAACATCCAGCAACTCGGTTTTTTCCTCGTTGCCAGGGCGTTTGGCATTTTTTGGTGGCATGTTACCGGAATTCAGCTGGTTGAGTATCTTTTGCCAGAGTGCCGCACGCTCCACGGAATCGATTGAAAAAGAAACATTATCCAGTCGTAAGTTGCCTTCTCTCGTTTCCGAGTTATGGCAGTCGACACAATAATTTGTGAGGAACACACGGTGTCGTTCAGGCATCGTTGCGACCGGCAACTCTGCTGCTGGAACCGCAGAAATCAGTAAAAAAAAGACCGCAATCGATGTCCGCCGTTGCGTCCTATTAATGAATTTTTGTGTCTGGCACAGTCGCGCCAAGACGCTGTTGAATGACAAGTCACTATCCTTAATATGTACGTCCCGAACTTTTCAGAGTTTCAATGCAGCAGTCAAGGTGTGGATCACAATCGACGGACGGTCGACAGAAGAAAATGCTCCGTCCACGCAGCACCTTCATCGGACTCAACCTCTCTCGCCGGGTAGGAGACCGTCTCGCCTCTTAGCGCTCCGGCCAACACGGTAGCATACAAGAACGGACAGGGAGGATACACGAATCGGTAGGCAAGCTGTGGAACGAAATACAGGGGAATCAGTCTCCCCCCGAAGAATTTGAAATTGTCGAACGATTTCGACGGATCCCCTGCGCCCATCCTTGATCACCGGAGACTCATCGGAATGACGGACCCTGCATCCCGAGCGAACGGCGTGGGCTGTGTCCTTCGTGTCATCGCACAAACCCAGATGTTTCATTCAACAGCATATCTCGTTCATGGACAGAGGCGATTCCAACAAGTCACTCGGATATTGCTGAAATCAACGACCGTGCCCACGAGTCCTGTTATTTTATTCACATGGTTTTCCTTCGTCGTGTACAGCGGATGAAGGACGCATTGATAAAACAATTTCATGGACAGTAAACGTTTCTGTTGTGGTTATCGATCCGATGTTTGAACTGCCACGATCCATCTTGCGAGGATCGACGACAAAATCAACTCGACGAGGACTCCTCGATGACCATCGGACAGTTTTTGTGCCAACCGAAGACCGTTCCACCGATCATTGATGACGCCCAACAATCGTCGCGTGGTCGCCGATCAGGCGTCATTTGAGAGCGGGCTTGATGACAAAGAAGACACCTTCACGAGCCTCATTTTCGCTCGCGAAGGTATCGCACGCGGCAGCCGCGACCAATGGTCTCTTGGACCTCCGGTACTTTTCCCTTGAGCACGGAAAGGATGGCCTCTTCGACATGTCGACGACGGACTTTTTCTGGATCGGCGTGATCGTCGAACGCTCCCATGTAGGCAATTTTTCGATCACGGTCGAGGACGTAGAACTCCGGTGTAAAAATTGCGCCATAGTCTTTGGCAATCTTTTGAGTCTCGTCATATAGATAGACGAAGTTGAGGTTTTTAGATTTTACGCGTTCCGTGAGATCAGACAGTTGATCTCCGTTGACTCGATTGACGCACACCGCCACGAGGGCGATTTGTCGGCCAGGACCGGCCATGCGTTCGGCCATTTCATTGATGCGAGACTCGTATTCGATCGCCGTTGGGCACGTCGCAGAGGTGAACACTAGAACAATTGCGGTCTTGTCGTGATCGTCGGACATGGAATGCTGCTTGCCATCCGTTCCCGGCAGATTGCTCCAAATCGGTGCTTGATCTCCGAGACTCAACACTTCATTAAACTCACCAGCGCTGACGGAGTACGTCAGCGCCATCAAGGTGAGGAAAGTGACAAGGCCCCCATTCACGATGCCCCCTGAGTTACGAATCCCATTCAGGTCCCGAGTGATCTGCCGTTGCCGATAGGATTGGCTCTGAAAGTTTGACGATTGCATTTCGTTCCTTCCTTCGAGTTATTGAGAGCTCCTGTTTCTCCGAGACTGTCACAGAACCGAACTTTCCACAACAGATCAGCGAGTTTTTGCCTCGAGTGCGACGGTCCCTACCACGCAGGTCGTGGACCGCGACTCGATTCACATACGGAGCTAGGGGTCATCTCGATCCGTACTTTTTGAAAAAGGGGCCGACGCCATGGATCCGGGACTGGCAGCAGCCTGGCCGGATCAGTGACGGCGGCGTCCTGCGCGGAGATGACCCACGCTGCGGATCGCTGTCCCGCAGTCGGATTCCTCTCTCCCGAGGCTGTGCATCATTCGCATCAGCGAGGAGATCCGAATTTTACAACAGGCCTCGCTGTTTGCGTCGAAGCTGACTAAACAGATTTCGATACGGACGAGCCATTCCTGTGGCCAGCGAGACCGACTCCGCAACGGCACGGGGTTCCGTCTCTCGAAATGCGGTTGGCCCGCTGTCGTTGACGAGCATCTCACCCAATTCAGACGGCGTTTCCATGATCTGCTCTTCAAATAGCAGTGCAGAATCGAACGCGGCGCCAATAGGTTGACTCGTAGGGTCTGGTGCAGAACCGTGACCGAGTCTGTTCAAGGCATCTGCCAATTGTGGGACCTCCGAGCACGACCGGAGGTCGTTGAAGGGCTGGCCATGCTTTGGCTCCACCGGCAGGATTCCTAGCCCAGATCTCGACTTCTGCGTTTCATGACTGTCCTCGATCACCGTTGCCGTCGACTGACGTCTGTCGTCATTCCAACAGGTCTCATAAGAAACCGGAGGCACAATCCCCTCCAAGCGGTCACAGACATCGCGAAAATTGGCCGCGTCGTGGACGGATTTTGAGTTCCCCGGGATCGATTCGTTGTGCTCGAATTCAATCGAAGACAAAACGGATAAAAGTGTCTGCGGGGCCACGGGATCTCGTCCAGCATCGATCGAAGCATAACGATCGAGCACGAGTTCCTCCACGAAACATCGCCGTTGTCCATTGGAATTGCCCAATGAATTGTCGCTGAAATCGTAGGTCAGCTGATCGGAGCCCCTCAGCAGTGATGGAGAAGAGGATTCCTTTCGCAAGGGAGCGTGACCGACGTCGGGCGTACCTTCTCGATGTGTCAGGTGATCCGTTGACAGGATCGGAGCGGCGTGAGATTCGGTCCTTGATTCGCCTGCCGAAAAAAAATCGACGACGACAGGAATCTCGATGCCACTCGATGCGGCTTCCAAGGATTCCTCCGGAGATACACCCAACGAGAGTGGCAGATCGGAGCCAATTTCAACAGATTCCATTTCGCACGTCGATCGGGGTGAGGGACTTTTCCAATCCCTCTGGTCATCGAAGTCAACGTCGGTTTCGGGATGTCTGATACTCTGTGACGGCCTTTCGACGATGGACGTCTCGTTCCAGTGCAACGGAAGTTGCCGCAGATCCTGAAGAGCCTCGCGGATGATTTCGGTGGAAATCGGTCGCTGTTCGGCGACAAATCCCAAAAGTAAGGCCTGATCGCAGAGTTGATTGAGACAGCGTGGCACACCGTCCGCCGCTTGGCAGATGAGCTCAACCGCGTCCCGATCAAAGATTTCTTCGGTTCGACCACCAGCCCAAGTCAGGCGATAGTCAATGTAGTCCAGAGAGTCTGCACGATCCATCGTTTCGAGGCAGACATGCGCCCGAATGCGTTGGCTGAGAGCTTCCAAGCTAGGCATCGCCAATGTCTCTTCGAGCTCTCTCTGTCCCACAAGAACAAGCCGCACTAAGGGGCGGCCATTCTCGGCGAAGTCCGACAGTATTCGCAATTCTTCCAACAGATCTCTGGAAAGTTGGTGTGCTTCGTCGCAAATCAGCACTAACGCTTCTCGTTCCGGCTGGAGTGCCCGGATTGCCGGAGAAAGCTCCAGGCGCAACTCCTGCTCATCCTGTTGCCGGTAAGCGTGACTGAGTTCACACAAGAGGGTTTGCAAAAGTCCCCGACGTGTCAGGAAGTTGGCATGCCGCAGGATCACCGATTCAAATCGGTTACCAAGCTCGGTTCGCAGTCGTTCGCACAGCAACGTCTTGCCGATCCCTGCCGGAGCAGAAACAACAGCAATCCCCTGCCCCTGCTCAACGCAGACAACGATTTCGTCGAGTGCCGCTTGAATCACACGCGACGCTAGAAAGCATCTTGAATCGGGAGTCGCCCCGAACGGACGTCGTTTTAACCCGAAATATGTTTGATACATGTGATGAATTCCGTAAGTTCCAAACCGGTCGATCCCTCAAACCTCGTGGCACAACACCATTCACGAGGGCCGGTATTCCAACGGGTCAGTTTGATTCGACTGTTCGAGTATTCCACATGGTGACTGGACAGAACTGACCAATCCCCGATTGGCTGCGGTGGGCTGTCACCACCCCACAGACAGTCGGATTGTCAAAATTCAAGGTTTTGGAAGTGTGATCGAACTGGCAATGATAGAGACTTGAAGACAACCGATCGTTCTAAAAAATTGCCCCAAGCCGTTACACTCGGCCAGCATTTCTGGCAATCTGAGAAGTCTAGGAAGTCTGTGCTGCGGCAGCGTTTTTTCCGCTTTGGAGCGTGAATGATGTTAGAAATCTTGGCGGAAGACTCGTGAAACGAGGGGCCCGTGTGGCGACTCTTTTGCGAGTTGGAGCGACACGCGGTACAGTGTGGGAGTTCGCCGCGAGGGTGTTTCGCGGGTTCTTGTGTCTCATGAGTACGTTTTATGTCGGAAGGATGCGTTCGGTTTCAAAACCACAATGACGTTCGGAGTCTTTTTGGTATTCGGGACAAAAATTTACGTCGGCTCCGCGATGCGTTACATATTGATGTCGTATTGCGCGGGGATCAACTTCATTTGCACGGCGAGCAATCGCAGGTTGATCTTGGAATAGAAATCGTTTCCGACTTGAAGTCGCTTATCGAAGCCAATGGTGATTTGCGTGACGAGGATATTGATCGCGCGTTACGCCACTCGGCGGCCTCTCCAGAGGCTGAAAACGACGAAGCCATCGAAATTTTTCACAAGGCGCGTAAGATTCGACCGCTGGGCGAAGGCCAACGCAACTATGTGAAGGCGATCCGAGAAAATGACATGGTCCTCTGCTCCGGTCCCGCGGGTTCTGGAAAAACCTACCTCGCGGTGGCGATGGCCGTGAATGCTCTCAGATTGGAGCAGGTGCGAAAAATCGTTCTCGTTCGTCCGGCACTCGAGGCCGGGGAAAAGATCGGATTTTTACCGGGTGACATGCTGGCCAAGGTCAATCCGTTCCTCCGTCCGCTGCTTGATGCTCTGGCAGAAATCCTCGACTTCGATCAGGTTCAACGGTATCTCGACAAAGACGTCATCGAAATTATCCCTCTGGCCTTCATGCGTGGGCGAACGCTGAACAATACGTTTATGATTCTCGATGAGGCCCAAAACACAACCACCACTCAGATGAAAATGTTTTTGACACGGATGGGACAGCTTTCCAAGGTTGTCGTGACGGGTGACACAACGCAGACCGACTTGCCAGACAGGGTGGAGAGCGGGTTGGTTGATGCGTGGAATCGCTTGCAAACGGTTGAAGGGATCGCATCCGTTCAATTGCGCACACAAGACATTGCGCGGCATCCGCTTGTCAAACGGATTGTGGAAGCGTACGACACCGATCGCAGGGACCCTGCGAATCGAAGTCCCTTCAATTCGGTTTCTGGATCAACCTCGGTCAGTCGTTTATCACTCTCCAGCCCGACAACGTCAATCACGAACACGACGCTCGATCATCCGGAGTCAGAACCTTCCTCGGCGACCTCCCTGCCGGACCAGGTTCCTTCCTATGGACGACTGCCAACCGAAATGTAACTGCACTCAAGGGCACTTCAGAAGTGTCTTTTGGATAAAAATATGTCTCGTTTTTTTCTGCGTAAAAACCGAACCCATCGCCGCACCTCCATCAAAACAGATTCGTTGCTGAGTCGCTTAAGAAGGCAACTGAGCAACCGTGAGGTAATCCTACGACTGATGATTTGCCTGCTATTTTTGATTGCATTCGTGATGGGAGTCGGAAGTTGGCAGGCTCCATTTCCACACCGACTTGGCGACGACGCTTCGAATGGCATACTGGCCGGTATTGATTTTGAGAGAGTCAATTTGCGGAAAACGGACCTCGCCCAACTCGAACGAGAAAATCGCGTCCCGCCGGTGTTCCATCAATCGGACGAAGGCCTGACGCGCTTGCGAAAGCTGCCTGACGAACTTCGAAAACACTTGTTCGAAATCGTGACCGTCAGTCAGTTCAATGACCTTTCCGCCGAAACGCTTGCCGCATTCGGCTGGGTCTCTGATGGAACAAATACGACATCTGAGACGCATTCTCCCGAAAACATTGCCGACTGGCAGGCCCTACGCGAAGAGATCGGACCGGCGGAAACAATCGAACGCAAAATTGAGGAGATTGTGGCCGAATTCAGCCAACTCGTGACGCCTCTGATCCACACAGGCGTGCTCGACCCTGCGGAAGTCGCACGTCAGGAGCTGCGTCTCGAAGCGGCGATCGTCGTGATCTCCAATCAGGACACGACGGATTGTCGTGTGGCGGATGCTTTGATGTCGGAAATGTTGAAGAGTACCGGCACTCTTGGCGGACATTGGAAGTCCTTTCCCTTTCTGAAATCGCCACAAAATATTTTGGAGCGTTGGCTGCTGAATCGGGGACAACCCTCGTTGGAATACGACGCCGTCGCGACCAACAAGAAACGGGACGAAGAGAAACGGAATACTCCTCCCGTCAAAGACATTTACAAACGGGGCATGCTACTTGTTGCGCCCGGTACGGATCTTGACGAAGAGACGCTTGGAATTTTGAAATCACAATATGACGCCATTGAGGAAATGGTCGGTTTGGGGGAACGAGGGCTGCGCGTTCTCACGGTGTTGCTGCTCCTGAGCGTTTTTGTGAGCATGAATAGTTACTATTTGACTCGCAATGAGCCGCGACTGGCAACCAGCATCAGGCGGCTGACCGTCTATTTTGCTGCCGTCATTATTTCTGTCGTTCTCTCCCGTTTCCTGTCGTTCGATCCGTGGCGTGCGGAGGCCTTGCCGGTGCTTTGCACCGTGATGGTTCTGGCAATTGCTTACAACCAAGTTCTGGCGGCGTTGTCTGGCTTTTCCATGACGCTGGCGCTCACGCTAGCGACCGGCAGAAACGTCGGCGAATTCGTGGTTCTCATGAGTGCCGTAGCGGCGGCAGTCATCTCACTGAATCAAGTCGGCAATCGGATGAAGCTTGTCAAAGTCGGTTTCGTCACCGCCGTCACCTATCTGCTTGTGATGTGGGGAATTTTCATCCTTGAGAATCAGCAACTCGGCAGCATTTGGAGCGATCCGCGTTTACTGAAGATCAGTCTACAAGGAGCCGGGTGGTGCTTTTTGACGGGTTTCCTCGTTTCCGGCAGTCTGCCGTTCATCGAACGCATTTTTGGTGTTGTCACGGATATCAGCCTCCTCGAATTGAGCGACGTGTCGCATCCCTTGTTGCAAGAGTTGGTACAACGTGCGCCGGGAACCTACAGTCATTCCAATTCGGTAGCCGCGATCGCCGAGACGGCGGCCAACGCCATCGGAGCCAATGGGCTACTCTGTCGCGTCGCGTCTTACTACCACGATATCGGCAAGATGCTGAAACCGTTGTACTTTGTCGAAAACATGACCGCCGGAGAAATCAGCCGCCACGAATCACTCAACCCGGCAATGAGTGCCCTCGTGATTATGGGGCATGTCAAAGACGGAATCGAACTGGCTCGGCAACACAATTTGCCGGAGCCGCTGATCGAATTCATTGAACAACACCACGGAACGACATTAGTCGAGTACTTCTTCCATGAGGCAACAAAGCAAGCGGAATCTGCTCCGGACCACAGGTCGGACGTCCAAGAATCGGCTTATCGGTATCCCGGCCCGAAGGCCCAGTCCCGAGAGGCTGCCGTCGTCATGGTGGCCGATGCTGTTGAAGGAGCCTGTCGAGCCGTTGATGAGCCGACGCCCAAAAGAATTGAAACGCTCGTTCACGAAATCGCGATGAAACGTCTGCTGGATGGCCAATTCGATGAATGTCGCCTGACACTCAGTGAACTGGCCGTCGTGCAAGACTCGTTGACGAAGTCTTTGATCGGTATTTACCACACCAGGATCAAGTATCCTGAACAGAAAACAGCGTGACTGATCACCTGTCTTTACACACGATGTCAAACTATCGCATCGAAATCGCTGATCAGCAAAACCTTCTCGCAATCGACGAAATCTGGCTGCGAGATATTGTCGCACACATTCTTCTCGAAGAGCATGTCGCGGCCGCCACGATGACGGTGGCCCTCGTCAGCGATGCGGAAATTCGCCGGATCAACCGTGAATTTCTGGGACATGACTACCCCACGGATGTGATCAGCTTCCGACTGGATGAAGGCCTCAATCAGAATTCGGGAGTCGCTCCCCAAAATAGCGCTCGTGTCGATCGGGAGATGACATCCCATGGGCTCTCCTGCCCCAACACGGATGACGGATTGGAAGGAGAGCTTGTGATCAGCATCGAAACAACGATCCGAGAAGCGTCCGTGCATGGCTGGTCGGCATACGACGAATTAGTGCTTTATCTCGTTCATGGGATCTTGCACCTCTGCGGCTACAACGACACGACGGATGACTCCCGCCCGTTGATGCGTGCCAGAGAACGCGCATTACTTTCTCGATGGCAACTTGTTCCGACAGGATTGGAAACCTGATGTCATTGATTTTACCTGCCATTGTGGTCGTCTTATGGTTGCTCGCGTTTTGGAGCGCACTCGGATGCGATTCCATGCGAGATTTTTCGTACAGTCGACTCGAGACCCTTTGCAAGGAGCGTTCTGTTCCTGACCGATTCGGTCGGATCCTGAAGCAGCAGGGGCCGGCGTTACTCGCCATGGAATTTTTATTAACCAGCGTCACACTGGTCCTGGCCGCAGTGCTATGCATCTGGATTGGATGGCCTCGGGTGGCCGACGGAGATCCGACTCGGCGAATCGCATGGAAGTTTGTGCTGCAATATGCCGGCTTCACGATTCTCACATTTTTCGCCGCCGATGTGTTGCCGTGGACGATTGCGCGGATCGCGGCCGAATCGTTTCTCTGCCGCTGCTGGCCTGCGATCGAATGGTTACAGACGATTCTTCGCCCAGCACTCTGGATCGCCGATCAACTGGATCGGTACGCACATCGCTTGGCCGGCCGCGCGGAACCACAATCCGACAATGCGTCGGTTTTAGAAGAGGACATTCGATCTGTTGTCGGTGAAGGCGAACGGGAGGGCGTCTTGGAATCTGGCTCAACGGCGATGATCTCACGCGTGATGCAGATTCAGGACGAAGATGTCGGAGCGATTATGACTCCTCGCACAGAAATGGAATGTGTGCATGCCGACTGCACGCTCGAAGAGGCCCGCTTAATGTTGATTGAATCCGGACATTCGCGAATGCCGGTGATTGGCGATTCCACGGATGATATCCTTGGAATACTCTATGCGAAAGACCTCTTAAAAGCATTCGAGCCGCCGGAAATCGGTGGACCCATTGCCGTCCTTCGGGATCTCATTCGCGAACCCATTCACGTCCCTCTGACCACAGGGATCCCCGCCTTACTGGAACTGATGAAGCGACAAAAGATTCACATCGCAATCGTCAATGACGAGTATGGTGGTGTGTCGGGACTGGTGACGATGGAGGACATTCTCGAAGAAATTGTGGGCGAGATCGCCGATGAGTACGACGTCGACGGCGGTCAGCCAGATGAAGATATCTGCGAAGTTTCGCCGATGATCGTTGAAGTCGATGCACGCGTTCGTCTGGACGAATTGAATCGACGCTTCGATTACGGACTTCAAAGCGGAGACGGGTTTGATACAATTGGAGGTTTTGCATTCTCACAAATCGGCAAAATGCCCGTAGCCGGAGAATCCATCCACTGGGAGCAATTGCGGTTGACGATCCTTGCCGCAGATGCTCGACGCATTCAACGACTCCGTATTGAATTGATCAGTAGACAGTCCTCGATTGAGCCCATTTAAAATCGGCCTGTTTCAAATTTCAAACCGCGACCTGTCTCAACCATGGCCAAGTACGAGATGTTTGCCCCCTGTCGAATGATGCAGCAGAATTCATTTTCTGTCGGAACACCGAAATGGGGAACTTCCACCCTGGCCAGACGCCGACCAATGACCGACGAGGCAATGAATCATGACTCAGACCGGCAACTTATTTGTTGTAATCAAGAAGGCTTTCGCCAAGCTGGGAGATGGATGTCCGTCGGTGAGACAGGATTCGGCCTTTCTCCGACGAATCATCGGTGCCGGATTTTTGTGGGGCGTGGCGATCGCTTTTGAATGGAAGACGGACGCGGCCGAAGAGCCTGTTTTTTCCGCTGAGCAAATTGAGCTTTTCGAAAAGCATGTCCGTCCGGTTCTTGCCTCGCAATGCTGGAATTGCCATGGAGAGAAGAAGGCCGAGTCCGGCCTGCGACTGGATTCTCGAGAAGCTGTTCTCCAGGGAGGAGACCGTGGTAATGCGGTGCGACTGCGAGACGGTTCTGGCAGCCTTCTGGTTCATGTGGTACGCCACGAAGGTGATATTCAGATGCCTCCCAACGGACGTCTTTCACCTCAACAAATTGCCATGCTTATCCAGTGGATTGATCTTGGCCTTCCGTGGACACAAGAGCGTTCTGGTTCGGCGGTTGAGCAGGCGTGGAAAGCCCACTGGTCATTTCAACCGGTACGCGCCCCTGCCATTCCCACCAGTGACCACGACGCGTGGTCACGAACACCCGTCGATCGGTTTGTGCTCGAGCAGCAAATGCGCCACCTTTCGCAATCGCTTCCACGGCGCGCGAATCGCGAATCGCTCCGTGCACCGATGGCGAAGCGACACACACAAATTCGGCGGGCGACGTTCGATCTGCTGGGAATTCCACCCACTCCTGAGGAGGTCGCTGCATTTGAAGGGGATCCGACGCCCGATGCCTTTGATCGGTTAATCGATCGCTTGTTGGCCTCCCCAAAATACGGAGAACGCTGGGGACGACATTGGTTGGATGTGGCCCGCTATGCGGATACCAAGGGTCCGATCCCCTTTGAAGAAACCGCTTACCCCTGGGCCTATACCTATCGCGATTATGTCATTAAGTCGCTGAACGAGGACAAGCCGTATGAGCAATTTGTGATGGAGCAGTTGGCGGCCGATCTTTTGAAAAAAGATTCTTTGAATGCGCTGGACGAAATCGACCCCCGCCTAGCGGCGATGGGGTTTCTGACCGTCGGCAGCCGATTTATGGGCAATGTTCATGACATCGTTGATGACCGGATTGACGTGGTGACTCGTGGTTTGTTGGGGCTCACGGTGACCTGTGCCCGCTGCCACGACCACAAATATGACCCGATTCCGACGGCGGATTATTATTCCCTGTACGGCGTCTTTCGGAGCACCAGCGAACCGCTGGTGCTCCCCTTGATTTCAGCTCCTCGCGACACACCCGCCGATCGTCGATTTTCGATTGAACTTTCGTTACGACAACAGGGAGTGGACGACTTTGTCCAGCAGAAGCTCAGCGCTCTTGTGGAGGGAGCGCGCACGCGTGTCGGTGACTACCTGTTGGCCGCGAAGACGGCTAATGAAAAACCTCCCACGGATGACTTCATGGTGATTGCCGACCCGGGGGACATCAATCCGGCCATGATCGTCCGATGGCAGGCCTATTTGAACGCGCTCGCTGGCCGTGAAAGGAGACCTCGTCACGAGGACGTCGAGCAGACTGCAGCGACTCATCCCGTGTGGGGGATTTGGCTGGAGTTGTCCACCGTTCCTGAGGATCGATTTGCGGCGGAGGCGGCCGCGTGCATGCAACGGGCCGTTTCACAATCTGCCTCTAACGAGCCGCTCTCGACGACCCGATTCAATGCGTTGCTTGTCACGGCACTCAGCCAGCCATCGTGGCCACAAACGCTCATCGATGTCGCCCAGCGATATGGCGACTTACTGAAATCGATTCATGAAACATGGCAGTCAAAAATTCAAGAATCGCTGATCCTGAAACGCCAGACTCCAGAACGGCTCGAGGATGCTGACGCAGAAGAATTGCGTCTGGAGTTGTATGGAGAGTCATCTCCCGCAACGGTGCCACCGATGTTTGCCGGTTGGGGATTCGTATCGCTCTTCCCGGATCGTGCTGCTCAGGGCGAATTCAAGAAACATCTGGCGGAGGTCGAACAGTGGCTTATCAACGGTCCCGGAGCCCCCCCACGAGCGATGGTTCTTCAGGATAGTGTCTTGTTTGACCCCTCGATCTTCATTCGGGGGAATCCGAATCGCCTCGGAGTCGCCATTCCCAGGCAATTTTTGTCGGTTCTTACGGGGGATACGCGCAAGCCGTTTACGAGTGGTAGCGGTCGGCTTGAGTTGGCTCATGCCATTGTCGATTCTGCGAATCCGTTGACGTCCCGATTCATGGTGAATCGCGTTTGGCAAAATCACTTCGGCACGGGCTTGGTGCGCACACCCGGTGATTTCGGATTACGAGGTGAACCGCCGACTCATCCCGAACTTTTGGATTGGTTGAGCCAAGAGTTCGTCGGCAAGAGAATTTCCACTGTCGACAGGGATGTGAGCGCCGGGGTGGACGCAGGGCCAGAACATCTCGGCGACCGGGGATTGTCGCTCCCCGCAGGGACTCCGACGAACACGACCCTTTCCAATCGCTGGTCACTCAAGCGTCTCCACCGAATTCTGATGACGACCAGCGTCTACCAGCAATCAAGCGAGCCAAATGCTTCGTTCGATGACGATGTGGAAAACTACTGGCTTTCTCATTTCAATCGCCAACGCCTTGATTTCGAAGAGACGCGCGATGCCCTTTTATTTGTGACCGATCGATTAGACGATCGGATCGGAGGCCCGCCGATTCCGATTCTCGACGGGACAGTCCATTTCCGAAGGACCGTTTACGCCTTCCTCGACCGAGCCAATCCGCCGAGTCTTTTGAGTGTCTTTGACTTTCCCAGTTCCGCGGCAACGAGTTCGTCTCGAGAGACCACAACAATCTCACCGCAGGCTCTTTTTTTGATGAATGGCTCGCTCACCGAAACCGTTGGCGAATTGGTGTCGCAACGATTCGACCTGAATAGTGAATCCGAGAAATTGTCCCGCGTGAGACGACTCTATCGGATACTCTTCGCCCGCTCTCCGTCAGGCGAAGAATTGCGATTTTCGGAAGAATTTTTGGGGCATCAGCCGTCACCTGCGGAATGGAAACACTTCATACACGGATTGTTGCTAACGAACGAATTTGTGTTTTTGGACTGAATTCCAAAGCCTTTTTTAAATGAGGTTGCGGAATGTGTCGGCTGCTTGCCGCGTTCCGCGGCAGATGTCAACACATGTTTTCGTCGTCCAAGAAAATCGATTCTGGAAACCACTCGGGATATCCAGTAGAGTGAACCAACACACACAAGATATTTTTTTCGACCCGTTCAACGACCGCTGCCTTGTTGTTTAGCCTCGTTGGATTCCAAGCCGTGGCAACAGCGCGTGGCTGTTCGCGATCCCCTGTGACAAGGATCTGTATGCCAACAACTCTTCCCGTACGTTACGGTTTCGTCAGCGGTAGTTCGCACCTGACACCGCCAGACTATGCCCATCCACCGCTGATTGAATGTTGGTTGGGCGTTGACTTTGTCGATTCCCTTGAGCAATTCGAAGTCGATCCAACGGCCTTGAGAGAATCTCTCGGTGCGGAATGGTTCGGTTCATGGCAGACCGTCGCGGATGATACTCCTGGCCATGATCGACAACTCGAGAACGTCATGGGTGACCGCGCCGTGCGACTGACATCGTGCGGATTTGCATACGGATGGATTGGGCATCAGGGAGAGCGATATCCGAGATATGAGACCATTCGTGACGGATTTGTAACCGCCTTAGATGCCATTCGGCGAGTGACACCAGGAACTGAACGCCGCCTCTCGCCAAAACGCTGGTCGATCCGCTACGTCAACCGTATTCCGCAAGGAACGGTCTGGGTGACGACTGGCGATTGGTCCTTCTTTCGGTTATGGCAACCTGTGCCGTTGGCTGTCTGGGATGCTGATAGTCAAGGCTACAAAGGCCGATGGGAGTTTCCCCTACCTGCCGAACGCGGGACTCTGGCCATCAAATTTCGTCATGATTCTGGCCAAACAGCGGAGGATCTTGACGAGGTTAGAATCATGCTTCATGCCAAGGGGCCGGTTGATGGAGTCGATTCCGAACTGTTCGAGGGGTTGGATTACGGACGCGAAGTAGTCGTCCGATCGTTTCACGAATTGATCGCGATCGATGCCCAAAATTACTGGGGAGCCTCCGACCGCCTTCCCTAAGTTGTCGGCCGATTGATTGGATGGGGCTGTCTCGGTTCGTTGAATACCGGTGGCACAGATCATCCGGCCGGATGACCAAGAAGAAAATATTGCTGCTATGCAAAGAGATCCGTTTATTTCTGGTGTCGTCACGGTGATGCTCTTCGCCTCGCAGTTGTCAGCCGTTGATACAGTGACACGCAAGAGCAACGGGAAAAAATTGGGGGGCACAATTACAGGAATGTCCCAGACGGGATTCACCGTCAAGAAATCGGTTGGCGAATCGGAAGCCGTTCAGGCCAACGACATCTCCGCCATCGAATGGGACGGCGCGAGTGGTGATTTGAGGTTAGGAAATATTGACGAGACTGGAGGCAAGTACGCATCCGCCTTACAACGCTATACCAAATCCAAAGCGGAAACCAAGACGCCGAGTAATGAATTGCGTGCGGAGATTGATTATTCAATCGCCCGAGCCACAGCACGACTAGCCTTGTTTGATCCGGACAAGCAGCAAGAGGCAATTCACACGTTGCTGGCTATTCAGAAATCGAGCCCTAACCACGTTCGCTATTTCGAGTCCGTCGGACTCTTGGGTCAGATTCAACTTGCACGAGGCGATCTCGCCAGCGCCAAGGAATCCTTTGACATCGTCGCCGAAGCACCGTGGAACGAATACAAGTTGCTCGCCAAAATATTTTTGGCCCGCATTTTAGTCGCTGACAAAAAGCTGGACGATGCGATCCAACAATTTTCCGCCGCCGCTGCGACGGCGGCAACTGATTCCACGATCGAACAATCTCGCAAATACGAGGCGTTACTAGGACAGTCTCGCACGCTGATTGTCATGGCACGCTGCGCAGAAGCGTTAAACATCTTGGAAGTGATCACCGACAACGCTCCCGCAGACGACGGACCAATCCAAGCCGAGGCCTATTGTCTTCAGGGGAATGCATTGCAAACGTTGGGACGAGGCAAAGAGGCTGCACTCGCCTACTTACACGTGGATATCTTATTCCCTCAAGAGGCGGACTTTCATGCGGAGGCCCTATTCAACCTCAGCAAAGTTTGGAAACTCGTGCAACTGCCAGATCGTGCCACTGATACAGAAATGAAACTTGTTCAAAAGTATCCGAATAGCGTTTGGCGAAAGAAATTGGCTGAGACCAGTCCCACCAACTAGTGGCCTGCTAGCCAGAGATCGGTTGTGGCTTTAGAATCCCTGCGGTTTGCCTATTTTCGGCAAAGGCTGCAATGATGACTCGTTTCCCAATTCCTGAGAGCGTTCGACTCCACGAGAGTCGCCAGTTCTGGAGAAAAAACACAGTGAGGAGGATCGAATTGAAGCGCACCCATCGACTCGGCGACTGCTGTCCGGTTTTGACTCTATTGCTAGCGTTCACCGTCATAGCCTGTTCTTGGTCGGTCAGTATCGGCCAAGACACCATCAACTCGACTGCGTCGGGAACGTCTGACGACAGTGGTTCAGAAATAAATCCGGGATCTGGCAGCGAAACCAATCCCACGAAACCGATGGAGTCATTTCTCGGCTGGATGATTCGTGCGTCTGGGATCTTTGGATTTCTGATCATGCTTGTGTCCTTTGTGATGGTCTCAATCATCATGATGATTGGCCTGCAATTGCGCCGAGACAATTACTTGCCGGGATCATTTGTTGAGGAATTTGAACAGCGATTGCAGTCCAAGGATTATCAAGGGGCATACGAATCTGCCCGACAAAACGACTCGTTCATCGGTCGAGTACTGACGGCGGGGATGGAACGATTGTCGCGTGGATACGAGGAGGCTGAAGCGGGAATGATGGAAGTGGCGGAAGACGAAACGATGGCGATGGAACACAAGATCGGCTATTTGTCTCTGATCGGCTCGATCGCCCCCATGCTGGGTCTACTGGGAACCGTTCAAGGAATGGTTTTGAGCTTTCAGGTGATTGCGACCTCGATCACGTCACCAAAACCGTCAGACTTGGCCGATGGTATCGCGACGGCACTATTCACAACACTCGAAGGATTGGTTGTTGCCATACCCGCGATCATCTTTTACACCCTTTACAGAAATCGCCTGTCTCGATTTCTGATGGAGAGTGGGTTTGTTGCGACGAACCTGATGAAGAACTTTCAAGGCATCGGCAAACCGTCGGACACCAAGTTTGCAGGTGACTCCGCGCAGTAATCGTTCGTAGTGATGATGAATTGCGTTTTTCAAGTTGGAGAAATCCGGTGAAGCCTCGCAAGATGGACATGACTCACGTCGAACTCGATATGACACCGATGATCGACGTGGTGTTTCAGTTACTGACATTCTTTATGATCGCGATCAATTTTGAAAACACCAAGGCGGATGAGCGAATCAAGCTTCCCCTCGATATTCTCGCCAAGCCTCCCGAAGTGAAACCCGAACACGAACTCGTCCTGAATCTGGGTTTTAATAGAAGAATCGATGGCACGATCATCCATCGCACGCCAACGATTTTTTACAACGAAAGGAACATTGAGGTCGATCACATTGGTCCGGATCTTGAATCGGAGAGACGCGTCATTGAAAAGACTCACGGCAAACAAGCCTTGGCTGAGACAACCGTGTTAATTCGAGCGGATGCGGAAGTCCCTTCCGGTCTGGTACAGGAGTTGATTAAGAAGTGTCAGATGACGGGATTTACGAAGTATTCGTTGCGTGCCACATCCGTCGACAGATGAATTTCCCTCGAGTCCAAGTTAGCACGGCCGAATGAAAGGGAATGTGGATGAAGCTCGCCAAAATCAGTTCGCCATCAAAAGTCGATATTCCCATGGCCCCCATGATCGACATTGTCTTTCTGCTATTGATCTTCTTCATGCTGAATTTGAAGATCACCGCTCCCGAAGGAAACTTCGACATCAATTTGCCAATTGCTGCTCCCGGTTCGACACAGTCGTTAGAACTGAACCTGCCGGAAATCAAAGTTGGGCTTCGTTCGGACCGCGAGGGTTTGTTGACGCAACTGACGCTCGGTTCGAAAAATCTGGGTACTGACGATGCGGCATTCGTACGCCTGAATCAGGAAATTCTGCGAATCATTGGCCGTCCGGGAAACCCGCTTACGAAAGATGTTGAGGTCGAAATTGATGCCGACTTTGAGACGCATTACCATTACGTCGTTAAAGCAATTTCGAATTGCACCGGCCGATTGGATCCTCAAACGCGACAAGTGGCCCGTTTTGTCGAAAAAATAAAATTCGCTCCGCCGCATCTGCCGAAACCATGAAATGCATTCCTCCCCCCTGATTTTCTCGGATTGCCTACCAAACGGCCGCTCCAGCAGTGCACCTCTCCGCCTCTTGAAATCGACGCAGCTCGAGTCGCTTGTTGATCGCGGCCTAGCGGGAGCCTCGCCCCGCCTCAAGACCTTATTCAACAGGTTGTTCGTACTGTGGTGTCCAAATCCACGGGATCGCGCCGGTTCGTTGAGCGATCGTCTCCCATTTCCTGACCATCAATTTCACGCGATCTGAATCGGAGGACGCAAGATCGTGTGTTTCCGTTCGATCCGCCTCAAGGTCGTACAACTCCCACGGCGCGGACGGCCCTTTTGCGACAATTTTCCACTGGCTGACTCGCAGTGCACGACTCCCCTCATGTTCCCAAAAGAGTGCGTCACGGTCGATCGGTTTGCTGTCGAAAGCGCTGACTAAACTGCGGCCTTCCAGTGATCGGATCGGATGTCCTTGGTACGTGTTAGGGTATGTCGCACCGGCAATGTCGATGGCCGTGGCCATGATGTCGATGACGTGGCCCGGCTGATGCCGGAGTGCACCCGTGTCGTGGATCCGATCGGGCCAATGCGCAATCAGGGGCGTGGAAATCCCCCCCTCATGGACCCAGTGCTTGTATTCCCGAAAAGGGGTATTGCTGACGTTTGCCCAGGCATCACCATAGGCCATATACGTGTCTCTCGGACCCGGCATGTTTGTCGGCCCCGTCAGTGTGGGCCATCCATCTCGCGTCTGTTTCGGTGTCACGACGGTCAGGACATCGGTCCTGGGAATTGTAGGAAGAATTGGTTTTTCGCCGCGAACGGTTGTTGCAGAACGGCCATTGTCTTCGGCGCAGCCACCATTGTCCTGAAGAAACAGAATCAAGGTGTTATCGAACTGTCCTGACCGTTTTAATTCATCAACGAGACGACCAATTCCCTGATCCATGGAATCGATCATCGCGGCATACACTTCCATCCCGCGTAATTCCCACTGTTTGTGCTCTACCTCTGACCAAACACCTTTTGTTGGTGTCAGACTCCATCGCGGATCGATCACACCGAGCGCTTTGGATTTTTCAAACCGTGTGCTTCGAATCGCATCGTAACCCGCATCGTATTTTCCTTTCTGCTTTTCGATGTCGACCGCGAGAGCGTGTAATGGCCAATGGGCCGCGGTGTAGGCTAAATATAAAAAGAAGGGTTTTTCCGAGTGATCACGGACGTGCTCCGAAACAAAGCGGACAGCGTGATCGCTGAGAGCATCTGTGTAGTAATAGGTTTCCGGAGAGTATTCCTTATCCGCTAATGGCGAAATCATCTCGTCATCACGTGTCAGCGTACCCGGATCAAAGTAGGACCCTGCGCCTGTGATCGTGCCATAAAATCGGTCGAAACCGCGTTGCCTTGGCCAGTTGTGTTTTAGACCGTTGGGCTGTGAGTGACGGGTGACATGCCATTTGCCGAGCATGTAGTTTCTGTAGCCGGCGGGGCGCAAAGCTTCAGCAATCGTAACCCCTGTTTTGTTCAAATCTCCTCGATATCCATCCAGACCCATGTCTCGCGTCATGTGTCCGACACCGACTTGATGTGGATAGAGCCCGGTCAACAAACTCGCTCTGGTCGGACAACACCGTGCCGTATTGTAAAATTGAGTGAACCGCAGACCGTTTTCTGCGAGTCGATCCAAATTGGGTGTCTCGATTTCGCCGCCATAACAACCCAAGTCCGAAAATCCCATGTCGTCTGCGAGAATGACAACCACGTTGGGTCTGAACGCCGCTGTCACGGCCTGCGACATGAGCAAAACGGCAAGCATGATCAAAGGCAATTGACACCAATGGTGAATACATCTGGAATTCATGGAAAGGACCCTTGGTGCGCGGATGAAAAACGTCTCGTTCGCCAATAAGTTTTTTGAGTCTGCTCGAAAAAACGTCCGACTGCAATGACGATGACACATTCGGGACGGGGCCTAGAAATCACCAAGCTGTGGACTCTGACCGACTAGCGTTGATGATCGATCCCAAAACACACGTCACTCGGGCCGGCGATCAATTTAAAAAGGGATCAAGCCTAGGCGACTAACAATCAAAGAAATTCAAATGGCCGATTGGCGGCGAGGATCGCGGTGATGTCCGAGTGATCAAATGGCGGAGAGACCTTGACCAGATCAGATCCAATCCAGTTCAGCCCACGCAGACCGCGAATCCATTGGCACTATCATATTTAGAAAGCCCGTCGATTTCCGATGTTCCCGTACTTGGCGCAAAGGCCGGATCGATGACATCAATATCGAGCGTGATGTAGGTCCTTCGGCCTCCAACGATTGCATGGATCTCCTGCAGGACGTCCTGAAAGTCGCGGCGATGCAACTCCTCTCGCGTCATCATTCGTGCCCCGAGTTTCAGAGCCTCCGTGTAATCCTGTGGACCAGCCGTCGGACCGCGAATCCCGAGTTGCACAGAGACCTAAGTATCAATCAACCCTTCCTCTCTGACGCGTTGATAAGGAAGTGCCCTGACTGTCGGGCTGACCAGAATACTCGCTGTCCCAAGTGTCCGGATGAGCATCGAAGTGAATCACGGCCGGCAGACCGTATTGCTTGGCATGGGCACGCAGTAGCGGCAAGTTCAATGGCGCGGTGAGTCGCCCGAATATCCGGAGGCACCACAGCGACGTCCCCCAAATCAACGATCTTCAGCTGGGTCAAGGACGCGACGTTTTGCGCGTTGTTGTAGCCCCACAGAAACAACGATTGTGCCCCAATTGCTCGGAGTCCAAACCGAGTCCCGCTGCGGTATGACACTGACCCGCCATCCGGAATGCCAAGGATCGCCACATCGGAACCGATCGGTTCCGAAAGGAATGCAGCGAAACGTGGCAATTCCCGCATATTGCTGAGACGCAGAAACGGGTTGAGCCAGATCCTCTTGCTCCTGTCGCGGCGGCGTGTACGAAATTTCAGAAAAATTCCAGAGGGACTGGAACGCGGTCAATCCTCCGCCGCTTTCCACACGTGACCGAGAGTCGACCGGATCAGGATCGAGAGGGCACTACGATCCGCATCGGAGAGACGACACGTGCGTGTAGACCCTACACCTTGCCTTCGTGCGTGCCTGCCTCTCTGAGTTTTCGAGATTCCGTTTGACGTTTCAGTTCAGATTCCAGTCGTTGACGTTGTCCATCAACCGCCGCATCAAATCTTTGAAGGACATTCAAGGCCTTGTCTCGGGAAGTGACAAGGCCGATCAACAGATACTGAGCCAACGCGATTCCATAGCAGATCCAACCCATCTTTCCAGCAACCAAGACCGCCAGAATAGCGAAGACCGGTGATGATCGGTTTAGGTGTTGGCAAATGATTCCTTTGAACAGTTGTGGGATGTAGCAGATCAAACTCCAAACAATTTGTTTTTGTTTGAATTTCGGCGGCTGCGGTCCAGGATGAATCAAAGCAAACAAAGACTGGTCGGGCATGCCCTCGACCACACTGATGGCCAAGAGCAATCGCCCGGCCAAGAAAAGCGGCCCGTCGAGTGTTTCCTGCGTCACCCAACTGAACAGGGATTCTTCCATATTTTTCGTGGCGATTAACAACAACAACGCACCACGAAACCACTGCTCGAGGTCTTTTTCGAGTTCCTGGTTTATCTCTTGAACCTTGACGACTCGGCGGACGAAAAGACGAAAAAAAGGAATGGCAACAACACCCAGAAATAGTCTGATCACCGGCTTCAGCAACGGCTGTAGCAATCGCCCCGGTAGGAAAAATGTCATGAAGTTGATCATCTCAAAATTTCAATGGCTCCAATCAATGCGGTTGAAGAGTCTCAGCAGATTTTCACCCCGTGTGGGGTTCAATTGTTGCACGTGTGCAACGCGACCTCGAAGATGTGACTTGAGATCGGCAACGTTCTCGCGGTTCTGCGTGGACGGTCCCTGTCGAACACAGTTGGTCAATATGGCTTTGAGTCGATCGAAGTGTTCGCGAGCAATATTAATCCGTTCATTCACTACCACCCCGGCAATCGACTGCCTTTGATTTGCCCGTAGGACTCGGCGTTTAGAGTGATTCGAACGAAAACGTTCTTGGCGAATAATTTGCTGTACCAGTGGAATGAAAAGTCTAAGGCCGTGTGCAAATTCCGCGGGCCCCGAAATTGCTAAATCGTCGGCATAACGCGTGTAACTGGCACCGAACGACTTCGACAATCCCGCCAATCGGATGTCGAGTCGGTAGGCCGACAAATTCGCTAAGACGGGGGATGTCGATGCCCCTTGGGGCAAATGCCGACGCAAATAGGGCTCGAAGGCATACGGATCCTGACCGGGAAAGGCCATGTTTCCCGGGATGGCAGATGTCGTCAGGAGCGCCAGCCAAATCCCGGCTTCACGGGAATAACCGAGCGAACGAAACAGCGCCGTCACGCGAGAAAATCCGACCGTCGCATAAAAATTAGCGAGGTCCAACTTTAACAGCGTCGCCTGTCCCACATGAGGCCGAGCATTCGTCAGAATGGACTTTCCGCACACAAAACCATGAGCCGCCGCATGGGCTGGGACGTGATCAAGAATTTCGCGAAGAATCTTATTTTGAGCATATTTTAATGTCTGCTTGGGTGATTCAATGAGTCGCCACCCGCCCGCATTCTTCTTTCGCCAACTGAAATGATAGTGTGCCTGATCCAGGCTGGCGGGTCGCCCGTCGGTGAATCGATGGACCAACCAAGCAACTTTTTTCAGCGGAAGCCCCAACCACTCAGCTAATTCCTCGGGAGTGTGAAATATCGGGAGCCCGCGTTGCCGCAAACGGCCTTCCTTTCCGTCCTGACTCAGGTCGAGATGTCGACCTGTGCCCGACCCAAAACGGGCGTATCGATAGGGTGCGGCACCAGACACCTCTAAAACGTCCGATCTCAATCGGACAGCGTCTTTTCGAGGCTTGGCGGATCGGGTGGCGTAGAGTTGTGGACGACGCTGTGAACGAGTGTGTGCACAGACTCGGCCATCCGTCGAAGTGACGGATGTTGTTTTCTTTTCTCTGTCCGGTTGACCACCCACAGGATCGGATTGACCGGCACGAGACTGCGCCGCCGAGCGATCCTCTTGCGAATTGGCAGGGGCTAGGTTCCAGCCAAGCCAGCGGAGCAACCCTGCGAAGAACGCCATGTACTCACATCCCGGGACTTGCTGGGAAACAGTTCTTGGTAGAATGAATCGCCGCACACATTACAAGATGCGAAATCAATGAAATCCGAACAACAACTCAACACACAAAACGTGGCCGACCCGTGAGCCGCACAACCGATCCTGTAGCGAATTGTTGATGTGGTGTGGTCCACCACGTCAGCAATTCACACCACGAATCAAGAACATTTCAGCGACCGCGGGGTATCCCCGCAGCATTCGACACGTCCGCATCAAGGACGCGCGAATCGAGCTTGTGCGACCGACGAGTCGGCGCGATGTATCTTATCGCTATCCCCCTGCGATGGCAAAGCTGAGCGGCGTTGAAGAGTCAACGTTCACATTTTCAAATCGCATTCACGCGCGGCTCTGTCTCTGCCTTTTCAGCAACACCCCGCCGGGCTTTGAACGGGCTGAGGGGCGAGCCGACGTCGGAAGTTCGACCGGATCGGATTCCCTGACAAGTCTTGCTGCCGATGCTCAAAAAACGACGTGCCTCGGATGTCGTTTTTCGGAACGGTGAGACTCGCGTCAGCTGCCGTGCCTGTAAATCATCGTCCCCCCACGTTGATGATTTGCGGTCACGGCCGTCGTCGAATAGCCTCTCTCGTTGGCATTCGTCGATCGCATCGACGGCCGGCATTCCAACTCGGGGAGATAACTCCACGGCCTGTGTGCCGAATAGCGAGGTCGCCTCAGAAGAACCGTGGCCTCCGACGAGACCCCATTTCCAGAAGCAGTACTCATCTCATACGAGGCGAAAGAGAGCATCATGGCCGATCCCTTGCCGATTTTGAAAGACTTGATTGCCATCCCCAGCGTGAACCCCATGGGACGCGTCGTTGCCGGATGCGATTTTTTTGAGGGACGATTGACGGAGTATCTGGCTCAGTATTTGAAGCGGATGGGATTACCGTGTGATGTGCTTGAAGTCGCTCCCGGCCGAGCCAACGTTGTCACTCGACTCGACTCGACGAGGGCGACAAGGACCATTTTATTGGATGCGCATCAGGATACGGTTCCCATCGATGGAATGACGATTGCGCCGTTCGATCCGGTCGAAAAAGAGGGACGCGTCTACGGTCGAGGTTCGTGCGACGTGAAGGGGGGACTTGCGGCCATGCTGGCGGCGGTTACGCGACTCTCTCAGGAACGACCGGCGGGCATGGCCAACGTTGTCCTGTCGATGACATGTGACGAAGAAGCAACCAGTCTGGGGATCAATCATCTCGTGGGAAGTTGGAGTCCCGGTTCTGCCTCTTATCGGCTTTGCCCGCAGGCTCCTGATGTGGCCATTGTGGCGGAACCGACCGAACTCGACATTGTCGTCGCACATCGCGGAGTGACACGTTGGCAACTTCGCACAGAAGGACGAGCCTGCCACAGTGCCCGTCCCACAGAAGGGATGAACGCCATTTACCGAATGGCTCGTGTCGTCACGCTGCTCGAAGATTATGCCGCTCGGCTCCCTGGGTCGAGACCCGCCCACCCGCTTTGTGGCCCGGCGACCCTTAGTGTGGGATTGATCTCCGGGGGAAGCAGCGTCAACATCGTCCCCGACAGCTGCGTCATCGATATCGACCGTCGCGTTATTCCTGGCGAGGACAACCAATCGGTGCAGGACGAAATTATCGAATATCTGCGAGCACGAGTCGATTTCGAGTTGATTCACGACGCGCCATACGCTGCGAGTGCGCCTCTTGGAGATGACCGGAATGGGGAACTCGCGGAGAGTCTGCAGCGGACCATCTTGCAGGTCGCCGGTCCGCGGCAGGTTGTCGGTGTTCCCTATGGAACGCACGCCTCTCGTTTTGCAAAAGCCAATATTCCCTCTGTCGTTTGTGGGCCGGGTAACATCGCACAAGCGCACACCAAAGACGAATGGATTGAGATTGCTCAACTGCGGCAGGCGGCAGAGGTCTATTACCGATTTTGTGCGGGCCTCTGACCGTGATCCGGCGAGACAACGTCCGAATGGAACCGTCGCTCGGAACGGGATCGGCGGAACTTGCACGACGATGCTCTAACCGACGGTCTTTGGCCTAGTAACTGCCGGCAAACTGAGCGACCCTCCCGGTCTGGGCAGAGCCTTCTTTGACGCATTCTCGTACCGCCATTGCCGCGTGCTGAATTTGTTCACGAGTTACGTCAAGATGTGTACAGGCACGCAAACGCTGTGGTCCGAATGGTCCCACTTTGACATTTCGGGCCATCAGCTGTTCGCACAACTGCGACGAAGATCCATACTTCGGATCAATTTCGAAGAAGACGATATTCGATTCAACAATTTCCAGATCAATCGTGATACCTTGGATTCCCGCGAGTTGTTCGGCAAAAAAACGTGCATTGTTGTGATCTTCCGTTAAACGCGAGATGTGATGTTCCAAGGCGTAGATTGCCGCGGCAGCCATCATGCCAGCCTGTCGCAGTGCTCCTCCAAACAATTTTCTTGCTCGACGAGCGCGGTGCATGGTCGCGGCGTCTCCGGCGAGCATCGAACCCATCGGACATCCAAGCCCCTTCGAAAAACAGAGCGACACCGAATCCGCTTGTGCGACAAACTCCCTCGCGGAATAATTTTTTGCGACACAGGCATTGAAAAGCCTCGCCCCATCGACATGAACCTTTAAACCCTCTTGGTGAGCCCAGGTGGCAACGCGATTCATTTGCTCCAAGGGCCAAGCACGACCGCCACCATGATTGGTTGTATTTTCCACACAGACAAGCCGCGTGACGCAGTAGTTCATTTTTTTTGGCCGGACTGTTCCTTCCAGATCGGCGATGTCCAGCAATCCTCCCTCCCCGCGAAGGATTCTCGCCGAAACACCGCTGAGCGCGGCGGCTCCGCCCGCTTCATAATTGACGATATGCCCCGTTTCGTTGATGAGAAATTCGTCTCCCTGATCGCAATGAGCGCGGATGGCCATTTGGTTCGACTGCGTCCCCGAACAATTGAACACGGCAGCCTCCTTGCCGAGCAGTTCGCAGACGATCTCTTCGAGGTGGTTCACGGTGGGATCTTCGCCCAAAGAATCGTCGCCGACTTCGGCTTCGAAAATCGCCCGCCGCATTCCTGCGGTTGGTTTCGTGGCCGTATCACTGCGTAAGTCAATTATCTCGGATGTCATTGCTTGGTTGCTCCCTTGTCCCACATGGAATTCGTCTCGAGTTAAAGTTGTACGAGTCAGTGATTGCACGCGTGAGAAAAGTCCGCTTCGGCATTATAATATAACATCCCTTGTCGTTGGATGACGACCGTCGACATCTTGCAGATCCGACACGGCCATCAAGGCGATCGCTCAATCCGTTGTGGCAAAAAGATCGAGGCGGAAACACAACAAGGAACTATTGTGAATTTGAATATTTTGACAATTGATTGCCTGACGGAGGATCCCCAGGCGACGTTAGCTGAGTTGCGACGGAAGTTGAGTCCTCGTGGCGACATCGTCTCGGCAGCCGGCCGGCAGCGGACCATCGCCTTGTTTGGCGAGCCGCTCTCTCCACGCGCTGTCGTACAACGGATTTGTTCGGAGGTACGTGATCGTGGCTTGGAGGCGTTGCTGGAATACACATCTCGACTGGATCAGAAGGAGTTGACACTGGACAGCATGCGGGTCAGCACAGAAGAACTGGCCGCCGCGCAGGCGGCTGCCAGTCCTGCATTGCTTCATACGCTGCGAACGATCATCGGAAACATCACGGAGTTTCAACAGGCGATTTTGCACGAAGACGTCCGGCTGGTGAGACAGAATGGAACGAGTCGCGTTGAGTTGCGGCAACGCTATTTGCCGCTGAAACGCGTCGGTATTTGTGTTCCTGGTGGATCAGCAGCCTATCCATCGACCGTTTTGATGACGGCGATTCCGGCGAAAGTCGCCGGTGTCAAAGAAATTGCGGTTGTCGTGCCACCCACCGAATTCGGGGGATACAATCCGGCCATGCTTGCAACGTGTGCGGAAGTCGGAATTACCGAGGTCTATCGGGTTGGTGGTGCGCAGGCCGTCGCTGCCATGGCTTATGGAGTCCAAGGCCTTCCGCGAGTGGACAAGATTGTTGGCCCGGGCAATTTGTTTGTCGCTTTGGCAAAACAGTACGTTTTCGGCGACGTGGATATCGACAGCATCGCAGGTCCCAGTGAAATCGTTCTGCTGGCGGATGATTCGGCAGACGCAAAACTTGTGGCCGCTGATTTGTTGTCGCAAGCAGAGCATAATCCGGGTTCCTCGGTGCTCATGACGTGGCATGGTCCGCTGATTGAAGAGGTCCGCAAGGAATTGACCCGGCAGCTGGCAAACCTGCCACGGGGAGATCTGGCACTTGCCAGTCTTAACGACTATGGCGCATTGATCCTGACAAAAGATGCGGCACAAGCGATTGAGCTGACCAACTTGCTGGCACCCGAGCATTTACATATTTCCACGAATGATCCGGAGTCAATCCTTGGAAAGATTCAAAATGCGGGGGCCATTTTTCTGGGCCACAACACACCCGTCGCCGTCGGAGACTACATTGCCGGACCGTCACACGTTCTGCCGACAGGGGGAACGGCTCGATTTGCAAACGGCCTGTGTGTCAATGATTTTCTCAAACGAAGCAGCGTCATCTGCTACAACCGTGATGCCCTCGACGATGCCGCCGATGACTTATGCCGTCTTGCCGAAGTCGAGGGCCTGACGGCACACAGTGCCAGCGTCAAGATCCGCCTGGAAGACACGTAATTGTTGCGACTCCGTTGTCCAAGGTGCTGACCCTCCACAGGGCAACTCCTATCACAACGGGGACCTGTTGTGACTTCTGAGGGGACATTGTGCCGATCACAGGTCCTCGAAAATCAGGGCTTTTTGGCGGCGAAAAGTTTTGGGGAGCCACCTGTCAAAGGAACCCGAAATTCGGAGTGTGACCCGACCGGCAAGGTATAGAACTCCGAACCGCTTGAACCACCGTGGCGATAGGTCAGCGGGTACGGAAGCTCGAACTCATGGGAATCGCCCGGTTTCAAGGTCAACGTTTCGCCCCAGTCGCCTGTGGGGGCCTTTGTCTCATAGGCGAAATTTTCTGGGGAGAGATTCGTGAGTTTGATGTGTGCCAGATGAAAGGAGACATCGAGGGCGGGTGCGTTCCAGTCGATCGCATCGAGTCGGAGCTTGGCGCCCCCGAAAATCAAGTCTGGAACATCTGTTTCCGAGACCATTTCTCCCGCGTTGTACGCCTGCCAACTTGCCAGAAACTGCTCGGTATAGGCCGCCGCATGGATCGTTCGATCTTTTGTCGGATAGCCCTCCACGAAATGAGCGGTTCCGTGGATCGTCGATGCCGTCAGGCGGTTACGGTGAATCCGCCTGAGATCATGGGTCGGCTTGCGCAAAGACACCGAGATCATCTCGGAAACGTTCAAGTCAAAATCGACACACGGTTGCCACTGAGACTGATTTGCATCGGTCTTGATGGCCACCCGAATTTTAAGCCCGGGAACCTTCAACTCAAATGGCTTCACCCCCCCCTCGGATGCCGGAAGTGACGTCGAACCAATCTGCAACGGATTGACAATGCGCAAGGTCGAACGCACCTGCAGGGAGTCTCCGTACCGTTTCAAATCGGGAATCAGCACCTGCAAGTTTGAGCGATCGGCCAGCTTAGCAAACAGCGGTTCTGGAATGTCGAGCAGATCCAGCTTTGTCAGGTCTGTTTCGACGACCATTTGAGTCAGCGGTTCCAATATTTGAGGGGCAATCGAAAGGTGAAATGCCTTATCCGAGGCCATGTTTGTGAGCGATATCCCCAAGGGAGCGATCTGCTTTAACGGCGCAGACGGAACAAACGGATTCAGACTGCCAGCCGTCAAACCGACAACGAGCGTGACCCCATTTTCGTCCGTTGCAATATGCTCAGGATAGATTTTCAACCGAGGCTGCGTGATGGGTAAAGGCCAGAAGCCTGACAATGTCGTTTCGGTATTGGGAACGATCAGGAATTCTTCGAGCTGCTTCACGAGACCGGGTGCGATGGCACGGACCTCGTTCTCAATACGTCCCTTGCTCCCATAGAGACCGTTGGTCAGACCGCTCGAGACAGCCCCTTCGGTCATTCCAAACCCTTGCGTTGATACACCGGCGGGACTGGTGACATACCAGTTGTCATCCGGAATCTGAAAGCTCGCACCGATCGATTTCAGACGAATCTTCCGATCCACAATAGAGGGAGTAACCTCAAGATTAAGCCAGACGGGGTAACGCTGTCCGATGATGATCGAGATGGGACCGGCTTGAGCAGCGTGACTCGCCCCGGTGACGTAAGTTCCACCGATGATCAACGCCACATCCCGAATTCCAATCTGGACAGACAGCCTGTCACGACCGAGTCCCTTCACGAGGACCCTTTGCACGGAGCCGCTGTACGAAATTCCTGAGAATTGAATGCTGAACTGCCTCCCTTGGACATTCGTACTGTCATACATATCGGCCAGCGATCCGGCGAGGAGATTTTTGGGAATCTTTTGGGGAATCGCATACGCCAGAGCGGCTAGAGCATCGTTGCCAAGGCGAAATCCAACGGCTTCCGGCATTTCGACGGCGGGAACAAATGGAACATTGATCGCTGCAACGGGCTTGACGGTGAGTGGTCCTAAATCGGTAGGTTTTGTTTGGGGAGCAAGCATCCATTCGACCAATGCGTCGTTTCCGTAGACCGCTTCGCTGATATCGTGTCCCATTTCCGGAAGTTCCGTGTAATGAGGATTTCCACCCGCTGACTTTACGGCCTCGACCATCCGACGACTTTCCTCCACACTCACGAGCACATCTTTCCCGCCATGAAAACACCAGAGATTCACATTTTTTAGAGACGCGGCTCGGCTGATATCACCACCTCCCGCAAGGGGAACAACGGCCGACCATCGAGACGGCTCCGCAGCGGCAAGGCTCCACGCTCCGTAACCTCCCATCGACCAACCCGTCAACACCACGCGACGCTCATCAATTCGATAGTCCTTCTCTGCCGCCTCAAGAATAGCCAAGACACGTCGGCCGTCGGCGGAATTGCTCTGCCACGATTCGAGAATTCGACCGTCAGTCGTTTCGCACTGAGGGAAAATGACAATGAATGGAAAGGTCTGAGCTCGTGCTTGCACGAATGGGGCGAGTCCCACCGTGAGTGGCATGCGATTCTCGTTTCCCCGTTCGCCCGCGCCGTGCAGAAACACGATCGCCGGTGATGGTGTGTCTGCGCGATAGGCTGCCGGAACAAAAACAACGTACTTGTGCTCGCCCGAGTCATCGCGAAAGACTTTGTCGATAAATCGTCCCGTGGCCGGCGCCGCCTGTAACTGACTTGCCATCCACGCTCCGAAAGCCAAAACCCCAAGGAGAGTCTGCCGACAGAAAACAGGCTGATTCAACTGAATTTGCATGCTGTTCCTTCAAGAACCCTAAACAACCACACGGCTGAACCAAGCCGTCCACTATTCTCGTTGCCATAAACCCCTGTGATTCTTGGCTGATAATGACACTTTAGATGCGTCTGTCAACTAGCGCACACGAGGAACCGCGGCAGGCAAAGGGCCTCAATCCCCTGTCACCGAGTCCGAAATGCAAACCACCGAATGTCCGAGACGTTTTCCCCTGTCGCACTCACGGTGATAATCCTTCGATGAAAAAACTTTTCTGTAATTGCACGCCTGCAATTTTGTCCGGCTTTGCGGGAAACGTGTATGTGAATAGCGAATGTCTCGCACCATGGGAACAAAACAACAAAACGAAAGAAGACCGAAATGACACGGATCGAAACCATCTCGATCAAGATGTGACCACGATTCCAGCGGGATCTTCACAGTGTCACCCTGCGACAAGTCTGGTCACCCTGCGACAAGTCTGTTGCAGAATCCGGCCTCCGTTCCCACGTTTCGACCCGGGTCATGGTGCGGGCGAATGAATCGCTTCCTCGCGGCAGTACTGACATTCGATACGGGCGCCGGATTGTTAGCCGGCGGGTTGCTGGGCACTGGCTGAACGGTCATCGTCCTCCGGAGCAGGAGGATTCACCATGGCCCTCCTGAACGTCTCTTTCGAGGACGCGGAGCAGCACAAACCCCTTCCGCGGCAGCGGGACGATTTATTGTTCGAATTCTGATCCCGAATCCGTGTCGTCATCGGTGGACATTGGCTCTGCCACGGCCTGTTTTCGAAACAGATGCATGTCCATTCCGCTGACGGAGACCACACGCTGCCTTTGCCATCCGTTCGGAATTTCAAAAACGCTCTCCGCGGGAGTTCTGAGAACCAGCAACGCATTCGTGATTGACAATTCGTCGCGTGCCAAACGCAGCAACGATCGATACATCGGCGAACCGACTTTGAGCTGCTTAATTTTTTCGTAGGGAGGATCAAAAAAAATCACGCCGTAAGGATACCAACCCTCGTCGCCTCTGGCTTTAAATGAGCATCGGAGACAGTCCGTTCTCCAGCAGAGAGTGCGGTCTTCGACACCCAATTGCTTGACATTCTGCACCAACAATTGGTGCGCACGATGATCGTGTTCACAAAACACTGCGCTTTTTGCGCCGCGACTGAGAGCCTCGAATCCCAGTGACCCCGTTCCCGAAAAGACGTCTAACACGCTTTGACCGGGCATGAAATCGCGGATGTAATCAAAGAGCATCACTTTGGCGCGGTCTGTGATTGGCCGTGTGGTGGTGCCGGGATTGACCAGCAGCTTTCGTCGTCTCAACTGTCCCGCTACGATTCGCATGCGTGTGTATCACTTGCATTAAGAAAACAATCGGATTGACTGACGGTCCTTCGGGAGACAGCGTAGGCCGTACGATCAGAGACCGTCAAGGACGATCCATTAAACGAGCGAGAGTATTTTGATGATCGATGACCACGATGAAACACACTTCGAAGGGGAGCCGTCGTCTCTACAGCAGCAGACAGAACTGCCGTACTTGACGGAGAATCTGCCTGGCACTGGCGGTCGGTGGAAAGAACGTCCGGAAGATTTCGTCGTCGAAGAAATCCCGGCATATGAACCCGTCGATTCAGGTGAACATCTCTTTCTCTGGATCGAAAAAAGAGACGTTGCGGGTGCGGATCTGATCAGCCATGTAGGACGCACATTGCGTTGCCCGCTCGGAGACATCGGCGTCGCAGGAGTCAAGGACCGCCGTGCCGTGACTCGGCAGTACCTTTCGGTGCCGGTGAAATATGCGGATCTGATCGAGAAACTCGGCACAGAATCGATCCAAGTCCTCAAGTCGGCGCGACACAACAACAAATTAAGGACTGGGCATCTGCGTGGAAACCGATTTTCCATTCTGATTCGCGACATCGACTCCGCGGAGGCCCTCGCACCGGCTCTGGCGATCGCCGATCGAGTTCGGAAGTGCGGTTTTCCAAATTATTATGGGCAGCAGCGTTTCGGTCACAACGGGGAGACGTTGAAACTGGGACTCGACCTGTTGTCAGGGCAAAAACGTTCGCGGGACATTCCCGAGCCACAACGACGTTTTCTGCGTCGTATGTCACTGTCCGCAGTGCAGTCGGATCTGTTCAACCACGCGCTGGCCGAGCGATTGAATGACCGGTTATTGAACACCGTCATGGTTGGCGATGTGATGGAGGTCGTTGCCTCCGGCGGCAAGTTCGTCGCTGCGGACATCCACACCGAGCAACCCCGCTACGATCTCGGTGAGACGGCGGTCACGGGCCCTATGTTTGGCCCAAAAATGCGTGAACCGGAAGGTGTGCCGCTGCAACGCGAACAACAGTTACTGGAGCGTAGCGGTCTGCTTCCGGAACACTTCGCAAAGTTTCTCAACTTGATGACGGGAACGCGACGTCCTTATGTGGTCCGACCCGGTGAATTGATTGTCTCTCCCGACGCGGAAGGGTTGCGGTTTTCGTTCTCTTTGCCCAGTGGGAGCTATGCGACAGTCTTACTGGGTGAGTTCATGAAGTCCGTGAATTTGCCCCCCGTTCCCACCGATTGTCCGTCTTAATGAGAAGGAGAAAAAGGCGAAAATCCGCTGTCAATTTCCTGTTGGAAACGCCCGTTCGCTGCGGATGAATGGGATAGGCCTGGCAATTTATTGTGCCTCAATCACGGATCCCGATTTTCGATTTCCGAAGAGGACTGCGGGTACGATCCTACGCTTGGTGCTCACACAATCATTCTTTCGAAACATAAATAGAGATTACTATTTCGAATAGCATTTAGGAGTTCCGTGATGACGATTCGATCTGTTGCCTGTTTTGGATTCACCTTGGCTCTGATGATGCCGGACTGTGCATTTGCGACCGACAATCAGCCACCGGTCGGATTTACGGCTCTTTTTAGCGGAAAAGACCTAGCGGGCTGGCATGGAGGCACCACAGAAGATCCTCGCCGCATCGCATCGCAGACGGACCAAGAACGCCAAACCAAGCGGATCCAGAGTCTGCAAGACGTGACTCAACATTGGAACGTCCAAGATCCCGAATTGGTCAATGATGGCCATGGACTTTTTCTGACCACCAATCAAGACTTCGAGAACTATGAACTGTGGATTGACTACAAAACCGTCGCCCAAGCTGACAGCGGCGTTTATTTGAAGGGGACTCCACAAATCCAAATTTGGGACTCCACAAATACGGCGGCGTTCAAGCACGGCAGCGACAAAGGATCGGGAGGACTTTGGAACAATCGCCCGGGAACGCCGGGAAAAGATCCGCTCGTGCACGCTGACAAACCGTTTGGCGAGTGGAACCGTTTTCATATTGTCCAAATCGGAGCTCGAACGACAGTCCATTTGAACGACAAACTCGTGGTCGATCATGCGATTCTGGAAAACTACTTCGACAACGATCGTGTCATACCACTCGTTCGGAAGGGGCCGATCCAGCTGCAAACTCACGGGGCCGAGATCCGCTGGAAAAATATCTTCATTCGAGAGATCCTCAACGACGAAGCGACGCGTCTGCTCTCCAGAAACCCGGCCGGCTTGACATCGCTGTTCAATGGTCAGGACCTGTCCGGCTGGGCCGGAAACCTCAACAGCTATGAGGTTGCAAACGGTGCGATTCGTTGCAGAAAAGGTCAGGCAGGGGTGCTGTATACCAAAGAAGCCTACGCCGATTTTACGGTCCATTTCGAATTCAAACTGCCTGCGGGTGGAAACAATGGATTGGCAATTCGGTATCCCGGCGAAGGCGATCCCGCGTACACGGGAATGTGTGAACTGCAGATCCTCGATACGGAATCGCCGCAATACGCCAGCATCGACCCACGGCAAACGCATGGATCGGCATACGGCATGGCCGCTGCAGCTCGGGGCTATCTCCGACCCGTCGGTGAATGGAATTATCAACAAGTCACCGTCATCGGATCACAGGTGACGGTGGAATTGAATGGAACCCCCCTCTTGGATACAGACCTGAGCAAGATCACGGACTACCTCGAGAATAAACCGCATCCGGGCAAGACTCGAACCACCGGATTTTTCGGATTCGCTGGCCACGGCGATGCGGTGGAGTTCCGCAACATCTTGATCAAGCCGCAGGCTCAGGAGTGAGCGGATTTCAACCGCATGACGATGTTTTGATTTCAATGTTCCTAGGCGGCTACAAGCATGGCAGTCCCCACCAAAGAAAATTCCGAACCAATCGCCCTCAATACCAAAGAAACTCCCACAATCCGCTCCGGCAGCAGTCGTAGGATTGTGCGGCTGGGAATTCTTGCTGCGGTGCTGGCAGCACCCGTCTGGTTCGCACCAAGCCTTATCGCAAAAACGTCGTTGCGGCAACGAATTGTCAAACTGATTCTGCCCACGTTTTCTGGCACCGTAGAAATCGGCGAAACGTCCCTCGGCTGGGCGTCCCCCCTCGTCGTGAAGGGGATTCGAGTTGAGGATCGCGATGCTCAGGTCCTGTTGCAGGTCAAACAGTTCTCGACGGTCGAGACACTCTGGACCCTGTGCACCCGGCCCAATAATTTGGGACGGATTAACGTGCTCGATCCGGTTGTGAATGTTGCCCTTGCGAATGACAGCTCAAATTTCGAAAATCTCTTGACAGAGCTCAACTCTAGTCCGTCGAGCGGCACACCGATTCCGGCTTTCGAACTGGCGATTGTCAATGCTCGAATTGAGCTTGCCGACAAGACTCTCAGTTGTCGGACCACGATTGCGCCGATCTCTTTAGTGATGACTTCGACGAGTGCTGGAATCGATGTTTTGGAGTTGACCGTCGGGGACGTACCACCGGCGATCTTGGAACCAAAATTGGAAACATCCGCTCAGAGTCGGGGAGGAACGACCGAATCCGATTGGTTATCCGTTCGCTTGAGTCGGACCGCGGCACAGCCCGGGGATGTTGCGACCACGGATCGTCGGCAGATCCGTCTTCAGGCTCAGGGATGGAAATTAGACAAACTGCGGCCATTGCTCACACGGTTCGAGCGGTTCGCTGAGTTGGCGGGGGATCTCGATGCGGATGCGAATGTCGAGTTTCTGCCAACCGAGGAATCGTTCGATTGGGGATGGAGCGGTACGCTCGCCGTGAAGCAGTTTCGGTTGGCTGGACTGACGCTGTTGAAGAATGACCGAATTGTGCTGGAGGGGATCACTTTCCGTGGAAATGTGCTGAGTCAAAACGATCGGATTGTCCTCGATGATGCCAAACTCTCAACCGATGTGAGTGAATTATCGGCGACGGGAGTCATCCCGAGAACGGCGTTCACGGAACCGGCCGGTTTTCATGTCGTGGAAACAGCCGCGGAGGAAGACGATTTTCAGATTTCCGGATTCGTGGATCTGAAAAAACTCGCCCTGATCCTGCCACAAACCCTGCGAATTCGGCAGGGGACCCAAATCACGGCCGGTCGCCTTGAGCTTAAATTACAGGGTCAAGAAACAGACGGTCTGAGACGTTGGGAGGGTGACGCGTCGCTCTCCGGTCTAGAAGCGTTGAATCTCGGCCAGTCCATCGCATGGAAAAATCCTTTGATCGCTAACATTCAAGCGTCTCGACAGGAGGGATCCTTGGTCATCGATCAACTGTCCTGCCGATCGGAATTCCTGAACCTTTCGGGCGGCGGTACATGGACGAACGCGCATCTCACGGCGACAGGTGATTTAACACAATTAGCAAAAAAACTCGAGCGGTTCGTCGATCTTGGCGCAGACAGGATCGCTGGCCAAATACAGGCGAGCGGAACGATCACACGTGATTTGCACGACCAAATTTCGATGACCACAACGGTTCAACTCGACGACTTCCAATGGAATGTCTCGTCGGACAACGTCTGGGAAGAAAAGCATCTCGAACTGGTCGGGACGGCCGTGGGGTTCACGGACGGTGAAACACATCTTCGGCAAATCGACTCCGGAACGCTACGGCTGATGAGTGGTGACGATGCGATGTCTGCCGCATTGACCGAGCCTCTGAAATTTCATCAGACATCTCCCGTGACGGCGTTGCCTGTGACCGTGAATCTCAGCGGGAATCTGGAGACATGGCAGAATCGAATCCGGCCATTCGGGACCCTCTCCGGATGGAGTCTCCGTGGGAACACTACGCTGGAAGCGAATCTTGTCGCCGCCATCAAACACGTGGAAGTGAAACACGTATCCGTCTCTATCGAGGGGCTTGAGGCACGCGGTCCTGAGTGGATTGCCATGGAACCTTTGCTCCAATGGGAAACGTCGGGAGTCTGGAAGTTCGCAGAACTGGAATGGTCTTCCCCTCTCTCCACGTTGGCCTGCAGTGCAATTTCCTGTCGCATCGAGAATTTGGCGATCGGATTGACACCAGCCGGGGGCCTCGTGCGTCTGTCCGGCAACACGGGGTATCGTGCCGATCTCGACAAAATTTCCCGCTGGACGAATCCCCGATCGACAACTGCGGTGTATCACTTCGCCGGTGCGTTAGAGGGGAACGCCCGTTTTACCGAAGACGGACAAATTTCGCGTGGTGATCTCGACACAACGATTCAAAACTTCGTCGTCTCGACGCCAAGGACTGCGATCGGTCAAAAACCTCAATGGGATGTCTTGTGGAATGAACCGAATTTGCGAATCGCCGGACAATGTGCCTATGACAGTGCGTCCGATGATCTGCAGCTTAATACGGCGTTGATCGCTGCCGAGGGCTTCGCAATGGATGCCCAAGGAACGTTGCAGAAGGCTTCGGGCACACAACGCGTTGATCTGACAGGAGAGTTCAAATACGACTGGGATGTTTTGATTCAGAGATTCGGTGAATCACTGGGTCAGGATGTTCAGTTATCCGGCAAAGGTCAACGATCCTTTTCACTGCGGGGGTCCTTGGGAAGCCTGTCGGCGAATCTGGTCACGACGCAATCCGGTCAGGCTCCGACAACCCCCGTTTCGATTCCGAATCACGCACGCGATCCTCAGGGTTCGACACCCCCCGACGGATCCACAATCTCCGGACTGTCCGACCTCGCGGGCCAAGCAGGAATCGGCTGGACTTCGGCTCGTCTTTATGGACTGATGGCAGGACCTGCAGACGTGTCGGCGACGCTCGAAAGGGGGGTTTGCCAATTGGCTCTGCTCGATACCGTCGTCAGCGAAGGACATCTGCGTTTTTCGCCACAGATTCGACTGGATCTGTCACCGGCAATCATTTCTCTACCAGAGGAAAAAGTGATTGATCAAGTCCGCTTGTCGCCGGCCCTGTGCAGATCTTGGCTCAAGTATGTACTCCCGTTACTGGCCGATGCGGCGGAGATCGACGGTCGAGTGTCGCTTGATCTTGTCGACGGCTCGTTGCCGATGATGACTCCGTCAACGGGTGAGATGAGTGGGGTCGTTGCCATTCACACCGCACAGGTTCGCCCCGGGCCATTTTCCATGCAGTTGATCGATCTGATCGATCGCATTCAATCCCTGATCCGCCAGCGTGCTGCACTCCCCCCGGCGCGCGATCGCATCTGGATGGAGATGCCCGATCAAACAATTCCTTTCCATCTTGCGGAGGGACGCATTCGCCACGACACCATTGTCTTCCAGATCAAAGATGTGATGTTCCAGACCAGCGGTTCCGTTGGAATGGATGAAACACTCGATCTGATTATTGATGTCGCTATCCCGGACAATTGGGTTGCCGACCGCAAATTATTGAAGGGATTAAAAGGAAAGTCGATTCGTATTCCCGTCGGCGGGACGCTTTCTCGACCGCGCCCCGACATGCGTATTCTGAAAGACATCGCAAAACAAGTGGGCGGCACCGCGCTTGAGGGGTTGCTTGAAAACAAACTCGACGGTTTGCTGAAGAGACGACTGAATAAATTGTCACCCGAATGAAACGGCGTTTCCGGAGTGGATCACACAACACGCACGCTCTACGCCGGATCCGTCATCGAGTGTCTTGAACTTGTCCATCGACCCAACTCCGCACCCGCACAGAGTTGGAATAGTGATATCAACGCGTGGGGTATTGCAGAAACATGGGGGCTGGAGTTGGCACGGTGCGGGAGCGGTTGACGGATTCTCGCTGGCCACCACGGCCACCCGAAACGGCTCTCCACACGGCAAGGTCTAGTCCTGTTTTCGGATACGAATGATCGTCAGGCAATACGGAACGCCGGCAAGACCTGTCTCACCCTTCACGTTCCGGGATCAGCCAATGATCTCCGCGTGTGAGACAGCTGAGGTTTTTTTGTCGTACGACTTCCGAACATCGAACAGCCTCATTAACGGCGGGTGTCACGGAGACGTTGACTGATCGCTGTGGCAACCAAACAGTTTGGCTCAAGACCGCTGGTGCTGGTGTCTCATGGCGACGAGATTCGCGGCACCGCGGTTAACCTCGGAATCGTTCAGGCAGATTCAAAACACGCAGCGTCTCGACCGCAGGTTCCGCCGTTCTTCTTCGATTCTCTTCGATTGTCAGTCAAGTGGGGAGAAGAGCGAACTGATCTCCCAACCGTGAGGCGGACAAAAAACAGACCGTGGTGACTTATGGAACAAGTCTGACGGCAAGAGGCGTTTGGGTAGGACACGGTGCAGAGCAACTGAGCCAACGCGACGGTCGTCAACAGCGGACAATCAAAGATGTGGTCACAGTGGGGATCGGAGAACCTCGATGCCCGTGTCACAAACGCGTTCGAATCTGGTAATCATGGTCGATCGTCTGATTCTGGCCAACACGTCTTGCGACATGATTCCGATGGTGATGAATCCGCCAACAGGAGTTCACTTGACGGCGCGACCGGAATTTGAGGCGTACAACCAGATGTATCGAGACATTGCGACTGAGCGCCACTTGACACTCATCGATCATGACCCCCACGAGTCAAAGAGTTTGAAAGCCGACCCAAAACAATTTTTCGAGTCTGTTCCCCGATGGGATTCATCCAAACGCCGCGGGTTGCACGAATGTCATCACGCCGAACATGCTCCGTGTTTTCGGAATGACCTCCAAACCAATAGAAGCAAAGTCGTCTTCTCCCACAGTAGTTTCCAAACGGTGACTGGAGTTATTCAGCGGCGGGGACTTTGGTGACGCTGTGGGATTGTTGCGGCCGAAGACGATCGCTTGCTGTCCTTGCCTCGAGGATAAAACACAGAGCTTCCAACCGACGACGAAGCAACCTGTCACAGGCTCATCAAAAGTCCATCCGAGCGGTCGATGACCTGATTCCCATCGTGATGTTGTTGACCAATGACGTGTTTTTCGGCGATCGCCAAGCCCTTCACAAAGCGTCTTGGGACGTCACTCGTGCCAGCAGAACTCGGCGAGACTCTCTGCACCATTGGTGGTCAGGTGCCAAGATCTCACGGGATCCCAGATCATTCCTGCGCCACGTGGCACGCAACACAACTCGCATTCAACGACTGACGGTCGATCGTATGGTATTCCACTCGATACGGTGTCAGATCGCTGTGGCAATGCCGACAGTCGAGGTTCCGTTCTTCGGTAACCCGATGAACTTTTTCGAAGTGCCAATAGCCAGGTCGCGGCTTGGAGAGCAGGTCGGGGATGTCGTGACAATCCACGCAACGCAAAGCGGCGTTGGCGGTCTGTTGAGGTGGTATGGAAAGTTCTGTCAACAGAGATCGCGCGGCCACGCGGCCCATCATAATACAGGGACCTAGAAATGTTCCCTCTAAAGCCGCCTTGCCGTTGATGCCGGCCAAGCCGGCCAATTCACCCACTGCATACAGTCCAGGAATGGGTTGCTTCCGCGTATCGAGAACTCGAGTTTGTCGGTCTATCGCCACGCCACCCATGCTCTTGCGAGTCAGGGCAAATGTTTGCATGGCGTAAAACGGAGGCATGGCGATCCGTGGTGAAGCACTGTTTGAAAATGCCGACTTTCCTGGACCAAAGCGACCGAAATCACGGTCGTCGCCCTGCTCCACCAGTTCGTTGTAACGCGTCACTGTCTCGACCAAGCTTTTTGCTGGTAGGCCTGCTTTTTCTGCCAGTTGTTCGAGAGTCTCCGCTCGGCTGACCAGATCCGGATTTTGTAGGATCAGCGTGTCAATTTTTTTGAAGTCGCCCCAGTCCGATCCCGAGACATTGAAGAAGGGTTTGCTGGCCTCATCAAAAATGCACCAGACGGTGATCTGCTTTTGCTTGAGGAACAGGGGCATGACCTCCTTAGCCCAGCCATGGAAGTTTGCGAAACGTTTGGCTTCAGAATTCACCAGAATACCGTACAGGTTTGTCGCATTCAGCCCCCGATTGCTGCCAGGATAACGCGGATCTGGCAGGCCCGTAAAGTAATTCCACTGGTAATCCATGTGAACGAGATCGCCGCCGACGGCCTGAGCGAGGTGATGACCATGCCCCACGGAATTCATCCCGGAACCGGCCAGAATCCGTTCGGGAAAACGAAACTCGGCAGGCCAGAATTCTCGCACCATGTCCAGGTTGCTTTGAAACCCGCCCGTCGCCAGCACGACCGCCCGACCACGCAACTCCCGTTCATTTCCAGTCCGCATGTCGCGAATCAGGACTCCGACCACACGACCCGCTTCTGTCACAAGTTGTTCGACTTTGCTATTCCAAGTGAAGTCAATCGTGTCTAGTTCGAGGCATGCCCGATAGATCGGAGTCACCAGTCCGATCCCACGTCCCAGCGGCTGATGTTCCCGTGCGACCGAGTTGCCAGAAGAAGCCAACACTTCAGAGAAATGCACACCCAGTTCGGCCAACCAGTCGTAGATCTCGCCGCGGGAATTCTCGACGTAATACCGCACCCAGTCCGAGTCCGGATCACCACCCCAATTGTGAAAATCCTGAAACGCCAGTTGCGGCGAATCCTGAATACCTGCCGCAGCCTGAGCGGGTGTCGCCACAATGCTGATCGCCCCCTGAGACATCACGGCATGTCCACCGAATACGGACGACATATCAACCACAGTGACGTTGGCTCCACCTCGTCCGAGCTCCAGTGCTGCTGACAATCCCGAAATCCCGGCACCGACGATGATCACATCCGCGGAGTGGACTGTTGCTGATTGCTCAGAATCGCCGATCGCACGCTCCGTGGTCGATGACGATGCCTTGTCTCCCGTGGCCATCGCATTCGAGTCTTTCGCTCGGAAGCAGCCAGGCAGCGGCAGGCACAGGGCCAACAAGGCAACGGTCAGCTGCAGGCGGCTGAGAGCCATTTTTCGGCGTGTGAGGCGAACACACATTTTTTTGAAAATTTCTGTGTTTCCGGAAAGTGGACGAGTCGAAGTGTGTTGGCCATGTATGGAGAAACAAGGGATCGCTCACTCTGTCGAAATAGACCCGATTTCCTACGACTGAGTCTGATCTTGCGGAGTTATTGCGTGCTTCGTGTTGCGAGATTTTCGAGGGCCCGCCTGTTCCGATACTGTTTGACCGAGTGGCGTGAACCCTGATGGAAATTGGCTCTCAGACTCTGGTCGCGACATGCTACCGAGAATTAGTGGGCAGCCGCCACCCGGCCTCGAAAACGACGAGAAGGCGACCACCCCAGAGTCTAGTTTTGATGGCGACGAGCAATCGCTTCACGGGCCTAAACTCGTGTCCTATCCGATCCGGAGAGCAGGCGGAAAATCCATCGAGGGGCTCAATCATGAGACGCGAATCGCGGACCGCAATGATTTGAAACGACGTCGACCGCTTTTATTCTGAGGATCGGTAATGAAGAGGCCGTCCGGTCACCGAAAAGCGTGTGACCGGCCGGCCTCTCGGTGGACATTCAAACGGCGGCCGAAAGTCTCAATGCCTGCCGCGAGGTCGTATTGACCCGCTCTACGCCTGCCCCATGTGCTAGTCTGACGCATTCCAATCAGCCCTCCTCGGGGCCCCCGATGTCGCTCACGACGGACCGGTCTGTCTCCAATCATCCTGACGCAGGTCGTTGTTGCAATAGTGTTCGATCAGGCGTTCGAGCGTGGTGATATCACAGCGGAACTGGTCGCCGCGTTCCGTATCGGCCATGCGGCGCGGAGGGTCCCATTCGCGGACGACGGTGATGCTGGGGACGATGTCCAATCCGTTTCGTACGGCGGCATCGACCGACTCGAAGTGATGATGTTTGGCGAGCACCGTTCGGCCGGATTCGAGGACCAACGTGAAGCCGTGATCACCGTAGGCTTCCGAGAACGCTCCGTCGATCGTGATCGCCTTTCCACTGCGTTTCATCGGCGATTCACCCTCCTCGATTTTTACGGGGACATGGCCGTTGACGATCAGTCCACGGGCGGGATCGACGCCGAACTCGTGGAGCACCTTTTCGCAGAACCACGGCTCGTGGATCAGGGCGAAGTACGGATCTTTGGTCTCGTGGTGTGTGGTTTTGTCGTTGATGAAGTCGCGTTCGAGCGTTGCGATGCGGTCCTTCCCGAACAGGGGCGAACGTGGCCCGCTCCACAAGTACCACAGCAGATCGAGGTCCTGCTCCTGCCGCGTCTCCATCGCCCGGATGACCACCCGCTCGATGGCATCGAACATCGCCCGGCCGCTGAATGGTTCGCCCTCAATCACCATCGGTAGAAACTCGCCACGCGGATCACAGGGAACGCAGCCGTGAAAGATCAGATGGTCGTCTCGTCGCAGATACATCGAGCCGTTACTGACAATGTGCCGCAAGTGCTCTCCAAGCTTTTGACTATGAGTAAACGAGTGCTTCAACCGCTCTAGACACACCTGTTCTTCGGGCGAGAACTTGTACGGATCGGCTGGGTCGATCGTCGGGAACAGGCGGTCTTGTAAGAGATACGTCACCCCATCGACGGCAATCGTCCCGTGGGTATGATCGATCCGGTGAAGCAGACGACGGTGCTCCTGCTCCCATTCCGGATGCCGCAGCAGCATCTGCCCTTCAGCCTTAAATTGCATGATGGCTGCCGCCTTTTGCATCCGAGCCACGATTAGATCCTCACGCATCCCGCCATGCTTCGGCTGGAAGTGGACCGCCGGATCGTCAGCGTAGACCGTGCGGACCAGATGTTCTAGTGGTGTGAGCGGGATACTGTAGCCCTCGTCAAGTTGACCGAGACAACGGTATCGCAGCGAGACGCGCAGCACTTGGCAGATCAAGGCCTCATGCCCCAACCCGGCACCGAGCCAGGCCATATCGTGGTTGCCCCAGATGAACGAGACGTTTGGCTGGTTCCGCAGGTAGTCGACGACACGGTCGCCTCGTGAACCACGATCCCAGCAGTCGCCGCCGATAATCAGTTCGTAAATCGCAAGGTTACGGATGAGTCGGCCTGTGATGTGAATCAGATACAAAGCTCGGCCACGCGACAGCAACTCATCGACGATCGCCTCAACGAACTCGTGGCCGCGTTCATTAAACCGCTCATGCAGAATCTCGGAGAACAGATCCGTGTACTCCCGAGGAAAGACCTGCATCGTACGTTTCAGGCTGTAGCGTGATGCGAGAACTCGCACCAACTCGAACTGGTGCCGCAGCGTCCGCCGCGCGAAGGTGCGCAGTTCCTCGCGATCGGTCAGAGTCGTCTGCAGCCGCTGCGTGACCTCGGCCGGATAGAAGATCAGCGTCAGGAACTCTTGGAACTGCGAAGGTTCCATTCGCTGCTGAAACAGGCGTTCGACCAGTGGTCGCAGCGTTCCCGAAGCATTGTTGATGACGTGTCGCAGCTTTTTGTCTTCACCGTGAATGTCACTGATGACGTGTACGGTCCCCTTCGGGAGCGTGAGTACCGCCGACAACCGCGCGATCTCAGCGAATGCCGAATCGATGTTCGGGAACTCCCGAGCCAACGCCCGGAGGAGCGTCAATTCGTAACGAGTCGGTTCAACATCTCGGATCGGATTCACGGCAATTCGGGCTCACGTTCAAGGAACATGGAATCGGTCCCGTGTTGTGGAGGACATCGGCACGTGCCCAGAGTCTAGCGGGATCTGCACCTCAAGTCGCCCATCCGCGTTTTCGAGTGTACATTCCACTCGCCTGCCTCGGTGTCTCGACTAGAATCCGGCGGTCATTGAAATCTGGCGGATCCTTCGAAGGTGGAATTCGTGTCACTCCCGTCGCGTTCCGTGTTGCTCTTCTCGACGTGCTTGCTGTTACTCTCAGCAGACGCGTTGTCGCTGGCTGAGAATCAGTCGCCCGCCGCGCGAGGATTTCGCGCGCTACGGACGCATCCATTTCTGCCCCCGGATTTCGATGAGGAGGTCCTCGGAAAACTTTGGACAACATGGCCCGAACCGGAACGGTCGGCGGCCGGACAAGCAGACGCCGCGATGCGACGCCGGTTGACATTTTCGTATTACGGCCTGATCACGGACACAGCGGAGGCTGGACAGGACGCGGCGGAACAGGGCCGCAGCACACATCAATCGAAGCCGCTCGGATACGTTCTTGATGAGCAAGGAACGTGGACCATGAACTGCTTGGCCTGTCACGGAGGCAAGGTCGCAGGACACGTAATCCCGGGTCTGCCGAATTCTCATATCGCGTTGCAGACACTGACGGAGGACGTCCGATTGATCAAACTGCAACAACGAAAGAAGCTCTCGCATCTGGATTTGGCGACGTTACAGCTTCCGCTCAGTACAACCGATGGGACCACAAATGCCGTCATTTTTGGAGTCGTCCTGGGAACGTACCGCAATCCTGACATGAGCGTGGACACCAACCGCAAACTCCCGCCGCTGATCCATCATGATCTCGATGCGCCACCATTCTGGAACGTCCGTAAGAAGAGATCTCTCTATGCGGACGGTCACGCTCCCAAGACGCCTCGACCCCTGATGCAGTTCCTCTTATTGCCAAGAGTCTCCCTCGCAACGCTCACCGAGTGGGAACCTCAGTTCGCCGATATTCTGGCCTGGATCGAGTCGCTCGAACCACCAAGGTATCCGTTCCAGATCGACCGCGAACTCGCCTCCATCGGCGAACCCGTCTTCTTCAGTCACTGTGCCCGCTGCCACGGGAGCTACGGCTCCGAAAGCAAGTACGATCAGGTAACGATTGATCTGCAGGACGTGGGAACCGATCCACTGCGTTTTCGGTCGCTGACTCGGGAACATCTCCAGTGGGTCAAGGACGGTTGGATCAGCCGGTTTGGCGCGGACCTCGTCGATCTCGATCCCGTCGGATACGTGGCCCCGCCCCTCGATGGGATTTGGGCCAGTGCCCCGTATTTTCACAACGGATCGGTTCCCACACTGTGGCACGTTCTCTATCCGGACGCTCGTCCCATCGTCTGGAAGCGAACCGAAGACGGGTACGACAGACAGAATGTAGGACTGGAGATCAAGACCTTCGACAAAGTCCCCTCAACCGTGAAGTCCGCGGCGCATCGCCGCCGTTATTTTGACACAACACTTCCCGGCAAGAGCCCTGCGGGCCACACGTTTCCCAATAAGTTGGACGACGAGCAGAAGCGGGCGTTGCTGGAGTACCTCAAGACGCTGTAAGAGTCCGTGTCATCCTACCACCCTTCACGGACTCAGAATCCACGTCAGAGTGATCCCCAAACAGAGCACGATGCCAATGATGATCCACAGTGGCGGATCCTGTTTCGGCAAGCCCTCACTGGTCAACCAACGATCACACGACGGACAGTACTCGGCATCTTCAAGCATGGTTTTGCCACAAAAGGGGCAGTCGATATAGCCGTCGTCGTCCCAGTCGTCGCTCATGGCGCGTCCCTCCGTTCGAGATATCGATCCACCGAACGTGAGTGGACATTTCTCGGTGACTGCGGCAATCCTCTGTGGAACATTCCGGCGTTGCAAACCACGAATGTGACTCGCGGAATCGGCGAGTCACGCAATGCACGATTGTGCCCCTTTATCCGCCCAAAAAAAAGTATTCGTCCAACAATTTCAAAGGGCGAGTATCTCTTGTACAGGTCACGCGGTCCAATCCCTTCTCCCGATGACCGACTCGCAGCAACGGGGAGAAACAGTTTTGCCCGTCGCTATCTTCAACAGCTCCGACCGCATTCGCCGAGGATACGAAACCGGTAGTGCAATTCGATCCCGACGCCAGATGCCCCCCCCCGATCCCCTCCCCATTTTTCGGGTCAGACCGTCTCGATCCTTGTAGACAACTGTTACCGCTTCAACGGCTTGTGAGTTGCGCGTTGTCGATCAACACGCCCGAAAAATCAATCAGAGAGATCGACGGAATCGATGAGGTCCAGACGTAGATACAAGGAATACACTCTGGAAAATCTCGCCTCGTAATGCCCTGAGAATCACCACTTATTTCCCCTGGATCAGGAGACACAAGGACTGTCCATGCGAAGGATCGCCAGGCCCATGGCCGATGTAGCGGATCGATCTAGAAGTCGTTTACGGTCAGTCATGATTCCTCCGATTCATGGCTCGTGCCGCCATATGAGGGCTCCCCAAAAAGCCAAATCGGTGGTCTTGAAAATTTTCCGCCTCAATGATCTGAGGGTTGTTTCAAGGTGAATCGAATGATTTACGCTCTGACTTTCAATAATCGGCGGTCAAACAAATCAATGCCCGAAAGTCGCAACGTCGAGCATTTCCAACGAGAGGTCAATGATCGAGTCTCGACGAGTGCGATCGTTCTGCCGCCGAAGGGTGACTCGCGGAAACAATGAGAATGACGATGATGCGTCTGACTTCGGGACACGACATGTCATAATCGCGCCTCCACGCGGAAAGGTCCTTCGGCTGAGTTGCATGGATTTTCGTCTGCGCGACGACATCGTGCATTTCATGAGACACGACAATTTGGAAAAAGGTTATGATACATTGTTTTTGCAGGTGCGGCCCTCGGTGCCCCGGGAGCCAAGGACGGCAACGGAAATCCCGTCGATTACAGTCACTGGAAAAAACCTTCGAGGATCACCTCAAAGCGGCTATCGAACTTCACCAAATCGAAGATGTCTACGTCCTGGAACATCGCTGTTGAGGGGCTTACGGCACATGTTTTCATATCCGAGATGAGTTTGGCGACTCGGACGCGGAGAGGGAGGCCGAGGAAAAGTGCCACATTTACTACGAGGACATGTTGGAGCGGGAAATTGCTACCTAGGGGAAATCAAACGGAGTCAAGCTGCGCACTCATCAGTTTTTGATGGATCTGCGGGGTGTTGTTTCCGTCCTCCCTCAGTGCCTTGTTCAACAGGCTCTTAGGAAGGCGACTCCTAGAAAAGAAGGCCGAACCTGTCGACCGGACTCAACCGCTAACGGTCGGCATCCGAACGTGAGGAAAATTCTGCTGTACCGCGGTCCGCCGCCGTGGCCGTTGTTGCAACAAACCGGTGGCCGTTGTTTTCGCCAATGCAAACGGCGGCGGACGCTGAGACCCGTCTTTACGACATGCCAAATGTCTTGAGCAGATCAAGCTCGTCGCGGTTACTTTTCTAGATCCGCACGGGCATCTAGAAAGGTTGAGGGGCTTGGTCTGATCGCCCACGAATGCACTGCTCCCAAAATCGATGCTGCAGTGTTCCATCCCAATTTCGTTGCAGTCGCCTAGGCTACGCGATTGACCGAAAGATGTCATCGGAATCCGGAGCCAACGACACTCTTGCCTTCATTCGAGCTTGCGATTTCCGTGGAGCCGGCCCGATAATCGTATCTCGCTATTGGGTAGAGCCATTGCCAACGGCCGACGGGGACAAGATTATCTGCAGGAATATTGGGTGACATGATGGAAGAAAAACAGGTCATCGCCTTACGCCGTCGGACGTTTTTGGCGGGCCTTGTCGGGAACATAATGGAATGGTACGACTTCGCCGTTTACGGCTATTTCGCACCGATCATCGGTCGGCACTTCTTTCCTTCGAATGACCCTAACACCTCACTCATCGCGGCGTTCGGCGTGTTTGCCGCAGGTTTCCTGATGCGGCCAATCGGCGGCTTGGTGTTTGGCTATATCGGGGACAAAATTGGCCGCAAAGCGGCCCTCACCGCTTCCGTAATTACGATGGCCATCCCGACCTTCCTAATCGGCGTTCTGCCGGATTACTCCCAGATCGGCGTGACCGCATCAGTGCTGCTGGTGATCTTGCGAATGGTGCAGGGAGTTTCGGTCGGAGGTGAATACACGACCTCCGTTGTATTCCTCGTCGAGGCCGCCGAACCAAATCAACGCGGCTTCGCCGGCAGTTGGAGTGCGTTCGGAGCGGTGGCCGGAATGGTCTTGGGTTCGGCACTGGGAGCCCTGCTTACCTCGCTGTTGTCGGCCGATGCCATTCACGCCTGGGGCTGGCGCGTGCCGTTCATCTTGGGACTGGGGGTCGGCATCGCGGGGTTGTACATTCGGGAACAGATCGCTGAGCCGATCGCGATCCAAAAAGTTCCGCAAGCCACTCGATCGCCGATCTTGGAGGCATTCCGCAGCGAATGGCGAGCGATGTTGCGGATCGCCGGGTTGAACGTCCTGAATGCGGTCAGCTTTTACACCGTTTTCGTGTACCTGGTCACGTATCTGCAACAAGTCGTCCATATTAGCTCCTCGGAAGCCCTGAGCATTAATACCTTGAACATGATTGTTTTGCTGGTACTGATCCCATTCGCGGGTGCCCTCTCCGACCGCTGGGGACGGAAACCCATCCTTTTCGGATCGGTTGTCGGCGTCCTGCTGTTTTCTCAGCCTTTGTTCTGGGCGATGCACCACCCCAATGTTTTGTTGATTCTGTTTGGCCAAATGGGATTCGCCATACTGCTCGGGCTGTTTTTGGGAGTCGTGCCGGTGACCATGGTCGAAGCCTTCCCGGGACATGTCCGCTGCAGCGCGTTGTCCATTAGCTATAATCTCTGCTCTGGTATCCTCGGCGGAACAACGCCGATGGTCTTGACCTTTCTTGTTGAACGTACCCACGACGACCTTTCCCCTGCCTATTACATGATGGCCTCGGCACTTGTCTCTTTGGTCGTGATCCTGCGTTTGCGGGAGACGTTTCGAGATTCGCTTGCATCCGAGGCACCGAGAGAGATTTAGGAAATCGCCGGCGAGCGAGCCTCTGCCCTCAATGTGAGCCCCGAAACGGAACGCTCAGCCCGTCGTTGATCCACAACCCGATCTGTCTTGCGGACGGAAGTCGAGTTCCCCGGTAACGAAGTCGGTCATTCAGCGGAGGCTGAGTGGTATTCCTGTGGCTCGAGTCTTGTCGCCACCGTAATTGAGGCAAGCAATCACAGTCCGTCTGACAACACAAGCAGATTCTTGGGAGAGCGGTTGCTTCGTCACGCACGACTTGCCGGACTCGCTGAGGAATCACGTTCCGGCGGGGAGAAATTTGTCTGCGCGATGGATGTCGTCCATGCGTGGGCGATATCGTCTCCGGCTTTCGCTATTCGCCATGCAACGACAACCGGACTTGAGTGGAGTCGCTGCCTTCCAAGACGTCGATGATCTCCTGGGCAAGAAAAATCTGCATCTCGCGTTCCCTCCGGGCCAGCACTTAGAATCCCCGCGACAACCTGCCTTTCAACACAGAATGAGGCCGAACGCAATGCGAAATCCGACATGATTGCGACGACCGTGAATCGCGGCTGCTGAAACAAAGAGTCCATCAACGTCCCCGAATCTGCAAGCAGTCCGTGTTCGGGATGACACGGAAATCTTATCGTGAGAAATGACGGATCTACACGTCGGTCGTCATATCGATCCGCTCGCCACCCGACTCACCGCTACGGAATCCTGTCTGAAAAATCGAAGACAATTTACCATATCATGAATCGATTCCGCCGGACGATTGCAACCGGTGAAGCCCTGTTCGACGCGGCCGCTGAGCATGCTGATTCCCCTCCAAAAATCTCCGAATCGTCTCTCTCGCCACAGACGATCCACACACCTCACAGCTTTGGGCTTGTTCGCAATCCGAGCGAAAGTCTCGAATTCCCGCAGTCTCCGCTGTGTCCAGAATGAACCGATCCAGAAATGCCCACGTCCGTCGGTTCTAGCCTTCGGATACCCCATCGACTGGCGTTCCTCATTTTCACCTCGTAGAACTAAACGGCAATCGCACTGCAGCATGTCCGTGACGGTGATTGATTCCTAAATAAAATAGGAGATCTTGAATCGTTTCGCCCCCCCCCACGCACACACGCGGGCGATATGCCGGATCGTGAAACGTGACGCTCCTCCGACCACATCGCCTCTAAAATCTTTATCGCACCGAACTGCGGCGCTCTTGCGGACTGATGCTCGGTTGCTGTATTTTAGAGGAGATTACAATGCGTTTTCGTGGCTAGCGTAGCTCAACGGTAGAGCACCGGTTTTGTAAACCGGTGGTTGCGGGTTCAAATCCCACCGCTAGCTTTGCCTTTTCTGACGCGGTAAATTCGGTGATTCAGAAGCTGGGCTTAGTTGGCGGGATACCCGAGCGGCCAAAGGGGCCAGACTGTAAATCTGGTGGCAATGCCTTCGCAGGTTCGAATCCTGCTCCCGCCATTTTTAATAACGCTTAAGTTTTCCAGAAAATGTTTGAGGCAACTGCCTGCGGGTGTAGCTCAATGGTAGAGTTCCAGCCTTCCAAGCTGGCCACGTGGGTTCGATTCCCATCACCCGCTTTTTAATGTTCTTGGCAGGCTGAATTTTTTTTGGTCACAGGGCGGCTGAGAACGATGAATTCCGGCCTTGAGACGTCTGCCGTACTTGGCGTCCGTTTGACATTTTTTCAGTAGGAAGCGGTTTTGCCGCGTGTGTTGTGCGTACCGCTTGGTTGACAAACGACTTCGCTTCGATCATCCTTAGGGCTCGGTGTGCTGCTGTAGCTCAGTTGGTAGAGTACGTCCTTGGTAAGGACGAGGTCATGGGTTCAAGTCCCATCGGCAGCTTCGTTGGCGTAGTTGGACGCAGGCAGAATGCTGAGCAGCCAGTAAGTGGGTTCGATTTTTGGATTTAGAGTCACGAACATCAATAAAAAGAATGAGGTCGTTAAGAAATGGCAAAGGAAGTCTTCCAGCGGACAAAGCCGCACGTCAACGTAGGAACCATCGGGCACATTGATCACGGCAAGACGACGACGACCGCGGCTATTCTAGCCGTCCAGACCGCCAAAGGATTGGCGAAATTCAAGAGTTACGCTGATATCGCCAAAGGCGGGACTGTTCGCGACGACACAAAAACCGTAACGATTGCGGTGAGTCACGTTGAATATCAGACTGATAGCCGTCACTATGCGCATATTGATTGTCCTGGCCATGCTGATTATATCAAAAATATGATCACCGGTGCCGCCCAGATGGACGGTGCAATTCTGGTTGTTTCCGCTGCTGACGGCCCGATGCCTCAGACTCGTGAGCACATCTTGCTTGCCAAGCAGGTGAATGTTCCCGCTTTGGTTGTGTTTCTGAATAAGTGCGACTTGGTCGATGACGAGGAGTTGTTAGAGTTGGTCGAGATGGAAATTCGTGATCTACTTAATAAATACGAGTTTCCAGGCGATGACATTACGATTGTTCGCGGAAATGCAAAGGGCGCTCTCGATAATCCTGCAGACCCCAAGTTTAACGAGTGCATCGGAAAATTGATGGATGCTCTCGACAAAAATGTCCCTGAACCACCGCGGGAGACGGACAAGCCGATGTTGATGGCTGTCGAGGATGTGTTTTCGATTGAGGGTCGTGGGACTGTGGTGACTGGCCGTATCGAGCAGGGAGTTCTGAAGGTTGGCGATAAGATCCAGATTTTGGGACTCGCTGATCCTCAGGAGTCGGTTTGTACCGGTGTAGAAATGTTTAATAAGACATTAGATGAGGGGCGGGCGGGCGATAACGTCGGAGTCCTGATTCGTGGTATTAAAAAAGAAGACGTACAGCGTGGGCAGGTGCTTGCTAAGCCAGGATCAATCAGCTGTCACACCAAGTTTGAGGCTCAGGTCTATGTGTTGAGCAAAGACGAAGGGGGCCGACACACGCCGTTTTTCAATGGATATCGTCCGCAGTTTTATTTCCGCACGACGGATGTGACTGGCGAGGCAATGTTGTTGGGCGGTGCCGAAATGTGTATGCCCGGAGACAATGTCTTGGTCTCGATTACTCTCGGAAAACCAATCGCCATGACTGCCAATATTCGTTTTGCCATCCGCGAAGGTGGAAAAACCGTCGGTTCCGGTGTGGTGACAAAAATTCTCGAGTAATTTCCGTAAATATCCCGTACGCAGGCTGTTTCGATTCCGCGTTTTTACCTGTCGCTGTTGCTGGCCGCTGGTAAGGAAATACGACGACCTAGAAAGGGGCAGGTAATGGCTCGTGAATTCGTTTGGCTTGAGTGCACCGAAACCGGCAAACGCGAGTATCGCATCATCAAAGAAACCAAAGGCACCGAGCGATTGCAGTTAAAAAAATATAACAGCAGTCTTCGCAAGCATACGCTCTGTAAAGAAACGAGAAAAAAATAAATCGTTTATTGTGGCTGAACGCCATTGACGGGCGTAGCTCAATTGGCAGAGCACTGGATTCCAAATCCAGGTGTTGGGGGTTCAAGTCCCTCCGCCCGTGATATTGTGACCGTTAATTCGGCGCTCTAATGAGTTTGTGTCGGGCATCCACGGATGATCAGGAATAATGCGAATTACAGCACAAGACAGCTCTTTTTTCCGATGTTTAATTGGGTTTCACGGATACAAACCCAATCAGGGGCGGTTGGTACGGCGCGTGACGCTATTGGTTGGCTTAGTCGTCGTAGCGGTTCTCTCGCAGCGGATGTATCTTATCCTCAATCCAGCGTCCGGGACAAACACCGCACTCATGTGTTCGGGAACGACATTCCTCCTAGGATTATGGCTCTGTTCTCGAGTGGTGCAGTATGCGCCGTTCGTAGAATTTTTGATTGATGTGCAGTTGGAATCTACAAAAGTCACGTGGAACACTTGGGAAGAATTGCGGCAGACGACGGTTGTTGTTTTGGTCGTCATGTTGACGCTGAGTGTGTACTTGTTTATGTGTGATATTATCTGGCAAACGGTGCTGAGGGCCATGTCCATCTTGAATTTGCAATAGTTTGTTTTTGGTTTATCAAGTGTTAGCCAACACCTGTTTTAGTAAATTCATCAACGCGAAATTTCCTCGACGATCGCTGCGGCAGGCCCTAGAACGAACAGATCATGAAAGACTTTGCGAACATCGAATGTACCGAAATGAAGTGGTACGTCGTCAAGGTGCAGAGTAATCGCGAAAAGTCTGTACGCGATACGTTGGCCAGACGCGTCAAACGCGATGGCTACGACGAACAGTTCGGGGAAATCATTGTTCCCGTTGAGAAGATCGTCGAAAATAAAGCGGGAAAAAAGCGGATCACAGAGCAGAAATTATTTCCCGGGTATTTGATCGTTCAAATGATTCTGAACGAAGATACTTGGTTTTTGGTGCGGAATACAGGCGGTGTCGGAGATTTCACGGGCGCTTCCGGTCACCCAGAGCCTTTGGCGGATGCTGAGATCGAGCGGATTCTGTCTCTGAAGGCGACAACTGCCCCTCAGGCCGCAGTAATGAAATGCGGATTTAAGGGTGGTGATTCGGTAAAGATTAAAGAAGGGGCTTTCGAAGGGTTCGCGGGGATGATTGATACCGTGGACGAAAGTACAGGCAAGGTTACCGTATTGATCGAAATTTTCGGTCGACCAACGCCGGTTGACCTTGAGTCTTGGCAGGTTGAAAATTCGTAATTGATTGCGTTTAAGTTCAGTTGGTGGTTAAGATTCATCGAACGGGATTCAAAAATCATGGCTAAAAAAGCCGCAAAGCTGAAGGCTCAGGTGAAGGTTCAAATTGCGGGCGGAAAGGCAACACCCGCACCCCCTGTTGGTACCGCTCTCGGACCGCATGGAATTAACTTAGGTCAATTTGTCCTTCAATTTAACGAAAAGACACGCGATCTTAATGGAATGATCGTTCCCGTCGTCGTCTCGATTTTTGAAGATCGCAGCTTTACTTTTGTCCTGAAGAGCCCGCCAGCTTCCGTGTTACTCAAGCATGCTGCTGCCATCGCCAAAGGCGCACCCAATGCGAAGTTGACTGTGGCTGGAACGGTCACGGTGGCTCAGGTCAAAGAGATCGTGAAGGCTAAGTTTGAAGATCTGAACACCCGCAGTCATGAACAAGCCTATCGAATGATAACTGGAACCGCGCGTAGTATGGGAATACGAGTTGCGGAGTGATTTGTAGTCTTTTCTGAAAAGTGACCGTGATGCATCGCTACTCGAAACGAATGAAACATCAATTGTCGGTGACTGCCAATCAGAGTGCTCTGCCGGCGGTCGAAGCAGTCCGGTTATTGCAATCGCTCGAGGGCGGTATGCCAGAAAAACTCGGGCGTTGTAAATTTGACCAGACGGTGTCGCTTTGTGTCAGTCTGGGAATCGATCCTAGGCAGGCCGATCAGATCGTTCGTGGTTCGATCGTATTGCCTCATGGCATCGGAAAAAGTCAGCGGGTCATCGCGTTCGCACAGGGGGCAAATGCAGAAGCAGCCTTGGCCGCTGGCGCAGATGTCGTGGGTGGTCGTGAATTGGCTGAGCGAGTCAAGGGTGGGTGGCTCGATTTCGACGTCGCCATTGCTGCTACGGACATGATGGGGGTCGTCGGGCCACTCGGAAAAATATTAGGCCCTCGCGGACTCATGCCGTCTCCCAAGGCCGGTACTGTCACTCAGAATGTTGCTGCGGTCGTTAAAGAATACAAGGCTGGAAAAGTTGAATTTCGATGTGATACCGGCGGCAACGTTCATTGTGTCATCGGTAAGTTGTCGTTTAGCGAACAAATGTTAACAGAAAATTTCCAAGCACTGCTTCAATATTTGCGGTCGCTCAAGCCATCCACATCGAAGGGTCAGTACTTCAAGCGAGTCGGGGTTGTTGGGACAATGACCCCTTGCATCACAGTATCGATTTGATGACGCACAATCGGAACGGTTAAAAAACATGAGTAGAAAAGTTAAAAAATTAATGATCGATACGATTCGAACGGCCATTGAGTCGTTCGGTCCCGACATGTTGGTCGTGGACGCCTCACGCGTCAACGCGATTACCATGAATCGACTGCGATTGCATATGGCTGAGTCGAAAATCAATCTTCTGACCGTAAAAAATGCCGTGGCGGTACGTGCTCTGGCAGAGTTGGGGATCACCTGTGCGGGCCAAGTTCTCGTCGGTCCCTCGGCTGTTGTTTTCGGACATGACGACATTGTGACTTTGTCGAAATTTATGGCGAAGTGTGTCCTGGAAAACAAAGACCTGCAGATTCGCGGAGGGATTGCGGACGGGCATCCGCTGAATCAAAGTGATGTTGAAGCCTTGAGCAAGAGTCCAGGAAGATTGGAATTGATTTCGCAAATCTCGGGCTACTGCCTGTCGCCTGGTACGTCACTTGCCTCGTCAATTGCCAGCAGTTACCAAGCTGTCGCGTCACAGGTTCAATCGGTTGCCTCGCGTGATTGATTTCGATAGATAATTCTTCAAATGAGCGACCACAGTTTCAAAAAACTGTTTTTTCAAAGATATTCATGAAGTACGGTCGGCGATTGAGGTCGGGACGTGGTCTCTGCTTCTTATTTTGTTGTGTTTGTTTGAGTTGGTGAGTTTGGAACGAGAGGACGATTTAGATATGTCGGAAGTAAATTACGAGTCGAATATTCAGCAGTTGGGTGATCAGATCGTCGGCCTGACATTGCTTCAAGCCAAATCGCTAAGCGACTATCTCCGTACTGTTCACGGGATTGAGCCAGCTGGCGTCGTGATGGGCGGCGGAGGCGCGGCAGGCGGAGCAGCACCGGTGGCTGCCGTCGAAGAGAAAACCGAGTTTGATGTCGTACTGACGAGCTTTGGCGAAAATAAGATCGCCGTCATTAAGGTTGTTCGTGCGGCGACCGGTCTCGGTCTGAAAGAGGCGAAAGACGCGGTTGAAGCCGTTCCTAAGGCAATCAAGACCGGCCTAGCCAAAGAAGATGCCTTAAAACTTAAGGCTGAGCTGGACCAAGCGGGTGCTACCTGCGAAGTAAAATAATTTAAAAAAAACGGGTCGCGGACGTCTTGCCGATGGTCATGCATCAGCAGGGTTGCTCCGCGCCTAGTCGTTTTTTCCGGATCCATTCGATTCAGTGCTGCTCCCCGTTACTCACCTGATCGCTTTGGATAACGTTCGACACACGAACTATCAACGGCGATTTTCGCGGCATTAGGTGAGTCAGTCGAACTACCGTCTCCGTTTTGTACTGAAAATAATTTATATGGCAATACCAAGTGAGCGTGTCATCAGTACCCGCGAGATCCGAACATTCGGCTCTTCGAAACAATTTCAAATCTCTGATTTGACGGAAATACAGACGATCTCTTATGCCAAGTTTCTACAGGCATCGGTCGATTCCGCCAGTCGTGCTGATTGGGGATTAGAAGCAATTCTTCGGGAGATATTCCCGGTGGAATCTTACGACGGGAGATACCGTTTAGAATATGTTAAATACGAACTTGGAAAGCCCCGCTATTCCTCCTTGGAATGTCGACAGTTGCGACTGACCTATGGGATGCCGTTTCGCGTTTGGTTACGGTTGAAGTCTGAAACGACGATTGAGGAAGAGGTTTATCTCGGTGATATGCCGATCATGATTGGTGGAGGCGAATTCATCATCAATGGCTCGGAGAGAGTTGTCGTCAGCCAATTGCACCGATCACCGGGGGTCGATTTCGTACAGAATTCTGAGCCCGGAGAGCGAAAACAATATTCTTGCCGAGTGATCCCCGAGCGAGGAAGTTGGATAGAAATTGTCGTCAGCAAGCGAGGCACGCTGGGTGTGCGAATTGATCAGAGTGGTCGATTCCCCGCTATGACGTTTTTGCGAGCTTTATCACCAGAGTTCGGTGACAGTGCATCGCTCGTGAGGCTGTTCTATACGACCACGGTTGTCAAATCGAACCGAGCAGATGTTGCAGATATCTTGACTGGTAAAACTGCCGCAACGGACATTGTCTATCCCGCCGGACACGAACGGTGTGGAGAAATTATCGCTGAATTAGGTCAGGAATTGACCCTGCCCCTGATTGAACAGATACGGCTGGCGGCAATCAAAACTGTCGAGTTTATTGACGATCCTTCGAATAGTCTGGCTTTAATGAGTATTCTGGAGGATCCAACGTCTTCTCACGAAGATGCATTACTACGGATCTATCAACGATTGAGGCCGGGCAATCCGCCTCAACTCGAGAAAGCAACAGAGCTCTTTCACGAGAAATTTTTCGATGTCAATCGGTATCGCCTAGGACGGGTTGGCCGTTTTCGAGTCAATCGCAAATTTGATCAAACCATCCCCGATACAGAGATGACATTACGTCCGGAGGACGTCGTTAACGCCGTGAAATACGTGACGAAATTAGGGACGGGCGAAAATACCGCCCATGTCGATGATATTGATAATTTGGGGAATCGACGACTAAGGACGATCGATGAATTGGCCGCCGATGAGATTCGCAAAGGTTTTTTGAAGTTGCGACGAACTGTCCAAGAGCGTATGAGTTTAAAAGATGCCGAGGATTTGGCGCCACGCACGTTGGTCAACCCCAAGAGTGTTTCAGCAGCGATCGATTACTTCTTCGGTCGCGGCGAACTGTCGCAAGTGGTTGATCAGACTAACCCGCTTGCCACGCTGACCCACGAACGTCGGTTGAGTGCTCTAGGCCCTGGCGGATTGAATCGAAAACGCGCTGGTTTCGAAGTTCGGGACGTTCACATCTCGCATTACGGGCGTATTTGCCCGATTGAAACTCCGGAAGGAACCAACATTGGTTTGATTTCGAGTTTGAGCATTTTCGCCAAGATTGATGATTATGGCTTCCTGATTACGCCGTATCGAGTCGTCAAAAATCGACGCATCAGCGACGATGTCAATTGGCTCCGCGCCGATGAGGAATCAACCGTATTCATCGCGCCGGCAGACACCTTGATAGAAGCGGGGGCGATCGCAGATCCTCGAGTCATGGCACGTCATCACGATGACGTCGCTTGGGTATCCTCTGACGTGATCCAGTATACGGATGTCTCCTCCTGTCAAATGGTCGGTGTTTCCGCAGGCTTAATTCCATTTTTGGAACACGATGATGCCAACCGCGCGTTGATGGGATCGAACATGCAGCGGCAAGGGGTGCCTCTACTGATCACAGAGACGCCGCTGGTTGGTACAGGGCTAGAGTTGGCTGTTGCGGAATGTTCCGGAATGGTCGTGAGAGCCGAGAAAGCCGGAAAAGTCACCTACGTTGATAGTTGTCGTATCGATGTCGATGACCGGATCTATTCTCTGCGTAAATTCACGGGTCTCAATGAAAGAACGTGCCTGAATCAGCGTCCAATCGTCAAAGTTGGACAACGCGTCCGGAAGAACGAAATTCTGTGTGATAGCGCTGCCACTTCCAATGGTGAGTTGGCTCTGGGACGAAATGTCTTGGTCGCATTCATGTCGTGGGAAGGTTTCAACTTTGAAGATGCGATCATTCTGTCGGAGCGTCTGGTTAAGGAAGACGTTTATACCTCGATTCATATTGATGAATTCGATGTGGAAGTCCGCGATACAAAATTAGGACGAGAAGAGTTCACCCGAGACATCCCGAATGTCAGTGAAAAGGCATTAAAGAATCTTGACGAAGGGGGCGTCGTCCAAATCGGAACACGCGTCTCCCCGGGAGACATTTTAGTAGGGAAAGTGTCACCCAAGGTGAAAACGGAGCTCACGCCAGAGGAAAAATTACTCCACGCGATCTTCGGCAGGGCTGGGGAAGATGTTAAGAATGAATCACTGGAGGTCCCAAGCGGAACCGAAGGAATTGTGATCCATGCCGAACGATTTTCACGGAGAATGAGTCTGAGTGACGTCGAACGTAAAGCGTTTGAAGCCGAAATAGCAGCCCTCGAAGAGTCTGGGAATGTTGCCGTCTCAGAAAAATTCTTGGTGTTCGCACGGGAATTTGATAAAGCATGGGGCCAGCATTTAAAGGACGAGAATGGCGAAGAAATTCACTCCCTGACCGACACGAAAAAAATCAGCACTTTCGCCCAGAAATTCACCAGAAACTTTGAATTGATAGAGATTTCCAGTCCGCAGAAACGTGCGGAGTGCCGACGCGCCATTAAAGAACACTGGTCTCCAGTCGAAGAGGCCATCGATTTGCGGGACCAGCGGCTGAATACGATGAAGCGGGGCGATGAATTGCCGAGCGGCGTGTTACAAATGGTCAAGGTCTATGTCGCATCAAAACGACAAATATCCGTCGGCGACAAAATGGCCGGACGCCATGGAAACAAGGGTGTTATTTCGAAAGTTCTTCCGGTTGAGGACATGCCATTTTTGGAGGACGGGACGCCGATCGACATCATTTTGAATCCGCTCGGTGTGCCTAGCCGAATGAACGTCGGGCAAATTCTAGAAACACACCTCGGATGGGCGGCGGCAAAATTGCAGTTCAAGGTTCGATGTCCGGTATTCGATAGCCCGTCTGAAGAAGTCGTTATCGACATGCTCAAGGAAGCGGGGCTACCCGAGGACGGTAAAGCTCAGTTATATGACGGACGAACGGGCGACGCGTTCGATCAAAAGACGACCGTCGGCTACATATACATGCTGAAGTTACACCACTTGGTTGAGGATAAGGTCCATGCACGAGCGACCGGACCCTATTCACTGATTACACAACAACCGCTCGGCGGTAAAGCTCGATTTGGTGGTCAACGATTTGGTGAAATGGAAGTGTGGGCCTTGGAGGCTTACGGCGCGGCTTTCATTCTTCAAGAGTTATTGACGGTCAAGAGCGATGACGTCGAGGGGCGGACGAAAATATACGAATCAATGGTCAAGGGTGAGAACACGTTAGAGGCTGGAACACCGGCCAGTTTTGAGGTGTTGAATAACGAGATCCGTGGTCTTTGCCTCAATCTGCAACTTGAAAAATCTAACCGCTGAATCGGACCAACGCTGGCAACTTCCAGCAACGAAACCACGATCAGGTGATCTGAGGTTTGGCGATTGAACACTCTGTCCGCAATTTGCGTATCTTAGGAATCTTCTGTGAATTCTACCGAAGGCACATACGACCGCGTCAACGAATATTCGGCAATCCGAATCGGTCTCGCGAGTCCGCATGACATACGAAGTTGGTCGTTCGGCGAAGTGAAAAAGCCGGAGACGATCAACTATCGGACCTACAAACCGGAACGGGAAGGTTTGTTTTGTGAACGCATTTTCGGCCCAGAAAAGGACTGGGAATGCGCTTGTGGCAAATACCGCGGAATGAAATATAAAGGGATGATCTGTGATCGTTGTGGCGTAAAAGTGACGCATAGCCGCGTTCGACGCAAACGCATGGGTCATATCGAATTGGCCGCACCAGTAGTTCATATTTGGTTTTTCAAATCCATGCCAAGCCGTCTTGGTGCGCTCTTAAGCGTCAAGACCACAGCATTGGAACGAGTCATCTACTTCCAAGACTACATCGTTATCGATCCTGGAGACACACCGCTTCGTAAGGGCCAACTTCTCTCTGAGGAGGAGGCTCGCAATGCCCGTTCGAAGTACGGGGAAACAACATTTGAAATTGAAATGGGTGCGGATGCCATTAAAAAGATGTTGACTTCGTTTGACTTAGTCGGTGCCTCCTCGCAGTTGAGACAGGAACTAAAAACAACAAACAGTCAGCAGAAGAAAAAAGATCTGATCAAGCGTTTGAAAATTACCGAGTCGTTGCGGGACAGTCCGAACAAGCCGGAATGGATGGTACTGGACTGCATACCGGTCATCCCTCCAGACTTGAGGCCGCTCGTACTTCTTGACTCTGGCAATTTTGCCACGAGTGATTTGAATGATCTTTATCGACGGATCATCAATCGAAATAATCGCCTCAAAAAATTGGTTGACCTGAATGCACCCGAAGTAATCGTCCGCAACGAAAAAAGAATGCTCCAGCAATCTGTGGATGCTCTGTTTGACAACAATCGCTGTAAGAGACCGGTTCTGGGCTCATCGAATCGACCGCTGAAATCTCTGACAGATATGATCAAGGGAAAACAAGGCCGGTTTCGAGAGAACTTGCTTGGTAAGCGGGTCGACTATTCCGCACGGAGTGTGATCGTTGTTGGACCGACGCTGGAACTGAATCAGTGTGGGCTTCCGAAAAAAATCGCCCTAGAACTGTATCAGCCGTTCATTATTCGTCGGCTTAAAGAATTGGGACATGCCGATACGATTAAGAGCGCCAAACGGATGCTAGAGCGGCGAGAAGAAGAGGTTTGGGATATTCTTGAAGAAGTCATCCGTAATCATCCCGTGTTGATGAACCGAGCACCAACGTTGCATCGAATGGGCATTCAGGCGTTTGAGCCGACGCTCGTTGAAGGAAATGCGATTCGTTTACATCCGCTGGTCTGCCGAGGCTTCAATGCCGACTTCGATGGTGACCAGATGGCCGTGCATCTTCCGTTGTCGATTGAGGCTCAAGTTGAAGCAACAACACTGATGATGTCTACCAATAACATCTTCAGTCCCTCTAATGGTGCTCCGATTATCAGTCCGTCACAAGACATTGTGATGGGTTGCTACTTCTTAACTCTGAAAAAAGCCGACCGAAAAGGGGACGGCATCATTTTTGCCACAACGTTGGAAATGCATGCGGCTCTTCAACAAGGCAAAGTGACTCTGCACACGACCGTGAAAATCCGATTGCCCAAGGATAGACGACTCAAGGGGGAAGGTGGCGAGCAAAAGGCACTTGGAGGAATCGTCGAGACCAGCGTGGGACGCATTGTCTTCAACGATTTTCTACCTCACGGAATGGCGTTCTATAACCACACGATGAAAAGCAAAGACCTCGCCAACGTGATTTCGGATTGCTACTTGGAACTAGGACGTTTGCAGACAATACGTCTGTTGGATCGCATGAAGGAATGCGGGTTCAGAGAATCCACTCAAAGTGGACTTTCGTTTGCCACCAGTGACCTCAAGACACCGTCGAATAAGGAATCTGTGATTGCGACGGCTGAAGCGGAAGTACTGAAGCGAGATAAACTGTACCAACGCGGCATCATCACCGCTCAGGAACGCTACAATCAGGTTTTGGACCAGTGGACTCACGCTAGCGAAGAGATTCGGGGCGCCATGATGGAAGCCTTCAAGAACGATGTTCGCGATGGCGGAGACTATGTCAACCCGATTTATCTCATGGCTGACTCCGGTGCACGGGGTGGACAGGAGCAAATTCGTCAGCTCGCGGGAATGCGGGGTCTGATGGCCAAGCCGAGCGGAGAGATTATTGAGACACCGATTAAAGCCAATTTTCGTGAAGGCCTGACGGTTCTCGAATACTTCAGCTCCACACATGGTGCAAGAAAAGGGCTGGCAGATACAGCGTTGAAGACAGCCGACAGCGGATATTTAACTCGCAAATTGGCCGACGTTTGTCAGAACATGGTGATCACGACCCATGACTGTGGAACGCTCAAGACGATTACACGCGGAGTTGTTTATCGTGGTGAAAAGGTCGAAGTCAGTCTGATTGACTCTATTCGCGGCCGTGTGAGCCGAACGAATATTGTCAATCCGATAACCGATGAATTAATCGTCGGTGAGAACGAATTGATTACCGTCGATATCGCACGCAGCATCGAAAAAATGGGCTTGGAGAGGATCCAAGTCCGCAGCCCGATGACGTGTGGGGCCGAGTTGGGGATGTGCCGCCTGTGTTACGGAATGGACCTTTCAACGGGGTCATTGGTTGAAGAGGGGTTGGCGGTCGGCATTATTGCTGCTCAGAGTATCGGTGAACCTGGAACACAGCTAACGATGCGTACGTTCCATATCGGCGGCGCGGCGTCCCACGAGGTCGAAGAAGACGAAATTAAGATCCGTCGAGCGGGAAAGGTTCGCTTTGCAAGAATTCGAAGCGTCGTGAATTCCGAGGGGAAGAGCGTTGTCTTGGGACGCAATGGAGAGATCACCGTTGTTGATGCGAAGGATCGCGAACTGGAAAAGTACACAATTCCTAGTGGAGCCGTTCTCGCTGTCGCGGAAATGGACATGGTCGAGGCTGGGCAGGTTCTGTGCAATTGGGATCCGCATTCCGTACCAATCCTCTGTGAAGTCGGTGGACGGGTCCGCTTCGAAGATTTAGTGGAAGGTCAGTCGATTCGTTCGGAAAAGGATTCGAACGGAAACATGCGACGGACAGTTATTGAGCACAAGGGCGACTTGCATCCTCAGATCATTTTGGAAGACACCACTGGCAAGATACTCGATTTTTACTACCTGCCTGAGCGAGCCAGTATCGAAGTCCAAGAAGGTCAAATCGTTTCAGCCGGTTTTGTTCTTGCTAAAAATCCACGTGAATCGGCTGGAACCCAAGACATTACAGGCGGACTGCCACGAGTGACCGAATTGTTTGAAGCACGCAAACCTAAAGAGCCGGCAATTATCGCGGAACTTGATGGTGAGGTAGAGCTTGTCGCGGAGAAAAAACGTGGAAAACGAGTGATTATCGTGCGGGCTGAAGACGGCACCGAAATGGAGCATTCGATTCCGCACGGGAAACAACTCCTCGTTCATGCCAAGGAATCCGTACGTGCCGGTGATGCGTTGGTTCGTGGCCCGCTCGTGCCGCATGACATTCTTCGAGTCAGCGGTGAAGAGGCTGTGGAACAGTATCTGCTGCATGAAATCCAAACGGTCTATCGGTCCCAGCGAGTTGCCATCGACGACAAGCACATCGAAATTGTGATCTCGCAGATGTTGCGGAAAGTCAAAGTGGATGATGTCGGCGACACGTCCTTGCTGCCGGGTGTCTTGATTGATCGCCTCGAGTTTCGGCGGATCAACCAAGCTCTTCAGTCGAGTCGCCGTGTCACGGATCCTGGCGATTCCGAATTTCGAGAGGGTGATGTCGCTCCGATTGAGGTCTTGGAAGAGGTCAATCGCGAGTTGGAGGCGTCCGGCGCCAGTTTAATAAAGTCGGCACCGCCGATGTTGGCGACGGCCAGTACTCAATTACTTGGTATCACCAAGGCTGCTGTTCAAAGTGAGAGTTTTATTTCTGCAGCCAGCTTCCAAGAAACGACCAAAGTTTTGACGGAGGCCGCGATTGCCGGAAAGATTGATAACTTGGTCGGACTCAAAGAAAATGTGATTTTGGGTCATTTGATCCCAGCGGGAACCGGATTCAGTCTTCATCAACAGTCGGAAGTGCGTATCAGGCCTGAAGCCTTAGCAGAAATTTATGCGGAACGAGACCGGGTTTTGGCTGCCAGAGCGAGCCTGCTCAATGAGCCTGCTCAATGAGCCTGCTCAATGAGCCTGACTCGTGGTCGCATCCCTTCCACTTGCCTTGAACCTCTTTGTCGGAAAGAATTCTCCTCAATTTGCCTCTTTTCTTGGTGAGACAAGAGGCAATCTCGATCGTTAGTTCCCCCTCCAAGCAGACCACTTCGAGCGTATCTGTGCTACGTGTATTTGGAGCCTCATCAAATGGAAGTCGCGTGCACCCACGTGGTCTCGTTGTGATTTGATGGAGCTTCGTCGTGGGTGCAAGACCGGGTGATATCGATACGTCCTGCTGGCGTCCCAAGCCGAGTCATTCCCGTGGCTCGGCAAATCATGGGCTAGTAGACCGAACCGATTCTACCGCATTCGATCTGGCGTAATCCGCTTAAAGATTGTGGGGGAATCAGGAATTGATGTCCCCCCCCAAAACGGATTGAGCTGCCTGAACGATGTGTCACGCTCGACTTGGCAGAATTCCCCTTGGGGGATGAGCACTGGGCGAGTCCATCTGGCGCGGAGTCGCGTTCGTTCCTTACCTGTCACGTGGGGAACGCAAGACCGTAGCGGTCACCGTCATCATGAGATCCAGCATCAGCCAGTTTGTGTTTCTTACGGACGAATGACTTAGTGGGCTCTCGTAATTCGTCCGACGACTCGATTCGCGGAGTCTGAGCGATTCCGGATCGGCCATCCGACAGACGAGAATCGCTAACGCGGTTATGGCCTCTTCACAGAATTCATTGCACGCGCTCACTCCTGCCCCGGCCCAGAAGAATTCTTCTACCGACACCATCAATAACCTGCGTTTTTCTACCTCATCCGCATGGTAGACCGTGCGGATGATTGCGAGGTCGCTCGCTGGACGGTTACGACGGCTTCAAATAGGTGATCAACAGTCTCGGACTTCCGGTTTGAGCAGTGATCACTTCGCAGTGGCTGCCAAAATTTTGCCATCGAATTCCGTTGGGGGCGAGTCTGCCAACAGGCTGATCCGCAGATCTCATCCGGCCGTTCAAGTCGTCACCTGAATGAGATCCGGAGGCGAATCGTTCCGAACCAAGAGTGCATGTCACCGCCGAAACAGTCGTTCCGTGGCACTCAAAAAAGGCTGATTGAGCTGACGTGGCATTCGATCTGCTCGAGGATTTTCACTCATTCACTGCCGGCAAATGCTAACGCGGAACAGTGATCCGAAGAGATGTGGGATGCGATTCGTGGCTGATAACAAGGAGTGCTCGTATGGAATCTGTCGAAAACGGCACTCTCGATCAGCACTATTTTTTAGTGCCATTCGGCGACGGTTGAAGACACAGTGGTCTTCCAAAATTGTCGTTCGTCTGCCCGCAATTTGACTGTTTCAAAAATGGATTTCAACGACCTGAAAGCGAAACGCCTTCAGGCTGTCGGGAGCCTGAAGGCGTTTGCTTAATTTGTGTCCGGTGAATTGCCAATCCTAGTAACGGCCACCACCGCCACCACTGCGTCCACCGCCACCGCCACCGCCACCGTAGCCGCCACCGCCACCGCCACCGTAGCCACCACTGCGTCCACCACCGCCACTGCGGCCGCCACCGCCACCACCACTTTCACGAGGACGGGCTTCGTTCACGGTCAGTGAACGCCCTTGGAAGTCGGTACCGTTGAGACCGGCGATAGCCGCTTCACCGCCATCTGCCATCTCGACAAATCCGAAGCCGCGTGAACGGCCTGTTTCTCGATCCGAAACCACTTGTGCTGATGAAACATTGCCGTGCTGACTGAACAGCTCGCGTAGATCGTCAGCAGTACAACTAAAAGAGAGATTCCCCACGTACAAATTGTTGCTCATCGTCGTCCTTTTGCAGGCCATTCCGGCCCTCTAAACACGTGACCTCCGCTGCAAAATCACAGCGGGAAAGATCGCCGCACATTCGGTGGTAACGTTCCGCAGCTTTCAACGCGGTGGTGAAGAGATCCCGACGCCTCTTTCCACTTCGCTATAGCAAACAGACCTGTGTCATACCGAGCAACGCCAACGACATCTCTATCCGTGGCCATGTCAGAGGAAAACTCTGCGGGAGAACGGATCGAAACGTAGATCGGCGGTGCAACATTGATCTTCCTATTCCAGCAGGTCCAATGCCTACTGAAGTGGCATTATTTATGGCAGGTTCACACCAAAATTGGAACGCTGATTCGCCAAGTCTGATATTTTTTTGCAAACAGGTCACGAGAGGAGCAACTTGAGATCGTCTGCCGTCATGCTCTGCAGGATCGAATTATCTTGTTCAAGAATGGCGTCAGCGAGTTCTCTTTTTTGTTGCTGAAGCTCAGCAATTTTCTCTTCAACAGTCCCCTTACAGATTAGCCGGTAGGCAAACACCGGCCTTGTTTGACCCACACGATGAGCTCTATCGATGGCCTGTGTTTCTACAGCCGGGTTCCACCAGGGATCAAGGATGAAGACGTAATCAGCAGCCGTCAGATTGAGGCCCAATCCACCGGCTTTGAGGCTGATGAGGAACACTCCACATTTGTCATCAGATTGAAAGTGTTCAACGCGTTCTTTTCGATCACGTGTCTGCCCATCAAGATACTCGTAATTGACCCCCTTCTTATCAAGGTGTTTTTTGACGATTGCCAACATACTCGTGAACTGCGAGAAGACCAGCGTCTTGTGCCCTTCTTGGATCAATTCCTCAAGGTGCGGTATCAGGACATCCAATTTCGCACTGGATTCTTCGTTGGTCGATTTGTTGAGCAGGGCGGGGTGGCAAGCGGCCTGACGCAATCTCAAAAGCGCCTCAAGCACATGCATTTTCGATTTGGCTAAACCTTGGTCCGCAATAATTCCCAAGAGTGAATCGCGGTAGTGCGACTTCAGTTCGTCGTACAATCGCTGTTGATCCGGACCCATTTCACAATAGAGTGTTTGTTCTAACTTTTCGGGAAGTTCACTCGCGACACTACGTTTGGTGCGTCGCAGAATCAGCGGTTTCAAACCATCCGCCAAGATGCGTCGAGTCTCGATATTTTCGGGGTCGGCTGCATGCAGCTTGAACGCCGAACTGCGGCCCAACATTCCCGGGTTGAGAAACTCGAAAATTGAACACAAGTCACCTAAATGATTCTCGATGGGGGTTCCGCTCAAACCGATACGATGTCGAGCCTGCAGGAGTCGAGTCGCTTTGGCAATTTGAGACGACGAATTCTTAATCGCTTGAGCCTCATCGAGAATCACGTAATCAAACGCCACTTCCTTCAGCTGCAGAATATCGCGTCGCAACGTCCCGTACGTCGTCAGGATCAAATCGAATTCCCCGAAATCCTCGCGTAACTTGGCTCGATCGAGACCCGCGTATTCGAGGACCTTAATGTCTGGAGTGAATTTTTGCGCCTCTTGTCGCCAATTGAACATCAATGACTTGGGAACAACGACCAGTGTGGTGCGACGTGTCTTACTCGATTTGCGTCGCCCTTCAAGAAATGCCAGAATCTGAATCGTCTTCCCGAGTCCCATGTCATCGGCGAGACAACCGCCGAATTGAAACTCATTGAGGAACTTGAGCCATCCGAGACCGTCTCGTTGATAGGGCCGCAATTCGCCCTGAAACGAAGGCGGTTCTTTTTCTGTTTGAATTCCCTCGAAGGCTGCCAGACGCTCTCGCACTTCAATAAAGCGTGCGTCGTAATCCACAAAAGGTTGCCCCAGCAGCAGTGCATCCACGATTCCCACCTGAACATTCGTAAATCGTAAATGCTCGCCCTCCGCTACCCCTAGTCCCTCAAGGAGACTATAGCGCTGCATCCATTCTTCCGGGAGAATCCCTAACGAGCCATCATCGAGAATGATCGTACCGTCGCCCCGAGACAACGCTGCAAGGAGCTCTGGAAATGTCACACGGGCGCCGCCAAAGTCGACGTCCGCATGCAGTTCAAACCAGTCGATGTTCGATTTGATTTGAAATTTGAGATCGATCGGCTGTCGAACCTGTTTTCCGTCGGCTCGTACTTGCCAGCTATCCGCAATCAACCCACGAACAGCGGGAGCCAGATCCCGAGCGGCGATCTCTGCATCGTGTTGACCTCGGCGTTGATCCAGAAGACGTCGGAATCCCCGATCCTGCAACTGCGACCAAGCCATCGCTTCGGTAGAGCGGTCTCGGACAAGGCAACGATTGGCCTTTCGTTGAACAATAGCCCATTGACTGCTGGTCCCACGAACAGAGGTCCCATCATAGTCAAACAAAACTTCCGCCTTCAGCCGATCCTGATGCCAACGAGACCGACCCGGTGAATGGACCACCAGAATGGGTTGGGGTTGTATGACGATCTCTTCCAGTCGCAACTCATCTGGCAACTCGAGTTTCGGCAGTGCAGGCATATCGAGCAATCGATCAACCAAGGCATGTTCTTCTCCCGCAGCCACCTGAAAGTCGTCTGACCGGCGCAGCAACGTGACCCAAGGGTACGCATCGAAATCCTGAAAAGGTCGAATCTGGGTATCCGTCACGGCGATGCCGCCCGGAACCACTAGAACAGGTTCTCTGAGGGGGAGTTTTTCTTTACCTCGACGCAGAGTGCCTCGCAGTTTCCAGACCTGTTGTTCCTCTTGAAATTCGACGACCAGACAAAGTTCCCACGGTTCGCCCTCATCCCAAGCAAGAGTTTCCGTGACTCGTTCATCGTCTCCTAGCAATCGGATCCGCCCTGTCGCACAAATCGCAGGCAGCAGCAACTGACATAAGTCATGTGGAACGCGGTATCGGAATGCGGCAAAGTTGTCGGCAACCTGCCCGGAGAGGGATGTTCGATCGGGCGTGCCGCCGACGATGTGTGCCAAAATCCGGCGATCTTCGTCGTCGTTGATTTCTTCGAATCGGCCTGGACGTAACTTGAGCGGCTTCAGCTTACCCCATTCGCCATTCGCGCGACGTTGCCTCTGCGACGTTTGGATAACGATCAGCCCCGCTTCTTCGCTGGCGTCGGCATCAATCTCGTAAAACACCTGTCGCTCACGACCGGCTTGGGAAATGGACGAATCTTCGCTTTGCATCTCTTTGCGAAGTTCTCCCAGTCGTGTCTCCCACTCCTTTATCCGCGGAGAGGCTTTCGCAGGGGTGGATTCTCGGTCGTCTGTTTGCGACTTTGTTGAGCGTCTTGCAGGTGCGGCAGCGTCAGCATCATCGACATCTTCCCAGTCTACCAAGTCGTCGGTAAACGTCATCGGTTCATTGTTCTCAGCCACGAATTCTGGAAAGTAACCGGGCTTGAGCAAAGCGGAAACATACCCGCCATTATCAGCAGACAAGATCGTGGACCACAGGTGCTTGCAATGTGGGTTTCCGCTCTGGTTGGCGGAAGTTCCAACGCAGTTACACGTCATCCGTAGCGACCCTTCGTCACGGCTGATCTGTGTCTGAAATTCGACACCGTCCCTGACGACCGCGAACAGATGGTCGGCCGTCACGCGGATCACCGAAACACGCTCGGCCTGAATGTAGGCAGCTCCTCGAAAGCGAATATCGCCACGAAACTTGCCTTCCAGCAGTTCCGATAACGTCATGAACAGTACCCTGTCTTTTTTCGAGAATTATTATGGATGCCAAACAGGGCATCGACCACAAGATCGCGGAACGTCAACGGTGTTCCGAAACCCACGTTTTCGGAATGCGACTCATGATCCAAGAAGTCGCGCGCAGCAGGGAAGCGTAGCCGATCCCACTCAACCTGGGTAGTGATAGATTCATTTTGCGCCGCGGAGACCGGACCGGTCGTCCGCCAATATTCTCGGCCCAAGTGAACGCAGTCATCGACGCTGACCAGCGGATCTCATTTGCCGAAACAATTCTTCCGCATTCTTGGGGTGGGCTCCGTCGGCTCAAAACCGGTAGGTTTCAGGTTCGACGTTTCTCTCCCGCGAACAATGCAACTGCGAAAATGGTTGATCCACATCCCCCGTTGATGAAGACTCTGGAAAACGTCTGCTGTTGATTGTTTCCGATCCGACACGGACGGCCCCGCCGCGATGGGCATACTCGTCGCATGGAAAACCGATTCCCAAGTGTCAAACTCTGAAGCCGCCTGTCTGTTGAAGGTTTGATGAACAGGAGTGTGGACGTTTTTTTAAATCGGCGTGTTGAACCATGAGTGAGACCGTTCAAAAAAATGGCTCACCATTTGGAATGCTCTCGATGAACAAAACCGACGGGCATTCAAACGCTCGTCTTTCACGCGATCTCCCGGTGAAGAGAAACTCACGCGTTGAAAATGAGAATCTTTTTCACGG
>CAMCMU010000015.1 GCA_945876035.1 Schlesneria paludicola DSM 18645 | reverse complement strand
GTGGATCCGTCGCAGGGTAGCCCCCGTTCTGATCAGAAGTTCCCACAACCACTCCACCTGGCACTCCGCCGCCAGCAATGAACACTGTCTGGACAGATCCCCAATGGTCACGGCCGCCGCCGTTGGCGGAGGAATTGACTTTCGGAGTGCGACCCATCTCACTGCACATGACGATCAGTGTCTCTTTCAACAATCCCAACGATTGCAGGTCGTCCAGTAACGCGGAAATACCGCGGTCCGTTGGTGGAAGGAGGCAGTCTCGCAGCAGCGGAAAATTGTTTTGGTGGGTATCCCAACTTTCGTTGTTGCCCAAATTCACTTGAACTAAGTTGACGCCCGCCTGTACCAATCGACTGGCCATCAACAGAGACCATCCGAAGGAGTTTCGGCCGTATCGGTCGAGGAGTTCCACAGGAGCATTGTGCACATCAAACGCATTTTGCACGCGTGGATCAATCAGAATTGACATCGCCGCCTGACGATGGCGATCAAAAGACTCCGCCGCGGCGACCTGTTCCAGTTCGTGTCGCTGTTGATCCAACACACAACGAAGGACATTTCGATCAACGAGTCGTGAGGAATTCAATCCCTGCGGCAAATTCAGGTTAGGAGATTGAAACGTCAAGTTTTTGTTATGCTCACGGCCTCGATCAAAATGAAATTCGTATTCCGGATAGGCTCCATAGGATTTGGAGTTGAACGGTGACGCTTCGACAAACCAAGGGTCTCGATGAGATCCCATCAGCCCACCAAACTGACCGGGTAGGGTTCGTCCTGAGTGGTGAATGATACGCTCAGGAAGGACAATCGCCGGTGGTAGATTATTATTACGTCTTGGAAGAGCATTTCCGACAACAGAAGCAATGGATGGCCAATCACTGGACTGTGGTTTACTCGGACTATACCCCGGAGGCATCGAGGTCCGACCGGTGAGCATGCATGTGTGTCCGGCCGAATGTCCATTGTGAGGTGTCGTTAGAGAACGAATCAGGCTCCACATCGAACTCCGACTTGCCAGCATTGGCAGGTGCTCACAAATTTGGACACCCGGAGTCATTGTCGAAATTGGAGAGAAATCTCCACGAATTCCGGCAGGGGCATGCGGCTTCGGATCAAAGCTATCCAGCTGAGGCAGTCCACCGGATAAGAAGACAAAAATTACTGATTTTGCCGAGGCGTTGCTGGCTGGCGAGACCAATTCCCCGGCGCGCAACGCTGAAACATGGTTCATCCCCAGCCCCAGTAACCCCAACGAACCAGCCTGTAATGTGGTACGACGACTCATCGGCTGATGTGTGGGTGTTGCTGGCATCATGGGAGATTCACTAGCTTCAGTGGGACGCGATATTTTAAAACCGGTAATTAGGGATTTAGCCCAGTACTTATATTTAGCCTGATCTTCATTCGTTCTATTCCGCATTCCGAAACGCTTATCGAATTATCAACGATTGTTTATGACCGAGTCAAGCCCCTGTTCAACAAATCACCTGATGTCACCCGAGTTTACCCGATGCCACTGATCTCCGGCATTATTTTTGCATTTGGGAGTTGGAAACTAAGGCCATTCCGCCCATTTCTGTCCGGCGGACCGAAGCACCCCAGGGACGACGGCCAAAAGAGCGATTTGCGGGTCGGTTTCGATCGTACCTTGAAGTCAGCCTTCCTCGCTGGCTTCGGGTCGCTACGGATGCCGGGCTGGTCGCAGACTTCCTGCAAGACTTTCGCCTCGGCCGGAACAAGCGGCATGGTCTGTTGCCCCCTCCGCGGCAGTCGATACTACAGCCACTTGGCAAGATCCGAGGACGTCAAAAACGCGGAGTGGTGATGCGTCGGTCGGCGAGCGGCGTGGTCAGATGAACCTGCGGCTTCCGTGAGCGATGTCGGCCGCTTCCAAATCGAGACGCTCAGCATCAAGTGTAATTTCGCGGCGTTGATGAAGCTCTCCCGCCGGTGGATCGGCACGGTCCACCGACGGAAGCCGTTAGAAACACCCGATTCTCAACATGGACAGCTCGGTCAGCGAGACACCTACGGCCGACAACGGCAACTCGAGTGCCTGTGTTACCACCCGCTGTCCCTCTTCAATCGATTTGGCAAACGTCATGACTACGATGTCGCGGCACCAATCCTCGTTCCATATCCTTGCGGCGGTTTCCGTTGCCGGTGAACAAATGCTATCGCCACTTGAGGATTCCCCCTGTTCTTTTGGGGCGACGCGGCGTTTGCCGTCTCCGAGTTGCACGGCTTCTTGGAAGGGGAGACGTTTTCGTGCGCGTTCCGGCTGCAATCCCACACCGTGTTGGAGCGGAACCTAACAGCCCTGCTCAAGCGTCCGGTCAGACGAACTTCTCTCCACCCTCGATTATTTTATCACCGCGTTTGCACTATCAGTCCGGTTCTTGGGATCAACTGCATCGCATGGTGGCTCGGTCCCGAGTGTCCCGCGGGCGAGTTGTTCCCGCCCGTGAGACTCCTCTTCACCAAGTCTCTCCTAGCGATCCCAGAAGATGGTCGAGTTCTACGACGGTCGTGGGTCTGCCGGTCCGTGGATCAAAGCCGGCAGCCACGCGGTGAAGTGAACGACGCTCTCCTGCCATACGTTCCGGGACAACCAAGCCCGCGTTCATCTCTTTGCGTTGGCCGAAAACCTGAGCAACTTCCTGCGGCGACCGGCCTTGCCGAAACTGGTCCGGTATTGGTCGCTGACGACGCTGCGAGAAAAGCGGATCAAGATCGGGGCCAAGGTTCCGCGGCACACCAAGTCCGTGTTCTTTCAACGGGCATAGGTGGCCGTGACACGAAACTTGTTTGCCACGATCCTCGACCCCATCACACTGTTGGCAATCCCGCGGCCGGTGCTCGTAAACGGGAGGGTATGGTAGATGACGGACATGGGCGGACACAGGGGAGATTCGAGGTGGTGTCAGCGTGAAGGGCCGGCAAAGCAGCGGATCCTAACCGAAATCCGGTCGCGGGAGCCCAAGAATGAGAATCGTGGCAGCGCAACTGGTGACGATCCACGACGCGAGAGACGACGCGGGGGCGGCAATATTGTTAAAGTATCGACCCATTCGAGATTGGATGGGCTCTAGGATCAGGCACTAGGGCAATTGTCGAGTGAATCTCTCCACCTGTTAAAAGATCGGCGGCTGATCATGAAGGATCTCCACGCACCTGCTCAAGGACTCAAATCCATGGTCTCATGCCATTGGTTTCCATCAGTCCTCCTCACTGCCGTTCTTCTGCTTGTTGCTGCGGTCTACGCCCAACTCCTCTCTTATGAATTTCTGCCGTTCTGGGACGATAGCATCAATATTCACCGTAACCCGCTCTATTTCCCGCTCTCGTGGAAAAGCCTTCTTCTGTTTTGGACTCGGCCATACGAGCAGCTTTATATTCCGGTTACCTACTCGGTCTGGGCGGCCTTGGTAGCACTCTCCCGTGTCATGGCGGGAACCGGAGTCAGCTTCGGAACTATCAATCCGATGCTCTTTCATGGGGCGAATATTCTGGTTCACCTGCTCGCCACGGGAATAGTTTTCCTGATCCTCAGGCGGCTTCTGGATGCACAGTTTTCTGATTTCAGAATCGCTCCTTCGCGTCACCGGATCCTCTCCGCTGCAGCGATGGGTTCGCTCACCTTTGCCCTCCATCCCCTTCAAGTTGAGCCTGTGGCTTGGGTGTCGGGGTTGCGTGATCTGCTGGGGGGAGCCTTTTCACTGGCAGCGATCGCACTCTTTCTCGCTTGGCTTGATGACCGTCCAACTCGGATAGGCCGCTGGATCCGCTATGCCGGGGCTAGTACGATGCTGCTGTTGGCCCTCGGTTCTAAGCCCAGTAGCGTGGTGACTCCGGCGTTGGCGTTGCTCTGCGGAGGATGGATTCTTCACTCACGGCATCGTTCAAGGAAGCCGCTTCTCTGGCTGCTTCCTTGGTTTGCGCTCGCACTAGTCGACGTGGTGTTCACTTCTCAGTCGCAGACCACTGCGGAGCTTGCCCGCACTCTTGTTCCTTTTTGGGTCAGGCCGCTGGTGGCGGCGGATGCCCTGTCCTTCTACCTCTGGAAGCTGCTCTGGCCCTTTGATCCGTGGGGACTTTGCGCGGATTATGGCCGCTCTCCAAATTCACTCTACGATCAGGGAACCCTGTTCTGGAGCTGGTTGATCCCGTCGGCTCTGACTTTGGCCCTTTTTTTCTTTCAAAAAACGCGTCCCTACTGGATTCCCTGCCTTCTTTTCGTGATCGGGGTGCTGCCAACACTGGGACTGATCCCCTTCAGTTTTCAGATCGTCTCCACTGTGAGCGACCGGTATGTCTACCTCGCTATGCTCGGACCAGCTGTGGCGTCGGGGCTTGTCATCTGCCGCTCATCGCCCAGGATCGCGTTCGCCTTCTCCATAATTTTGATTCCGGTCTGGACGATCGCGACACTGTCCCAACTTCCGAAATGGGGCAACGGCGACCTGTTCTTCCGAGCCACGCTCGAGCAAAATCCCACGAGCGGGAAATCGCGGCATAACTACGCCTGCTGTCTGGAATTGCAGGGCAAGCTTCCTGAGGCACTTGTTGAGTTTCAGGAGGCGATTCGTCTCAGACCCTCTGACGCCGAGACGTACCACGACATGGCACTCACCTTGATGAAGCTCGGCAGGCATCAGGAGGCATTCCAAGGCTTCCGGCGGTCGATGCAGTTGTCTGCAACCAGCCGGGCGGCACGAAATCTCGCGAGCATTCACCTGATGTACGGAGAACCCGTTTTGGCGGAGAAACTCTACCGCTTCGCGATGCGGATCGATCCCGGCGACCTCCAGAACCAGCGAGCGTTGGCGTGGCTGCTGGCGACCCACCCCAACGTCGCGGCACGAAACGGGAGGGAGGCTGTTGCTCTCTCAGAGCAGATCGTGGCTGCCACAAATGCGCAAGTGCCACTTTTTCTTGTGACCTTGAGCGCGGCCCGGGCGGAGATCGGTGATTTTGAAGGAGCCACCGCTGCCGGGATGCAGGCTGTCTCGGCGTTCCAACGTTCCGGTGATTCCAACATGGCCAAAGGGGTCGAGTCGAACCTCCTCCCCGCACTGCACGCCCGCACGCCCATCAGGGACAACCCGTCACTGCCGCAGTAATCGCAGGAGAAAGTCGAAGGTCGCAGATCATCTGACGACTTTTGAAAAACCGGAGTGCTGCCGAACTGCAACGCGTTCGCAATCGGCTCGGATCTCAGGCAGTCCGACACAGCACCTTGAAAACTCGCAGCCTCAGGGATGATTGTTTTTAGAATCATGCCCGAACAGGAATCGTCTCATATCACAAGTCCTGAAGACTTTCTTTTTAGAGAAGCGGCTGAGTGCCGACAAGTGCTTTGCTCGTGAATCGATGCTGAAGCAAGGCTTGCCATTGTCGGAGTAATTCACCGAAAAATCCTCCGCGGTCAAGGCGGCAGAAGACCCCGCTCCATTCAAAAAAACGTTTCGAGCGAATACGATCTGTGCATGATTGCACAATTTTGTCTGTTGCTGGTCTTGGGAATGAGTCTGATGTGGGGCTTGATGCCCCGCAAGCAGGTCACGGCGGGATTCTTTCGGATCCAGATGTTGGTCGTTCTGGGACTGAGTGTTCTGGCGTTCCTGACGCTTGGTCGTCTGCGAGTTCTGTCGGGGGAGCCTTTGTCCGATCAATCGATGTTTGTGTCGCAATGTTCCGCCGGGGCCATCGCGTTCGTGGCCTATGTGGGTTCGGTGTTATGGACTCTCAATCGCCGACCGGCGGGAACCGTGTGTAATTTTGCGGTTTTAGCCCTTGCGTTTGTCAATCTCGTTCTGTCTCGAGGTCATGGAGTGTGGCTCGCCACACCGTCGGGCGCGTTCTTGTTTCTCTCCAATATTTCCACCTCAGCGGTTCTTGGTGGATCGGTGACGTCCATGCTGCTTGGCCACTGGTATCTGACAGCACCAACGATGTCGATCGAACCGTTGAAGCATCTTTGCCGCTTGTTCGGGGCAGCGGTCTGCCTCCGGCTGCTTGTTTCGGTGGTCGGCTGGTTTATTGGCGGACATTCCCTGCACGACGGAACCCATTACACTTGGTTTGCCATGCGTTGGTTGGCGGGTCTCCTCGGCCCGTTGGTCATCGCCTGCATGGCCGATAGGATTCTTCGTTATCGAAATACACAAGCAGCGACAGGTGTGCTGTTTGCCGGAGTGATCTTGACTTTCATCGGAGAAATGTCAGCCGCTCTGCTTTACACGGAATTGCACGTTTCGCTGTAATACGCGAGAGTTCCGATCCTCATCTGCATCCTCACACGGGGACTCGCTCGATTCACCTCCACAGATGGCGTCGCACAATCCATGCTCATCACTTTCGATTGCCCCAAATGCTTGAAACCCAACCGCGGCCAAGTCACCGATGCCAGTCGCGGGGTACTCTGCGTTCAATGCGGTTGGTCGAAATCCTCGACAGAGGGTGGCATTCCCGATCAAATACCGACGTGTTGTCTCGTCTGCGGCTGTCATGATCTGTGGCGACAAAAAGATTTTTCACCGAAACTCGGTATCGCGATCGTTGTCGTTGGCATTGCGATCAGCACATGGTTCATGCTTCTTATGCAACCGGAATGGTCCATCGGAACATTGATGTTTTTTTCCCTGATGGACATGATTCTTTATTCTTTCATGAAAGATCGCCTCGCCTGTTACCGTTGTCACGCACAGTATCGTCAGATCCCACAAGGCGGTTCAACGTTCGACTTGGAGATCCATGAACGTTATCGTCAAGAGACGCTTCGATTGAAACAGGCAGATCGGGAATCCCCGTCGTTGCTGCCAACAGAATCACTTCCGTTTAAGGATACCCCCTGAGGGAGAGGCCGGCACAGCGAGAAGTGACTCAAATACCATCGGATCCTTTCTGAGTCTTCCACTCGATGACGTCGTGTTTCTGCGTTCCACGACTCCTGCGAATCGTGACGTCTTCCTTACCCAACACCGATCGCACCGTCATGAACACACGTCAGCCGCGACTTGTCGAAGACATGGCCGGATTGTTCCGAGGCGAGCTTCGGTGCGATGCCCTAACTACGTCTTTGTACGCCACAGACGGTAGTCTGCACCAGATCACGCCCCTCGCTGTAGCCTGTCCACGTGACCGCGAGGACCTGCTGACACTCGTCAAGTATGCGGCAGAGGAACGTATACCGCTTGTGGCGCGTGGGGCGGGAACAAGTGTCGGCGGCGAGGCACTCGGGTCAGGGATCATCATTGATTTTTCTCGTCACATGCAGGCGATCGAAGAAATTGACGACACGACAATTCGTGTTCAACCCGGAGTCGTTCACAGTCGACTCAATCGCCTGCTGGCTCAGACAGGGCGTTGTTTCGCACCGGATCCGTCAAATACCGCAACGACAACGATCGGGAGCATGATCGCCATTGATGCTGCCGGGTCGCACTCGCCGCATGTTGGATCCACACGCGATCATGTCGTTTCGATTGATACAATGCTTTCCAATGGGTCCAGCTTTTGCGCCAAATTGGAATTGCTCGAACAGTTCAGGCCAGACCCTAACCGTTCGCACAACGAGGAATCGTCAGAGTCTGACCTGATCCTCAAACGGACTGTTGTTCATCGAATCGCTTCGTTATTGGCGAATCACTCCGAACTGATCAAAACGCGGCAACCCGCCAATTTGCCGCGCAATCGCGCCGGCTACTTTCTACGCGGAGTCCTCACATCGATGCATCTGGATCTGCCGCGACTGCTGGTCGGATCAGAGGGAACGCTGGCGTTGTTTACATCAGCGGTCCTTAAAACATCGCCCCTGCCGGCACATCGAGGCGCCATGCTGATTTCCTTCGGATCGCTCGAAGGAGCGATACGCGCCGTCCGACAGATCGCCGAAGATCTGCCCAGCGCCTGTGATCTCTTGGACCGACGACTACTGACGCTTGCGCGGGAAACCGATTCTCGATTCGAGCGGCTCCTTCCAGCAACGGCCGAAGCGGCCTTGTTGGTCGAGCATGTTGGCGACAGCGAAAATGAAGTTTCAGGCAAGTTGATCGTATTAGCGGAGCGAGTCAGGAGGTTGTCGGATTCCGGGGCCACAGCTTTTGTGGCGAGGACTCCTGAAGAATTGGAGTTTCTTTGGTCCCTTTCCCATCACGTCGTTCCGAGGCTCAATGGGGTCCGCGGCCAAACCAGCGGTCCAGTACCGTTTGTGGAGGACATCTCCGTTCCCCCCGCGGCCTTGGAGGAGTTCGTGGTGCGGATGAGGCATATTCTGCAGCGTCATGAGTTGACGGCATCACTGTATTGTCACGCAGCCACAGGCCAACTTCACATTCGTCCTTTCTTGCCGGCATTGACACCGAGGGACGGCCCACGCATGGAAGCCTTGGCGCGGGATCTCTACCATGCGACTCTCTCCCTCGGCGGATCGATCAGTGGCGAGCATGGACTTGGCCTTTCTCGTACGGCCTTTCTGCGGTCGCAATACGGTGAGCTCTATCGCGTCTTCCAAGAGGTTAAGGACATCTTTGATCCTGATCACTTGCTCAATCCGCAGAAGGTTCTCTCCGACGATCCGCATTTAACCGTACGGCATCTGCGCCCGCCGATTGAGGTACCGTCAGAGTTGTACGACCTGCAGTTGAACTGGACAACGCATGAGTTTTCGGCCACAGCGGTCGCCTGTCACGGATGCGGTGCCTGCCGAACACAAGAGCCGTCACAGCGGATGTGCCCGTTTTTTCGAGTCGAGTCGTCGGAGGATCGCACACCGCGGGCAAAGGCCAATGCCGTTCGGGCGATCTTCGATGGCCGTATTCCCGTTCACGAACTTGCTTCTTCCGAAATGCAGCAACTCACTCGCAAGTGTTTTAACTGCAAACAATGCGAGCTCGAATGTGTGAACCACGTCAACGTTCCGCATTTGATGATCGAGGCCAAGGCCCAATACTTGGCGACACAGGGACCGGCCACATCTGACTGGTTTCTGTCGCGGGTGCATCTCTGGGGAGAATGGTTTTGTCAGCTGTCGTGGCTGGTCAATCCGCTGCTCGGTGCGCGCAGTTCACGCTGGTTGCTCGACAGGGTGTTGGGTGTTGCCGCAGAACGGCGGCTGCCGGCATTCGCGCGGCGTTCGTTTCTCCGCAGCATCCCCAAGCAATGGACCGCACCTCCGCTGAAGATTCAGGGCGGGCAACCGATCGTCTACTTCGTGGATCACTTTACCAATTTTCACGACCCCGAATTGGGACAGGCCTTCGCTCAAATTCTAGAGCACAATGGGAAGACACTTCATGTCCCCCTCAAACAGGTTCCTTCCGGCATGGCGATGATCTCGATGGGAGATCTCTCCGCCGCACGCCTGTTGGCTGAACAGAACGTCCGGGTCTTGGCCGAATTTGCTCGGGAAGGTTGCCCCATCGTCTGCACCGAGCCGGCTGCCGCCGTGTGCCTCAAGTACGAATACCCCAGGCTACTCGATCATCCCGACACACAAATCGTCGCGGATTGTGTGATCGAGGCGGGGGCGTATCTCGCGGGCTTGCAGCGTTCGGGAGACTTGAGAACCGATTTCCTCGAACTGCCCCTCACCGCGACCTATCACACACCGTGCCACTTGAAAGCGTTAGGCAAAACAACGTCGCTGGCAGACCTTTGTGGATTGATTCCAAAGTTTAAGACAGATCACGCGACGAACGGTTGCTCAGGGATGGCCGGGACATTCGGCTTGACGCGAGAAAACTTTGCTGAATCGATGCTGATCGGCCAAGACTTGATCGAAACAATGTGCTCCTCTGAACACCAACTAGGCATGACCGAGTGCAGCGGTTGTCGGCAGCAAATGGAACAGCGTTCCGCCATCCCGACGCTTCATCCTCTGAAAATTCTGGCACTGGCCTACGGCCTGATGCCTCAGGTCCGACGTCGTTTGAAACCGAATCCGCGCAGCCGATTGACGTTGCCATAACTCGGCATCCCTTCGACGTACGGCGGAGCACGTTTGCAACGTTTAAGCGTCAGGAAGTCGCCTTGTGCTTTTTCGACGGTGCTCTCGCCCGGATCAGCAAATTACCCGCCAATGTCGATTTCATCGGTCCCGACGCGTTGCATCGGTGCTCAAGACCGATGAGATTCCTAAAGTCCAGTTCATCAGCCACGTCCACTCAAGACGTCACTCGCAAGGAACGGACGGGGCAGCCATGGGGGGACGTCCCTGCAAGAGGTCTGGCAACTCACCGAGGAGCAACTTGAGCCACGTGTTGCTCGACATCGAAGACGCCGGACCAGCATCCCATTCAGAGAACATCCTCCGGCCATATCAAACGAGAACCCGATTTTGTCTCTCGATCGGCCCAAGGAATCCGTTTTTTGTCGGTACCTGAGATCAACGATAGATCCACTCGGATTCGGGTTTGCTGGGATCTGGAATGATCTCTGGTTCCGCTTGTTCGAAGCGGTCTCCTCGCCGCAAATACTTTTGCATAATCGTTTTTGTCTGAATAATCGTCACATCGTTGGGGCCATTGAGTTTGCGAATCCCATTCGAAAACCCCGCCAGAAAGACGGTGTACTTATCCGCATCAGGATCAATCCCACGCCACATCATAACACCCCAGACACCCTTTCGGTCGCTCGCTTTCGCCTCTGATTCGTCCACCAGAGGACCGACCACATCAACTGCAGTTTTGTAGTTTGCTTTTTCACGCTTATTGATCGCGGCCAAAGCTTCAGGAATGACCTGATCAGGAAATATTGCATGACGATCATTGTCCGTGACCACCAGTGTCGCCTCGGGAATGAACAATGGCGGACTGACGGGTGGATCGAATTCATTTCTGGGACTCGTATCATCGATTGGCTCGCTGGCCCTTTGATGAAAGGCGCGATAGACGATGTACCAGACATATTCCAGTTTTTTTTCTCCCGTCTGCGCATTCGTCAATTCGACGGGAATCATGCGTATCGGCTTACAATAGACGTCAAGAATCCAAAAATCGTATTGCGAAAACCGCTCTTCCACACTCACCACTGCTGGAATATGAATCTCACCACCACGCAGGTTCTGAGCGTGGACATCGGCACTCAAACAAGTCAACCAAGCGGTCAAACCAAGAAGAGTTGATGTCCGCAAGCAAGGCGATTGGTTCATAGCGTACTCATTTCCGAAGGTTGCGTGTGTCAGTTCAACAGACTTCCGACTCATTCGTAACGAATCTGAGTTTAACGATATTGATTGTGAATGGGCGTGGTCAAGTTTTGACGATTTATTATCGTGAGGATACCAACGTTAAAATCTGCCAGTCTCTGCGGTTTTACTGAGATCGATTGCTGATTTTTAGCAGTTTCCGTTTAGGTTCGAGATTCTCTTGAAACACCTGTGATTCGCGGCAGTCGCAAGTCTGCCCCATGAATCGTTTCTCGATGGCCTCGACCCGATGAGCGACTTCTACCAACACGCAAAAAGGACTTTTCGAGGGATCTACGGCGGCTCGCCGGACGTTGTCGAGCCGCAGAAACACCGTCTCACCATCAATTTCGGCAATTGCTGAGATCCCGTGCAGAATTTCGGAGTTCAGCCTCAAGGCCGATTCAAAGTAAACCGACGATGCCCAACAGCAGACGCTCGCGATTTTCCGTAGACCCTCAGTCGTGGCGGGATGGGATGCGGCAATGACAACCCTCTGACAGCCTCTTGAAACAAACGGCAACTCGATCTGATTGCGCGTCCCCTGCGGCAACCATTGGACAGAAGGAGGCTGCGCACCTGTGCAACTCCGGCAAGGTCTCGTCGCCGAGAGAACCGTCGGTGGTAGTACCTAGACTGCGACACCTGCTCCTCGGTCTGATGCCGAGAACATTGGCCCGTAATCTGACAAGACAGACCGAAATCTTTAACGGCGGACCCTGTTCTCGAATTTCGACACGGTAGAGGATGTCGCTCGACCACTCTGCAATCGATTGTCAAACGTGTTGCAAAACCAGCACAACCAACAAAATCAACTCTGCGACTAGGCCCAGAACAGATTTCGAAGGCTTCCGTTGAAACGAAAGACCCTCGAAAACGTGATCCTCACGCGGCCGCGGACAGCTAATCGTGCCTTTGCCTCTGGACCGTTTTTCACTGGGCCGTTTTTCACTGTTGGTGTCCGAACAGGACTCTATCGAGGAAAACAGACCACTTCAGGAGACGACATGAACCAACATCATGTCGTGCCGTTCCAGTGTCCAGTCACGACCGCCCACCAACACCAGTTTACTGCCGGAATCAAGGATCTTGATCCTGCATCCAAACTCCTGAACGAAATCCAAAAGATCCCGTGGAGTCGACTGGACGGCGGTTGTCTCCACGGGCATCACGCCCCAAAACAGAGTCATGCGACGGGCCACTTCGGCGCGATCGGTCAAAGCCAGAATCGGAACATGGAGTCGCTGTTTTGAAAGCGCCATGGCGCTTTTTCCGCTGGGCGTGGTCACCGCGATCAGGTCAGCACCCAGATGAGTTGCCGTGTTGGCAGCCCCATGAGTCACCGCTTCGGTGATCGCATCGGCACGATTCCGTGGTGTACTGAGCGTATCCATTTTCGAAAGACGTGGCTCCAACATGCGTTCCGCCTCACGAGCAATCCGACTCATCATGGCCACCGCGGCGGTGGGATGATCACCGGCGGCAGTCTCCCCCGACAACATCACGGCATCCGTCCCATCGAGGACCGCGTTGAAAACATCGCTCGCCTCGGCCCGTGTGGGTAATTCGTTCCGTTGCATCGAGTCGAGCATTTGCGTGGCCGTAATCACAGGCGTACGGTACTGATTGCACAGACGGATGATCTGCTTCTGCAATGTGGGAACCCGGTAAATGTCCGTTTCCACACCCAAGTCGCCGCGAGCCACCATAACCGCATCCGATTCCTGAATGATTCCCTCCAGCTCTGCAATCGCCTCCGTCTTTTCAATTTTGGCGACGATCCACGGGGGTGTCTTAGTGGGGTGTTCGGCGATGGCCTGACGAAGCAACTGAATGTCACCAACGCTCCGCACGAAACTGAGTCCGATGTAGTCAAGTCCATGATCCAACGCCCAGACCAAATCCGCCCGATCCTTTTGGGTGAGGCAGGGTGTACTGATCGCCACACCGGGCAGATTGACCCCCTGCCTGCTGCGGATCAATCCGGGTTGATCAACTTCGCAAACGACCTTTCCCAGTCTTGAATCTTGCTCGAGGACTCGAAGAGAGACCGTTCCGTCAGCCAAGAGGATACGATTCCCGGGACGAAGGTCATCAATCAACGCTGGGTAAGTGCAGGTCAATTCAGGAGGGCTCGCGGCCGTTCTCGCCCATGACGGCTCGCGCACGAACTCGACCCTCGTCCCTTGACCCAATCGCAGTCCCTCGTCCGGAAGCATTCCCAATCGTATTTTTGGACCCGATAGATCGCCGAGAATTCCGATAGGGCGATCGAGTTCCCGTGAAATTTGACGCACATCTGCAACAACTTGCCGAAACCAGTCGTAACTGCCGTGTGCGAAATTCAGACGAAAGAGGTCTGCTCCGGCTTCGACAAGTTCTCGCAGTTTCTCGATCGTCTCTGACGCGGGCCCCAAAGTGGCAACGATTTTTGTCTTGACCAGCGGACGTTCCAAGGGCTGCCGTTGCAAGTCATTCATTATTGTCTGCCTCGGTCTGAAAAAGTCGGCCGTCCGCCACCGCTTTGGACGGCCTGTCGTCACTCAAACGGGAAACTCAGCAACACCCCACGGGTTCTCCGCAGAAAAAAACGTCCTACAGTGGGTGAGTTTCCGCAATCGCAACGACCACCGTTATTCGCGAGCCGCACTTTTTGATGTGAACAACTTGGAATTGATAGGCTTCACTCCTTCGCCCATTTTTGCGACGGCGAGTCGGCCTTTGAGTGTAATCGTTTTGGGAGGCTGACAACCCTTCTCGTTACAGGCTTGATAGTGAATCATGATCTCCATGTCATCGACCTTGCCACTTGATTCTCGGGGAACGATCAGCGTTCCATGGATGGCAATCTCTCCCTCATAGACAATCGCTTCCTCCGTTTCACCATCCAACTGAAAACCATGACCCTTCGGATATTTCGTGTCGCTGAGAGAAACTCCCACACTGGACTTGAATGTCGCTTTTGTGGGTTTGAGGTAGTCGGGCTGAGGCGGATTGGCATTGATGTGCCAACCCGCCTTGACGTTCAACAGAACGACGATCTGACAGGTTCCACCCGCGGGAAGACGATCCGTCGACAAGTAGGCGCGTGCGCGGATCAACTCGTCTTTTTTCGGTTTCTCGTCCTGTTGTTCGGCAAGAAGAATGAGCGTCTCACCCGTCTTCTCCTTGGAGTCATTTCCGTTTGTCAGCACGATCGCGGGCTTGCTGTTCGTCCCGGATCGCTCCTCCGTTTTTTCTGCGGCTAGCAATTCGGATGTGGCTAAGGCCAGCATCGTCAGTCCGCGCGGCGTCTGTTCCAGATTCACGGCAAACACTTCGACGATTGTCCGGGATTCGTCAAGATAGCGACGATCATTCGTGAGTTTTGCGAGCTTGATCAAATTTCTGGCACTGACACTGTTTCCCGACGGAAGAACTCCGTCATAACCGTTTTTTGTTCGGGCCAGCAATTCCTCATGATTGTGGGAGGTGAAAAAGAATCCCCCCCCCGCCTCGTCTCGAAACATTAAGAGTTGATCGTCCTGAAGTTGCTTTGCTGCGGTGAGCCACTGCGGATCTCTCGTGGCCTCGTGCAATGCGAGGAACCCGTCAATAACAAACGCGTAGTCATCGAGATACGCATTCAGCTTGGACTTGCCCGCCATCGATGTTCGCAACAACCGTCCCTGTGGATCCCGCATGTTCGTCAGGAGAAACTCGGCCGAGCGTTCTGCCGTCCGCACCAGTCCCTGAGTACTGAAATCCGCATCCTCCCCAAGATCGCCCAGAAGAAGTCCCGCGCGGGCAAACGCCCCAATCATCAAGCCGTTCCAGCCGGCCAATATCTTTTCGTCGCGCAGTGGTTGTTGCCGCTCGTTACGAACCGCTAACAATCTCTTTCGGGACGCTTGATGTCGATCCCCGTCCTCAACCGTCGCAGACCGGCTCAGACTCGGTTGCGGTCGTTTCTCTGGCGAAAGTCGCAAGACATTGCCGTACTCAAAATCAGCCACCGATTTGACGTGATACGCGGCTTTAAAGTCCGCAGCGGCGGCACCGAGCACGAGGTCGACTTCACGGGCATCCCACACGTAGGAATCGCCTTCAACCCCGTGGGTTTCTGCGTCAATTGCCGAAAAAAAACCACCTTCCGAAGATGTCAGTTCTCGTTTGACGAATGCCAGCGTTTCTAATGCGACCTGTCGGTAAAGAGGTCTGTTCGTTGTGACGTAGGCATTGACGTAGATGTCCGCTAATTGTGCTTGGTCGTAGAGCATTTTCTCGAAGTGAGGCACAGACCATTTCCGATCGACCGAATATCGATGAAAACCGCCGGCCAAGTGATCTCGAATCCCTCCGCATGCCATCTGGGTGAGGGTCAGGTCCAGAAGCTCTTGCGTCTTTTCGTCGTGGCGATTTTTGAGCATCTCTTGAACGAAGAATAGTTTCGAAGGCGTCGGGAACTTGGGTCCTTCAGGGCGACTTGACTGAAAATCGACTCCACCAAAATCAGGATCAAAACTTATCGAAACCGCTTCGAAGGCCGCGGTGATCAACGTCTCGTCAATCGGCACAGGCTTCAGCGACAGCTTCGGTCTCATCACCCGTCGCGTCTCATTGGCGAGGGCATCGGCATTTGCGTCGATCTGTTTGCGAGTCGTTTTCCACAATTCCGTCAAACGAGACAAGACAGTCGGAAAGCCCATGTTGTCGCCCTGATCTTCCGGAGGAAAGTAGGTTCCTCCGGCAACGGGCTTGCCCTCGGGCGTCAGGAATATGGACAGGGGCCATCCACCGCTCGACGGAGCACCGATGGCTTGGTAGTAAACCTGCAATGCCGTCATGTAAATCTCATCAACGTCAGGACGCTCTTCTCGATCAACCTTGATGCACACAAAATTGTCGTTGAGCGTCTTGGCAATGTCTGCGTTCATGAAGACTTTGCGTTCCATGACGTGACACCAATAACAACTGCTGTAGCCCACGGAAAGAAAAATCAGTTTTCCTTCACGGCGTGCCTTCTCAAACGCCTCCGGACCCCAAGCAAACCAATCCACTGGGTTGCCAGAATGAAGCCGTAAATAGGGACTGGTTTCACGAGCCAGTCGATTCACGTGCGCCGGTGGTTTGGCCGTGGAAGTCCCCTCGTTCACCGCAGAGACTTCTCGCGTCATCGTAACCAACAGCAAGACACACACTAGGGCGGACATGGGGCGTGGCATTTTATTCGATCTCATGTTTTCGCTCGCTTTTTCCAGGGACATCCCTTCCACAGTGATCCAGACTGTGTGACATTTCGTTTCTCACAGGCCGCCCCATTCTAGATAGGGCGACAAAATGCCGAAAGGCCATTGTCTGTTGGACACAGACCCTCAATCCCCCCGCGGTGGGGATTGAGGGTCTGGCTCAGAATGTCCTGCCGCTCCCCCGTCGGAACGGGGGAGTGGCAATTTTTCATTGCGGCCAAGATCACCCCGCGAAGACGACGGACTTGGTGCTGTCGAGAACGACTCCTCAGATCCAGATTGATTCCTTTGTTCTGTTCGTCAATGACACCGGTCGCCTCAGACAATCTCGCTGATCTCGAACGACGAACACTGCGTAGGCAATGGATCAGGAATCGGTTTCTTGCAGGACAGGTCGTGCTGAAATTGAGACGCACCACGACAGACATTTATTGATTCGTAACGGGGTCCACTGCAGACGCCTTCCGAGCCAGTTTTTCTTCCACTTCTTTCCACAACGGACCGTAGACCTCCTTGTCGAAGGGCGGACAACCGGTCGCATATTGACCGAGCGGATTGTCTTTCATCCGCATCAGGTTTGTGCAGTAGGAAAACGTTCGGCAGGTTTGCTTTCGATTGAGTGTTCCGTGAGCTTCCAAATGCTTCGCGAAGTCCGGATGTGAAAGAGTCGCGCGGCCGAGACCCACGATCGCACAACGACCCTCTCGGACGTTTCCCGCTCCCGCATGCATGGCGAAGTCTTGAAGCCAACTATATCCGCTGCCAATGACGGGGATCTCCGGGACGGCAGCTTGAATTGTCGCCGTGGCCTTGAAATGACGCAGAACGCCGATCAGTGGATGTTCTGGAGCATGATATCCATCCACAGGCGGGAACTCTGCCGGACGAACGACGTGGGGATTGGCATACGGATTACCCATCGTCACATTGATGGCCGAGACACCCCACTCGCTCATCCAACGGGCGACTTGGACAGGTTCCTCGAGGTCCATTACGGTGTGATCATTCACATCCACTCCAAACGATGCCCGAACAGGGAGTCTGTGGGCAACTGCGATACCCATGCCCTGCGACACGTCCGGCTCCAGCTCGGGTTCCATCGCTGGTTGTTGGGACGCGGGAAGTCGATCGCGGCGGAGATAGGGAATTCCGTCGTAGACATTCATACGCGTCACAATGGTGAGCTGTGGCAACTCGCTGCGGATGCGGCCAATAATGTTCCGAATGAGCCGAGTCCGATTCTGCAAACTGCCTCCATAGTCGCCCGGACGATTCTTCGCCGCAAGCAGTTCCGACAGCAGATAACGATGACATTGCTTAAGATCGACAAAGTCGCATCCGATCCGTGCTGCGAGTTGAGCGGCCGCGACGTATTGGTCTTCAATTCGTCGAAAATCGTCGTCCGTCAACAGGGGATATGAGTCATCAACGGCTCGGCCAGTGGACTTGTCGATCGTGAGTGGATCGAGAATCGGATCATGAGTCGCCAGCATCGGTCCACGATAACTGAACCGTCCCGAATGAGTCAGCTGCAGACCGACCGCTAGCCCTGCGTCCGAACCGACCGACTCGCGGTGCGCCCTGCGGCAACCGCGCAGCATTTCCTCCAACTCCGATGCCGTGCCATCATGCAACCAAAGCTGTCGCGGATTCATCCGGGCAGCTTCGTCAATGGCGGTGGCTTCTCCCCAAATCAGCTTGGCGCCTCCCGCACCAAATCGGCGATAACGCCGATAAGTCAACTCCGCTGGCGCACCATTGAGCGTGCCGTCGCAACCTTCCATCGGTTGAACGCAGAGACGATTGCCAACCGTGATGGCACCGATCTTGACCGACTCGAACAGGACATGAAAGTCCTGTGACATGGGGAGCGAGAAACCGAGTTCTTCGGCATTCCTGACGACGTCCTCAGCCGATTTGTATTTAAAATATCTTGCCATGCGACCCCATCCGTCATTGTTGTCCGTATTGGGGTCGAGTATAGAAATTTTTGCCACAAAAAGAATGGCGGGGCCCTCTAAATCCAGCACTGAACATTGTCTCGTTGACGAGACAGGTGCCAAAGATCCTCTCTCGTCAAGGGACACACGTCTCGTCAAGGGACACACGGCGTCCTGTCCATGACCGCACGGCCCAACTCACGAAGGTCAATCGCTATTGATCAACCGCAGTGGACGACTGCTGGCAACCTGCCGAAAAACTTCCCGAAGGTTGGCTTGTACGGTCGCGATGCTCACTCCACCGGGGACATTGAAGTGAATGCCCCCCGTGATGTCTGCGACTTGTTGCATCAGGCTGATGTCGGCACCGGAACCGAGAGAGATGGTCACGATTTTGATCTGGGCGGCGGCGGCAGCGTTGGCCTCAGTGAGCACCGCCGCTTTCGCCGTCGTGGTGTTGTTGGGCAGATTCGCCTCACCATCGGTCATCACAATCATCAAGCGAAAGGCACGTGGCCGAGCACGGGCGACAATCTCTTGGCGGGCGACCAGCATTCCGGCCGATATATTCGTTCCCGCGAGGTAATGTCCCGCCTGCCTGTGTCGCGCGGTCGTTTTGATTTGGTCAAGGTTCGTGCTCATGGGGTGCTCCAGAATCGCACCCGTTGAATTCGTATGAGTATAGATCGACAGTCCAACGTAATCGTCGGCCTCAATGCTCTGGATGTAGTTGATAAACTCGTCAACACCATCTTTTAGGACTCCGACCGGTTGCTCGCTTGTCTTCCACAAGTCTGGGGTTTGAGCACTGGAAGGCTGATACGTTTGCAGGTACTCGATCCAAGTCATGTATCCAAACATGTCGCGATAGCCGGCATTTTTGATGTCACCACTCGATGCTTGGACTTTCGAGATGTAATCCGACCAACTGCCGGAAGGATAGGGGTAGGCAATGTTCAGCCCCAATGCCGTTTTGATCGTCGTGGCAGAAAAGGTGAACTGCTCGCCAAGATTTCCAGAGGAAAGTGCCTGATTTCCCCCAGACTTAATCCAGGCATACGTAATTTCCTTGCCGGCATTGCTGCCGGTCCCAGCGAACGTCCCCGTCTTGGCGGACAGTCCGGTGAATGTTTGCGTCGCGGAGGTTGAAAACTGCAATTTGACCTGCGTCAGATTGCTGGTGGAAATCACGGCAATGGACGTGCGTTTATAGGTCGTATCAATGTGTGGAATCGTCCCCGACGCCGCCACGCCACTGAGCACGGCGTAGGAAGGAGTAAACGTCAATTTCCCATAAATCGGCGAACCCAACTCGTGCCACATGGTCAGAGAGTTCGATTCGATATACGTTCTTCCCATAGATGAAATCTGTGCAAACGTGCTGTCGTCGTTCATGGAGCCCGAGTAGTCCAGAACAACCATAATATCACGCGGTTGAAAGGATGCGCTCGCCTCGGCACCAATCGTGGCCTTCGATTGACCGAAGATCGACGCAAACAGCAGAGGCACGCGATCGTCTGGCGCGCCATTCACCCCGGCGGTACGCTCAGCCCGGACTTTGACAACGTTGTAGGGAACATAACCATTGCCCCACTGAGTTGTGTAACTTTGCGTGGCGGTATTCCAGGAGGACTTGCCAAACGTGACATCCGCAGCGTCGACGGTCACCGAGGACTTGTCACCATTTTTGTGCTTCGATGCCACGTCTTGAATTGCGGCCAACGCGTTTGCCCGAACGACCGACGGTTCTGCCACCCCACTCAATTCCAATGCCCCCGCAAGGGCCGCGGCATCTGCCGCCGTTTGAAGTTGATTCTTCAGCAGCGTCAGATAGCTCAGATCGATGCCGAGTGCGGCAATGGAAAACATCAAAACCATGACGACGGCGGTCAGGACTAAGATTGCCCCACGCCGATCTCGATCCATCCCTTTCCGACCACGAAAACGTTGCATGATAAATGCCCTTCTGAACACGTACGCGTTGGAGCGTTGGACAACGCCTGTCCCCCGGACAAACCGAGAAAACCGTGATTCTGATCGCTGCATTCGAAATCTATTTCATGAATGCGCGGTGTCAAATAATTTTCCCGTCATACAGCAACATTTTCGGGCCAAATTCTGCCAATGATACGGAACAACAACAAAACAGATTTGACAATTTCCGGTTTTCGATTTTGTCACGCCACGTCGCGACCACGTGCCGCAGCCGTTGCTACCACAGACGAATCCCGACTCGCTGTCAGGGCTGATCTGGTTTGGTTCTCAATAAATTCTCGTGAAGCCTGCCAACGTGCCACATGTAGGCCGGACCGTATCCCGCGGTCAACGCCCATGGATTGAGTGTACTCAATCGCAAATGATGCCGAGCTTGCAGGGCATCGCCCTCGACTGCGTCATTCAGCCCCGTGTAAAGATGTGCGTAAAACAGACGTTTCTGGCGTTCCTCCGTGGAAATGTCCGCCCGCTCGATTTGTTCGAGGATCTGCGAAGGGACCATGGTGCCGCCAAAAAGTTTGTAGACGGATGGAAAGGGTTCTCGATCATCCTTGTCATACATCAAGAGGCCGGCGCGAGCCACCTTCTGACCGTGAGCACGATACTGAGACAAATAACGCCAGATGCCGTTCTCACGATCGATCTTGTCAAACGAATGATACTTTTCAAATTGACTGGCCGCGGCTGGAAACCGCCCTGCATAGAATAAAGCGATCCCACGCCGCCAGTGGGTCTCTGCAAACGTTCCATCCAATTCCACCATCCGATCGTAATCGGCAACGGCTTCGTCAAATCGCGCCAGAAAAAAAAGAGCGTCGCCACGACGTGAATAGTGACTGACGTTCTTGCTGCCGGGGATCATCCGTCTCGTGGCCGCGACCAACTCCGCCTCAAGCCGTTGTTCTAAGCCCGACAGATGTTCCCCCGAAAGTGGGAGCTCCTGCACCGACGGCTCCTCCGACACAAGCCGCCGAGCTGTGCAAGCCGCCAACAACACTGCCAATAAGAAACGTCTGCGTCGAATGTCCATCATGGAGCATCCAATTCATTTTGAGTGACGACAAAAAGGCCTCGGCAACGTCTTTCCGTTCGGTTTTTTTGCTGGAGAAAAGCACAGTTGCCCTGCGTCTAGATACATGTTTGATCACACGAATGCGACCATGGCAACTGCCTTCAGCATTCCACGCCCCCCCATCCGGTACGCTCGACACAGCCTGCCCGTTCTGCTGAAATCACCTCGTTACCGTGAACTGCTTTAAGATTAACAATAACCCACAGCGTCAACACGGGGACTGTCATTCGTTCCCCTAGCTCAAGCAGCGAGCGAATTGGCGACACTGCGGCGGCGATTTGAGCTCGCCATGAATCATCCGCGTTAGCGGATTCACTCGATTCAAAGGAATTCTCTTTATGCCAGCGACTGAACTTGGCGGGTTGTTGACCCACAGATGGCTCACGACTTATTTCGCGTGCGGATTGATCGCTCTGGCCGCACCCGGCTTTTCGTTCGGCGAGTCTCCGAGTACCGATTCAACCAAAAGTGACTCGAACGCAAATACGGTTGAGCGACTGATATACATGCCGTACAAAAATTTGCAGGAAGTGTTCGAAAAACAGGATGGTAGCATTCTTGTGCCGTATGTTGACTATTTAAAACTGGTTGAGCGAGCGATTGGAACGGCGGCGAAACGAAACGATCGACCTCCGGTCGGTGGGGTGATCACATCGGCCACATATTTCGCCCGCATTGAAAAGGATTTTGCCAAAATTACCGCAAATCTCGTCGTCCAAGTGCTCGACAAAGGCTGGGTCGAAGTTCCGGTAACGTTCGGTAAAGCCACCATCGGTCAATTGACATCCGATTCCCAGAATGTGTTGCTGCGACGAACCGACAGCGAACAGAAGGGGTATGCGCTTTTGTTCTCGACGCCAGGCGAGCACAAAGTTTCGTTCGAATTGACTGCGAGGGTGGAGACGACCCCTCAAGAACGAATCCTCCAATTTCATATCCCCTCTGTCGCGATTACAACATTTGAGCTGCTTGTTCCTGAAGCCGATCAGACGATTGTACTCAATCCACAGTTGATTGCGGAGCCAATCGCAACGACAGGCGAGGCCCCACAAACACGGATCAAGGCCTCTGTTGGTGCCACCGAAAAAATTGTCGCCAGCTGGTATCCGCGAGTCAGCCTGAAGCCGGAGATGAATCGACTGGCCAACGTCACCAACGAAACGCGGGTGTCTGTCGACGAAGGATTGATTCACACAGACACTTGGCTGACGTACGAGGTCTTGCGTGGTCAGCTCGACAGTCTCCGGATTGTTGTCCCCCGAGATCACCGAATTCTCGACATCACTGCCGACGCAAAAGTAAAGGAATGGAACGCCGTGGACGAGGCGAATCGTCAGGTTGTCACCGTCGACCTTGTGAAACGCGTCGAGCGGAAGCTGACCTTGGAAATCCACACAGAAATGACAGCTCCGGTTGGAGCGTTCGATGTTGCAGGGCAGGAGGCCACAACAGCGTTTGGGATTCATGCCCTTGACGTCATTCGCGAGAGCGGAACGATTGCGGTGAAGCAGACTTCCGATCTGACACTCACGGTTGCTGAGCAGCAGGGGTTATCGAGAATCGATGCGGAAGACGTCGATGCGAAACTCAAACGCCCCGGCTCGCTCTATTACAAGTTTTACCGTCCGGAATTCCGGTTGCAACTGATCGCCAAACCCGTTGCTCCGCGAATCATCGTCGATCAGTTCTCACAACTCATTTTTCAAGAGGACCAACTGCAATTGCGGTCAATTTGCACGATGACGATCGATCGCTCGGGTCTTTTTGAACTGGTGTTTCGCCTTCCTGAGAATCTACGCATTGAAAACGTCGCCTGCGACAAAATGAAACAGTTTGATGTCTCACCTGACAAATCCATGCTGACCATCAGTCTCCAGGAAAAGACAATTGGCAACATCGCCATGACTCTCTTCGCCACGCGACCAATCGAGCCCGCGGCTCAGAAAACAGACCAACTGCTGCCACTTCTGGAGCCGATTGGCGTCAATATCGAGACGGGACGGGTTCAAGTCTACGCACCGGAGTTCTTGGACGTCCTGACCGATACTGAAACCCTCATTGCCGCTCAGCCAGATCCGACACCCGTAGGGGAGGCGGTGGCCGGTTCTCGACTCGTCTCATCGTGGGTCTACAATCGACGACCTGTCGAGATTCCCGTCCGTACGGTCCGCAAACCGACGCGTCTGACGGCCTTGATTGGAACGCGTGCCACTGTCCTCCAAGGACTGATTCAGGTCACAACGGATTTGACGTATCTCATGGAATACGCGGGAATCGATACGTTTCGGTTCTCCGTTCCGGAAGCACTAGCCGACAAGGTGCAGATCCATTCCACAGCGGGTGGATCCGCGCCGCCGATCAAACAGAAAAGTCGCGCTGTGGCGGCGGTCGACGGTTGGGTGACTTGGACTGTTGTTATGCAACGGGATGTTCTCGGTTCTCAACCGTTTCAGATCACCTATGACCTGATTCCCACGATCGATGCCGACACCCAATCCGAAAAGTCAATCCTCGCAGCAATTCGTGTTCATGAGCCGTATGACAAGTCTCACGTTTCTCCGGGAATTCGCCCTCTCGAGATCTCACGCACCATTGGTGAATTGACCGTTGTCAAAGATCGGGCTTTGTCTGTTTCGACAGTGGCCAGCGGAGGCGATGTCGAATCGATCGACGTCCGCGAGTTGCGACACCTGAGCCAAGACGGATTCGTCGCTTTTCGCTACTTTAAACAGCCAATAACGCTCGAACTGAGTTCCAACAAGTATGACATTCAAGGTGTCGTCGAAACGGTCGTCAGCAAGGCGCTCGTGGAAATCGTTTTGGATCGAGCTGGGACGGCTACGTTTCGAGCCCGATATGCGGTCAAATCCAGTGAACGACAACGATTGCGAGTCGATCTCCCGTCGGGTGTTGAACCCCTCGCGGTACTGCTTGATCGCAAGCCGGTGACATTGGAGAAAGCTGGGGGCGAATCAAAAAAGGGTTGGGATCCGTATTTCGTTAACGTGGCTCGGACCAAACCCTCTGACGAGGAATTTTCGCTGGTATTCCTGTTCCGCAATCCACTCAGCCCAGCTCCATTCGAGAGTTATGGAGGCAAGCTGTTACTGCGTCTGCCTGTCGTTGGCGGTTCGCCGCGCAGCGCTGTCACCGTCCAGCAACTGCGAATTGCGGTCTGGGTTCCCGAGCAATACGCCTTGATCGGAACACCGAACAGCTTCCGTGTCGAGAGGCGAACGTCACTGGGAAAACTGCTGTTTTCACGCCATCAGAACGCATCCGGAACGCACGATCTGGATCGCTGGATTGGTGCCGATTCCGGGGGCGTCGTCGACTTCCCGACCGAAGGACGTCGATACCAATACGCAAACCTCGGCGGGCGTGACACCGTCTCTCTCGGCTGGTGGCATCTGCCGTTCTACACTTGGATTATCAGTGGATCGCTCGTGTTGATTGCACTCGTGCTGCGAGGCACTTCCTGGGACAATAAGTTAACTATCCTGATCCTGGCCGCGTTCGCGGCAGCCACTTATGCGCTCACGGATGCCGACTTGATCGTTCATGGCCTAGCCGTGGCTGCGTATGGTCTGGCAGCTCTCCTCGCCATCTGGCTGATTCATTGTCTGCTCAGTCAGAAAAGGATTTCAGGAGCAGCCATCACGCCGAATCCACTTACAGATCCTCAACACCAAGAGACGTCTTTGGCCATCGCATCCCCTCCGCAAACGAGCGATGATGCGCAGGCCGATAAGACGGAACCGAACGAGAATTGACGTGACACGAGACGCGTCTGCGCATCTCCCGTGAATCACCAACTCTGCCGCGGATCGGTAGCCAATTTAAGAAGAGGAGACGACGATGAATCGCACGCTCCAAGACTCTTTCCAATCTGGCGCTGAGCAACGCTGCAGGAGGGGTACTCTGGCCAGGCCGTTCTGCAACGTGAACGCCAGGCGCGCTCGCGTATCCCTCGTGCAGGACATGACATCGTCCATGAACACCGTCTGGAAGTCCCTGATCGCGATGATCTCCCTCGTGGCATGGTCTTGGGCAGCAGATGCCTTCGCTCAATCTCGAAATCTTGTCACCGAGTTCACCGACGCGCGACAGGTCTATGTTCCACTCGACGAGTTCGACATTGTTACGGAACGAGACAAACACGGCGCGCTGTTAACCAAGAAAAAGTTTGAGGAACTGCTGTCACTCGCTCACGCCCATGCAGACAAGGCCTCTGCGACAACTCGCCCCCTCGTACTAACGAGCAATCACTATCAGGCGCGCATCGACGGCGATCAGTTGTTGTTGACCGTGACGGCACAGATGACGCAGTTTTCCGCCGATTGGCAGTCGATCCATTTCCCCACGCAAGATCTGTCGATAGAGCGGGTGACTCTGGGCGATGAGCCGGCAATGATCGCCCGCAATCCCGACCGTTCCGTCACGCTCTTCTCTGACAGGAAAGGAACACACGCGATCCGGTTTGAACTCTCTACGAATTTGCAACGTGTCGGCTGGGATTGGTGTGCGCAGATCCCGTCGTTAGGGGCGCCCAGCGGCTCGCTGTCGCTGACACTTCCCCCGGGAAAGCGACTCCTAGTCGACGGATCGCAGCTCCTACGTCCCTCGCCCATCGATACGGCGGCTGAATATCAGGTCGCTCTCGGTGGAGCCGATGGCATTCGGCTTCAAATCACCGATCGAGCGATTGAAAATGAGGTCGATCTTTTGACGTTTGCGACGACGGATTACCGGCTGAACGTCGCACCGAACGCAGTGACTTGGCAGGCAATGACAAAACTTCAAGTCTTCGGTAAATCAGTCCATCGTTTGATGTTCTCTGTTCCGAGGACGCTCGAAATCACCATGATTGAGTCGCCCGGACTCCGTGGGTGGGACTTGAGCGACGAGACAAACAACCGGGAACGAACCACAATCACCCTGACCTTCGCCCAACCATTCGACGGCTGGCGGAAGATTTCATTCCACGGGGTCATGGCCGTCGAATCCGGGAAACCTTGGATCGTACCACCACTGACCATTCCTCATGCCACGTCGCATACAGGCTGGATAACGATTCCGTATCCAGACGGCGTTCGCCTGCATGTGGAACAGGCAAACGGAGTCCGCAGAACGATTGAGGGCCGGGAGCGTGCGACCACGATTCCTGATAATTTGTCGCGGCAGAACGCGGCGGAATTCCTGCGGTTCGAGACGTGGCAGCCAGACTTCCAGTTGCGATTCACCACTCAGCCAAAGCAGCGTGAGGTACAATCGGCCATGGCGTCCGTACTCGACGTCAACGCCACCGGCCTCGACTTGCAAACGGCGTTGACCGTGGAAACACACTTCGCTCCACTGTTTGAGCTCGACGTCCGACTCTCCGCCGACTGGACCCTACTCAGTGCGATGCGTGATGACCAGCCCCTCACGTGGCAGCTGCTGACGCAGGAAGCGGGAGTCAATCAACTGCGGATCCTGCTTGACCCGCCGTTAGCTGCCGAGGCGACTGGCCTCATCAAATTGTCGCTGCGACGCGATGTCCCTGGATGGCCCGTGGAGGCCGAACCGATCACGGTCGGCCTACCCGAACTGTTCCTGCCACAATCGAGCCTGACCGAAGGGATGCTCGTCGTACGCGGTGACGATGATCTCGATTTGACCGCTTCAGAATTGCACGGCCTTGACACGATGCCGCTCCAAGCGGATTACGAACGATTACGATTCCAGTCGCAGGACACGCGCTACGGTGGCCAGTTGAAGATGACACGCAAACCGACGCGACTGGCGGTCCAGACAGTAACGTTTGGACGGCTCGACCCGCAAACAGCGCACACGTTCCTGCAGGCGACTGTCGATGTCGAGGGCGGTGGTGTGCGAACGATTCAGGTGGGGCTACCAGAATCCACCGGAACCTCTTTGAGATTCCACAGCCAAGGTACGCAAATCGTCGAGCAAAAGCCAATGGCACCGTTGAAAGGGGAGCGGATCTGGGTACTACGGTTCGATCGTCGCGTGCGCGGACGGATCATCCTGACCTGCGACATTGAACTGCCGCGGGGTGATGCCGTGTCGGTTGAGATTCCTCAACCTCGATTCGTGGATGTGGAAAGACAGAACGGTTTTTTCGCCGTGGAAGCGGGCAGCGAGCAGCGACTGACGACCGAAGCCAAGGGGCGCGACGGTACGGCATTGATCGAAGTCGACCCTGTGGATCTCCCCGCTGTTGATTATCGGCCTCAGGAACGGATCGTCGCCGTTTATCGAAACGTGTCGGCGGAGGCTTCGTTGACACTCCGCCAAGAACGATTCGACACGCTTGCGGTTCCGGCGGCTGTCTGCCGCAGACTCGATGTCACGAGCGTCTTGGGCCACACAGGCGTGATGCACCATCGCGCCCATTTTCAACTGACCGCAGTCGGCGTGCAAGGACTACGAATCACCCTGCCCAACGACTGCTCGTTATGGGCCACGCTCGTGGATGGCAAGCCCGTCGAAGTCCGTGGAAATGGCGACACCTATCTCGTCCCCCTCGCAGGAATCAGCTCCCACCCGAGAAGCGACGGAGCAGAGGAGTCGGCCACAAAACGCAGCCGCCAACTACAACTCTTGTATCGATCCGCCGTCCCCGCGCTGACATTCTTCGGAACAGTTCAGCAAAAACCACCCGAACTGTCGGTTCATACCGGTCAGGGTTCGGACCAAGCGGTCGAAGTCTTAGATCACACTTGGACCGTGCACTACCCGTCGGAAACTCGACTGGTCAGTAGCAGAGGCCCTTGGGAACCGCTGCAGAAACTGGATGAAACTAGCTTGTTGGGACAGATCAACGCCGGATTCAACGTCCCAACGCTTGGGCAACTTGGTTGGCAGTTGCTCGCCGTCGTTGGCACCCTTGGTGTAATCGTTCTTCTCTTGAAGACGTATCACCAACGATGCCTTGCGAGCAGCGGATTGCTGACCATCGTTATCCTGAGTGCGGCCACCGTCCCTTTGTTGATATCACAACTTCAACAGTCGCGTCGTCCTGCGAGACCCGGTGTCGACACGCCCACCGCAGTCACGGCCGGTCTGATCGCTGATCCAGCCGCCCAAACCATTGCATTATTGGGGGAACCTCTGCCCCCGCAGCGCGATACCCCCAAACGTGCCTCAGAACAAACACCCACGGCGAAAGCGGTGGATCAACCAATACCCTTTGCCGCCGATAAGCCCCGCAGCAAAGGTCCTGCGTTCCAAGATCCAAAGCCAAAAGAAATGAGCGATGAATTGACGTTGGATGACCACGACGAGCCAATGAATTTGCCTCAAACGCGTCCCCCCCTCGAAGAAGAACAACAGGCGCAACACAAGGGTGACGGAAAACGCACGCAGGAAAAGAGTAGCGGGGACGTACTGGGGCTGTTGTCGCTGGCAATCGATCTGACGGCACCGAGCGACAGTCAAGAAAAAACATTCCGCTATCTCGGTGCGGATTCGGGACGAAGTCAGATTGGATTGCAGATCGGTTACGTCGACGAAAATTCGGTAACGAACCTGAGAGTCTTCTTGATGATTCTTGTCGTTTCGATCGGTTGGTTCCTCCGTACAGCTTCGCGCGCCACCAAGGTGACGTTCTCCGCTCTCGGACTGACAATCCCATTCGCCCTATTGCCTCTTGTGCCGGTAAGTCTGCAGGTCGTTTTGGATGGCATGTGCTGTGGAGTCCTTGCTGTCAACGGTTTTTGGCTGATGCGAGGGATCGTCTGTTGCCTTGAATCGTGCTGTCTTCGATGTTGTCGCCCGGGAGCCACGAACCCCGAACTGCCGACCGTCCTCGTGCTCGTCGCCGTCTTGATCACCAACCAGGCGACGTTTGCTGAGGAGCCAGCAGCAAAGCAGGTGACCGATCCAACCGTGTCCAATGTTTTAAGTCCACCAACCGGCCCAGAGCGACCGCGTCTGCCCGCTCCACCACCAACGAGCCTGATTATCCCCTTCGAAACTGGCACCGATCCGCTTGCGGCCGATAGGGTGTTCCTGCCGTGGGAAAAGTTCACGGAACTGTACCGGCTAGCGCATCCCGAGAAGCCACTGACGCAAACGGATCCTCCGAACAGTGGAATCGTCGAGGCACTCTATGCGGCAAAAATTGGCCGGACGGGGTCACTTGCAGACGAATCAACGGTCGATGTTCACGGACGATTTGTCGTACAAAACCAGATCAAGGGACCACTTTTGGTGCCGTTGCCGTTAGGACCTGTGGTGGCACGCGAGGTGACTGTCGATGGCAATACTGCGGCTTTGATTGTGGAACAGGGGCGATTCAACGTGCCGATCTCGACGCCCGGCCTGCATGTCATCGATTTCAACTTCTCGATTATGGCACGATTGTCGGAAATGACAGGTTCATTCACGTTGCCGTTACTCGCGGTACCGAGCGGTAAATTGTCATTCACTCTTCCGGCCACGGGATTGTCTCTCCAAATCAACGGCCTGACGACGAAATTTCGACGAGTGACTCACGGTAATAGTTCGTCGATCGAACTACCGATTGACACCGGTGGTGACCTGTCTATCGCCTGGCAGCCCGAACTGGCGAAGAGCACGGACGTCGCGGTAGTTCAGGTCGATTCCGTACAAACGATGACACTGAGCAACGAAGGAATATTGGTTCGTAATGGCTATCAGTATCGCATTCGGCGGGGAACCGTGGCCGAGGTCTCCTTTTCAATACCCGAATCGCTGCGACTGATGTCCGTCGAAGGAAGCGATGTCGGGGGCTGGGAAATCCAAGGACAGGAGGTGCCACGAACACTACGGGTTATCTTCAGTCACCCGATCGCTGACACGACAACGCTCTTTGTTAATTTTCATTTTGACACAAAAATTGGGGCACAACCGATAGCGATTGAAGTTCCCTCGCTGACTCCGCTGGGGATTTCGAATGAACAGGGCCATGTGGCCCTGTTCGCCAGCGACCAATTTTTGCTACGGGCGGAGAGGGTCCAATCGCTGACGCAAATTGATGGCGATATATTCAAAATGTCTCGGCCGATTCCTCAGCCTTTTACGAATGACACACCGCAGCTCGCGTATCGCTTTTCCAAGCGACCATTCGTCCTGAGTCTTCGTGCAACTCGACAGGAGTCACAGGCGAAGGTCACGGCTCAGCAGGCCGCTTTTGTGACTCGTCGCAAGCAGCAGTTGACCACTCGTTTGATTTACGATCTGACTGGCGCACCCCGTTCCTCGTTGCGTTTGTCGTTGCCCAAGGGGTTTGTTGTGCTCGCGTTGCAAGCCACCAACCTGCGCGACTGGTCTATAGGAAGGCAAGGCGAGTCGTCTACGCTGACACTCGACCTCGACGCGCCGCGACTTGGTCTCACTGAAGTCGTTCTCACCGGCACTGTTGCTCGGGATGGTGATCCAGACACGGTGACGCTGTCTTTTCCAACAGCGATGGATGCTACGAAGGTCGAAACATCCGCTGGCGTTTGGTTGGACGAAGGTTTCGATGCAATCCTCGATCAGTTGTCGGGATGGCGTTCCATGGATGCCACCACAGTGGACAACGCGATAAAGGCCGTTCGACCTAATTTTCCGATCCAATTCGCCTTTGTGACAAGCAACACCGCGCCGAACGACATCACGCTCCAATGGAGACCGAGAACTCCGCAATTGACAGCCAACGGTTTAACGATGGTGACCGTCACAGACGTGGCACTGATTCACACGCTGGCATTGCAATGGCAGATCGAGGGGGGAACGACCGACTCGCTGACGTTTACCACACCGAATTCCTTGGCGGGAAAGTTGGTCTTCACCGGCAACGGAATCCGCGAGACTACGCATGTTGCTGCTGACAATGATCGCACGCGGTGGGTGATTTTGTTGCGCACGCCAGTCCGCGGAAAATACTTTGTCACAGCGGTCGCGACACTCCCTCCCCCCACCACAGAAGTGGTGGCTCCGATCGTCGTGTTGGAGAAAGGGGCCCGTCGTCACACCGCCGCTGCAGATCAGGAATCCTTGACCGCCGCCATGATCGAGGGCCAGCAGCACTATGTCTTACTCATCAATTCCTCGATCCATCAACTGACGTCCGCCGATGTGTCGTTAACCGAATCCGTTCAACGCGACGACGTACCGATCCTGATCGATCAAACCCTGGTCGATCAGGCCACCGAACTGGTCAGACTCAAGCAGGGACTCAACGCGTTAAAGTGGACTCTGCAAACATTTACGCAAACGCCGAGTGCGCCCGCTTCCGTCAATATTGCTGACCTGACCTCCGTTGTCAGCCGCGACGGGACCTATCGTGCCCAGGCCGTCTATACGATCAAAAATCGTACGCGACAGTTCCTCGCCCTGAAACTGCCCACCCCCTCGCAATTGTTGTCCGTGTTTGTCGAAAATAAGCCGGCTCGTGCAGTGACAACAACGCGGAATGGTCAGGCGATTCAACTGATCGCGCTGCCCAAGACGAGTGTGGCCAGCCTCTCGTTTCCGGTTCAGGTCGTCTGGCGTGGAACGCTCCGTGGTGCGTTGCCCAATTCGGCGAGCGTGCTTCGAGAAGAATTCTCCGTTCCTGCTCCCGAGGTCATCCGTCAGCGAGCCGATTCCGAGTTCGGCATTCCTGTGGCACAGACGCGTTGGACGGTGTATCTCCCCGACGATCTGGACGCGAAACTCGTGCCTGACGCCACCAGCCACAACTTGACGTGGCAGACCATTGACCGATCGGATCGGCTCTATGAAAAGGCGGCGATCCAAGAATTGAATGACCTCTTGGGGGTCGTCGAGCAAAGCGACAGCAGTCGCACCCGATACGAGGCGATGAACAATCTGAAACAACTCGGTCTTGGTATTCAAACCGACAGCGATCTTTCTGATCCTGAATTCAACCGCCAAAAAAGAGACGCACTGAGGCGGTTTAATGACCTTCAAAACAAGGTCCACATTGATCATGGACGCAAATCGGTGAGCATTGAGGGACAGCCGAAGGGCCCCCGCGATCAGCCAAAAGGGATTGAAACTCAGACAGAGAAGGCACACATTTTCGAGAGTGCCAAAGCCTTGGCGCAAAACACTCTTAACAATCGAAATCTCCTAGAATCCAATTCCGCACAGGAACGCTCGCTTCCGGCCGGACATGACGTGACCGGTTTCGCATTCGACTCAAAAGACAAGCCGATCAAAAACGACGTTTTCCAAGGCGCTGTAACGCAGTTTCACCGAGGAACGTCAGAAATTTCGTCAAGTCGACGGGGCACGGTCGAGCAAAGGAAATTCTATCAAACCCGCAATAATGACAATCTCCATGCCTTAAACTTAACGATCACCAGCAAACGTCAACAAGCCCTCGATCGACGGAGAGAGACAACGCCCGACACCGACGGATTGAAGAGCCAAAAAAAATTGAATCGGCTGGGCGAGAAAAGCCAATCGTTAGCAGAAGACGCTGACAACCAACACGCGTTGGCCCCCTCTGTTGGCGACCCTTCGGAGGATGCCAAGACCGACGGCCAAGACGCGAAAAAGAGCGGCAGCAACCTCCCGAAACCAGATCCGCTGCCGACGGCGGGACGTGTCGAGGCGGGGACTCCAACCGCGGGCCTGTCACTGGATTTCGACCTGCCGACAACGGGCCAGAAACTGGTCTTCTCCAAGACGGGAGGCGATCCCCAACTGACACTGGCGATCCGTTCCCAAGAATCACTTCGCCAAGGACTGGGTCTCGTCTGGGCCATCGTCTGGTTGTCTGTTGGGCTTTCCATCGTTCTTGTGGCACGTGCGAAATCGAACAGAAGCCGGCATCTCCGAAGAGCGATCGGTGTGGTTTCCCTGCTCGGAGTCATCGGCTATCTGATCCTCCCCCGTCCATTCGGCGGCGTTTCGTTTCTGCTCTTCGTACTGGCTTCTGTTCTTGTTAGGGGTATGGCACAGAAGGCAACTGTCGTCGCAAAATAGCCGACTCATGAGGGTTTCGATCACTTCACCGATAGACCAAAGTCACCTTGCAGGTTACGCCACATGCAATGGACATGATTCGCGTTGTTCTGAGTGTTGTTGTATTCGATGACGAACGTCTTTCCCTGAACCCGGTAGTGATGACGTTGATGCAGATCGGACTCACCGAACCAGGCGAAGTGGATGATCTCTAAACCCGCTTCGTTCATCGTCACTCGACGCTCTTGCTCGATGTCGATCGGCAGATTTTTCAGGTATTCTGTCAACAGTTCCTGCAGCAATTTCTTTTGATCGTCTGACATCTCGCGGTAGGCCAGACCGACGGGAGCGGCAACGACCGGCTGCTGCGCTCCGGACCCTGGGACTTCATCAGGAGCAACCCTGCTGACCCAGCATTCTTTTTGTTGTTCGGGCGTGCAGAGTTTCAAAATTTGCCGGGCGATATCTTCTTCTGGGCCAAGCACCCGAATCTGCCGGCCCTTGCCGGCATCGACCGTGCCGGGATTGGCTCCAAAAAATTCGGGTGTGCTCGAAATGACCTTGCCATCCTTGACCGTGAAATTCAGAGACAGGTGATGACCTTCCACACGCCAACCCCAAAGCCCCAAATCCGCAGGGAGGCCGAAGAGACTGATGTAATACTTGTTCGGATCACGGCGTTCCCGCCGGTACCCGCGGTCCCCATCTTCCAAAAGATAGAGTACCTCTTCCAGACTCATCACATTCAGAGTTTGATCGTATCCCGCATCAGACAGCCCACTACGAATCAAGCTCTGTGCCGCTTTCAAGGCGGCACCTTCGAGCGTCTTGAGCGGAAGACCCTTGCGCGGGCGGGGAATAAAGTGCCAGTTGAGCCGCTCCGGATCATCAAAGCCAAATAATGTTTCCTTTTTTTGCTCCGGAGTCAGCGTTGCAAGATAGTTGTTTGCCGTCATTGTCATCGCCAACCCAGACGATGGCGTCTGAACGCTTTGAGCGGCGATTAAGACACCCACCGCCAGAATGACACTACCCGAAAGAATCAGCTTTCGCTGCGTTGCATTGTTCATGAGAAGTCTCCACTCAAACCGTTGATTATCTGTCAAACTTTGAAAACACGTCACATTTTTCGCCTGCACAATTTCGTATCCTGCCTCCGTTCAACAGGCAACGAAAGAAAATTCGGAGGAGTCACCCCCAGTGAGAGTGATCATCCCGGAGGCCAGCCCAACACGCGGCCTCCGAGCAAATGAACGTGCAGGTGATCGACCGACTGGCCACCATCGGGACCGCAGTTGATGACGGTCCGATAACCGTTCGTCAGCCCCAATTTTTGGGCCAATCTGCAAGCGACAATCAGTAAATGACCGAGTAATGCGACATCGTCGTCCGTAGCGTCCGCCAACGACGATATCCGCCGCTTGGGAATGATCAGAATATGCGTCGGAGCTTGGGGATGGATATCTCGGAAGGCCAGCGACTGATCGTCTTCGTGGACGATGTCGGCGGGGAACTGTTTCTCAATGATCTTTTGAAAAATGGTCATCCGTCAAACATTCCTGATGGTGTTTTCCGTGACGGTCTCTGAAATCGAGGCATCTGCTCATGGCCCCACAAACAGGGATCGCGTGTCATTTTTCTGACGCTAGCAGATCAACCGAGTGAACTCAAATCGACCCTGTCCGGAAGCCGACCGTGCCGCAGTGTTTTCCGATAATTTCGAGTTTTTTGTCGCAACAATTTGACTTCGTCGATGTGTGACATAGGTTTCCACTTCGTGTGGCAAAAAGTGTCTGTCGGTTCTTGTGAGGATAACATGTGCAATTCTTGGATTTGTGGACCTCTCTGCCGAGGCTGTCACGAAACAGCCTCGGCGACTGTGCCGGCCATTGATCAAATCCACTCCAAGAGGCAAAGTCCGTCTGTCATGAAAATCTGGCGAAAAGAAAAACACGCTCGCCGAGGAACGGCAATGGTCGAAATGGCTTTGGTTTTGCCGCTGTTCCTGACGCTGATCTTAGGAATGATTGAGTTCGGTAGAGCGATGATGATTGCCAATCTTGTGACCAACGCCGCTCGTGAGGGTGCTCGAATGGCGGTTCTGGACGGTTCTTCAAATACGACGGTCACGGACGGCATCAAGACGTTTCTTCAAAGCGCCATCGGAGTGACCGTATTGTCCTCGGATATTGGGGTGACAATCACCGTCACACCTGCGGCCGGAAACCCAAACGTCGGCAACGTGATTGCCAGTGCCAAGTCTCGCGATCTGATCGCTGTCAATGTGGCACTCCCTTTCAACAAAGTTGCGTTAATCCCCGGAAATTACTTAAACGGACAAAGTCTTGTGGGAAAAAGTGCCATGCGTCACGAATAGTCTCGTCCGAAAATCTCTTTCCGCGTCATTCCGAATCATTCCCTTCAAATTTCAACGATTAAAACCGCAACCTCCGGATGCGGTTTTAATCGTTTCTAAGAGATCTTCTTCACGCACCGGAAAGAGGTTCGTGAAGCCTCGAAATTTTAGCCGGATGAAACAGTGCGGTGGGATGTGCGTCGGAGGTTCGCAATTCGTCGGTCCCCTCCGTAAAGTGACGGCTAATGATCTCGATGAAAATTTCGCGAATCCTACTTTTCCGTTTGAGGAACCTTGGCGTTGAATCCTGACGTTTACGACAATCCTTTAATCGACCGCTACGCCTCTGCCGAAATGAGTCGGCTGTGGTCGCCCCAGACCAAGCATTCGACGTGGCGACGCCTGTGGGTGGCGCTGGCGGAGGCTCAGGCCGAATTGGGGCTGGAAATCAGCAACGACCAAATTGACGCGCTCCGGTCACAGGTGGATCTGATCGATTTTCCGACCGCTGCTCGTTACGAAAAGCAATTAAGACACGATGTGATGGCGCATGTCCATGCCTATGGAGACGTCTGCCCAGCGGCGAGGCCAATCATTCACCTCGGCGCGACAAGTTGTTATGTCACTGACAATACCGACTTGATTCTGATGCGTCGAGGATTAGAAGCTTTGCGATCCAAACTGGTTGCGACCATCGACCGGTTGGCTCGATTCGCTGAGCAATATCGTGCTCTGCCCTGCCTCGGTTTCACCCACCTTCAACCCGCGCAGCCCACAACGGTCGGCAAGCGTGCGACGCTGTGGTGCCATGATTTAGTGCTTGATCTGACTGAACTTGAACATCGCATTGCGTCGATCAAATTGAGAGGCGTTAAGGGAACAACGGGGACTCAAGCAACGTTTCTTCTACTATTCAACGGCGATCATGCGAAGGTTGAAGAACTTGACCGAATCGTTTGCCGCAAAATGGGATTTGACGAAGCCTATCCGGTGACAGGCCAAACGTATTCTCGCAAGGTGGATTCACAGGTGATGGACTTGCTGGCGGGCCTGTCACAATCCGCTCACAAGTCGGGATCTGATCTGAGACTGCTGCAAAGCCGCAAAGAAATCGAAGAGCCCTTCGAGAAGCATCAAATCGGATCCTCTGCCATGGCCTACAAACGTAATCCGATGCGGTCGGAGCGGATGTGTGGCTTGGCCCGTTTTGTGATCAGCCTGTCATCCTCGGCGGCTCAAACTGCGGCGACTCAATGGATGGAGCGGACTCTGGACGACAGTGCCAATCGACGATTGATCATTCCGCAAGCGTTTCTCGCAACAGACGCAATTCTGATCCTGTACCGCAACGTGGTCGATGGTCTGGTCGTCTATCCCCAAGTGATTGCAAAACATCTGGACGAGGAGTTGCCGTTTATGGCAACCGAGGAAATCCTGATGGCCGGCGTTTGTGCCGGAGGGGACCGACAAGATCTTCACGAACGGATTCGAATTCACAGTCAAGAAGCGGCCAGCCAGGTCAAAGAACGGGGCCAACACAATGATCTGATTGAGCGGCTGACGTCAGATCCGGCGTTTCGCAACGTAGATCTGACCGGGACGTTGGATCCACGCCGATTTGTGGGACGGGCACCCGAGCAGGTCGATGCATTTGTCAAAAATGTCATTGAACCGATCCGCCGTCGTTACGCAAATGACCTGAAACAAACGGCCGAGGAGTTGCGCGTCTAAAACCTGCGTCTCGCGCACGGGACTTATTGCCACCAAGAGTCGTCAGCGGCTTGGCAGGGGGCCTCGTTTCGCCATCGACTAACGCTCGAGTACGAGTGGCCGGGATTCGCAGCCGTGCGCCACTCGCTAGCCGGTGCAAACAAGGACGCCACGGATTCCGTCTCGTCGCTCTAGGGCTGAGACCTTGGGAATCACCCACTCGCCACTCTGGGCGTGATAGGAAATCGGTCGCTCCCAAGCCTCATTGAGTACCGTTGCCGGTCGTGACTCTGTGCCCTTCCTGTTCGGAATTTTCCTGCGAAACGCCACGCCTGGAAACGGTCCGCTGTTATCTGACGCAATGAAGTACTCGTGTTGATCCTCCTCGAGACCCGGCGTGGTGACATCGGCGACGAGTTCAGCACGAAACAGACGCGTGATACCCTTGTACTGGTGCAGGGCGACAAACGAACGCTTCTCCGGACTCTACTCCAAAGCGGGAAACCGCTGACGAATCTGTTTGTGGAGCTTCGCGACATTGTCGCAGATGTTTGGTGAGGTGCCACTAGAGATTAAATGAACGACTCCCCAAGACCCGATGGTGAGTGATGAGAAGGCCATCTCTCGTATTGCGTCAGACAGCGGATCACGCCAGTCTGGGGAGGAATGGCTGAAACCCACCCACGACGTGCAGGGTGACCGGTCATCGTGCATTTTTGCCATTCCAGCGACCCTCTGTGCCATCGTCCATGGCATGAGAATCGGACTCCAATCTAGGGCATGGAAAAATAGAGTCCCCGCTCCAATCGGATAGCGATCGACTTGAAAACTGTCCGTCGCCGGAAAAAAATCTTTCCCGTCCGCGATATCGCCTTCTTTGTGAGGAACCTCGTTAAAGAGCCATTGCATGCGGTGATTCGTGTTCGAATCCCAGTCACGCACTGGATCTCGAAGCGTGACCAATCCGTTCAAAAACTCTTTTCGAGGATGAATGTCTCTCTGCTTGCGGCAAACGTTGTTGTACTCGGGCTCGTCAGAAAACTGATACCCAAGCCGTGCTGGATGCCCCTTAAGGGCATCAATATACCGCCGCTGTCGTGCGATCTCGGCCGTATCATTTCCGCATCACCGCTCGGTACCTGCCTCCCAATTGCGGCAATACCTTCAGATCAAGCTGAGGAACGCAATCGAGATCGACCTGCCTGAGAGGTAATTTTTCTTGGAACGGGGCCTCATCGTCGAGATCCTGCCAACCATTGACGAACACAACAAAGTGGCCGTTTTCGTGTGCGCTGGAATCGAGATCGTCGAGTGCCAATGTCAGGCTCAGCCCGCCCGTGTGGTCATCAAACCAACCAATCGAAAAAAATGTTAGCCCGTTTGCGGGTTGGTTAATGCATCCCGTGGAAAGTCGTTCTCCGCTGTGCATCGATCCCAAAAACAATGTGCTCACATTTTTCTGTGGCGTTTTACGGTGGATCCGCACCGCGAATATCGAGGCCTCCGTCGTTGCCGAACGAGCCGCCACGGAGACCTCTTGAAATCTCCCGGATCCGTATTTCAGGCGACTCTATAGACATTCCCGTCCTGATCGAATGTTCCGCAGGGAGTCGCTGCGTTTGTGAACCACTCCGCATTCGTCAGGAACTGTTCCGAATCAAAACAACTGTCGATAAAGAAATTCGCGACGTTGTTCCCGCGCGAATCTCTGTTCCCGTACGAATCTCTGTTCCCGTACGAATCTCTGTTCCCGCGAGAATCTCTGTTCCCGTGCGAATCACTGCGGGGCGGATAGTTTCAATAGCCAGCGCCACCGGAGTTTGTCGGGATCGAAGTCGGCTGCCTTGTATCATTCACCCTCTGTGGGCACGCACCCTTTTACATCCGGACGACGCTGGATCTGGCCCCCCGCCTTCATTGTTGTACCCCTCGAGAGCGTAGGTACCCGCTTCCGGATCACCGTCCCCCTGTCCGTTGTGCACCCACTTGGCAAAGCGACAGGCCTCTTCATCGCTAACGGGATGCACCGGAAAGCTGGAAAACTTGGCGTCGACGGACAGGAAAACTTGCCGAGGACTCCTCCGCGATTGATCTGACAGCCAACATTGTCCTTCGCACCGACCCTGTCACGGTTGTCCAGATGATAGGGGTCTGTTGTTTTTGCCTTGGCGATTAGACACTCGACATACGCAACTGCCGTCACCTCAAATTTTCCGCTTCGAAAGGTGTCATCGACCACGTTTTTTGGGCGACCCCCAACCGCCGTTTCAAGGCTTTGAATTCCCACTGGCCTATTGCCGGTGTCGGCATTCGCCACAACGCACATCCCGTAAAACAAAACCGTATAAACACCGGTTCGACTCCTGATCAACGTCTCTGGGAAGTGGGTGAGTCCGATCAGAAAAGACGAGCATGGCTGGCATCAAGAAAAGTGGCGTTCCGCCGAATGTGTTCACGCCACATTCGGTGAACGCCTCTGGGCCACGCCAACAGACGGCCGCCACTGCGATTGTCCCAGGGAATCGCAAATCGGCAAATACCGGCGGGATGTCGACGAATAAGAAGGTTGATTGCGACAGCACAGACGTCTGCCGAAGTCAACAAAAAGCGTACCCGATGTCTGATGACTTGTTCATTTCGGACGGTCGCCGAGCTGGAACAAAGCATCTCGAGTCGCTTCGAAATCGGTTACAGGGTCCCACAACTTGAGGAACGGAGTCGACGGCGAGAGTACTCGGTCCGACCGAGAAAGTCATCGGAATTGGGTTTCAAAAATTGGAATCCGGATCGATCAAGTATGCCTTGTCCATGCGGGACAAGGAGAACAACCAGACGCGACTAATAGACGAATTCTTCAAGAGGTGCCGAACGATACATCGTTTTCACAACCCGAAAACCAAGACTACGGTACAGCTCCACGGCGGAAAAATTCGTCGCTGTCACTTCCAGTGTCGTCCGCTGGTGCCCCGCCATTGCAAATCCCTGCAGAGACCGGAGGACGAGAGCACGACCCAACCCCAACCCGCGATACTCCGGCACAACACCGACGTTTTGAATCGAGCCCACCTGTGCGGATTGACTCAGGCCCTGAATCGTCCCGCAATCGCAGGACGCCACCCCCTCGCCGCCATGAATGATCAGCCAAGTGGACGGACCCAAAAAACCCGCCTGCTGACTGATGTCTCGCATCAGACGCTGGCAACCGGGATATTCGCCAAGACTGGGAAAAACTTCCGCATCCACCTCGTCACGAAAGCTGCGATGCTTTACCAACGCATGCCGATCGACATCGGTGGCATCCCACGCCACCCAAAAAAAATGATCCGGTAGAGACGCCGCGGGAAGCAGCATCCCACCCAAGTCGAGTTCCATGCGATAGCGTTTGAAATACTGTTGGCGAAGAGTCATGGTTCTTGATTTTAAATCGTGGATTTCAATCGTCAATTGAACTCTCCCGTCCTGTCCGCGGATTTTCAATCCCCTCCGGAGGCAACCGCTACCAGCCGTTTTTTCCGGCGGCGGAACGAACATTCTCCCGCGATCAAGAGACCGACCGGTGAACACCAGCGAAACGTCATCCCAGTCCCAGATCGCCAGACAAAATATCACGGAGAAAGTTCCCGAAAGACACCGCAGACCGACTAACGTGTGAGATCCAGAAGCTGCAGACTTTCTCTAACTCGGATTTTGCTCAATGTTGTCATCGAATTCATGCCAAGCACCGGCTCACCCTCATAAACACAGTTGCGTTATTTCTTGAGGAACATTTTAATAGATTGCAAGTGACTTCCTGCGATTGGTACCTAAAGACCGTGATGATTTCTATTCCTATTGTCGAGTGATGCTTACGGCAAGACAATTGTCAGCATCACTCGACAAAAATGCTGTGCTACTTGGAACAAAAGGTCAATCGTTCAATGCGAAATGTTCATATTGTCAGTTCAATGTTGGTGGCGTTTGGCTTATCCATGTTAAATGTCGGCTGTGAATCTGCGAAAAGGCCCGAGTCAAAGGGGACGACTACCGCTGAGGGGGTTCAAACAAAGGCCGGTCCGGGGACTACCGCTGGATCGGTTAAAATTAACTCTGGTCCGGGTTCGACCACCGGTGGTGGTGTCGAATTACCGACGACCTCTGTCGGAGGAACGAACGAAGTTGCACCGCCATCCCAGAAAAAGTAATCGGCCGGTCAAAGTCTGTATTGCATTACAGGATCGACGCGTGGGGAGCGTGACTGGATGCGATGCATCCCAGTACCTCTCAAAGCAGACTATCGCTTCGCTCACCACAACGCTGTCGTTGCCAGTACGCCCGTCGCGCCCCTGTATCGCTGTTGGACCGTGTTAGGCACGTTACTCCGCGGCTTGTGGCGACTTGATCTCCTTTGCCCGCTGGGATTGGGTAGGCGAAAAATTAGCTGGTGCCGAGATCGGTGACCATCACGCCACCGCAATCTATCCCGGGACGATCCGCGAACTGCAGCCGTCTGGATAATCGCTCAAAAGCCGTCCACTAACGGCGCTGTCCACAACGGAGCCCGTGCCTGATCTCCCGCCGGAGGGCTGAAAAATCGATGTCTGTTCAGACACAGCACCGATAAAAAAATGGTCTTCCGAGAAATACCCGGAAGACCATTTTTCAAACTATTGATCTCAATGCGCGACTCTGGCACTCACTTGATCGGTGCTGGAGCATTTTCAACTGGAGGAACAGGAGCTCCCATCGCTGCCGCTGGTGCAGTGACACCGCAACCACTGGCAGTACCGCAGGCCGTACCGCAAGCCGTTTTGGCACCACAGCATGCCTTGGCTGGTGCGCAGCAGGTCCGAGCTGGCTTGCAGCAGCGTTGTCGCTCAACTTTGCAGCACTTTTGCTTGGCCGGCTTACAGCAGCTACGAGCTTCAGCTGTACCAACACCAAAACCAACAACAACACCAAACGCCAAAACCAAACCAAACAAACGACTCATCTCAATCTCCTTCGTTCACGTTGCAAATACAAAACAAGGTATTCCCGACATTCGGGTCACCCACCTCTTACGACAGTTGTGCCGATTAACACGGAATCGTACGAGGTATCTCATGGAGAACTGGGATAACTGACTAGAGTTTCCAGTCCGCGTGCGTTTCAGAATATCGGGGCAGATTCTCTTGTCAAACGACTCATGGGAAATTTCCGAAATTTGGGATCCGTGAAACGGTGTTATAACTCTCTTGAAACCATCATCAATCAAGAAATTCGATATCGAAATCAGACTTTTGGCGACTGATTCAGAATCTTCGAATTTCTAACAGTCCACTGAAACATACGCAGAAAAACACTTGTCGTCGCAGGGATCTCCACAGAGTCGACGTGACTGTTCTTTAGCCGGAATTCGTGTCCTCGATCCCATGTTTCGGCCAACCCTGATCGGAGGCAGACGCTGACTCCGATCGAGGCAACATTGATTAGTCCGAGACAGGAAATCGGGGGTGCATTACGGTTACAACACGGCCGCAAAAACGGCTACGGAACGGTGCCGATTGGGTGGCAAAGATCCGGCTCCGATGAGGTCCCTCCGTGATTTGAAACTCAGCTAAAAACAGGCGCCTCACGCAACCCTGATGGCTGACGACACGATCGATTTTTCAGCCTCGTTGGGCCACAAATTTTTACGGATTCTTGAAAGAGAGCGACTGAACCCGCGGGAAATTCCCGGCCGTCCTCGCGTTTTTAGGCAAGGCTGGGCGTGACTGAAAATGACGGCCTATCTCGCCTCCTCCACGGATGCCTTGGGCGATGTCCAATAGCAAAAAGCAATTCCCAGACCGTACAGAAGCAGCAACGGGGCCATCATCAAGAGCATGGTCATTGGGTCGGGGGTGGGCGTGAGCAGCATCGAAAGCACCGCGATTGCTAAGACCGCCATTCGCCACTGAGCGATGTAAACTTGGAGCGAAAAAACATTGATTTTTGCCAAAAACAGCATGGCTAGAGGCAATTGAAAGCTGATGCCAAACATCAGCGGCAGCATCACGGCAAAACTGATCCACTCGGAGATCCGGATCTGTGCGGTGAGTTCGATCCGAACATTATAACCCAGAAGGAAGTCGAGAACAGTCGGAAGAACGCAGTAAAAACAAAAGGAGATGCCCCCGAGAAAAAGGATTACGCTCAGGGGCAGGTAGGTATAAATGTACTTCCGTTCATGCGGATACAGCCCGGCGGCCACAAACAACCAAAGCTGAAAAAACACCCACGGACTGGACAGAATCAGGCCGGCAATGAAGGAAACCTTCATGTACGTCACAAACGCCTCTTGGACGTTGAGTGTCACGGGGCGATCCATTTTTTCGATGCTCCGCCGAAACTGTGAAAACGTTTCCGACCTGGCGAGCAGAGTCAACGTCTTGTCCTTTAACTCGATCGGCGCAGAGGGGTAAAGCACGGGTGCGGCTTCGTGGAGTTGCGCCGCCAGTTCGTGTGCCGATAATTCGATGATGATCGATTGTTTGAGATTTCCGGTTTGCGGCTGCGCCTGCTCAAGTTGTTCACGTGTCGGTACGGCTGGAGGAACAATCATGTGACGAAAGCCGCTGCTGACGGACTTCCAAAAGTCGAACTCTTTTTCGACGTCCTGAACTCCTGCCGTAATGTTGGCTCGACGAAGTGCCGCATCAACCGGCTGACGAATCAAGCGCACGAGTTCTTCACCGAACAGCAGTGAGAAGAATACGCAAAGCGCTAGACCAATCACGGCGCGAATCAAATAAAAACGGAGCACCTCAAGATGCTCTCCGAATGTCATCGCGGTATCGTCGAACAAATCTTTGTTGCTGGCCATCTGTCTCTCCAAACAAGCGGGCCACGCATCTTGAGATCCGGGGAGCGCAGAAGCAAGCGGCGGCACGGTCTATTCAATTCCAGACCGCGATTTCTGTCCGGTCGGATCGCAACCGATCTCTTGCAAACAATGCCCGGGCTGTTCGATCTCCGCTCGAAGATCCACCACACATTGGGCGAGGCGGTAACGCGGTGCGTGCCATTCTAGACAGCTGCGGAATCCTGTCCAGAGTGGCCGCGATCAGAAATGGTGAAGGACTTTTTGTCTCGATGCAGAAGAGAATCTTCGTCCAGAACATCGACCACAGTCCTCCTCTGCGGGGTCGCTCTTCGATCGACTCCGTGCAGAATGGCCGGAGCGATCGGTGCCGCATCTGCGGCGGGAGATTCTGGGGTGAGTCCGGGGACCGGTTGCACCGGCTGCGGAGTTGGAACGACGGTCTCTTTGGCCAAACCGAGGAAACCAAAGTTCAGCACACCGACACTGGCTAAGATCAAAATCACGATCGTCACGGGACCGCTCAAGGCACTGATGAAAAATCCCTTTCGGGATTCGGTCCAATACTTGATGGCGAAAGCAATTTCGGTGAACGGGAGAAATCTGACGGACAAGCCCCAGCCAACACTCGTCTCCCAAGCCGCTGAACTCATGGTCATCTTGCCAACAACACACGCGAACACCGATCCCCAAAAAAGCCCTAGGATGATCCCCGCCACATTTCCGTAGGGAGTCAATGTGCCGTAAATCATTCCGAAAATAGTACCCAGCACGAGACACAGGCTACTGGCGACGAGGGCCTCGGTCAGATCTGTTTTCAGCGTCCGGGGCTTTTCGTCTTCCTCTTCTTCATCAGCCTTCTTTTTGGCGACATATTTACGTTCCTTCCGCCTCTCAATCAAATCGAGGCGGTTCCTGAAGTAGTAGGTAAATTCACCGTTAATCCGCATGTTGAACAACGCCATCAAACCCGTCGGAAGCAACATCAGAGCCAAGATCATAACGGGGCCAATCAATGGCTGAAAATTGATGGTTTCGATTTCTCGCATCGCCGCCGCACTCGGCGACGACTGATTTTTAGCAGAGCTGCTTTTTGACTCTTCTGCGATCTTGATGCGCAGGGTACGACCGTTGGACTCCATTGTCGATCCGATTTTGTAGACCGCCCGACCCCAGACAACCCCAATCACCGTTGCTCCACCCGTCACAGGTAAGGTTGAGACGAACAACCACAGAAGCATGAGCAAAAGCGGCTTGATGTTTTTGACGGCGACAGGAAAAATCTTCCAAATTAGCCAACCTCGGACTGAAATCGGCATCACCATGTGTGACATGGCCACCGGCAGCATCACGAGCACTGGAATCACACCAACAGCTACGCAGACGGCGTAGATCCACGGCGTCCGGTTTAAAAAATTCACAAGGAAATAGTCGATACCGAGCGGCAAAACGATCAGCGGCAGCGAGATCGCCAGAAACCATCCGACGGCCAACAATCCGAGCGCGCTCGACAGAAAGAAATCGAAATTCAACCGCTTGATTTTGTCTTTGCCTTCTAGGGTCAGTTTGATGACTTCAACGTTCAGAAACCAAAGCCAGCCGGGCATGACCATTAACAGAACCACAAAGCAAATCCCGAAAAATGCCCGAGGAGGCCAAGCCGCAATCCACAGGAACAGGTATCCGCAGACACTCGCAAGAAGTAGGCAAATCGACAAGTAGGCTGTCGTGCGCCAAGCCACCTGCTGATTCTTCTTGACAAATCTCCACGATTTTGCGCACAACTTGACATAAAAGTCCGCCGGATCGGGCCCGATCATCATCCTTTTTCTCGCCTGCTTTCCCAGACCACCGGACTCGGCGCAGAAGCCACATTCGGGACACTCGCTCTCCTCCGCTTCGAGGTGCTTCATATCGAAGCCGCATTTGACGCAGATTCGTGCATTCGCATCTGCAGACCTCGTTAAATCGAAAGCAATCAGTTCGGATTCGGAATCTGGCGGCTTGACGCTCTTACTGGCCGATTTCTTGTTGACGACATCGGAACTGGGCTTCGCGGAATTTTTCGTGGTGGCCTGCTTCGCTCCCTCACGGGGGACTGCCACACGTGCCCGACAGTTGGGACACGTGACCGCTTTGCCGCGAGCTCCATCGGCAACAGATAGCACTTTTTCGCAGCCAGTGCAGCGAACTTTGATGGGCATTGTGGTTACCTTCGGGTGAGAGCGGACGCATTGAGCCATGTCGCGAGAACACAAGCCGAGGACCTGAGTCGGAGGTTCTCAAGCACCAATTCCGCCTGAGTTTACGGTTGAAAAGGGGGTTCTCGCAATCCCCATGGAAATCTTGCCGGGGAAACTGAAGTCAAATGCAGAGCTCAATTGACCTGACTCCTCAGCGGCTCACACAAAAACGCCTGTTACGGAACTTTTTCGCCTTATTCGGGTTCAATCTTGTATACTTCGAAACCGTGCATCATTCTGCTTTCGTCATCGTGAAGACTATGCTGCGGCCTGTGGTATCGCCGACAGATGCGACTTGGCTTTCAAATCACCTTGGCCTCGTTAATCGGAACGGATTTGCAGGGGATCCAACGACCTCAGGAAATTTCAGGAGAAACTCGTGATTTTTCCTCGACGCACGGCGCCAACGGTGGTCATTTTCGGCATCTTGTGGCTCAGCATTCCGGTCATCGACAACGATAAAACCGACGTGTTCGCTGCCAATCCGCCAACGAAAACACAAATCGTGACGAAGACTCTGGCAGCCGCCAACGCTGTTGCGACCGAGGTCGACCAATTGATTTTGACGGATTTGATGAAGGGGGGCATCACTCCTGAAGGCCGATGTCGGGACGAAGACTTCCTGCGACGCGTATCGCTCGACATCACCGGTCACTTGCCAACGCCACGTGAAGTTACCCTTTTTGTTCTTGATCCTCACGCGGATAAAAGAACACAACGGATTGAACGACTGCTGGAATCACCCGACTTCGGTAAAAACTGGTCGCGGTATTGGCGAGACGTGATCTACATCCCGGCCACGGAGCCGCGTTCTCGCCTGTCTCAAGGAGATTTCGAGACGTGGATCTCCGACCAATGGAACAACAGTGTGGGTTGGAACATCACGGTCTCGGCGATGCTCACGGCCACAGGAGATGTCAAAGGGCATCCGGAAACAGCTCTGATCTTTTCACAAAGCGGTGAGACCGAAGACATTGCCGCTGAAGCATGCCGCATTTTTTTGGGAATTCAAATCCAATGCGCCAATTGCCATGACCATCCTTCCGACATTTGGAAACGCGAGCAGTTCCACGAATTGGCTGCATTTTTTCCCCGGATCGATCTGCGACGCATCCGAACCGACAACGACCTGACCTATGAAGTTCAGTCGGTTGACTCCGACAAGGGCCGCGGCGACCTGATGCATGAGGCCCCTGAGCGATGGATCGCTTTGCTCGATCGCAATCGGGACCAGAAAGTCTCCAAGGACGAAATGAGTTCTGCACGACGGGGACGCGGTGCTTCAAAAGCCTCGGTCCCGCCGATGAAAATTGCCGATCGAATATTTGAGCTTGCTGACAGCGACAAGAACGGAGCCCTGACACTGGCCGAGATCAAGGCGATGCCACTGAAGATGAAGTCTGGCAGAGGTTCGCCCGAGCATCATATGGCCGATCTGAATGACCCCGCCTCCAAGGGGAAAATCGTTGAGCCAAAATTTTTCGTCGCTGGTCACTCGGCAAAGCAGGGACTCCGGGATGTCGAAAGACGTCGAATTGTCGCCGCAGAGTTTACAGCGCCAGACAATCCTTGGTTCGCACGAGCGATTGTGAATCGGATGTGGTGCGAAATGCTGGGCGAAGGATTTTACATGCCTGTGGATGACATGGGTCCAACGCGATCGGCGCGATTTCCCGAGGCCTTAGACGTCCTCTGTCGAGGATTCGTCTCCAACCGATACGATCCTAAGTGGCTTGTCCGCACGATCGCTAACACGCAGGCCTATCAACGCCAAGTGGCCGAGAAAATCAACGGAGAAGCGGTCCTTCCGTTTGCCTCAGTGACCCCCATTCGGCTGCGAGCCGATGTGGTGTTCAATGCCCTGTTACAGGTTTTTGGAATGGATGAACCGGACCCAGCCGAAGCGGTTCGTGGAAAGATGGACGCTGGACCACGAGCCTATCAGCGGAGACCCCGATTTGTTTTCGACAATTTGTTCGCTGTCGATCCGTCGGTTGCCAAAGAGGACATCACCGGCAACATCCCCCAGTCGCTCTTTCTCATGAACTCCCGGATTCTCGGCGGTGTGATTTCGGCGAATGGCAATTCTCGATTGCATCAAATCTTGACAGACAATGAGAATGACCGAGATGCATTCAGTGAATTATATCTGCTCATGCTAGCGCGTGAGCCTTCCCGCAACGAACTGGAAATCTGTCATGCGTACGTCAAGGACGTGGGACGGCGGACGGAAGGCTTCGAAGATCTGATGTGGAGCCTGCTAAATTCGAGTGAATTCATTTCAAAAAGATAGCCTCGACCAGACGCCGGACTCCCGCATCTCTGCGAACGATCAGAATCGCCTCATTCTTCGGAGCAAAACAGCATGTCTGACCTCACTCGGCAAAAAGACTTTCAACGACAGTTCTTCCGGCGAGACCTCCTTTGTGGAATGTCCACCGCCGGAATGGTTGGCGCCTTCCATGTTCGCGCTCGCCTGGCGGCTCAGGCGGCCGACATACGGAAGCAGGGACGTTCGATGATTTTGCTGTACATGCAGGGAGCACCATCTCAATTGGAGACATTTGATCCCAAGCCGGGAACCGGCAACGGGGGCCCCACCCAATCAATCGGCACGGCGGTCGCAGGCATTCAGATCGCGAACGGCTGGGAGAAAACAGCCAAGCAAATGCAAGACATCGCTATTATCCGCTCGCTGACCAACAAAGAGGGTCAACATCAACGAGCGAGTTACCAACTTCACACCGGTTATCTTCCAACCGGTTCGGTCAAGCACCCTTCCTTGGGAGCGAACATCGCCAAGGAACTTTCCACGCCAGACGGTGAACTCCCGTCGGTCGTGACCATCGGAGAAGGGCGCGGTCAGGGAGGCAACGGGAACGGAGCCGGATTTCTGGGAGTCGATTATGAACCGTTCCACATTTCCAATGCGGGTCAGATTCCCGAAAACGTCGAGACAACAGTGGATACGAAACGATTCCAACGGCGACTTGGTTTACTCGACCGACTGGAAGGAGAATTCGCCGGACGCGGCGGCGAATCTGTCGTGGAATCCCATCGCAAGATCACAGACAAGTCCTCTAAATTGATTCTGACACCGCTCCTCAAAACGTTTGATCTCAGCGACGAGCCGCTAGGACTCAAAGACAAATACGGCGATACATCATTCGGAAAAGGCTGTTTGTTAGCAAGGCGTCTGATCGAATCAGGAGTGACTTTTGTCGAAGTGGGGCTGGGCGGTTGGGATACTCATGACGAAAATTTTGAGCGAGTCGGTGCGTTGGCAGGGCAGTGCGACCCGGCCATTTCAACACTGATCGCGGACCTCAAAGATCGTGGAATGCTCGACAAAACGTTGATTGTGTGGGTCGGTGAGTTTGGCCGAACACCAAAAATTAATCCCCGAGGCGGCAGGGATCATTGGCCACGGAACTTTAACGCTCTCATCGCTGGAGGCGGAATTCGAGGCGGACAGGTAATCGGTGAAACGTCCAAAGAGGGGACAACCATTACGAAGGACCCGGTATCCGTACCAGACCTGTTCAACACGATTTGCAAGTCGCTGCACATCCGTCCGGACAAGGAAAACATGAGTCCCATCGGGCGACCCTTGAAAATTGTTGACGGGGGATCACCGATTGAACAATTATTCGCCTGACCCGACCGTCTGGCGGTGGTGTCCCAAATCACGCGCGGTGCCTCCAAATCGAAACTCTGCCGCAGTGCCTGAATCGACGAGCGATTCGCTGTCCTCCGTTCGAACTTTGCCGAGACGGCGTCTGCCATGGCAGGCTCACCTGGACTCCGGGATCATTATGGATCGACAATTTCTTGGAGTTTTTCTGCAAGGCGACAGCCCGCCAGTGCGATCCGTCGACGAGCGAGTGTCTTCGCCTTCGACTCGGCTTCCGGCGACAACCGGGGAACATCTTCCGCCGTGATTTTTCCGTGTTCGTAATCGTCCCACAGCGCGCACTGGAGATGACCTCGCTCGTAGACCTCTGTTCTTGCCGCTAGATGACTCTCCAACGCCCAAGCCCTGAAGCTACGGTGTTGAGATAACTCGGGGAGATGCTCTGGAGTGAATGCGGGATCGTGAGACAGTGTTTCCGACAAGGATCGTATTGCGGGGTAACGAGAATCGGTTCCAAGACACTCGTCCCAGAAAACATGCAGTTTGCGGGGAAACGCTGCCACCTGCGAACGAATTGCGAAGAGGTTTCCCCCTTGATCCGAGTGCGGTTTGATCGGAATGCGTCGCTCGTCAATAAGGGTCGCCGCATGCAACGGTTGATGGATATCGCCGATCAAATGGAACAACCAGCAGAGGCGGACCGCCTTGTTCTGAGCCGTTGTTAATCCCACGACGCGGTCTGGGTCTTCGACTTCTGGACCCTGAAGGACTTTCATCGACAGTTCGAGTTGTTCCAAAATAGTTGACGAGTCCGACGCTTCACCACGCAGTGAAACAGAGGGAACCGGATTTTCCTTGCCGCGAGGAGAATAGGGAAAGTTCACGTAGTGCCACGGGCCATGATGATACTTGTAAATTGTGTGCGAGTAAATTTCGGCGCGGGTCAGACCTCGAGGGGGGCGAATATGATCGCACCAGATCGCCGCTCGAATAAATAGCCACTCGGTGACGGAGACATTTTCAGGCCGGTCCTGTAAGAGAATCTGATGCTTGTGCGGGTGCTCCGATAAGACGTTCACCACTTTCTCACGCTGTGGTTCGCTCAATCGTTCCCATGCCAGACGGGCAATCACCAAGTGTCCGGCATCGTTCCACGCATCGAGTGGACGACATAAGAACAACAATCCGCAGACGGTTGATGCCGTTGTCAGGCAGCGGAAGTTCATCGGACATCTTTCTGTGCTGATGATGTTTTGAGACGCATGATACCGCGCCAAAATTGAAATGCCTCCGCCAACGCCCACACACGCACGCACAACGGTTCCGCTCTCCGGCGAGCCCGCGTCATGGTCCAACCGATGGGCGTGTCTGCCTTCGGGACTCGTTTGCCGTCCCTGGATGCTGGACTCCCGTGACTGCGGTGACCCTCGTGAAAGGCGGCCAGAGGTAGATTCAGCTCCCCCTCAGCCTTGCCAAAACATGATCGCCCGAAAGGGCCGGAACGATCCATCGACCAAAGAGTCGACGCCGGGAAGTTATTCCACCGGTTTGGCCTGACGCTCCCCTCCGAGGCCGACCGTGGAAAAAATCACGAAAAAAGCCCGGCTTGCAAGTGGCAGGCCGAGCGGTGCTTGGGAGTACGCCATTCCGGATGGTCGCGGTGCGGTGCAACCTCCGCCAGTATCGCCAGACTGAAATTCTCGGTCTGGCGGCCGGAAACCAGATGCTAACCCAAAAACGACGTCACGCGAAGGTTGTGAGCCGCCGGGAAATCCGTGCTGCGCTGTCCAGAAATCACATCATCTTTCAAGGTTGCCACACGTGTGACTCAGGTTGGTTTACGATTGTGTGTGTGTGTGTGTGGACCACGCGATTACAGAGTCGACAGATGGGCCGAAAAGCCAGCCGTGGTCTTACACACCGTGCATTGAGTTATCTGATCAGTCGACTGATCGGCAATCACCACATTTCGACAGCAGTTAAGGGCGGACCGTGTATTCCGGACCATTCGGGGCAGAGCAAGTCCACATACCGTTTCGGAGTCATCATTGAGCCTCCATTCAGGTTCGGGGTTGCATGACATTCGTGACACACATGGAATCTACCCCTCAACGGGAGCACGGGCGGAAATTGCAAGATCCGAAACCAAAAATTCTCACATTCCGGCCGAGCCAAGGCGTCGGTTTCGTAAGAATCCTCAGTGTCGCTCGGGCCGCTCGCTGCGAGATTGTCTGCGGTAGCAATTCGGCAACAATTCCGGCGGCAATCAGGCCACTAAACGACAGCCCTTTCTGAACCGCGTCCTGGGAAGTGACGGACTTGCATTGAAGCCTTCTTCCGTGGCCGCCGCGAACGATCTGATCACGATGCCGAAGGCGTCGAATTCCCCGAGAATCGATGCTGGTGGAAAGCCCTAAGCATCACCGAATTTTTGCAAGTGGCATGGTCACTTTTTGAATTTTCCACTTCCCACACCCGGTTTCCGTGTTTCTGTCTCCAGCGGGAAGGATAGTAGTTGCGTTGTCTGGGTGGTATGGGTTATTTTTTCGCTTGGATATAGCGAGTTCATCAAACTGTTTCAGCGTCCATAAAAACATCTGAGTCAGGACCCCTAACGGTCGCCTTTGGGGCTCAGCGGTGTCTTTTGGGAATTCTGCATCATTAACATGGAACCCCGTTCGTCGTCGTTTTCGCTTCACCTGTTGGGAATATTCATCATGACGAGATATTTTCTGCAACCCCTGAGAATGTTCGGTTCCATGGGCATGGCGGTAACGTTGACCTGTTGGTTCGTCACGAGCTCAATCGGTATCGTTGCTGAAGGTGCAGAGCCAGCACCTGCAGCACCCGGGCTGATTAGCAGTTTTGTCGGTGTCGAAGATGCCCTTCGCAACGGTCCAGCCAGCGCACAAATCGCAGTCGGCCCGACTGAAATCGTCCAAGCCGTCACTTCGCTATTCCGGATCACGAATAAAATCGGCGGATCTTCGGGGGACGTGGATCCTCGAGAGTTATTCGACGCCTTCTATGCCACACACCCTCGCTACACCGACAATCCCGCGATTTCGGCTCCGACCAATCCCACAGCGGTGTTCGATCATTTTTCTAATCGATTCGTCATTGTCTGGAACGCCGTCGATTATTCCTCAACGGAAAGCGTGTACCTGATCCAGATCTCCAAGACCGCAAACCCACGTGAATACTCTGACCCCACGCAAAATTGGATACTTGATGTACAACGCTCAGACGTCAATTTTGGCAGTGGTAGTCCAGTAGACACGGCCGAAATCAGCAACGATGTTCGGATCGGATTTGACAAAACAAATTACTACATCACTAGCAATCAAATCTCAAAAACCGGCCAATTTAAGTCCTCCAAAATTCGCGTGTTTGCCAAGCAGCAATTTAATTTGCCTGTCGCGGAGCCCATCCGATACTTCGACTATCTCAATGTTAAAGATGGTGTCAACGCCCTCGCATTTTCCATTCGCCCGTGCGTGACCTTTGGTACCCCTGGCAAAGAATACCTCGTCAGTGCTGCATTTCCTGCCGGCAATTTGGTGACGCTTTATTCCATCACGGGAACCTGGCCAAACCCAACAGACTCACCTCCGCCCCTTAAGATTGAAGCCGCGATTCCCTTCAATCCGTGGGACGCCCCCCAAAAAATGAATCAGCCGAGCTCATCCGTACTCATCGATGGCGGAGATGCCAGATTACTCAACGCCGTGTATCGCAACGGCGTGGTTTACACCGGACAGAGTTTGAAAAACAAATCATTCTCGTGTGCCGCTGGAATCAAATCTATCGACGTGCTTCGCAGGGTGAAGCTGTTAGACCAAGTGATTGGTGCGGTGAACGAGTCATACTCATTTCCCGCCGTCACGGCGGACGCGAAAAACAACGTCTATGCCGTATTCAACCGTTCCAGCAAGCTCGTGTGCGCCGAGTGCCGTTACACCGCACTGAAAAACGGCGAGACCGATTTCAGAGTCAGCAAAATTCTGAAAATCGGAACAACACCCTATACGGCGTACAATGGTGCATGGGGCCGATACAACGGCATCGCGATCGATCCGAACGAAGAAGGTGCATGGGTCAACAGCATGTTCGCCCAAGTCAATTCCGTTTCGCGTAGCTCCTCCTACGGAACTTGGGTCGGAAACGTCAGCGAACCGACGATCGTGAGTGGCACAAATGAAGTGATCGCCAACTACAATGATCTCAACAAGACCTTGACCTTGACGGGCGATGCTGAGGGCAACAAATTCACCGTCAGTTACTCGAATCAAGGGTACTCCAATCCCCTGATCAAGATCACTGCGGATCCCGGAACTTTCATCAACGGAAAAGCCTCCGATTCGTTTTCCGTGAGCGCCGGCCAGATCGTAGTCAAGGTCGATCTCGGTGCCGGGTTTGATGTTCTGACAATGATTGGAGTCAACTGCTCCGTGATGGGCATCGCGTTGGGCTCAGGAGACGACCGGTGCGATCTCGACCTTTGTGCCGCCGATTCACTGAACCTCGATGGCGGTTTGGGAACAGACGTGGTAATTACCACGACGAGTCGTTTTCTAAAGAGAAACATTGTGGGCGTACCGTGATTGTATAACGCCCGATAGTGTTTACGATTCGCCTTCCCTGTGCGAGGACAATATGGCCTCGCGATGTAGATCCGTTTCCGTAATCTCAGGTTGATTGATGAAGGTTCTTTCTGGAATCCAGCCCACGGGTCGCTTGCACTGGGGCAACTATTTTGGGGCCATCCGCCAGTACATCGCATTGCAGGGAAATGAGCAGTCATTTTATTTCATCGCCGACCTGCATGCACTGACCTCCGTTCGTGATCCGAAGGCCTTATCTGCCGCCACGTGGGACGCAGCCCTCGACCTGCTCGCGTTGGGATTGGATCCCCATCGAGCCACCTTGTTCCGACAGTCGGACATTCCCGAAGTCACCGAATTGATGTGGCTCCTCATGACAGTGACCCAGCACAGCCTTTTGGAAAAGTGTCACTCTTACAAGGACAAGGTTGCCAAAGGAATTTCGCCGGACGCGGGGTTGTTCACCTATCCGGTGCTGATGGCCGCCGATATCCTGCTTTATGACTCGGACATTGTGCCTGTCGGTGCGGATCAGATACAGCACTTGGAAGTCACACGCGATATCGCCCAGCGATTTAATACGATTTACGGAGGCGAATTTCTGCACCTACCGAATGCCCGTGTCCTGGAAACCGGTGCGAAGGTTCCGGGAACGGACGGCGAGAAAATGTCCAAGAGCTACGGCAATACGATCGAGATCTTCGAGACCGGCAAAACTCTACGCAAAAAAATCATGTCGATCAAAACCGACTCGACACCGATGGACGCGACAAAAAATCCAGACTCCTGCTCCGTCTTCGCCCTCTTTAAGCTTTTGACATCGCCCGAACAACAGGCCGCGTTGGCCGACCGGTATCGAGCCGGTGGAATGGGTTACGGTGAAGCCAAGCAGGCCGTGTTTGAGGCGGCAACCGACTACTTTGCCGAGGCCAGAGCACGTCGTTCTAAACTTGCTGCGGATCCCGAACAGGTCGAGGACATTCTGGCCGCCGGTGCAAAAACAGCGCGCGCGAAAGGGCAAGCCGTTCTACAGCGAGTTCGTGAGGCCTGTGGTCTCGGGCACCAAAAATACTAAGAGTCTGTCCACAAAACATCGGCTGGTTTTCAGGGTGTCACCCCACGACTCGAGATCTCTTGCAAAACCTCACGTTGCGTAAACAGTCAGGCCACGCCTGTTAAAAAAGACGACGGCAAGAACAACCCGTCGGCCAACGTCGAGGAAAACAGATTCCCGTCTGTCGGCCACGGCAACGCCCGTGTGTCTGTCTCGGCGTTGATGCTTGGCGCAGTCGACGGATCTGCCTATCGTCACCGCCTTAAGCTGTGTTTGTGTGTGTGTGTGTTCGACGGCATCAATTTAGTTCGGGGTGCGTCCCCGCCTTCCGAGAGGTCTCCCATGCGACATTGCAACGCCCAGCGTGTGATTGTGCTGGTCTTCGGCTTAACATTTCCGTGCCTGATGCCAGCGGCAGAGGTCGCGGCTCCACTGTCTTTGCGGGTCTATATCGGGACATACACCGGCGGGCCGAGTCAAGGAATTTATCACTCGACGATGAGTCTGATCACGGGGGAACTGACTCCCCCCCGATTGGCAGTTGAAACCAAAAATCCGTCATTTCTGGCTATTCACCCCAACCGTAAATTTTTGTACGCTGTCAATGAAGTGGATGACTTTCAGGGGCGACCAGACGGGGCGGTGAACGCCTTCGCCATGAACGTTTTGACAGGAAGCCTCACCCCGCTCAATCAGCAGTCATCGATGGGTGCAGCCCCGTGCCATCTCGTGGTTGATGCGGCAGGAAACAACGTCCTTGTGGCCAACTACACCGGCGGCAGCATCGCGGTCCTGCCCCTCGATTTGGACGGCCGATTACGATCCGCCGCGACTTCGATCCAGCATTCGGCCACGAATGCCGTCAAACCCGGCAAGGTGATGCCACACGCACACTCAATCAACTTGGATACCGCAAATCGTTTTGCCTACGTCGCCGATTTGAGTCTGGACAAAGTGTTGATCTATCGATTTGACGGAAGCACAAGTTCACTCGTCGCGAATGATCCTCCCGCCGGGTTACTCGCACAGGGAAGCGGGCCGCGTCACTTGGCATTTCATCCCACGGGGCGGTTTGCGTTCGTCAACAATGAAACGAGTTCAACGGTGACCCTCTTTCGCTGCAATTCCGAAACAGGGAGACTGACAGAAGTGCAGACGTTATCGACATTGCCCCACGACGTCCCCGGCAATTCGACCGCCGAAACGGTTGTTCATCCCACCGGAAAATTTGTCTATGTTTCCAATCGTGGCCATGACAGTCTGGCAATTTTTCAGTTTAACGACATGACAGGAAAACTGACGGCGGTGGGACATTGTCTCACCGGCGGAAAAGTACCCCGCAACTTTAACATCGATCCGACAGGACAGTATCTGATCGCGGCTAATCAGGCAACAAATGACGTCCGTTCGTTTCAGATCAATGTCGACACGGGCGCATTGACGGCCACGGGAAGCACGATCCATGTTGGCAGCCCCTCGTGTATCCGGTTCGTCTCGATGCAACCCTAACAAACCGTGTCTCGTGATGGCAAACTTGTGGACGAGGCAATCCGGATCGGATTGAAGAACGTTTCAAGAACGCACCCTGTGGTCTGGAGAGTCTGTGTCGTATTCAGTCGCCAGTTTCTCCAAACCGGCGGCGTGTGTGTTTTTTTGACGATGCCCGTTCAAGGCTTATAGGCACGTTTCTCTCATGCCCGAATTTCGTTATATCGCTCGCGAGTTTTCGGGAACACAGGTGGAGGGGACTCTGACTGCCGGGAATCAACGTGAGGCATTGGGACAGCTTTCGGCCCGCGGACTGTTTCCGATACAGATTGCAATGGCGGCATCGTCAGCGGCACATCGAGACAACAAGAGACGCCGCGTTCCCGCCCGTGTGTTATCTGTGTTCTACACCCAATTGTCCGATCTCTTGCGGGCGGGTGTGCCTCTGCTGCGTTCTCTCGACCTGCTGATCAGGCAGACACGCCATGTGACGCTGAAAATGGTCCTGCAGCAGGCTCGCGATCAAGTGGCCGATGGCACACGGTTGGCTGAGGCCTTGCGACAGCATCCGACGGTTTTTAGCGAGTTGACCATCAGCATGATCCGTGCAGGGGAAGAGGGAAGTTTCCTTGAAGACGCTCTCCAACGGATTGCAACATTTACGGAACATCAGGAGGAACTCAAGGGACGTGTCATTGGTGCCATGGCCTATCCCGCATTTCTCGTCGCCGTCGGATCACTGATTCTGATTGCGATGCTGATTTTTTTCGTGCCGAAGTTCGAACCTCTGTTTGACAAGATGCGCGAAGAGGGAACACTCCCTTGGGCGACGACGGCTCTGCTGACATTGAGTAGTTTCCTGCAAAGCAACGGATGGTTGGGACTGGTTGCCGTCCCGCTTTCGATCATCGCCGCACGGAAACACTTCTCAAATGAGTCCGGACGACGGCGCCTGGATGAACTTCGCTTAAAGATTTTCGGAGTTGGCAATGTGATCCGAAGTCTTGCCATCGCCCGATTCTGTCGCGTTTTGGGAACGTTACTTCACAATGGGGTTCCAATTTTGGACTCCCTGCGTATTGCCAAGGATGCAACCGGCAATCGCGTCCTCAGCGAAGCAATCGCCACAGCGGCCGACCGAGTTTCGTCGGGACGATCTCTTGCTCAACCGCTGTCAGAATGTCGTCACTTTCCCCTCGACGTGATCGAGATGATTTCGGTCGGCGAAGAGGCAAACAACTTGGAAATGGTGTTGATCACCATTGCGGATAAGATGGAACGGCAGACCAATAGACAACTCGATCTAACGGTTAGACTCCTCGAACCGCTGATGCTCGTGATCATGGCAGGGGTGATCCTGTTTGTGCTGCTGGCACTGATGCTTCCAATCTTCAACAGTTCGTCCACGATGTGAAACGCCCGGCGAATTTTAGGTTCCTGTGTCGGAAGAGTGTGCCAAAACTTGTTCCCTCCGCATCCGGTCAGACACACTGCAGTTCAATTTTTTAGTGTTCTTCGCTAAACTACCTTGAGTCCTGTTTTGCAATCCGTTCCGTTGAGATTGTTGAGTTGGGATTGTTCCGTAGAGAGAAAAGCCGTCATGACCCATGCTCCCGCATCCGTCCGCTCGCGCCGTTTCGAGCCTGCTGACATCAGAGTGTCTCGCGTTGGCTTCACACTTGTCGAAGTATTGCTCGTCCTCGCGATTCTCGGAGTGATCGCGGCTATGGCGCTTCCCAACTTGATCGGTGCGCAGAAACAGGCGTTGATCAAGTCTACGCGAATCAGCATTAGTACCATGGAACAAGCGTGCAAAAACCATGCAATCGACCACGATGGTGAGTATCCACAAGTGGCCCGCGATGAGGTCATCAACCTACTGACGAATCCCGGTCAAGATGCGTCGGGCAAGGCGACAAGTCCCTATCTGGAAAAAGTTCCCAAGGACAGTTGGGGTTCAATGCTGTTCTACGAGTGGCCTAACACCAAACGACCGAACGCGACGACGCCGGCAATCTGGTCCTCTGGACCCAACAAACAAAACGATGACGGGGGTAGTGACGATGTCAACAACTGGTCTGAAACCGGTCCCTCGTGACCTCCGCCGACTCCTCGCATGATCATTGGAACGGCAGAGCCAATTGATCTCGAATAAATCCGGGCCTGTCGCTGGCCAGACTTTGGACACCAGCATCCATCATCTCCCTCGCGATTGTCGGATCGTTCACCGTCCATACGGCTAGTTTCAGACCTCGCCTTGTCACGTGATCGACAAACGACTTGTCGATCAATTTGCAGGCCGAAAGATTGAGACCATCAATTCCGGAATGGATGGCGCGTTGAAGCAGATCCTCAATGGACGGCGACGGTATTGCCTGGGATGCGTCACGCTGGCTGATGTTCGCAACCAAGTAGACTTCGACAGCCGGAAGCAGGGACTTCACGGCAGCCATGGTCTTCGAGCAAAAACCAATAACCACTGTTTGCGTGGGTTGTTGATTTGCAGCGTGGATCTCCCGCACCAGTTCCGGAACAACCGCGATCCCGCATTTGACCTCGATGAATAATCGTTTTCCGGCCGGGACAAGGGCCAGAGCTTCGCTCAACAAGGGAACCTTTTCTCCGACCCATCGAGAATCTTTCCAAACGCCTGCATCAAGCTGCCGGATTTCCTCTAACGTCTGCTCCTCAACAAGACGATTGACGCCCGTCACGCGTTGGGTGTCTTGATCGTGAATCACAACGATCCGACCGTCCTTGGTTTGCCGGATGTCCAACTCCACCGCATCGGCGTGTTGTTCCCACCCCCGTCGGAACGAAGCGAGTGTGTTTTCAGGCGCGTCAAACGATGCGCCGCGATGCCCAATAATCTCCATCACATCAGCCCTCCCAAGGTTGGTTAATCGGTGTTCGATGGCCACACGAGGACCAGGGGACACAAAACACCGAGGACAGAACGGGTCGTACACGTGGGATGCGGATCAGGGATCCGTCGTGTCCGTGGATACCACGATGATTCCTCCTGCCAGTCAGCCGAATCCCTGTCGAGTCTCCGGCACACTCGTTTCGAAGATCGGGCGTGCATCGACTAAATCTCGCGATTGCGAAGACTCTCGACAGCGAGAGTCAACCACCCGGCAATCAACGCGACACCGCCCAAGGGCGTCACCATGCCCCATTTCGTTACGCCCGTCAGCGTCAAAATGTAAAGACTTCCCGAGAACAGAACGACCCCCACAAAAAATGCCCGTCCGGCGAATTCGAGGCTTCGAGAGGCTCGCCGTTCAGCCCACAGACCGACGACCAGTAGCGAGACCGCATGGTACATCTGGTATTCCACACCGGTTTTGAAGTCGTTCAAAAACTTCGTGGCAAGTGGCATCGTCTCTCCCGCAACGATTCGGGTTTGACCGGCATATTTTTCGACAAAAACCTGGTCGAGACCGTGTGCTGCGAAGGCTCCAAGCCCAACCGAGACTCCTCCTAAAATCGCGCCGACAGCAATCCAATATCGACCAAGCATGCCACGATACCTTCTTGCGTAAGTGCAAAACAATCCGAGGACAGTCGACGTGATCCAGAGCAACGCCGATGCCAGGGACGGGGATTACTGCGTCAGCGGTGTGACATTGTCCAGAACGTAAACGGACTTGCCGCGGGCATCCGTTTTGCTTGCGTCAATGGCACCCTCGGCAAGGATGACTTCACCGACGCGACACTTTGCCAAATTGGCGTGACTGGCGAGTGTCAAGAATCCTCCGTGAGGATCTCGTGGATCAGGATTCGAGGAATAAAGGATCGACCACGTCCCCTGTTTCTTGTCATAGTCGAGCATGCCACGAAGCCACGTCGGATTGGCATTTTTCGTGTCACGACCGAAAGGATTCAGCGTCGATGACTGCGGTTCCTCATAGCTCACTCTGCGAATCGGCGAAGCGTGAGACAGGGTGGAGGAACGGAGTTGCGGTGGTAGCTTTTCGGGCATTTCAAACGGATCAGGCTCCGACATCAGCCGAGGCCTCTCTGTGGAATTGCCAAAATTGTTGTTTCGGGAGTCCCCCGTTTGTTCGAAAGGTGTCTCCAAATCGTTCGAATCGGTTCCTGATGTCGGTGTCAGAGTGGGCTTCGTAGTCGTCGGCTCATCGTCCGGATTGGGGACTTTTCGCCCATTCGACGGACTGGAGTCAAAAGTCGGGGCATTGTTCGGCTGCTCATCAAACCGGATTCCATTTCCGCCGTTATCGTAAGTCGATGGCGGGCCTAAAGGAGTCGGTAACGGTGATCCGGGTTGCGTCACACCCGGGCTGTAGGGGGCGCCCGGTGGAAATCCATTGACCGGGCCACTGGGGAATCCGGATGCCGGATACGGCGGCTGACCATACGAGCCGGGACCACCGTAAGGGCCATGGTAGCCGTAAGGCGAATAGCAGCCGCAAAGGACGGAACTTGTCAGACAGAGGAGAATTCGAATGCCAGACGATTTATAGGAACTCGGCGAAGTGGACGGCATGAGCCAATCCTCCCGAAACGGACTCGAACTGCGGCGACGCGCCAGTGCACAACGCCTGATCGGAGCGGGATGTAATGAATCCCCTCAAATGTGTCCAGACGATTTCGGCAGAAACGGCCACTGGCCGACAATTCCGAAAGCGGCCGCCACGAATCCAGAGAACGGACACTCTATTTTGACGCCCCTCGGAAAACAGCGTTTTTGATTTCGGAGCGTTTCCCAAAACGTGGTCCTGCTCCCAAGAAAACGGACTCGAACCGGATTCCCCTCGATCATCCATCGCCACCGAAGTCGGCCGCCGGCCACCCCTCGCGATGGTGAAAGATCACCGGCCGAGTCACGCTGCAAGCCACGTCCCGTCGATCTTTGCTGGCAAGACCAACGTCTCGACAACACGTTGACGTCCGTTCTGCTACCGCGTTTCGAGTTGGTTTTGCCAGGCGTATTTCAAGATCCTCTGCGCCGCATTCCGGTGAACACTCCTGTCTCCCGCAGAATCTCTTCCGGCTTGGCAACGCGTCAGAGAAGACATCGAAACCGAACATGCCGAGCGATACTTCAATCAGCCGGAGCCCCTCATTCGTGGACGATTCCTCTGTTTTACAGGGACTTGCCGCCGACGGTGGCGAGTCCGCTGAAGAGCGACGAGGCGTGTGCCGCAAATCGTTCCTCGGCTTGCGGTATTTCGACTCGCATGCGAGCGGATAACAGTTCAGGTTTTTCTGCCGACCGCAACTCTCGCAGATAGCTAATCAGTAAGCCGCGTGAATCGTCACTCTGATGAAGCATAAAGTGAACCCATGCCCAAGCTTCGATGTAGTCGGCCTTTTTCATGTCGGCGACGGCCTCCAATGACTCCAGTCGTTCCAGATTTGGTCGCCATCCGTTCGAAAAATCTGCTGCCAAACGGGTGGCATACTCGTGATTAAGGCCTTTTGAACGACTGGCCACTTCAAAGTATTCTGCCAACCCCTCGTCAAGCCACAAGGGGACCTGAGGTAATGAGGCATGCAACACTCCGTGAGTGTATTCGTGCCGCAAATCCTCTTGAATTTTTTCGCTCCAATAGGTGTAGACGGCCAATTCCTTGAGAGTTCCGACAAAGTAGGCACGGCGTGGTGGTAATTGCGGATATCGCAATTGCAGATACTGAGAATAGACGGCTTCGTCCTCGAAGAGATACACCGTCACCGACTGCCTTTGATCCGGAAGAAACAGTGTCTCACTGATTTCAACGCGCAGCCTGTCGAGATCGCGGAGTAACGGATGGTTGGGAGGAAGTCGAATATCGCTACGAACCCGTAAATGGTCATTGTCGACCGAATGACGAGTCGGCAGCGCGATCGGCGAAGGCTGCGATGGCAAGCGGCAGCCAAACGTGGCGATCACGCCCAAGGCGAGAAACCACCATCGGCGGATGTTCAAAATGGTTCGACATCTGACGCCGCCGAAGTCGCCCTCAGATGTCGTGCCCATGGGTGCGGCGATGATTTTACAGAACAATCTGGTCATCTCAAAACACGGTGTGAATAAAAAACAGGGCCGCCACAAAAGACTCGGCTACTTGCAAGCTCGCGGGGAATTCCCCGGCCTGACGACCGTAGCAAGCCTCGGTTGTCAGGAGATGTTGCGATGCCGAAACCTCCGGTCATGAATCCGCAATGCCACATTTTGTCGGCCACGGCGAATCGCAAATTTGAAACACAATTGTGTGCTAATCTCCCGCGGTGGAAGACACGCAATTTTTTAAGAATGAATCATTCCCCGACCGATCCCCCATGACACAGCATCCTCCCGGCAAATCGTGGAGGCGAAATCCTTCGTCATTTGATTCGGAGTGACGAAGATTATCACTAAGCCACCCGTGATTCTTGCAGAAGCCGTACAGTCGGACAAGATCGTTCCCGGCTGAGTCCCGTTAATGCGTTGGCCGACGATGTCAATGGATTCCGGTGTGCGGAGGGGACGGATGCTACCAAGCGAGGCGATTTTTCTCCGTGGCGTCCGGCGAAAAATGGCGTGTCTTGTCACCGGCCGCGTCATTCAACGCCCGCAAGTTTCGCTTCTGAAAGAGACGGCGACCATTGGCCGGCGTTCCTTGGTCGCCCGCGGCGCTGGTTGCAGAGGTTACAGAGGGGCAGACCACTGACAGGAAGTGTCGTAACCAGTCGCCGAAAATTCGAAATCTGCTGATCGAAAACGTCCGACAGGCAAATCAAAATTCAGCACCGAATTTGCCGAATTTGGATTCGGTAAGGCTACAAGGAACGCCATCGATCGACCCCATTGGGTCCGCTGCACGAACACTGTTTTCATCCAAAAAGACGTTGGTTTCACCCAAAAAGACGTTGGCCGACGCACGCTGCTGCTAATTTTCGGATTTGGACTCAGGGTCGTTGACAAGGTCTTTTGTGCAAAAGACCTTGGCATCCGACCGAAGCAGGCATCGCGCTAACGGCCTCCGCTCACAACCGTTTCAGGATTTCGGGATTCGTGGTTTGGTGCTTTTCGGCACGCTGCGATCACGTCCAGTCGAGGATGACCTTGCCACATGCGCCACTGAGCATTGCATCAAATCCCCGCTGAAATTCGGAGACGTGAAAGCGGTGTGTGATTACGGGGGCGATGTCCAGACCGCTCTGAAGCATAACGGTCATTTTGTACCATGTTTCATACATCTCGCGGCCGTAAATTCCCTTGATCGTCAACATGTTGAAAACGACTAAGCTCCAATCGATTGCGATGTCTTTCTCCGGAATGCCCAGCATGGCAATTTTTCCGCCGTGTGCCATGTTGGCAATCATACCGTTAAATGCCGTGGGATTACCGGACATCTCCAACCCGACATCGAATCCCTCTTTCATGCCCAGATCTCGCTGAACCTCGGAAAGCGCGATTGATCGCGGATCAATCGCGCGTGTGGCTCCCATTTTTCTTGCCAGATCGAGCCGATAGGGATTGAGATCCGTTACGACCACGTTGCGTGCTCCCGCATGCCGCGCAATGGCGGTAGCCATCACGCCGATCGGACCCGCTCCCGTAATCAGAACATCTTCACCCAACAGGTCGAAACTGAGCGCCGTGTGCACCGCATTGCCGAACGGATCAAAAATCGACGCCACTTCCGGATCGATTCCCGGAGCGTGATGCCATACATTGGTCATCGGCAATGACAAAAAATCAGCAAACGCACCCGGACGATTGACGCCAACGCCTTTTGTATCGGCGCACAGATGACGTCGCCCCGCCAAACAATTGCGGCATCTGCCGCAGACAACATGCCCTTCTCCACTCACGAATTCACCCGGATGAAAGTCGGTCACGTTCGCGCCAACACGCTCGACCTCCCCCACAAATTCATGCCCCACGACCATGGGAACGGGAATCGTCTTCTGGGCCCATGCGTCCCAATTATAGATATGTAGGTCTGTCCCGCAAATGCCGGTCTTCTTGATGCGGATCAACACATCGTTGATCCCAATATCCGGATCGGGAACCTCTTCCAACCACAGCCCGACATTTTTTTTGCTTTTGACAAGAGCTTTCATATCGACAATTTTCCCCTAATGCCCCCCACGCCCCATTTTCAGGCATCGATCCTGATTCGGCGTGCGATGCAGAACGGCTGCGACAACTGCTGAACCGTTCAGCCAGCTGGAAGCGTTACAGCACCTCACCTTCAAAACCGAGTCTCGTGAATCACCAGAACAGTTCTAGAAGCCACGATTCGATCAAGAACACCACTTCCCTTATCGTAAACTTACTGAACGATGCCTGCTCGTTCACCGCTCTGCGTCGCGGTCTGACAGGAGCCAAGACGCTCCACGTGGATTCAATTAGAGTCTACAAAAGATCATCCGAATTCCTAGTAATCGCACGCAGGAACAAGTGATTTTTAACGGACTGACGATGAGATTCAAACGTCGTGACTCTGCCGCCCCCTTGAACGACAACAGATTGATCCGACAACCGCTAGCCGGAACACTTGAAGCAAGTCTGGGTCACCGGTAGAATCTCACGGACTCGGAAGCCCCTATAGCTCAATTGGTAGAGCAAATGACTCTTAATCATTAGGTTCTAGGTTCGAGCCCTAGTGGGGGCAGTGACTTGGGATGATCCACAACCCTCGGAAAACCGGGGGTTGTTTCATTGGTGGCGAGTGAAACGTTGCAGCTACTCGCGGGCATTTCGGGTGTTGCCGACTGTTGCTGCGCCGGAATCTGCGTCGTCTTGGCGAAATCCTTGTCGCGGACATCTAAGCCCGTCTGCAGTGCCGCTCGAAGAGTGCTCCCCAGCCACGCCGGTCAGCATGGGGAGCGGCTATTCCTGCGCCACTCCGTTTCGCGCGTGGAGCGCAGATCTTGCATTCGGCGAGGCCAAGAATCCACTCCCGACTTCCTCAAAATCTTCTCCAACGCCGTTCCCCAAAATTCGAGAGGCTGTCGGAAAAGAAATCACTCGTGTTCCGTAATCCGCGCACAGGGCCAGACCAAAACATCCGTGACTTTGCAGTCCCGTTTGCGAACAATCACCAAGGCCGACTCCACGGTCACACGGCAGGAAGAGACTCGGGATCGTGAAATCCATTTCATCTGCCAACCGAACACCACCGACCAACGGACCACTCGGGGCGGTTCCTGAGAAAACAGCGAAACCCGCTTGTTTCCTCAGTTCGGATCAACGATTTCTGTTTTCGTTTCAACATCGATAATTCCCAGAGTTTCCATTCTTCGATAAAGACGCGGTCTTGAAATACCAAGCCTCTGCGATGCTCGGGCCTTGTTATGACGGCATTCGGAAAGTGCCATTTCAATGTGTTCACGTTCGATGCGTTCCAGAAGCGGGTCGAGCAATTCGGGTTGCCTGCGTGCCGGAGGACCGATGGATTGCGCGTCAACACCGGTCCGAAATCGAAAGGGGAGATCGCTGTTCGTCAGCATCGAACCGCGGCATGTCGCATGCGCTTCTTCAATCACCACTCGTAATTCACGGATGTTGCCGGGCCAATGATATCGGTGAAATTGGCGCCAGACATCGGCCGCGAAACCTCCCACTTGAATCCTTGCTCCTCGGTTCCGTTCTTCGAGGAAATATTGTGCGAGTGGCTCGAGATCCTCGCGTCGGTTGCGTAGGGATTCGATTTCCACAACAACCGTTGTCAGTGCCAAATAAAGATTGCGTGAAAACACTTCGGATTCCACCAGCGGACAAAGGTTCCGCGCGGATCCGGCTAACACACGCGTGGCTTCGGGGCCGGTATTGGTTGCCAACCATTCCGTCAACCGGAATTGAAATTCTGCCGGAGCGGCGTCGATGCGGTCAAAATATACGGCACCTGCGCGCAATGCCGCGTCTTTTTGATCATCACGCATGCGTCTGAGAATTGCCTCGAGATCTTCGGTTGCAGCACGTCGACAATCGATCGGAACGAAAGGCCTTTGACCGAGGGGGCTTCCATAGTGCATGACCCGCGCCAGATGTTGCTTGCCAACACCCGTTTCACCCACAAACAGAACGGGCGTCTTGGAGGGTTGCACCAAAGTCATCTGATTCAGCACGCGTTGCATTCCGAGACTTCGACAAACCAGCGTCCCGTCACCGAACTGATTTTGTATGGCCTGTTTTAACACAGCCAGTTCGGCATGCAATTGCTGCGCGATTGACGTTGGCGGATCTAAGTCGTCCGCAACGTACGGGACGATCACACCCAAAAAGGCCTTCACACTCCGATCCTCATTTGTCAGCGGGAAAAAATGAATCCCCCAGAGCTGAGCCGCCGCTTCTCGGTGCGGTAGCCGTGTGGGCACGAGGGTTGATTGGCCATCCTGTATTGCTGGCGGAGGAGACAAACCGGACAACAGTGCGGCCGTCGTGTGGCTGTTGGATTCGGAGAGATAGTCACAGGTTTGACCGAGAACATCCGCAGCCATCCAGCCCGTTAGTCGCTCACAACCGCGATTGAAGAAGACTAACCTTCGCTGTGCGTTGAGTACGAACAACGGCTGGCCGGTCTCCTTCAACCAAACTTCCAAACGGCGAGTCGTGCGTGTTCGTGAAGTCATAACCTGAAACACAATCGGTATTCGGACAACAAACGCGCTGCCATTCCCCTCGTCCGCATCAACCAACGCGGAAGCCTCGGACAACGCATGGGCGACGATCGCCAAAGAGTGTGAACGATGTCTTCTCTGCCTGCAATCAAATTCCTTGCTCCCCTGGTTAAGTCTGTCGCTTCGGCAATGGCCTTGATCTGGGAAGGTCGGTGAACGACGTGGACGTGTTGATGCGTCCCCAACCGTTGATGCCTGTGCAACTAAAGTCCGGCCGTCCCGTCAACGCCGGACGTGACGCTCAACAGATTGGATTGCTCGTCAAAGGCCATCGTGGTCGGATCGCTCAGTATCGTCAGGTCCTCACGCGTGGCCAACTCCGCAAGGTAGGCTTCACTCACGAGACATTCGCCGAGATGCAGTGTATCGGAGACCTGGATCACCCGCGATTGCGGAGGTTCGACGAGCCCCACTGTTTGCAATGCCGCCGTGATGACTTCGCGATCTGTCTCAAACGCAATCGGAATCATGGCGGCGGCAGGATGGAGTCCCGTGATGCAATTGATCGCCGTGATCTTTCGGTCGATCGAATCAATCGTCCGCTGGTTCGTAAACTCCGCCAGACCAATCCCCGTAGCATTGCCGTGAGTTTCCTGCGTCAGCCCACGAACAAAAATGCGCCGGCAGCGGGCGACATCCCGATCGGTCGCGGCATGGTCGTTAAACTTGCGGCCGACCACATTGGTATCCATCCCCGTGCCACTCAAGTTCTTGCCAATTTGATCAATGATCAAGAGATCCGTGGAAACAAACGGAAGTCGCGGTAGCCACTGGACCGCCAGCTTGAGCAACGCCTTTTCTCGTTCGAAAAATTGTGAACGTGGCACGGCTTCGATCAAGGCCGTTTCGTCGTAGGCATTCTCCACAATCGCCAAGCCCCCGACGACTCGGCATTTCTTGATGACGGAATTCCCCACGGCGGTAATAATGTCCATGAAACTGTAATCGGCAATCGCTCTGTGATAAATTTTGGCACCCGCGTGCTTGCCTAGGCCAATGAGCATCATCTTGTGCAGACCAGATTCGATTTCTCCTACAAAACCTGTATGCGGCTTGACTCGTCCGACAATCAAAACGTGATCGGCGAGCGAAGCCTGCTTGTCGAAGTGAACCGGTATTCCTTGAGGAGTTTGATCGACAACGACCGTCTCCATGGAGGATCGAATCTCACAGCCCATCGCTTCCGGAGTGATCCCATATCCCGCCAAAATTTCCGTCTGGCCCTCGGCCGTCCCCCCGCCGTGACTGCCCATCGCGGGCACAATAAAAGGGACGGCTCCCAAGCCCTGCACGTGCTCGACGGCCGCCCGAGTAATCCGCGCAATGTGGGCAATTCCACGACTGCCCGCCGAGATCGCCACGGTCTGCCCGGGCTGAATCCGCTCGCCCAGATTGAGCGACGAGAGCTGAACGCGAACTTCACGGGCAACGTCATCGACGCGACGCGCATCAAACGTTTGCCGAATACGAATCATGCGAGGAAAAGTCATTGTTTGCCGATCTCAATGGGAAACCAAAAAAACAGCAGCCGCTCTTGGCCATGGGACCAAGCCCGATACACCACACACATCGAGCGGAAGAATCTCGTCCGGCAGATGCGGGCTCAACCATCACGCCCGCCAAGACAACGAACGTCTGTCTCGTCGCGCAGCATTGTAATATGACGAGGCCGCCTGAGCGACATGCCTGACCTCGAGAATTTTCTTGTCCCACAATCAAAAAAAGTCTTGTCGCTTGAATCGTGCTCCTCCCCCACAAACCGTGATGATCCTCGTTTGCGTTATTCTCGGCCTTGATCAAGAATGGATTAAACAGGAATGCTACGCCGTGGAAATCGCCACTTGCGGTTTTGTCTCGGATCACGGCCACCGATCGAGAACTGGGCCAGCCCGAGATCACGCCTCCGCCGGACGGTTCTGAAAAAGAAGGAACTTCTAAAAACCTCGATCGCGGTTCCTGAAAACGCAGTCGCATCCGTAACCATGATCCCCATCACGGAGGGTAATTTTCGCATGTTCCCTGCTCATTCCGAAATACTCACGATCACGGAACGGATTCGCGTGCGATGTGGCGAGTTTGCTTGGGGAGTCGCACGCAGCTCCGGACCCGGTGGACAAAACGTGAACAAAGTCAATTCCAAGGTCACCTTGCGTTGGCCTATTTTTGAGTCTGTCGGACTTCCGAACGATGTTCGCGAACGATTTGCCGTGGCCTACAGACGCCGACTCACCATCGAAGGCGACTTGTTAATCTCAAGCGAAAGATACCGAGACCAATTGAAAAATGTTTCGGATTGCCTCGACAAATTATCGGCGCTTCTCTTGTCTGTGGCGAAAGGCCCCAAGCCACGCAAGAAAAAAAATCCGACAAAAGCATCCACGCGACGGCGTCTGGCTGACAAACGATTAAACTCCGAAACAAAGCAGCGTCGACAACTTCCAAAAATCGAGGACTAGGAACAGATCGGCTGCTCGTGTTGCGCAAAACCGAGCGCCCTGCGATTGACGTTACTTCTGTCGGCAGGTCAATTGCCTTTCTTGGGCTGGGACCCTTTAGCCAGCGTGGACATCAGAATCCCTGCCGCAACAGAGACATTCAACGACTGAATTTCGCCTTGATGTTGCAGCCGGCAAAGGCGATCGCAGTTCTGTTGTGTCACGCGACGCAGGCCGTGTTCTTCATTTCCAAAAATCAGCAGACATGAGGAATCTAAGGGGACACTTTCGACGGCTTCTTCCGCATGTTCGGACGTCCCCAGAATCGAGAGTCCAGCGGACTTCGCCAGAAGGATCGTGCGACTGAGATTCGATGCGATGGCAAACGGGACGAATTCTAAACCACCTGAGGCAACATCGTAGACCGTCGCTGTCAGTGGGGCGGAATGATCCTTGGTCAGGATAATCCCCTTGACACCGAAAAATGCCGCGGTACGGAAGATCGCTCCGACATTGTGCGGATCTTGCAATTGCTCCAACGCCAACCACAATCCCGACTCCGCCGTCATCTCGGGCGTGAAAAGCTGATCGACCAGAAGTTCGTTTCGTTCACTGATGATCGCGGAGGCGGCTCCAACACGTTCACTCTTCCCGCGCGACGTCGAATGCCGCTCCGATGCGGCAAGTGACATGCGCACCGGGATTTCGTGGTGCCGCGCGAGATCCGCGATTGCGGACCATCGGGGGGAGGGTTGGTTCGGTGAAAGACGGACTTCCAACACGTCCGTGGGCCGAGTCCGGAGGACGGCGTCGACACTGTGTGGATTTCGCAGGATTAAAGACATCACGATTTCCTTGACTGTCGTCGCTTTTGCGACGTGACCGCAAAAGCCATCAATTCTGCCTCTGACGACGCATTTCATAAAATAAAACACTCGCCGCAACCGCCGCATTCAGTGAACCGACTTGACCACTCATCGGAATTCGAAGAGCCAGATCGCACCGTTTTAGTAACGCGGGTTGAATTCCATCGCCTTCATTGCCGATGATCGCGACTGTCGGACGCCCGAAGTCCGCCTCGCATAGTTTTGTGGAGCCTTTTTCGGAGGCGGCCACGATCTGAAAACCAAAACCTCGCAAAGAATCAATCGCCTCCCCAAGGGACTCTGTCCGTGCAATCGGAATGTGGTTAATCGCTCCCGCCGAACTTCTGGCCACGAGACTGTTGACAGCCACCTGACCCTTGGTCCCCATCACAATTCCGTCCAAACCCAATGCCGAGGCCGACCGGACAATCGCTCCAAAATTGTACGGGTCTTGAAGCCGATCCAAGACTACCAGCAGAGGATTGGCAGGCCAGTTGGCCTGGAGTTCTTCGAGAGAGAAACAGGGGAACGGGGACATACGGGCGGCAAAACCCTGATGCTCGCCCGAATGACACGACTTCGCGATTGCCTGATCGTTGACAACCGTCGTCTCAACACCGTGAAGCCCCGCAAGTCGCCAAACCTCTGCCTTAAGTTCGTGGCCGAGCTGATCACTCACACAGAGCTCAAGGATCGGCCAACGCCCTGCGCGAAGGGTTTCGAGCACAACGTGACGGCCCCAAATCCAGCAACGATTGTGGTTGGTGAGGATTTCGCGTTGCGAGCCGCGTCTTCGGGAAGAATTGACCATCAATGAAAACTTGACGCGGTGAAGAATGAAAGAAATGCCGAAAACGCCGTAACGCAATGATCACGATCCGTGTTTCAAAAACTCGAACTCGAAACCCAGTGGATCCGTCGAAGGACTGTAGGATGTCGTTTTTTGACGTGGGTTACAAGTTTCCCAACCCGCGGTTCGATCTGTTTGCGAGGGAAAGTGGGCCAGTGCCGCCATCCTGTGCATTCCCGTTGCTCGTGGCGCACGTCACCGTCATCCGAGAAATCGTTTCCATCGCACTCCTCTGGAATCCGCGGTTGCGTCCTTGAGTCCGCACGATCGTAAAAAGACAGGGTTGGCCCTCGAACGTGATCCCGAGGAACCACGGAGTTGGCGGCAACGAGACAACGTCTCTCTGGCAAAGGAACAACACGAATTGGCCGAACAGGATTTCACGAAAGCGATCCGAGTCGATCCTCAATTGGCCCGTGCCTGGGCGAATCGAGGTGTAACGCGTCATCGGCGGGGGACCGAGACATTGGCCGCTGAAGATCTGCAACCGGCGCAGACGTTGGACGACGGAATCGTGGTACCGGATCTCGTTTTTTTGAAGACTCGGAGACCCCGCAGCCAACCGCCGCTTCGATGTTTCAAGGCCCTCATCGACGCTGCCAAGCAAGAACGGGAATGATGGGGGTTCCGCGAATTGCGCGTCGCCAAACGGATTCCTGAATTTTTCTGCGTTGTGCTCTTTGGTCCGCTTCGAAATACGCCACGAATCGTTTTCGGCGGATGCCTGCGGCCTCACGACCCAATCGCGCACGAGACGACGACAGACCATCCCCTGTTTTTGCCGGGTGATCTGGCGAACTTTCTCGACTCGACGCCCAACGACCATTCTTTCTGGCCGTCGCTGATGGTCATGCGGCCGCCAACCTCAGAGGCTGCAGAACCACTTCTGGAGGCGTTTTACGAGGGACCGGCAGCCGACTGCAGATCGAGTAAAAGCCCTCTTGTATGAGGTCCACATCGGGCCATCACAGGGGCGGGTGAAGATCCTCGCCGGCGTCTCCCGGCAGGCACAAAATACCGAGACGCGACGCCTTGGACGTGGATCACACACGCAGCCGAAGTCTGCCTCACGCCCCGCACGTCTGAGGCCGGCATCGAATCTCTTCCGCGGGTGCGGGTGGCGGGCCTCACGGTTGATGCGACCGAGCGGGCGAACCGTACTTGAGAGCCAGATCCGGTGTCGAAATAAACTGTCGAATCACCGTATTGACCGCCTCCGGTTGTTCCATCGGTGCCATATGCCCGGCATCCTTGATCAGACGGAATGTGGCATTGGGTAAGGCGTCGGCGAGCGATTTCATTTCAACGGGTGTCGAAATTTGGTCGTACTCACCCACGAGGATGAGTGTCGGACAGTGGATTCGCGGCAAAAGTGCCGTCGCATCCGGTCGGATGGCCATGCCACGGTGCGCGGCCGCAATCGATCGAGGATCGGTGTTCAACACCATCGCGCGGACGGAGGCGATCACGTGAGGACAGTGGGCAGAGGAACAGCGTGCAAAAAGTTTCGGCATCATGGCCCAGGCAATCGCCTCCGATCCCTCGCGCAGAACGATGTCGGCCATCCTCAAGCGATTGGCCGCCGCCTCGGCGGTATCCGCTCCCGCTCGAGAGTCACAGACAATCAGTTTTGAGAGTCGATCGGGATGACGCTGGACGAATTGCCAGCCAATGTAGCCTCCCATGGAAAGGCCACAAAAAATGATTGGTCCGACCACCTGCAGGGTCTCCAGAATCGCCGCCAGATCGTCGGCAAATTGCTCCATGGAAATCGAGTAAAGCCCTCCGTCCGTCCCGCCAAATCCCCGCAAGTCGGGTGCGATGACACGATGCGTCTTAGAAAACTCTTCCAACTGAGCGTGCCACATCGTGTGATCCAAGGGAAATCCATGGACAAACAGAATTGTCGGACCAGAACCGGCATCAAAAACTTGAAAATGAACCCCATTCACATCAATTGCGAGTAACATGACCCGATTTCCTCAACAACACTTTGGACACGCTGAATCCCAACGGAAAGTCCGTGACGATGACTCATTCTATCCCGTTTCCACGGACTTTCACCCGAGATCAACTGCAAGAGGTTGATCGACGCGCACTTCTTGACTACGGACTCTTGGGATTGGTGTTGATGGAGAATGCCGGCCGAAATGCGGCACGACTCCTTCAAGAACTTGGAATCCACGGGCGTCTCGTTGTCTGTTGCGGTAAGGGAAACAATGCGGGAGACGGTTTCGTCATCGCCAGACACCTCGAAAACAGCGGCTTCGATGTGCGCGTGCTGACCACGCAACTGGCGGAGTCGATGACACACGATGCGGCGACAAACTTCCATGTTTTGCGCCGAGCGGGAACCGCCGTGATTTCACCTCCTAGCGATCCCGCGAACGCGTGGAAACAGGAACTCGACCAGGCCGACTGGATTATCGATGCCCTTCTGGGGACCGGAACACGGGGGCCCGCTCGGGAGCCGTTCGCCAGTGCCATCGCCGCCGTCAATCGCGCACAGAAAAAAGTGTTTTCCATCGACGTGCCGTCGGGTTTCGACTGCGACTTAGGAGGCCTCGAAGGACCGTGTGTGCGTGCCAGTCACACGGCAACATTCGTGGCCAGAAAACCGGGATTTGATCAACTCAACGCCTCGACGTGGACCGGCCAGATTCACGTGCTCGACATCGGTGTGCCGCATTCCTTGTTGCAAGAAGTGGCCTTGGACGCAATGAACAAGCCCCGCCTGAAAACGTGAAGAGGCCCCTATCGATCGTGTCTGTGATTGCCTCGCCAAATCCCCTCGGCGCAGGATTCCGCCTGAGGTTGACCACCAGATCCTGTCAGGACGGACCAACCAGCGGCAATCGTCGCCACCGCGGGAACCTGTCTCCGCGAACCTCCACAATGCCTCGAATGCCTCACCACGAATGCGGGTTGATTGTGGATCAGAAGGTGCGTTCCCAGACTCACAACCTGTTGCGACGGGGGGAGGGGGGGCGCCGGAGCAAATCGCAAGTTCTGCTGGAAAAACAGACCCTTTCCGATTGCAAACGATGGGGGAGGCTCGCTCCCGAGAGCCTCTGGGCTGGCACTCAGGCTTGCCGAACATTGAGACAGCGGGTAATTTTCGCGACCCAAAGACAACGCTGCGACGTTTTTTTCCTCGTGCAACGTCGAAACTTTGGTTTTCGCAGCCAGAGCCGCTCAGCGCGAGCGGATCCTATGCAAGAAACACTTTCGTACGGCAAAGGAGCTCATGGATGAGCCGATTCAGTGTGTACTGGCCCGAGGAGTGCGGCACGGCGCAGGGACGTTCCGCCCAACAATCGAGCACTATTCCATTTCCTCGATCAGGTCGCCGGCTATCCGTTGACCAAGACTATTCGGGGACCACCGCCACGAAATTGGACGTCATTTCGCGTGCGCGACTCCTCTTCACGAACCGCCGATGCCGTCATTGTCTCTTTCCGGTGGTGTCGCCCCTGCAACGTGACGACGCACAACTCAATCGTCAGGGATTGGAAATTCCGGGGACGGCGACTATTGTGGGCTTCCGGTGTGATTCGTGCGACGCAGAATGGGAGGCGTGAGCAACATCGATTTCGCCACAGCCGTCCGCAGGAGTCCCTCATGTCGTGTTCTCGACCAAAACGTGCCGGAGTTTTCCTGTCTGCCGTTTTTTGGGGACAGGTTGTCACGTGGCTCACCATCGGGTTCGTTGATCACAAGGCCGAGGCCGGCGACTGGCCGCAGATTCTAGGTCCCCATCGAAATGGCATTGCCAGCGAGGAAACGTTAGCCGACGCATGGCCGAAACCCGGCCCGCGAACCGTGTGGGACGTCCCGGTCGGTAAAGGCTTCGCCGGAGTGGTAGTTTCTGGCAAGAGAGTCATTCTTTTTCATCGAATGGGTGATGAAGACACGTTTTCCTCTTTCGACGCGGACACGGGTGAGGCCCTGTGGTCGACAGGTTTTGCCACAGATTTTGAACCCGCGATTGTCGACGACGATGGGCCACGGGCTGTCCCGACGATCGATCAGGATCGAATCTACGGCCTCGCTGCGGCAGGGGGTCTGTTTTGCGTGGATCTCCAGCGGGGGAACCTGCGATGGCAGAGGCAGATCCAAAAAGAATTTCGGGCTCCTGCGGGGTACTTTGGATCAGGCACCTCACCACTGGTGGAGGGGAATCTGGTGATCGTCAACGTGGGCGGCGACAAAGACCGCGCGGGAATTGTCGCATTCCATCGGGATACGGGGGAGACGGTCTGGAAGGCAACCAATGAATTGGCAAGTTACTCGTCTCCCGTCGCGGCCACGCTCGACGGAAAACGAATCCTGTTGTGCCTCACACGCTTTCATCTGGTCTCGATCGATCCCGCAACCGGGAAGGAACTGGCGCGGCTCCCGTTCGGACAACGGGGACCGACGGTGAATGCGGCGATCCCTGTCATTGTCGACCATCGAGTCTTATTGACTGCGAGCTACGGGATTGGATCGGAATTACACCAAATCTCACCGGCTGAATTTAAACCGATCTGGAAGGATGACTTGTTATCGAGCCAATACACAACGCCCATTGTTTACGGCGGGAAAATATTTGGCATCGATGGCCGCCAAGATGGAGGGCCAATTGCCCTGAAGTGCTTCGATACCGAATCGCGGCAGATCCATTGGACAAAATCCGGACTGGCCTATGCGACATTGATCGCAGCCGACGAAAAGTTAATCGTCGTGCAGACTGACGGAGTCGTTCGACTGGTGACAATGATCGAATCCGGTTATCACGAGTTGGCCATGGCCAAGGTGATGTCGGGAACAACGCGAGCACTGCCAGCCCTCGCCCATGGTCGGCTTTACATCCGCAATGAACGGCAGTTGAAATGCCTGGCTCTGACCGAGTAGATCCGCGACCCCATCGATCGGTGGTCTGGCGATTCTGCGACGGCGTGGATTTCTGCCCCCTCCCCTCGGCGGTTCACGAAACCCCACCGCATGGGGCTCAGACAACCTGTCTGGAGGTTGGCATATCTGCCACACGGGGGTGTATACTAGGCACGCTGAGCAATTTCTGCCAGCTTTTTCCCTGATCACATCATTGCCTCTCTCTTGAAGGCTGTATGAATCCATCTGCACCCGAAAAGTCTTATGTTGTCCGTTACGGAACAACACGAATTCTAGGCGAATTTTCCGCACGGGGACTCGGTCCGTTGCCACGCGGTGCTGCGGTGATCGTTCGTGGTAGCCGAGGACATGAGTGGGGCACCGTTCTCAGCGCGGCAACGGAACAAACACGGAAATACCTCGGTGTTGCGGAGGAGCATGGGCGCATTGTCCGACTGGCCTCAACGGATGACGAAGCCAACCGAGCGCAAGCCATCGTGTTTGAAAAAGAGGCGTTTACGCGGACGCTCGATCAAATTCGCGAACGCAATATTCAAATGCAGTTGATTGATGTCGAGCAGGTCATTGGTGGTGAACGACTCGTATTTTATTACGTCGCCGAACAGCGAATCGATTTCCGCGATCTTGTCAAATCGCTGGCAAAACAGTTTAGCTCGCGCATTGAAATGCGACAGATCGGGATTCGAGATGAAGCCAAGCTCTTGGCCGACTACGGAGATTGCGGCCAACCGGTCTGCTGCAACACATTTTTGAACGAGATGCCGCCCGTGTCGATGAAGATGGCCAAACTTCAAAAAGCAACTCTGGATCCCTCCAAGATTTCAGGCCGGTGCGGACGTCTCAAGTGCTGTCTGCGGTATGAGTACGACACCTATGAGCAAAGCCGCAAAGAGCTGCCGCCTCTGGGAGCGACCGTCGTCACCAAACAGGGGACCGGCAAGATTATTGGCCAAGAACTTCTGGCCCGTAAGTTGATGGTGGCCTATGAGGGGCAGCGAAATATCATGACCGATGAGGCGGATATCCTGACGGTCGTGAGTACACATTCCGGCAGACAAAGTCCTTTGTCCACTCCTGAACAGGTGATTGCACGAGACTCTCCGAACGTTGACGGCGGCGATGATTTCCGTACTGAAAGCAACACCGATGGTGTGAAGCCGCAGCACAGTCCACCCCGCAGCGAACGCCCTCGAGACGAAAGCGGATCGGAAAGTCGGCCTGCGCGTGAACGCAGCGAGCAAAATCCGCGATCGGGTAGTCCACGACGGAACAGCTCGCGTGAGGGTCGAGATCCGCGCCCCCCTCAGACGCCTCGTCATTCCGGCTCGAAGTAAATTTTTGACCGGGGGATGCGTTCTGCCCCTGATCACCGAGGTTTGCGAAGACTGTTGCCACGACGTTCGTCTTGATGGTCCACGCTTGAAAAGGTCGCCCGATGCGTGCTCATTTTATTCTCTGGCCGCTCCCCCTGTTGATCGGAAGCCTCGTGGGCCTCGGGCTGCACCACACGAGGACGTCTGCCGACGACTCTCCACTGGCCCCGTATTACGGATTCCGGCCGTTGGAGTCCTTCAAACTTTCACAGAGATCCGCCAATTTACTGACGGCAGACTTGAACCATGACGGGCTCAATGACCTGCTGCTGGTGGATAACGGCCACAGTCGGCTTGATCTCTTGATCCAGCGGGCCTCGGCGACGGAGACTGACGTGAAGAAAGTGGGCGCGACAGATGTCAACGTGGTGAGCAATCATTGGCGATTTGAACACCGGAAATTGCCCATTGATCAAGAAGTCTCGGCTGTTGCACTGGGCGATTTTAACGGCGATGGACGCACGGACATCGTCTATTTCGGCAGCCCAGATCAACTCGTCATTCGCTTTCAGCCGGCGCAAGGCGAGTGGACTGAAAAGAAACACAAACGGATCCCCGATGCCGCTCCATCCCCGTGGTTTCTCGCGGCCGGAGATCTCGACGGCAACGGTCTCGACGATGTCGTGATCCTCGGAAAATTTGAGACGATCATTCTGTATCAGACAACAAAAGGAGTGCTCGACGAACCGAGAAAATTGATGAACACGTCCGACAAACTCAGCCTCGCACAGATTGCGGATCTTGATGGCGACGGCCGAAACGACTTGTGTTATCTGGCGGGCGAAGGCTTGACCCGCACACTGGGTGCCAGACTGCAATCGAATGACGGCCAACTGGGCCCCGAGTATATGTTTGACCTCGAACGTTCACGAGCGGTTGCAGTGCGTGATGTCGACGGCAAACCTGGCCAGGAAATCGTCACGATCGACTCACGAACGGGACGTCTGAAATTGCTCCATGTCGAGCGACAAACACCGGGCGAGAACGCGTTACCAGAGCGTCTGATCCAGTTCGGTTTTGGCAAGCAGGGGACAGGGCGTGACCGTGATCTGACGACGGCCGACTTCGACGGAGATGGATTGATTGACTTGGCCGTGACCGATCCGGATGCCTCTCGAATTCTCCTGTTTCGGCAACGCCTGAAAAGTGGCCTCGATCTGGGAACACCGTTTCCCGGACTGAGTGGATCCGATCAAATTCGAGCGGCGGATTTTGCGGGGCACGGCACGGCAGAAATCGTTGTCCGCAGTGGTCCGGAAAAAACGCTCGGAATCAGCCGGTACATCGATGGACGCCTGACGTTTCCGGAATCGATTCCTCTCGAATCCGAGGCCAGCTGCATTGCCTTAGCGGACTTGGACGATGACCTGCGGCCGGAAATCGTGGTCCTCGCGAAAACCAAGAAGGATCGCTCCTCGGAATATTCCCTGCAAGCCTTGAAACGGACGGATACGCACGACTTTTCACCGGTCTCGTTCGGAGGCCAGCCCGCCATCTCGCTGGACCTCAAGGGAACGCCCGAACGTCTCCTGCAAGGGGACATCACGGGGGATCGGCGCGATGAATTGTTTGTTTTCCAAGGAACTTCAAAAGCCACACAAATTTATGGGATTGACGAACGTGGAATCCCCGCAGAAATCGGCGTGATCGGAAACATGGGCCTGGGCTCAGCACCGCCAGGTGCGATTTCCTTTGCGACGTTGCGAGGCAAAAAGGGGGTTCTCGTGGCCCAAGACAACGTCGCTCGGTTCATGGTTCTCGGCGACACTAAACGCTGGCAAGTCGTCGAACAATTTCATACCGGTGAATCGAATTCAAAAATCGTGGGCGTCACAGCCATCGATCTCGACGGCCTGCCCAATCTCGAAATTGCCTTGGTGGATACCGGTGTCAAAAAACTCAGAATCCTGCGACAAAACGGCGAGAATTACTCGCAGTGGAAGGAAATCGACATCGGCGACTTTCCGTACAAGTCCTTGAAGGTTGGCGATTTCAACGGCGACAAACACGATGATCTGTTGCTCTTCGGAGCGGATAAGTTTGCCGTGCTGTATGCCGGAGCAGCATCACCCACTCTCCGCGAATTGGCATCCTTCGAGAGCCAACTCGAAAAGACCTATCCGACGGATGTGGTGGCCGGTGATCTCAATCACGATGGGGAGATCGATCTCGTACTCACCGACACCCGCAACCATTTTGTCGAAATCCTGCAATATCGCCCGGACAGCGGCCTGAAACATGCCCTCTATTTCCGAGTCTTCGAGCAAAAGACGTTTCGCAATGACGAGGAAGCCGGCGATTCCGAGCCTCGGGAGGCACTCATCGCCGATGTCACCGGAGATGGCCTTCCCGATCTGTTGCTGCTGATTCACGATCGCCTGCTACTTTACCCGCAAGACGAAGGGCCGACGGATCCGCAGTAGCATCCCCCGCCATGGGACGTCTCATCCTAACGGGCAGACAGGGTCTGCCGTATTGCCGAAAAGACTGTTTGCCGCGGTGACAGGTGGCCGCTCGAATGCTCAATTCCCGCTTAAAGACTCGGCCACGTCCGTCCTGTAGGCGGTCAATCCTGGCAAAATTCCGACCAGTGCGGCCAACACCAGCAAGGCTGGGAAAAGAATCAGTTCTTGCGGATCGAAGGCCCGTGGATTGACGATCAATCCTGTGTAGGACTCGACCAGAGGCGCGGCGGCAAAGACCAGTCCGTGGCCGAAAATTAACCCGAATACGCCGCCGCCAACACACAGAATAATCGACTCGGCAAGAATAATAGCGAATACGGTCAGACGCTGAGCACCGAGAGCACGCATAATCGCAATTTCACGGCGGCGGGCCGCCATGGAGTTATAGATGCTCACAAAGATGCCGATTCCCGAGACGATAATAATCAGAATTGTCAGCACCAGTAACAAATCCGTCGCCGGTCGCAAGAACTGATCCATCAACTTTTGCATCGGAAAAATCGGGTTCACCGCTTGGGCCTGATACCCTTTCTTTAAGTCTCCGGCAATCAGCGGCCCGACAGTGAGCCCCTTGCACAAGAGCAGCACGGCTGTCACCTGTTTTTGGACCGGCGGCAATTCATGAAGATGATCGTGGCCCCCGTGATCGTGGCCCCCGTGATCGTGGCCCCCGTGATCGTGGCCCCCGTGATCGTGCATTCCAAATTGGGCCTGTAGTCGCGTGATTTCCGCCGCCATCTCGAGTTCGGTCAGCGGCGTCTCACGATAAAATTCTCGTTCCCGCGTGATGGCCTCATTCAACGGCTTGTCGTGACCCTCGATCTGATAGAAGCCTTCCAGATTGACGTAGACGGTCTTGTCATGCGGGGTCCCCGTCGGGGCGAGAATCCCAACCACTGTAAACTCTTCATTATGAACGTGACCCGTCTCCGCACCGCCATGGACCAATTTCAACGTGGCTCCCACAGCCCAACCGTTCTGGATCGCCACCCGTGATCCAATGTACGCATCGAAGGGCCGGCGAAAGGCTCCCCCTTTAATCAGAAATTTCCGTTTCGGAGCATAGTCAATCTCAAAAAACTCAGGAATTGTTCCGACGATTGGAAATGACCCCTCTTGAGTCACATCTCCCATCGCCAGAGGAATCGCCGCTTCGATACGCTTGTCCTTTTTCCAGTCCAAATAATAGCGGTAGGGCAAATTTTCAATCGGTGGACTTATGTGATAGACCGTGCTCAGGACCAATTGGAGCGGATCGCCTTTGGCACCGACAATCAGGTCGTAATTGATTGTCCGCTGACTGAAGGTGGATTGCAAAATTCCGTAAATCACCAGCACCGCGACCATCAGCATCACGCCCAGCGCAACACTCAAGGCGGTCAGCGAGGAAGCCAGTGAACGTTGACACAGATTCTTCCAAGCAATCGTCGCGATATTCACGAGGGGAATTTCCTGAGACGGAGCGATCAAACAGGTTTATTGAAGTCCGACAGTGTTTCGACTCGATCGAACTGACACGCAATTTCCGGAGCATGTGTGACCAACAGCAGCGAGACGTGATTCTCGCGACAGGAGTCCCGGATTAAATCCAAGACCGTCTTCTGATTCGCGGCATCAACGCTCGCTGTTGGCTCATCGGCGAGAAGCAGTCGGGGTGTATTTGCCAACGCACGAGCCACCGATGCCCGTTGCTGTTCCCCGACCGACATCTGGGCCGGCTTGTGGTGCAAACGATGCGATAGCCCCACCCGATCCAGTAACTTGATGGCCCGCGATCGATCGGGGCGTTTGCCCCCAAAACTCATTCCCAAAAGAACGTTTTCGAGAGCGGAAAAGGCGGGCAACAAATGGAATGCCTGAAAGACATAGCCAATCCTCTCGGCCCGAAGTCGATCACGAGCGGCCTCCGGCATTCGAACAATGTCCGTTCCACCGACGAAGACCGCGCCACTATCGGCGGCCGTGATCCCCGCAATGACATTGAGCAACGTCGTTTTGCCGCCGCCACTGGAACCGAGCAGGACGGCTTGCTCGCCAGTGGCTAACTTGAATTCTTTGACGTTCAGAACCGGCAGACGGCCGCCGTTCGGCTCAGAATAGCTTTTCATCACGTTTCGAAGTTCCAGCGACATCTCGACGACTCCTTGAGACGGGATCTTGTGACGGGATCTTGACACCGCCAGAACCTCAATGCAAGCGACGCTCTTTCGGGGCCAGATGCGTCGTCTGGCTCCAACGAGCGAGCCGCTGAGCCACGGCCCTACGGTGGAAACGAATGCTCCTGTCGCTGGATACGGCAAGTCCCGTGGGAACGCTGGAAACAAAAAAACAGCCGACGTGCCGACTCGTGCCCGGCCAGGCTGTATGCTCCTTTGACTCGACAAACGCTCTCCGGCTTCGGAACCGTCTTCCTCACCGGCAGGATCCGTCGATGTCGCCAGACGCACCCGTTCGACCTATACTGTTGGTCGTGTCACGCCCGGACAACGTTACTGGTTTCCGTTGAGTTTGTTTGTGTTATGTCACTTCCACGCTTCAGTGTTCGCAACCCCATCCTCGTCAATTTGTTGATGTGCGTGATTCTCTTCAGCGGTAGTCTGTGTGCACTCACCATGACGCGTGAGATGTTTCCAGAATCGCGGCCCGAGAAACTGCTGATCACGACCAGTTATCCCGGAGTTTCTCCGCAGGAAATTGAAAAAGCCCTGACGATCAAGATTGAAGAAGCCGTCCGCGATGTGGAGGGAGTCGAACAAATCGACTCAACCGTCATCGAAAGCCTGAGCGTGATTCAACTGACGCTCGTTTCCGGTCTGCAGAACGTCGATCGGGTGTTACAGGAGGTCAAAGCGGAGATCGATGCACTCGAGGATCTGCCGGAGGGAGCCCAAAAGACGACGGTCAAGAAGCTGGAACCCAAGTTGCCGGTCATTGCTGTGGCACTCTATGGGCCGGGAAGCGACGCCGATCGGAAACGGGCCGCACGGACGTTACGAGACGACCTGCTACTCCTCCCCGGCGTCAGCGATGTCGTCCTCTCCGGTGTCAAAGACGATGAAATCAGCGTGGAAATTCGACCGGCGAAGTTGATGGAATTTGACATCACCTTCGATGATGTTGCCTCGGCAATTCGGACGGCCAATCTGGATGTCACGGGTGGCCAGATCGAGGGCAGTCGCAGCTCAATTTCGATTCGCACGCTCGGTGAAGAACAACGCGGCATGGATCTCGCCCGGATTCTGATCCGGAGTCAACCCGACGGCCGCTCGGTCTATTTGTCGGATGTCGCCACGATTCACGATGCTTTTGTCGATAGCGATCAGGAGAGCTACTTCAATAGCCAACCATCCGTGAATTGTGTCGTCTATCAGTCGGCCAAACAAGATGCCATTCGAATCTCACTGCTCGTCAAGGCGTATGTCTTGGGGAAGCAGCGGGCTCCGTTTGATCCGCACGGGTTCCTCGTGGCCTACGGGCATCCTTGGTACTGGAAACCGTTCGCACTGGCGTGGACTTCGGCATCGCGACTCGTCGGCTGGGCCGTAGGCCACCCCGATCCGGAACCCTACTACCAGAAAAGTCTCACGAAACCATTCGATCATACCTTCCACGTCGCCTTGCATACGGACCTCGCTCGATTCGTTGAAGGACGAATCGATCTGATGGTCGACAATGGTTTACAGGGCCTGTTTCTGATCGTGTTGGCGTTACTCGTGTTTCTCGACCGGCGAGTCGCGTTCTGGGCGGCGGCCGGATTGCCAGTCACGTTTCTCGGCACATTTTTCATGATGTCGTTACTCGGAGTGACCCTGAATCTCGTCAGCCTGATGGGCCTGATCATCGTCCTGAGCATTGATGTCGATGAAGCCATCGTTATGGGAGAAAACATCTACCGCCACATGGAAGAGGGACTTCCCGCCGACGAAGCCGCGATCCGTGGCTCTGAGGAAGTTCTCTGGCCGATCATCGTCATGACCGGTACGACCATTGGTGGGTTTGTTCCACTCCTTTTTATCAAGGGACAACGAGGCGAATTTCTCAGGGAACTACCACTGGTCTGCATCGCCGCGATGAGTATGTCGATGCTCGAGGCGCTGGTCATGCTCCCCTGCCATCTGGGACACGTCACCCCGCGACCACGTCACCGACCGACGGCGGGGGCCACTGGCCAGAGCCGCACGTGGTTCTGGGGTTGGAAGCGCTGGCGCGTGATGCGCGATCAACTGGTCCACATCAAGGACGCATTCTTAAAGCATCTTGTGGAGGTCTGGTATGACTGGCTGATTCGACTGCTGTTACGCTGGCGATACGTGACTTTGGCAGCTGCGGTGGCGACACTTTCCATGACGATCGGCCTCGTTCAGGGGGGAATCGTACCGTTCGTTCCCGTTCCGAAAATGGACAGTGAAACGCTCGTTGGCTCGCTGAAGATGTCCGTCGGAACACCCGCCTCGCAAACCAAGGATCGACTCAAAAAACTCAGCGATCTTCTCGTGAGTCTGCCCGAAGTCGTCAATGTCCAAATGTATGTCGGCGTTCAAGTCGATATCGCGGGGGAGGGAGCTGTCGGACAAAACCTCGGATCGCATCTCGGACAAATCATTGTCGAACTCACGGAATCGGTAAAACGTTCACGAACGAGCGAAATGGTTCTGACCGAACTGCGACGCGAAGCAGACAAACTCAGCGGAGTCAACTCGGTCGCGTGGGTATCACTCAATGGTGGCCCGGCAGGGCGTGCGATGGAACTGAAGATCACCAGCGACCAGTTTGAGGACGCTCTCATCACCGCTCGGAGCATACGTCAGAAACTGTCCTCCTACGACGGCGTGTTCGACATCGACGACAACGTCGATGACCGACAGCGTGAGGTGCAGTTGCGGCTGCGCGAATCGGCTCGCCCGACGGGAATCACGGTTTCCATGCTGGGGAACGAGGTCCGTAATGCCTTCTATGGTCGCGAGGCTCGGCGGATGACTCGCAACCGCGAAGACGTCAAAATCATGGTCCGCTATCCCGAGGACTATCGCAATGACGACTCGACACTGGATGCCATGTACATCCCCACCCCGGCCGGAAACGGCCGACACCACTGGGTCCCATTACGCGAAGTCGCGGAATTGACCGAGAATCGAGCGTTCGCTTCGATTCATCGCACCGACCTGCGCCGTGCGGTCACTGTCTCTGCAGATGTCGATGACCAGCATAATTCCAACGAGATCGCCCGTTCGTTGCAACAATGGATCGATACCGAACTCAGCACGATCCATCCCGAGGTACGCGTCGAAATACGCGGATCAACCCTCGAAAACAAAAAGTTCATGGACAGTATGCTCCTCGCCTTCCCCGCGTCACTCCTGATCGTCTATGTCTTGCTGGCAGGACTGTTCCGTTCGTACGTACAACCGCTGGTGGTCCTGATTGCCGTCCCGTTTGGCATCGAAGGGGCGATCGTCGGACACTGGATCATGGGCTATGACCTGACAATCATGAGCGTCATCGGTTGCACGGCCCTGATCGGGATCGTGGATAATGACTCCCTTGTCCTCGTCGATTTCATCAATAACCGCGTTCGAGCGGGTATGAGCCACTTCGAAGCGAGTGTCACTGGCAGCAAACTCCGCATGCGAGCCATCGTGCTCAATACAATCACTGCCGTCGTCGGCATGTCGCCCCTGATGTTCGAAACGAGCTTTCAAGCCAAGTTCCTGATCCCGATGGCAATCACCCTCACCTGGGGACTGATCTTCGCCACCGTCCTGACCCTTGTCGTTGTCCCAGCCATCAATATGGTGTTTTTCGATGCCACGCGGCTCTTCCACGGTGAGCCCTCTCCCGAAACGCGCCAATCACCGCCATCCCACTGATGCACTCCAGTCACAATCGAAATGGATAAGTCCAGGCGGCCTTCTTGGCCGAACGAGGCATCGAGGTGACAATCGTCAGCAAAGAACGACCATAGCCCAAACTGCAAGCAGTCTGGGCTATGGCTATAAAAATGGCTGGTGGTTCTGAGGGCTTTGCTGCGTCGTTGCGGTCTGTTGAGTAAATTACTGATTTGAGAAAGACCTATGGTGGGGAGT
>CAMCMU010000014.1 GCA_945876035.1 Schlesneria paludicola DSM 18645 | reverse complement strand
GAACAACCCCTCCTGACGCTCCTGCTTCCGCCGTCCCATCGCCATCGAAACCACCTCCGTGACTTCCCAACCAACCACCGCGACGACAGCCTAGCGCCATTCTCATTCCCGTCAACCGTCAGCAGTGACTTTCACCACGGGCTCCTAGCATCCTGAAGGGTCGCGTTGGCAGAGTCTGACCGGCATGGATTTTCCGGATTCCGCCGGAAGAACCGATCGTGCGTCGCCACCCTGAAAACCCGCCACCGATTCCAGCCGTTCGCAAGGGATCGGACTGGCGTACCGTGGTGAGTCACGCCGGCGAAGCGTTCTGCAAAATCAGGAAATCAGGAACCATCCTGACAACATTCGGTTTTGAAGTCCTCGCAATTGCAAGTCGGCCAATGGAGTCAGACGAACCCTCGATGACAGGGGTTATTGGGCTGATCCGGTCATCGTGTCTTTCGCCTTAACAACCGGCGGAATCCGCGTGATCTACATTGAGTCAGTGAAGCTTTGTACGGACGCAGTCTTTCCATGCGGCCGCCCCCCCCGTATCAACCGAAACTGAAAGGGGAAACTCTTGGGACGAGAGACCCCTACTAGGGCTTAAGTTGGTGTTTTTGGTACTGGTGACGGATCCGAATGGAGTGGATCGAAATTCGGAGAAGATTTCACGTCTCGGAAAGAGGCGCTTGACTCGAAAAAAGCACGACTTACACTGAACCTCGCAACACATAATGAGCCACACGCTACTCGGTTTGGGCTCCATCCCTCAATATTTCGCCTCCCGTCTGCTCCACCGACCGTTTGATCAGTAGCTCAAAACGATTCGCTGTCCGAAGGATTTTTCCATGGCTGCCGCTTCCAATAAGCCGGGTCCTGTTCATTTCGCTCTGATTTCATTCGTCATTCTATCCGTTGTGCTGGGCATTACGACCTACATGTTTCACCGCGAATACTCTGATCGCGCCGCAAAAATTGCGGAACTGGAAGGCAAATCCAGCAGCCAAAATCAGGCCATCAAAAAAATGGATGATGAGGTCCAAGCCTTGAAAAACTTGACTGGCCAAAAATTTGAAACGGTATTGGATCCGTCAAATCCGACTAACCCAACATCTGTCAGTGGTGCAGCCAAGAAGGACATCAATGACTTTGGGCAAGATTTATCGGGTGTGAATTACGCCGAGACCCTACAAAAATTGCGAGAGGCACTGGATGCCTCTCGCTCTGACGTTGCATCAAAGATCACTTCGGTTGCAGACTTGCAAAAGAACTTAAAGGATCAACAGAGTCGCTTGAATTCGCAAATCGACTTACATCGCAGCGCGCAAGAGAAATCCGAGGCTGACAAGCGAGACGTGATTTCAAATAGCAACGAGCGATTGACCACAAAGCAGAAGGAGGTCGATCGCTTAAATGCGGAAAATAATCAGTCGCTTGCGGACCTCGCCCAAGAGCGGGAATCGCGTACCAATGAGCGAAAAAAATTACAAAAAGATGTTGTCGATCTCGAAAATCGGATCGACTTCATGAAGGGGAAAATTGACGCTTTGGAAATGATCAGTTTTGAAGAACCCGACGGCTATATTCGTCGGATCGATACCACGACCAACTCCGTCTATATCGATCTCGGCCAGGCAGATGGCCTGAAGACACGAATGACCTTTGGAGTGTATTCGAAGGAAGGGAGCGGAGTCGGACGTGGCGCCGAGGATGTCAAAGCGAGGATCGAAGTGACACAACTGATTGATGCCCATCTGGCTGTAGCGCGGGTTATCCAAAGTGATCTGACTCGGCCCATCGTTCCTGGTGATTTGATTTATACGCCGATTTGGAGTCCCGGTCTGATTGAAAAAATATCGATTGTCGGGCCGATTGATCTCGATAACGACGGACGAAGTGATCGAGAAGAGTTCCGGCGAATGTTGGCCGTTTCTGGATGTATTCTTGACAATGAAATCAATGATGAAGGGGAGCGAATTCCCGCCGGTGGTAAGATTACCGTACAAACCAAGTTTCTTGTTGTTAGCGACATCCCAGACGCAAGCCAGATAGTGGGAGTCAAGGAAAAAGAGATCGCCGCAAAAATCGGAAAACAGAACAAAGATCTCCTATCCGAGGCACGTGTCAATGGCGTGCGTGTCGTCAAGTTCACAGATTTCCTCGCTCATATTGGCTACCTATCGAAAAGACGCTTATTCCGTCCGGGTGATCTGCGCCCCTATACGTTGAAAGCCGGTGCCGCCAGTTCCTCAAGCAATGAATCCATCGGGGATCGAACGTCCGATGGAAAGACCTCCGACTTGTTCGATAAGAAAAAGAAATCGGCTCCACAGTCATCGGACGGCACAACTAGCAAGCTCTTCGGCAAGTAAAAAGGATCCTTGTCTGTCAACAGTGTGGCCTACCCGTTGAGGTGCGACGTTGACAATCCGTCCGCGAAACTCGTTGAACAGATTGGATTCGGGAGCAGAAGTCCATCAAGTGTCTGTTGAGTTGATCTAGTAATGTGAGCAGGTCCGAGTGCTGTTTAGAGCAACGTTCGTTACGGTGTCGCTCCCCGCCACAACACATCCAATCTCGGTTGTAAGAGCTGTTGCCGAGTTGATTTTCATTTTGAGTGAACGCCAAAGGTACCACGTGGCAACGCTGCAGAAGGGCTTCCATGATGCAGCGACCAATTCGATTTGTTGTTGTGATGGAGTTTCACTGAACCCATATCGATTTCGAATGGACGTCTTCACGCCGAAATCGTCGTGAGGCAAGACATTCAGCCGACCAAGCGAAAAGATCAGAAACATCTGCGCTGTCCAACGGCCAATACCTTTCACCTGAATTAGATGCTCAATTGCCGCTTCATCGTGCAGCCTGCCGATGCGTTGCAGTTGAAGTCGCCCATCCAACTCTCGTGTGGAAAGGTCCTGCAAATCCATCCGTTTTTGAGGCGACAGGCCAACCGATCGAAGTGCCGTGTCGGATGTCTTTTTGATGGCAATCGCTGTCGGAGGCTTTGAGCCGAGTAATTCTACGAGTCTGTTCTGGATCGAACGTGCCGCCTGCGTCGAGATTTGCTGGGAGATAATCGAGCGAACCAGAATTCCAAATCGATCGTTGTCAAGTTTGAGCGAAAACGAACCGACGTGGTCAATAAGATAACCCATAATCGGGTCGGCTTCGCAAAGATGAATTTTGGCAGAATCGATTTCTGCTTTAATGAACGGCATGGTCCGAATGGGTCTCTCCGATGTTAACAGGCATACTGATTTCCGCCGCCGAATCACTGACCGACTGTAGTGGCCATACCGGCCGGTATGTTTCAGGTGTCCTTCTCAATCTAGCTCCGGTCTCGATCACTACGCATGGGCGGGTCAACGGCAGGGGATGTGGTGTCACACTCCGGTTAGAAAATGATGACGAAATTTATCCCAGACACAGGTCAAAGCCATCCTGTTGACTAGCGCTGACTCCCTATGGAGAACGGGCCTAATCTTTCACCAGATTGGCTGTCGGCGAGATTAGACCGAGTTCGAGCAGAGCACTCACAAACTGCCGAGCCACCGGACCTGCGGCTTTGCCGCCGGAACCTCCGTGTTCGAGGACAATGACAAACGCAATTCGCGGCCTATCCGCTGGAACGTAGCCGGCAAACCACGCGTGATCGGCTCCGCGGCCGGTCTCCGCAGTTCCCGTCTTTCCAGCGATAGTGACCTCCTTCATCCAGACGGTTTTGAAGGCCGTTCCATAAGGATCGTCAACGACCCTCGTAAGTCCCTCTCGAACTTCGGCCAACGTTTCCATGCGTAGATCAGCTATTGGACGCGGTTCTGGATGAGCGTAGGACGGGGGCGACGATGACGCGTCGTTGAATTGGCTCGGCCCGAAATCGCCCATCAAATGTGGCGTCACAAGGTTTCCGTCGTTGGCGATCGCTGCCATCGCGCGCACCACTTGCAACGGAGTGACCAACAGTGCCGATTGACCGATCGCCAAGCCGAGCGTATCGCCTGTATGCCATCTCCGGTGTTCGCCTGAATGGACTTCGTCCGGCGAAGGCAAATGGCCCACCCCTTCGGACGGGAGATCTATTCCCGTGGGTTGGCCAAAACCAAAACGACTTGCCCAATCGGAAAGTCGTTGCGGCCCCATTCGCCTCGCCGCTGTAAAGAAATAGACATTGCAGGACCGGCAGAGGGCATCCGCCAAGCTCATTTCTCCGTGTCCGACTTTGTGGTGTCGATACGTGAGGCATCGATGCTGATCGGGGTGGTCTAGATATCCCTGACAATAAATCGGGGCGTGCGGATCGATGCTTCCACTTTCAATCGCGGCCACCGCCGAAATCACCTTAAACACGGATCCTGGAGCGATCGCCATCTGTGTCACACGACGGAACAGCGGGTCACGAGGATCGGTTTGCAAATCACTCCAGCGTTGTGGATCGGGAACCACCATCAGATTGAGATCGAAACGCGGTGCCGCTGCGGCTGCGACAATTTTTCCAGAATGAACATCCATGGCGACCAAACATCCCCCTTGAGGACAGGTCGCTTTGGATGCTTCACCTTGATGTGTCTGATCATCTTCAGTGCCTGAAATGGTGACGGTCTCAAGGGCCACATCGAGCAACTGTTCCGCCCGCCGCTGTAAACCGGCATCGAAAGTCAGTACCAAATCGCGGCCGTGTTTTGGTGCACGCACAATCTCGCTGGTCACAACTTCGCCTCGTCGATTTTTGACAAGACGCCTTTCACCTCGAACTCCATGCAGATGAGAATCGTACTGAAGTTCGAGAGCACTACGTCCGATTCGATCTCCGATCTGGTAGAAATCTTGACGCTCAACGACGTCTTCGGCAGTCAAGAGAGTTCGACTTCCAATCAGATGCGAGGCAAGATCACCCTCCGGGTAGGAACGTCGTCGTCGAGTGGCTATTCGGACACCCCCATAGCGATCGGGATGAGCCTCAATTTCTGCTCTCGCATCGGCATCCACATTGGCGACAATCGTGTGATGTCGTTCCTCTTCTTCAATCGGTTCCGAATGCCTGGTTCGACCGAGTGGGCTACTCAACGCCCTTTGGAGACGTCGCCAAAACTGGCCCCATCCATTCTGAGATTCGATTGATGAAGAGGACTGGAACTCCTCGGCGTTGAGGTATTGCTGTTCTCGAGATTGGAGTACAGACGCCTTGGTCCTCTCCACGCGTTTTTGTATCGCCTTGCGTGTCATCGCCATGTGCGAAACATCGCTGTGAACCAGCAATGAAAGTCCGCTCCAAAGGTCCTCTCGGGCCTGCTTGACTCGTCGTTCCTCAGCCTCAATCAATTGTCCGTCTCGACGCTCCAAACGACTCAATCTCTTGAAGGCTTCTCTCCGTAACCACTTGGAGTCGATGGGTTCTTGCAGAAGACGATAATGAACCTGCAATTCATAGTGTTCCGCGTCAGATGCGAGCACCGTTCCGTCTGCTGCGAGAATTCGACCGTCATGAGCCTCAATGTCTTCACGCACCTCAAAACTCTGATTGAAGCCGGTCGCAAAATCGTCTCGAAGTGATACTTGCAATTGAATCATTCGAGTAGCAACGACGACCAATGGCAGAATCATTCCGAGCCAGAGCAATCCCAGTCTGAGTTTTGGAGCGTGGTTCACGTTCCAACAACGCATCTGCCATGTCTTAGACTCTTGCCAATCGGATGCCAAGCGATTCCACATAACGCCCATTCATCATCCCCAAATGTCAAACAACCATTCGGATCGGTTCCTGTCGATTGGCTAGCCGATACCTTGACGGCTCGGAGCCGAATTGTGGGCACGTGAGCAGCCGCGCCAGCGAAATGGAACGGAGTCGCCATTATCGCGCAAAAGTCCTCCGGTGTTTGTCGAGTCCGTATCTTGAATCCCGCTGGGTATGAAGGCCAGACAACAAAAAACGGTCTCCCGTGAAAATGATCGCAGCGAGGCCGGCCGTCACAACGGCATCTTGGAATGCCGAGACGATGGTCGCTGTCATGACGGCACCCGGCACACTGCGATTGTCTGAGACGAGAGAAGACGACGCTCGCCAGACCAACGTTACCAGAAACACCTGTGCAACCATCGTAATAAAACCATACTTGCGGCTGTTTTCCCTAACGCACTGGAGACCACCTGAAATGCCTGCCGCAAGTGCCATCTGCAGTCCAAAAGGCTCTGCAGATATTCCATCCAGCATGAAACCCAAACATGCTGACCAGAGGATCGCTTCTATTCCTGTGGACCAGTAAGCAATTCCAATGAGCGTCAACGCTGGAAGAAAGGGGAGGCAACTCACGGGCAATTCGGCCGCGAGAGCACTGCTTTGCATGGCCACACTCAGATAAATGAAACTCACAATCGAAAATTGACGCACTCGCTTACCCCAATACTTCGTTGATTTGAGATCCTCTCTTGCCACGCATTCTGTCACCGTCCCGCGGCCAGACGTTCCGTACTGACATTCATTCGCAAAATCTGTGCTGTCTTAAGTTGACTCGGTTGAGCAGCAGGTTCGACGAGGACTTTCCATTCACGGTCCTCGGGCCCAAAGCCGGCTTCCACCACCTTGCCATAGTAGAGCGGTGTCTCAGAAATGCCGCCTCTGTCAGCCGTAAAGACGGTATCTCCAATGCCAACCGATTCCGTTGTAGAGACTCCCTCCAACGAACAAACATCGCTCCCCTGACCTCTCAATATCCCTTTCGCTCCGAAAACAAAACCAGCGTCCGATTCGTGAATTAATTGAGCGCGGCCTCGATAAGCCTCATCGGTCAACAAGATGCATGTGCTGGTCCAACGTCCGACACGGTCAATTTTTCCGATCACGGTTCGACCGTAAATCAAACGATCTTCCGTCGTTAACTCCCCATCTTGGCCAACGTCAACCAGTGATCGACGACTGTTTAAGACCAATGACGATTCGCGGACTCCGCTGACATCGCCTCGATCCAGCAACTTGCCGCTCCTCCACTGCGTACCGACGACTTCTCCAAGAATGTTCGCTTCAATCAAGGACGTGGTCACCAATCGTGGTAAGCGGTGAACCGGTGAAGGGAGTGCGGCATCCGCCAATTGTTTGTCACTCAACAGTGTCAGACGGGCGACAAGCGTTGTAATGCGCGCGTTCGATTCGTCGAGTTTCATCTGCAACTCCGACAACTCACCGTGGCGGGTTCGTTCCACCTGAAATGCATGTGACAAGAGTCTGTCACGGAGCATTTCGATGGACGCCCGAACCGCCTGCTGTCCCGGTTGCATGATGTCCATCAAAGACGTTCGCAGCGCATTTGTCGTCCCCTCAGGAACGAAGGTCATTCCCAAGCCGACGAGCACAAAACAGAACGCGGCGGGCAGGCTTGCCGAAGTCACTTGTCATCTCCTCTCTCAACAGCGGAAACGTGACGTTGGTAGGCCGATAGGACAACTACCTGTTCCTGCGTCAAACGTTTTCATCGCTCGTTTCCAGACTCTCTTTCCACTGATCAAGATGCTCGACGCAGATCGCGGCGCCACGTACGACGGCCCGTTGAGGGTCAGACGCCACGCGAACCGGAATTCCTAACTGCTCACGAAAGTACAGATCCAACCCGGGCAGCAACGCGCCTCCACCTGAAAGAACCAATCCTGTATCCGAAAGGTCCGCGACCAACTCAGGATCACATTGCTCAATGACATTCTTGATTGAGTTCAAGATTGCCTCCAGTGGACCACGGATGGCATCTCTCAGTTCCTCGCTTGTAATGGTCGCACGCCGAGGGATACCGCACACAGAGTCTAACCCTCGAACTTCTCCCGTGCGTTCTTCGTCCAACGGATAGGCACAGCCAATGCGTATTTTGAGTTGCTCTGCTGTCTGCTCCCCAATACGTAATGAGAAGTTCTGCTTTAGATGATTGATAATTGCTTGATCGAATTCGTCGCCCGCAATTCGCAAAGACTTTCCAACCACGATCTCTGTGAGACTGAGAACAGCCACTTCTGTGGTGCCAGCACCAATATCACAAATCAAGCTTGCTAGTGGTTCTGCAATCGGAAGGCCAGCACCAATGCTCGCAGCCTTCGACTCAGCAATTAAGAAAACTCGTCCAGCACCTGCACGCTCAGCGCTGTTGAAAACGGCACGCTTCTCGACATTTGAAATTCCTCCGGAAACGGCAATCACGACATTCGGTCGAAAGCCGGGTGTTGCACGAACCGCCTTTTGAATGAAGTATCGCAGCATCGATTCGCATAACTTAAAATCGGCAATCGCCCCGTTCTGAATCGGTTTGACGGTGGTGATCGAATCGGGTGTTCTACCCAGCATCTGGCGTGCCAATTTTCCCACGGCTGTACCCCGTCCCAGAATCTGGCGGGTTCCTTTTTGGAGAGCCACCACCGACGGTTCGTCGAGAACGACACCTTCTCCTTGGACGGCAATCAGGGTATTTGCAGTACCCAAATCGATAGCCAAATCCGGGCTGAGCCAGCATTTCAGGCGATGGAGCATCCGTGCAACCGTCGAATGTTTGAGAGCAACCTACGCGGATGAATCCCCCAAGGGGGCGTTCACGCGAGCGATGTTGTAGTTCTTACATCACGCGGGGGCAAGATGGCTTCGGAGGAGATACCAATCATCAATCCACGGAAATGGAATCGCCTCAGCGCAGACAGACAACTCCCGAGACGAACTCAGGGAGCAACTTTCCACTGGTAGGCATTCAATGCCGACACCAAAAAGACAATACCCGTGAGTAAGGACGCCAAAGAGACCCACAAGAGGGCCACATAAATATCAGGAGCCGGGCTACTGTCAGAGTTTCGTGGTGACATGATCGCCCTTCTGAATGGTGACGTTCTTTGCTTTCTCGTCTTTCACGACTATCCCAACGGCTTTATCATTCGTGACTTCCGTCAACCGAATCAATCCTAGGTACCCTTTTTTGCCATAGGCTGTGAGTTTGTTACCGATACTCAGACCATCATCGCTTCCGAGGGAGATCTCAACCAGTTCGACTCCTCCTCTGGCGACCTTCAAGTACTCCGTAATGAGACCATCTACGATTGGCGGCGGTGTCACTTGGGCAATCATCAACTTCGGATCGGTTGGCAGGTTCTTGGATAAAAGAAACCGTTTCACAGTTGACAGATCGGCCAGCAATCCTTCATGTTTTTGGGTCAACTGTTCCAGCGACAAGTCCAACGCAAATTTTTCGTCGGAGACCTTTCGTAAGTTCGCAATCAATTCTTCGCGGGTCTCGTAGAGTAACGCATTCGTCCCTCGCTGAAGCATGGCTTCTTTCGTTCTCTCATCAGCTTCAACGCCATTCAACGACGCCAAGACACGTTCCTCGTCCAAAGCCACATTCAATGTTTTGTGATCCGCATCGAGGGCCTTAACTTGGATCTCGAGTGTTGTCTTTTCACCGGTCAGACGAGCAATTTGGTCGGCCTGCGACACCTGATTGGCCGCAGCATTCGTTCGCTCCTTGTCGAACTCCGCTTGCTGATCTTTGTGCTTTTGATTTGCCTTGGTCAACTCAGCGTTCTTCTTTGTTGCTTCGTCTTTCCAATTCTTTTGCGCAGTAAACACGGCACCCGCAAAAGCCATAAACAGGATGCACATCACCAAGTGCAACACAACCAAAATTTTGCCAACCGTTGTCATTGAGGCACCTCACCGGGAGGAATTCAAAAAAACGAACACACCAACTCGAAGACCATTCCTTGGTCAACTCGACTCTCCTACTTCTGAGCCTCTGTCTGCGAAGTTCCTACATCTGTTGAGACGCCGATTTGCTGCTCTAACTGACGTTCGCGACGCTGAAGCCTCTTTAAGTTTTCCTCTGACCGAACCAATTCGTCCTCAAGTGCCTTCCTCTGCTGCTCCGATGCGAACAGGTCATTTCGCAGCAACTCCAATTGATTCTTCAGCCGAAAACCTTCTTCGCGGCGTTCTACCCCTAGTCTGCGAATCTGCAAAATATCGACGGCCTTTGAATTAAACTCAGCAGATGCCACTTGAATCGCCAATTGCAACTGATCCAGTTGCTGAATGTACGCCTCTGAGCGTGCACGGACTCCTGATTCATCGACGAGAATCAATGATTGAATTTCCGTGATCGAGGGCCTGATGTTTTTTATCTCTCCCTCTAAAAACGCCTGTTGTTTCTTGGCATCCGCCAGTTGCTGTTTTCTCGCGTTAGAAACGGCCTCGGCCAGCAGCGGTGTGCTGCCACCAACGGCTGCTCCGGTCGTCCGTGCCTTGAGGGAATATATCGGCTTCTCACCGCCCGCGAGGCTGAAGACGAAATCGTTCGTCAACTCCGCCGATTCCGATTCACCTTTCCAGTTCGGTCCTCCGCTAACCAACGACATCGCAAACGCGGCAAAGCTGATACTTGCTGCGGCGACGAAGACCACCAATGTCTTTCCGAGAGCGTTCATGACCCACTTTCCGTCTAAGTTTGACGGAGGAAAAATATGCTAACGTTCACAGATCCTACTTCGCTCCAGTAACGACCGTCAACAAGTCCAATCCGCATCACGACAGAATCGTTCATCGATGAATCGGCAAGTCTCGAAAATCGGTCGTTCATTTCCTCGACAGATTCTTGGTCTCACTACACGCTAGGATCCGATTGACCGTGAAATCAAACGCTTCGGCGCGGATTGGAGTTTTATGACGATTGGATTGACCACCGGAGTCTGAATACGGGATCGCTATTGTGGAACTGGATCCGAGACTGACGGAATCTCTGGCAAGGACGCCGGCGTCTTCGGAATCTTAAGCGGTGCGTTGAGTGGAGCAACCTGAACCGCAGGGGCAGTGGTCGCCGGCACCGACTTTAACCGCGAAATCGGTTGCGTTGGCGTTTGTGCGGTCTGCGGAGCCTGCCGCGGAGTGTATGAACCTGTCGCCACGTAGACCTTGGGGTCATCAATAATCCATCGAGTAGACCAACTTCGGCCGTCATCCTGATTCACAATGTTGAAAAAACAGGTGGAGGTTTCCAAACATTTATAGCCGTATGGAAAATTTGAGTAGAGATGATCTTTCGCGGTCAATTTTTCCACACCTTCATGGCCGTAGTAGTGTACTCGGCCATCTGGAGTGATTGTCATACCCAATGTCCACCAACCTTCACGAAGAATGGCCGGCCCCGGAATATCCTGCCCGCGTTCTCCGGAACGAATCAGTATCGTTGCCGTATTCTTATCGAGGTGCTCTGGATGCGTCTTACGGTTGAACTGGATAAAAAATCCTGGCCAGTATTGCTCCGCCTCCTTGCTAGTGCCACCCGTTCTAAAAAACCTCCCCGTCTTCGTTGGTTTGTTAATCATGGTCTGACAATCGGCGCGGAATCCGAATGAACTGCCAACACGCTTCTCCCAAGTCTCGAAGGGGGGGACATAGACTCGGACAACGTAACTCGGTGTCCATGATGCGGGAAGAGAGTAACCAAGCTTATTTCTCACATTGGCAATGAGATCATCTTGTTGAAACTTATTTGACAACTGACCTGGGACGCCGGAGTACAACGTCTGCAAGGCCAATGCCCCAGTGCTTCCCGGCAAACCTCCCTCGGGTGTTTCGACTCGTTTGACGAAGTCTGGCGTACCTCGAAACAAACTTTCCAGCCACATCGAATTACTCGAAAATCCCGCCGGATGGCGTTCCACTTTGTCGATATTGGAACTCGCTTTAGGAAGATTCAGAGTGAAGGTCCAGTCGGGATCCTCGAAGTCATCAGAAAATTCCAGAATTTGCTTTCCCGATCCCGGAACAACTTGGGCGAAAGATGCTGGTTGCCAGATCATCAAGGTCGTGATGACCATGAGCCCTAGGGAATACTTGCTATTTTTCATGGCGAGGCATCCTGTTCCTCAAGATTTTGTCCGAGACGACGAAAAACGATAACCCGGAAATTTGCCTCAGCGAAGCCACTCCTCCCACACAAGACTACTTGAGTCACGAAAGGTGGTGGCGACGTTGATGACTGGGGCATTTGTGCGGGGCATCCGCGGCTTGCATTCCTTGACCGAACCACAATTTTCACCGGACTTGTTCTCGGTGTATCGGATCACCGACACAAATCGGTTGAATCAAAGTGCTCGTCACGGAAAGGACCGCAGGTGATCCGGTCTGTGACGCGAAGCCCGAATGGACTGTGCCGACGGACGAACGACAGTGGGTCGCTTCGTCCATCGGCACAAGGGCGACCTTCAAATCAGCTGAACGAGAGCGGCTGCAAACGTTACCAAGTCACCGCGTGCCTCGGCGGCTGATCGTAATACGTCGATTCGCTTGGTCTTCTGACACATCTCGGAAAACTCAACCACAAAATCGGGATTGGGTCCGAGCAGGAACTTTTCGGCGAATGGGAGAGCCTTTTCGATTTGGCTTGTTCGGGACAGTAGATCGACTAGGACAATAGCGATCAATGTTTGTTCCGATTCCTCCTGAACGGAATTGATCTGCTGTTGAAAGTAGTCCCATGCAGCGTCTGAATCCTCGCCGGATAAAAACTTGAAGAAATTAATGTGCGCGGAATAGAAATCTGTGAAAGGAGGTTCGCCCGCATATTGAAACTGTGGTGCGAGTCGTAATCCATACTCGGCAAGATCACGAGCTAATGCCAATTCGGGGGAATTCAGCCTCAGCGAGCGAGCAAAGCGAACCGTTGAGTGCAGGTGTGAAACGTCGAGATGATAATTGTTGTCCGCGAACAACCAGTCACGACCCGCGATCAGTTCTCGCAACGTGTCGACCGGAGAAACGACGGTCAGCCGCTTCGCGACTTCGGATTGCACGGAATGGAACAAATCCTTGTGCAATGTTCGGACGAGGATCGCGGCACATTCAGAACGCTGATCGGGAGAAAGATTTCGAAATTGCTGATCAAGAGACGTGATCGTATTGCATGTCCCATGTGTCCTTAAAAGAACTTGTATGCCCTTAACCGGATGCACCAACTTGTACAGGGCAACGTCGATCAATTCTTCCGATTCGTCGCTTGCTTCACTGGGTATCGGCCGTTGTTCGATCGCCTCTTTGAGGGGCTCGGTTTCGTGAATTGCGTTAAAGTACATCCACGCATGCCCCAACTTTTTGTCCGCTAGAAGATATTGGCCCACTTCTCGAGCGGCCGCCATGTACGCTGATTCGAATTCCTGTCTCTTGTCGTCAGGTACGTCCGAAAACGACGTCGGCTGGTGAAGGGGCAATTCTAATTCATATTTTTTCCGCTGACACCTTGCATCGAACAACTTATGGTAGTCCTTTTGCTCAATCAGTATCTCGGCAAGATGGTCAAGCACTGCCGTCCGACCGCCACTTCGAAGCTGTTCAGTCAATGCGTTAAATAGTGCAGGTGCAGTCATCGAATTACTCTGTCCTTGGTGAATGGATTATTGGTCGGAAGCAGACGCTTTCGGCGGTCAGTTCGAAATGACAAGACAATAAATTCGCCTTCAAACATCGGTGCAAATTTAGGATCTCAAGGCAGCAGACGGAGGCAGTAATCACGTTTACAAGTGTCGACATCGCCTCAAATTCTCATTCGCAGTTCGGTCAGAATGTAGGGCTCAATCAACACGCGTCAACAGCGGTGACTCGATGAAAGTCTCGTCAAGGCGGAACACACTTACAGAAGTTCTTTCCGGAATCCAGTGTACCGATTCGCAGCAGGAGCGTGAATCGCCGTGATCATTTGTTGTCATGGAGCTGTATCTGAAGATGAGTCGGCTGCAGATGAAATTTCCAGCCAGCGTCGTGGAGTACTGCCGTGATGACACTGCCGACCGTCGTGTTTTCCATCGCGTTAATCGTGACGAGTTTTTCGAGATTGAATTTACCAAGTTGATCGACATCGTATTTGATTGGTGCTCCGAGAAGCTCTTCAAGCAGGTCGATCAACTCACGACGGCTGACCGGCTTCGGTTGTTCGAATGACAACAAAGGCTGATTGAGATTCACGACAAAATCGATGGTTGACGTCTTTTGCGGAAGTGACTCGATGATTTTTTCGGCGGTCAGCGGGAGCGACGGATCCTCATCGAAGTTACTGGCCTCCGGAGATAAATGCGGCGAAGCTTCGAATCCCTCAGGAACGTTGGCCGGTGTCAATCCATCAACAACGTTCTCCACATCGAGTCCGTCCGCTGAGGGCGCAACGATCACCTGAGGAGAATCTTGCGTTGACCTTGGCCCCACCCTGTCTAGGTCGATGTTTTCGCCGCTGACGGATGATGAAGCCGCCGGCGGCTCCATTGATATTGCGGGAGGCACCGTTGAACGAACACGCACCGAGGGGCGAAAAACGATGGCCACTACGAGTATGACTACCGCTGCGGCGAGAGCCCACGAAATGACCATCGGCGAAACGAGACGCTGAAAAAATATCGCCGACTGCCGCGATGAGGCGGCATGGTCGCCTTGAAAAAAAGCTCTGATTTGGATGGCCAATGGCTTCCGCAAGTCTTTTAAAGCGTCCGTTTCCGGTACTCCGACGACAAGTTGACCGTGATCATGACGTTTGACGACCAAGACCACTCCGCACTCAGGACACTTCACTTGACGGCCAACGAACGTCCGGTCACGAATTCGAAGAATCGTATTACACTCGGGGCAAGAACATTGATAATCGGACATTGAAAGCAACTCGAGGAGAGATCTCGTGGGGATTTTATTCGGTCAAGTCGAAGGGAATCAGACTCTTCTTTTGACAGGCCGTCTGTGTTGTCACAAGAATCACTTTCCGATCTTCATCCACGACGACGACCATATTTTTTTCTGGTCGTTGTGAATCCTGATACTTTTTGAGAATCTGATGGAGGGCGAGTTTCGCCGGTTCACCATCGAGCTTCATGTCCTGCGGCATATTTTTGGTATAGCCGGCCGATTTGAGGGCATCCTCATCAAATTCGACGGCCGTGTTGATTTCTCCTCCAATGTAAGTCAACGCGTCTTGGAGGGAGGTCCGCCGGAAATCGACATCAATTTTTTGTCGTAAGCGATCAATCATCGACCCCGGAAATTGGATACCGACAGGAATCATCGGCGTCGTCTTCGTAAATGAATTGTGTGTCGCTTCATCCCAGAAGAGCATCGATCCCAGTGCCAGATTCGGAGCGGCTCGCTCGGGAAGTTGCGTGTTGAGCCGGACGTACCCACGCCCCAAAGTGACCGAGGTCGCCATCGAGAAGGCCTCACTCATAATCGGAACGCGACCGATGATCCTTCGCCTCCCCAACGGTTGCGGATCCATGGCGCGAACGGCAGAAAGCAACTCCTTCGGCAAGTGATCCAGTTTCCGTTGCAGGTTGCGGGCGAGTTCAGGTCCCGTCGTTTCTGGCATACTACGGAGCAGCATGTTCGAACAGAATGTCGCGGATCCAAAATGGAAGCTCCAGGCTACGGCTTCAACTTCGATACCCAGCCAATCGCAGAAACTCCGTACCGATGCCCGAGAAGGATTGATCTCGGTAAACCAGAATTCGGAGTGAAGTCGCAATGTCCTGGGAACAAAAATGATAGTGATATGCTGACGGCGGTCCGTCAGAGTCAGCAATTTGTCAATACCGTCAGAATTCAAATTTCGACCATCAATCGCCAAGACCATCTCCCTCGCCTGCTCCCGGGGGCAGACTGCGATTGTCTTCAAATTGTAAATCAAATACGCACGGTTACCACTGAGATACACTGGACGGCCATAGTCATCATTTCGGTGACCGCCTATTTCTTCCAATAGCCTACTTTCTTCGACATCCTTCACCAAGCGGACGACGGCGGCAACTTTGGGTAACGTCCCTTTCTCACTAGGGATTAAGCAGATTAAAACCTCATCGATCTCTGCCGGTTTCCGGTGAAACAAGTCCTGAAGAGTCGTCTCCAAGACGTTTGCAAGCGGGATGAGGCACGAGCGAATCTTGTCACTCGACCCACCTTTTTCCCAAAGGCTGGAGGGGCGAATATTGAGGGCAACTTGGGTACCGAACGGGATAAACTGCAAATCCACAGGTGCGTCAGTCGTGGCACGGTCCATTTGAAAAATCACCTCGTCGTCGGCGACATCGTTGGTGTTCGTCTCCCGCCGAGCACCAACGATGTGTTTGGGCGGAATGACCCCAGTGTTCGTGACGACGGGTTGTCGAACCGGCGTTTTGATCGCGGCGATGTAAGCCGCCAGACTGACGATGATCACCAATGCCATTCCCGCACAAAACCCGTTTCGAGCTCGCCTCACATTTCTTGTCTGCATCGCCCTGACGCGTTTTGCGATCCCCGCTGTCCTCACTGAAACTCCAACGCCCAGAGTGTGTTCGTTGGGCCGAACAATTCCTTCGAAACGTGAAGGAATTGTTCGCCGTAGAAGTAGATTTAGTTTCGAGTCCTGCCCATTTTTGTCCGGGAAGGATGCCGAGAAGACTGGTGGGGTATTTTTTTTTGAGAACGCCGATAGGACAGGAATGTCATCGGAGACGCCCGACCCAAAAACATGAAAACACCGCGGACAGGCGTCTTTGGCTCCCAGTAGATTTCGATCGATGCTTTTCCCGTCGGAACCACAATTCGGGCAGAGAACCTGTCGGGCGTTCATGTGATCGACCCCGTCAACTTTCCATGGAAATGGGTTCGGAACCGCCACGAGTGACGGGAATTGAGCGATGGAGTGCGGCCAGAGTTTTGGGAAGTGTGACCTTGAGCAGCCCATCACGAGTTTCCGCATGAATGCCTTCTGCATTGACGGACACAGGAAGCGGAACAGACCGCTCAAATCCGACGATGTCGCGTTCCACGAGATGAAAACGAGCGTTCTTCTCTTGGGGAATACTGAAATTGGAGCGAGTCCCTTTCACGGTGAGCATATTACCTGCCAGCGTCAGTTGAACGGATTCGGCAGAAACACCCGGCAGATCAACCAAAACAAGGACTTCATCAGACAACTCCACAATGTCCACAGAAGGAACCATCGTTCGACCGGGGCCGAGCATTCCCAATGTCTCCAATGCTCGTTCCCCAGTCGCTTTGGCGACATCAAACCAACGGTTCATTTCTTGGAGCACTCGCTCTAATGGCGGAGACGAGGCGTCTGCGGGAGGATTCATCGAGTCGGGATTGTCGTTCATTTCACACCCCAATTACGTTCGATTTGTTGAATACGTTCAATCACGAGGAACAATCAGCAACCAATCTTTGGGCATCTCTCGAAGAGAGCCGATTGCTCTACTGAGCATCTGCGTCGCTGAATCATACGGCAAATGTTGCCGGAGTTGGCCTATTCGAATTCTGCCTTTTCTGGTATTAGTATACGTAGTTTGTTTGACCAAACATTGCTGTTTGCGAATTCGCTCCGCCAAGAGCGGCAATAAATGGGAAAAGCAAACGACTCGCTGTGAAGTCGTTTGCTGGACAGCAGGGGGCATAGAGGGGGGAATGGATTCCCATGTTAATTAGTGGATTATGGAAACTTGCCGCGATGGCGAGTGTGATTGGCGTTGGCTTGGTTGCTGTTTACCAAGCACAACAAAAATTGGATCATACAGCAGTCGTGGCCGGCATCCATCGTACCGAAGGTGACGAGAGCGATTTGCTGGAGGCTGAATCCAACCTGTCCAAAGTGATGTTCGAGCAGAATGATTCGTCACAACATGCGGATCCTGTTGAGGGACTGGCGGAACCGGAGAAATCCCGATCGCAGGAAAGAGTCGTTCAGGAAAACGCTCTATCGGAAATCACCGAGGACACCTCGCCTCTGACGGTCGAACACTCGTCGCCGCCGCTGCTCGGTCCAGGTAGCCGATTCGATATCGACGTGCCGGACTTGAGCCCCGCGCTAGATTCCACCTCTTCTCAGCCAGTAGTACAGACAGTCGGCGTCGAGAGCGATGAGCCCCGTCTATTTTCTGAAGAAGTCGATCCTTTTGACTCAAAGGCATCGGAACCTCCGGTACAGAATCCGGTCTCGAAATCGACATTGAATGTGAGATCCGGGATTACTCCCGACAATACCGATCCAGACCCCTTTGGTACGAATCCCTTCGTTCAGTCGCCGCCTGAAGAGATTTCAGACGAATCCACGTCGCCGGACCTCGGTGATGCCAATTCAACAGAGGAACAACCTGCACGAATTTCGGAGGAACCTTCAAACACTTCTGTGTCGGAATTGCCGCCCGAGATTCCTGTGGAAATTTTCAAGGACAAATCGCCAGACTCTTCGGAAACACGACAGCCTCAAACACCGAGACGTCATCGCCCTGATTTGGAAGTTGAATCGCAATCACTCGAGGCCTTGGATACATCCGCCGACGAACGAGTTCCTCACTCACAACGGCCCGGACCGGGGGAATTGTCGCCTCCTACATCAAATGATCTCGTTGGCGATGGAACGGTCACGGATGCGACTCCGCGAGGGATTCAGCAGCCCCGGCTTTCTTTGGAAAAAATCGCACCAAAACAGGGTGTACTCGGTGAGCCACTGGTGTACTCCGTCATCGTCAAAAATGCCGGCAGCAATGACGCACGGAACGTTGTTGTGGAAGATCGAATTCCCATGGGTACGGAACTGACTGGAACGTTGCCTCGCGCTGAGATGATCGACAAGACTCTGATCTGGCGTCTTGGAACGATGAAGCCAAACGAAGAAAAAAGACTGTCAATCCGTGTCATTCCCAGGCAACAAGGCTCGATCGGAAGCGTGGCTCGAGTCCATTTTTCAACGGAAGTTGCCGCCGAAATCATCGTCGCCGCTCCGCAACTGTCGCTCCAAGTGAGAGCTCCTCATGAGGTTCGCATCGGCGAAACGATTGACATGACATTTCTGCTCAAAAACTCCGGCGGTGCTGCGGCAAACAACGTTTCGGTTCGAGACCTGATTCCTGAGGGATTAAAGCATGACGCGGCCTCCGACATCGAATGTCCAATTGGCAGGCTCGAGCCAGACGAATCACGCGAGATCGTTCTGCAGGTAACGGCCGTCAAATTAGGGCGGGTCAAGAATCAAGTGATTCTGTCGGCCGATGGTGTCGTTGTCCAAGAACTAGATTCAACGATCGACATCATCGGTGAGCATCTCGTCCTCACACGTACGGGCCAGAATCGTATTTTTGCAGAGCGACGCACGGTCTTCACCAACGGCATCAAAAATGATGGAAATGCGGAAGTGAAACAGGTTCATGTTTCCGAGGTTGTTCCAGTTGGTATGGAATTTATCGAAGCCACGGATGGCGGAAAATTTCAGGAGACGGATCGGACGATCCACTGGACGATCGGCCCGCTGCCCGCTGGCGATGAAATGACGGTCAAAGCCACGCTCCTCGCGAAGCGGCCCGGCATTTTGCATGGCCTGATTAGTGCGCAGGGGAGCACAGGCAACGCTGTCACCGTCAAATCGGAAGTCGATGTTGTCGGTCGTCCTGAATTGCAGATGGAAACGTTAAATGCCACGGGATCCGTGGCCGTTGGTGACAAATTAACATCCAAGATTCAACTCAGTAACAAAGGAAATGCCTCCGCTCGAAACGTCAGGTTGAGTGTGTCGATTCCTCGCCAACTGAAACTTGTCGAGGTCCGAGGTGTTCAATATCAGACCGAAAAAGATCTGATTCGGTTCGAGCCACTAGTGGAACTGAACCCTCATGACACTGCAACGTTTGAAATTGTCATGGAAGCCATCGAAGAAGCAGACGCCCTGATGGACCTGCAAATTTCCGCCGAGCATCTCTCCAAGCCCGCTCGACGGCAAGAAACCGTTCAAATCGAGAAACAGGTGCGTTAACTCGATCGGATGGAAAACTTCGACTTGGTGTTGGCCTGATGTCTGCGGGAAGGCGAAGTCGATGAATCTTTATCGGCTGGGCTAGGCGTTGTGATGTCTCTGGACCAGAAATGTGGTATTAATCCGACACAATAAACGAATCCCTTAATGCACCACGCTGGACGAACGGTCAAATGTCGCTCACAAATTCCGGTTCCGGTTCTTTGTCGTCTTCACCTCCATCGGGATTGAGTCAGCGGTTCCTTAATGGTGTCGAGTGGGCTGGCAACAAACTCCCCGATCCTGCGTTTCTGTTTGTCATTGCTCTTTTCATCACGTGGGCTGCGTCATCCTATCTGTCGACAATCGGTTTTTCCGAAATTGATCCACGAACGAAAGAGCCCATTCAAATCGTCAGTCAATTGACGGCAACATCATTGGTGAATTTCTTGGCAAACATGGTCAAGACATTTATTGAGTTTCCGCCGCTGGGACTTGTGCTCGTGGCACTACTGGGCGTGGGGGTGGCAGAGCATACCGGGTTCGTCCAAGCAACACTCAAAGGAATGCTACGGCTGACTCCCCGCTGGTTATTGACGCCCATGTTGTTGCTGGTGGCGATTCTCAGCCATTCCGCGGGAGATTCAGGGTATGTCCTGATCATTCCCCTCGGAGCGGTAATATTTCAAGCGGCTGGTCGCCATCCACTGCTCGGTATCACGACCGCTTTTGCTGGCGTCTCTGGTGGGTTTAGTGCCAATTTTTTGCCCGCTAGCCTAGATCCACTACTCCAGGGCTTTACTCAGAAGGCAGCGCAGATTCTGGATCCTACGATTGTCGTGAATCCCCTCTGCAATTGGGGATTTATGACCGGCTCCTGTGTGGTGATTGTCTGCGTCGGATGGTATGTCACCGACTGCGTTATTGCTCCACGGGTTCTGCATCTTCCTGTGGATGGAGACTCCACCGACGCATCACATATGGACCATATGTCGCGTCATGAGGTTTGGGGACTGTTGTCAGGAATGGCGGTTCTCGCCTTGTGTCTGGCGACTCTTGTTCTTGTGGCATGGCCAAAAGATTCACCATTTCGATCCGCAGACGGTGATTTGGTTGGAAGAGATTCGCCACTGATGAAATCAATCGTTCCGTTAATTTTTCTGCTGTTCCTACTGCCGGGCATTGCACATGGGTATGTCGCCGGCAAGATCAAGAATCATCGTGACATCGTCGAGGCAATGACGAAGTCGATGGGCACGATCTCTTATTATCTTGTGATGGCTTTTTTTGCCGCACAATTCACATCCGCATTCGCCCAATCCAACGTTGGTGTCTTGCTGGCGGTCAAAGGTGCAAATTGTCTTGCCGGATGGAAACTTCCCTCTCAGGTAACAATCGTTGGTATCATCTTTCTGACGGCGGCAGTCAATTTATTGATCGGCTCTGCGTCCGCCAAATGGGCGTTGTTGAGTCCGATTTTCGTTCCGATGCTGATGTCATTGGGACTTTCTCCGGAATTGACGCAAGCGGCCTACCGTGTTGGTGATTCAAGCACCAACATTATTACCCCCCTCATGCCCTTTTTCCCTCTGGTTGTTGTCTATTGCCAAAGGTATGTGAAGTCTACCGGTATTGGCACCCTTGTGTCGCTGATGCTCCCCTACTCGATGGGCTTCCTTGTCGCATGGAGCGTGCTGCTGCTCGTGTATTGGAATCTCGGGATTCCGTTGGGATTGCAAGCAGGCTATACGTACTCACCATGAACTTCACTCGACGAGACTACGCGGCGAAACATTCTGCGATCGCGATGGATTATTGCCGATAAATCGGAAGCGATCCGCTTTTTGTCCGCGGACGACTGACCGGCCAAGACTCACCTTAACAGCCTGTTGACGACGTCTGATTTTGTCGTTACGTGAGCGGCGTGATCCGGTCGCGAGTGCGGTTTGCGAGTATGTGATTTTGAACATCGGAAAATCGGGTTGAGAGTGGCTGATCGGTTTCAGGGTCCGTAGGGGTGGCCCGTCGCAACCGACCAAGGCGCAAGACGAGCGTAAACGCTCACGGTTTGGCCGCTCCGCAGAGGTTTCGCAGGATCAGGCCCCGGTTGTGAGACAACGCCATCACTTGGTAGCGTTTCGTCACCGTTGTCAGACCTCGCCGCCACGTTCGGAGACCGCGACCAGTTTCGCAGAGGTGAGCGAACGTCCGTTCGACCACCGTGCCACGGCGACGCAGCAGGCGTTTGGCGCGTTCACTGCGGATGCGGCAATGGTTGACGCGGAAGGCGTCGCGTTGTTCGACCGCCTTGTCGATCTAGGTGCGACCTTGGGGAACCAGTGGCTCAGAGATGTACGTGCGAAGGCCCGTGTCGAGGTCCACCGCGTTCGCCTTGTCCGCCAAGTCTGTCGAGCCAGCCGTCAGCTTCGTGATGCGTCCGTCCGGATCAGACGGCGATAGCCAGTCGTCGTGGGAGCACTTCTTCTTCCCGGCCTTCGCTCGCTGCTGGTCGAAGCGAGTTGAGTCCGCTCGCCATGAGAGCTCGATCTCTTCCGCCGCCGCCAAATTCTTCCGATGAGTTTTCCAATCAGCGCCGCTGTCCTTCCGCACGATCGACGTCATCGCCGCATTGGCTTCCAGCGTCGTCCCTTTGAGCAGACCCTGCTCATGCAGCAACGGCAGCACGAAGGCGAACACCTCGCGATCAATCTCCAGCGGCAACCGCAACGTGATCCGCATCAGACTCGAATGCTTGGCAGTCGCCTCGTATCGCTGACAGCCCAGGAAACTCGTCAGCGACAAACTGTCGGAACACCGCCACACGATCCCGTGTTGTGAGTCGCTGTCCTCGAAGTAGCCGACCATCAGCATCCGAAAATCCCTCCCCCGGCGCAATCGAACCGCGACCCTGCTGCGCGTCGTGCGGCCGACAGAGTTGCTCCAACCACGAAGCGAACTCAGCCTTCGCGAGCAGTTCATTCACCCGCTGATAAAACACTTGCCGGGGACAGCTCATCGGTCGCAATCCAAAACTCTTGCTGCTGCTCCGTCTGCCAATGTCCCATCGCCATTCCCTGCTCCTCAGTCCCTCAAACGCATAGATCATAGCGCCCTGTCACACACATCAAGCCGACGACGGTTTTTTCAACAGGATGCTAAGGGATTGCTGTGATGGTGCAAGCCGTTCCGAAATTCGTTGTGAGATTTGAGAAGCAAGACCGAATTCACGAAATCATTTCATCGGGAGAAACAGCAATTGGGACTGCGTCCATGCTTGGTACTACAACGAATTGCGTGGAACATGCGAGGAAAAGGTTGGAGCACGCGGGCTACGAGGAGCTTGCCTTTCACGCGATCGGTGCGGGTGGAAGAGCGATGGAATCGTTGATTGATGCTGTTTTGGTAGGTGGGGTGTTGGACGTAACGACCACCGAAGGGGCTGTTGAATTGGTGCGTGGAATTTTGGACGCGGGGCCACGTCGATTGGGAGCGGCAGCGCGAAGAGGGAACCCAGCGATGTTTGCGCCACGATGTTTAGAGATAGTGAACTTCGGCTAGAGAAACTCAGTCCCGAACAAGTTTTCGGGACGCTGTTTTCACCAACATAATCCACAGATCACATTGATACCGCGGTATCCCGCCCTCTCAACCTCACAGACCAAGATCCGAGCGCGCTTGAAATTCCTAGAAACATCAAAGAATTTCGAGCGGTGACAAAAACGTCTCCCTAGACCCGAACGGTCAGTTCGTCGAACAACACCATATGGCCATAAGCCCGCCTATTCTAAGACTAAAGGCGTTCACGAATGGAGACGCTGACGAGATTTCTTACCCCAGTTTCTGGAAACCATTTTTGGAGATTCGAATTAGGATGATGACGAGCGATCAGAATCTACGCGAGCCATAGGCTACATGAGATCACACTGATAGTCGAAAAACTTACGTTCTTTAATGATGCTGGCAACAGGTGCCGGCACCATTTGTTCCCAATCGGGCTCGCAGCTACTGATTTTCCTGAGTACTTCGCGAGACAAAATACGGAGGCAGTCTTCAGAGTAGTTATTAAGGTGATTGATGCCGCCCCGGTCGAGCAGGTAACCATACAACTTCTGTAACTCCGGCTTGATCTCCAGATTGTCACAAGTCACAAGGTTTCCGGTGGTCTGATCCAGTAACGGATAACAGTAGATCTTGAGATCGTTCTTGAAGAGTCGCCCGAAGGATTCCAGAATTCCGCCGTCCAGTGATGCATAGTATTTTTCATCAAACAGCTCGCGCAAGCTGCCCGCTCCCAATGTGATTGCGATTCGTTCTTTTGTATATCGCGTTAGGTAAGCGGCAAGTCGGTAATATTCAAAGTAGTCAGAAATGAGCACCGTCATACCACAGGCGGCCATCACGTCGGCACGCGACAGGAAGTCGCGTCGATCAATTTCTCCTTCAGATTTCAGATTTCGCATGGTGATTTCCATGATTTGCGCGATCTCTTTTCCCTGAACATCAGGCAGCTCACTGAATTTTGCATGCGCGCACTGCAGCATATCGACGTTGACATTGCAGACAGGCCGAAAGCTGCCGCGTTCGACAAGGATTGGCCTGTGGTAAAGAAATTCGGAAGGCTGCAGAACTTCTCCGTTCGCCGCGAACATCGCTGCTCCGCTTAAGCCCAGCTCAACCAGTTTCAGACTCATCAGCCGATTATCGATTCGCCGGAATGCGATACCAGAAAACTCGATCATGTCGATCTCAATCCTCGATGTGGAGAGTCCATCGAGCAATGAATCAACAAGGAGTTCGGGCTCGTGATTCAGAGAGAAAGCGCCATAAATCAGGTTCACGCCGACGATTCCCAGTGCTTCCTGCTGAAGGGCGGCCTCGGTGTCCAGCATCCGTACGTGAATAATAATCTGGCTGTCCTCATCCCGAGGATGCGCCTGAAACTTAATGCCCATCCATCCGTGGCATTCCGAACCGCCCTTGTAGCCCCGAGCGGTGACGGTATCCGCAAACGCAAAGAAAGTGCTGCTGTCACCGCGAACATCACGCAGACGGTCTAGGTTTAATTGATGCTCATGATTCAACATCGCCTGTAATCGTTCGCGACAAACGTATCGACCCGCCCGACCATAAATGGCATCGCTGACTTTCATGTCATAGGCAGACATACTTTTCGCGATAGTCCCGGCGCCACCTCCCACGCGAAAAAACCACCGCACGACTTCTTGGCCGGCTCCGATTTCGGCAAATGTTCCGTATCGACGTGTGTCAAGATTGACCGTTAACGCCTTGTGGTGAGTGTCCATAGTGTCTTTCACATGTGTTCCCGAAAAGTGCGTTTGCCTGATACCGCTTTAAATCCAATGGTCTGTCGAGGAGTTCAATTGCGTGTTATTTAAGATTCCGCCCGGAGTGGACGATGTGTGTGCCGCCCAAAATCCAGCCAGCCATCAGCTAAGAATCAGGAAGAGGAATCACCACCCTCGCCGACTATGCCGCCTTTAGGATCGACTCATTCCCCAGAAAGGTGATTTAATCGCCTGCAATATCGGTAAGAGGCAGAAAACAATTTAGGGCCCGCGAAGTCGTGAAACTCACATAAGAGCTGCTTTCCCGCACAGGCTGTGACGGTACCCCGGCGATTTCATCCGCTGGACGCCTTCGAAAGAATTTGATAGCACTTCACAATGCAACAAACATCATAAAAAATGTTGCGCGAGAGCCAAGACTCGAACCTCTGTCATTGCCATTGGTGATCGTTTGGCGGATTCCGATGAACGAGATCTGGAGCTTGCGCAAGGCATCGGCAAACGTGACCGGTGGCATGGCAAGAACTGCTGAGTTCGAGCGAGAGCAGGTTGACAGTACGGAGGATGATTGTCAAATGAGCCAAGACTGTCCCTCTCATCAAGAGACGTTTGACATTAAGCCAGAAGCACTGGGGGAAGTGCGAGGCGAATTCCAGCCAGTCAACACGTGTGTCAGCGGCAGCAAAATCTCTACGCACTTGCCGGTACTGGCGAAGGGAGCTGACAAATACGCGATCGTCCGCGGCATCACTCACAACGTGGCCGACCAAGGGATTGAGAAGCAGTCTCTCCTGATCGGTCACTGCTTGAGCTGTCCTAGCGAAAACACAATGGGCCGGACGCCGGCTGAAGTGGAGATTTATACAAAGTGGCTACGACAGGAAATCCACGGTTAGGTGCGATAGCGATCGATTGGATGCAGTTTTGAGTGGCGGGCAGAAGATGCAAGTTCATCCGGGTTTGAACGGAGTGAGAGATCTCGATCGCAAGACGTTGGTTGCTTTCTACTTCGACGGTCCAATCCTAAACCGGATGAGTCGTTCAGGTGAAGTCCCAATCGGAATGATCACTCGTCAGTGGCACGTTGCAAGAAAGCAATTGACAAAGGAATGCCAAATGCGACAGACCGTCTGAGACCATTACTAAAGCTGTCTGCTCCATGTCGGGAGGGAAACGAATTCTATTCGGCAAGCAACTCGTCAACGATGTTTTCGATCCTCTTGTCGACTGTGGCACCCTTCCAGTTGAGTTCTCCTTGCCACCAAAATCGCACATAGCCATTCTTGTCAATCACGTAAACGGTGGGCCACATGGTGTTCGACCAAGCGTCCCAATTGCTGTTCTTGAGGTCGATGAGCACGGGGAATTTGAACCCTCTGTTCTTAGCGGCGTCTTGAACTTTCTTGACATCGCGTTCCGTCTCAGTTTCTGGCGTTTGAATTCCAATGACGCGAACGCCGCGTTTGGTCAATTGCTCGTGCCAACGAGTGTAGTGCCCGAAATTGGCGACACAGTTATGGCATTGAAATGCATAAAAATGCAGCAAGACGACCTTGCCACGATTGTCCGCAAGACTCGTTTCCGATGCACCGGCCCAATGGCCACTGTCAATGAGTTCGGGGGCAAGAGGATAAATTCGCTTCAGCGTCATCGTCTCAAAAGGAGGACCCACCAATTGACTCAACGCAGCCCGCTGTGGAGTCGTCAATGTCTCCGCGACGCCCCGGGCTTCCGCATCTTTGGCAGCCTTAACGTTCGCAAAGAGCTCTTTATCTTGTGCTTGTGCTTCCGAAAACTTTTTTGCAGCCCGATCGGTTGCCGCATACAAATCATTGAGCCGCGACGATTGAGTCTTCGTGAGATTGACAGCCTCGACAACTTCTGGCCGAGCAAAGACGCGTGTCCCTTGCGACTGAAGTTCGATTTGCTTCAACCGCTCCAAGTTTTCTGGAGCCACAGACTTCTTCAGCAAGTCGATGAGCAACTGCTCTTGATTTGCAATGATCTTGCGTTGCTCCTCTTCGGGCTTAATTCGGGCTCTCCACCACGGACCATCGATCTTGACTAGCTCCACCAAGAACGACGAAAGCGAGTCCCCCTCAAGTTGCAATTCCTTTTGTATTTCCGGTGTGTGAACCAGTTTGAGCAAGTTTTGGGGAACAACGGTCAGTTCCGCGGCCACAGAATCGAAGCCCACTCGATCCGCTCCCCAAACTCGCGAATGCGGGCTGAGCACCATTGCGAAGAAGAGAAACGGTACTAAAACCCTAAGCAAAAGATTGGCCGGCATTTTATGTCCACCCCATTGAAAATTTCCGGTGTCTCGAAGGTTGAACGATGAAGCGAATCGTGTTCCAACCGAAACACCTCGAAAGAAGCTCGCAAAAACCCGGTTGGAAAGTCGAGTCCTTGCAATTGTCGTCGCCACACGCGCACCGCTTTCGTTATGTCATTGCGCAGGGTTGTTTGGGATTATCGAAACAGCAGGCATCGATGTGCAATAGAGTACCACGGAGTCAGCACACCTAAAAACCACTTGCTAGCCGTCAACCAAAGGGATCTCGCATGTTGTTTGTAGAAAATGGATCGAACATTGTGCCGTTCGAAATTCGTCGCGCTGGTCATTGCCCCCAAACCGATTAAGAAGATGTTCACGCACGCCGGATCAAGGGATCGAAACCGGGAACGTCTGCGCCGGGATCAAACATCGGCCGTTCGAAACTTTCGTTGAGTTGAATCGCGACACGATTCATCGCAGGATACACCAGCGTCCAGAAAACATTCCTTTGCGAGTCATGTCTGAATCGTCAGGGGAAGATACGTGTCTCCTCCGTTTGGTGCCGCTCGATGCCCCCAAATGTCACCATCATCATCTGCACACGTAATCGGGCGGAAAGCCTACGGCTGACCTTGGAATCGCTTCGCACAGTGACTGTGCCGGAAGGATGGATGGTTGAACTGCTGGTTGTTGACAATGGTTCCACCGATGGCACGCGGGCGGTGGTAGAGTCCGCGGACTTGAGTCCAATCGAAGTCAGATATCTTTTCGTGGGCAAGCCCGGAAAGTCTCGGGCGTTGAACCGTGGCTTGGCTGAAACTACGGGTGAGATTGTGGTTTTCACTGATGACGATGTGCGGATGCACCCGCTGTGGCTGGTAAAAATTTGCCAGCCGATCGTCCATGGCCAGGCGGAGTGCACTACGGGTCATATCAAACTGGCACCGCACCTGTCGCGTCCGTGGATGACCAATCTGCACCGAAGTTACTTGGCCGATACATCGGACCGAAATTTCAGCGACGTTCAAGAAATGGTCGGCGCGAATATGGCATTCTTGCGAAAAGTGCTGGAAAAAGTTACCGGATTCGATTCGGAACTCGGTCCCGGAGCCCTTGGGTTCGCCGAGGATACCTTTTTTTCCAAGCAATTGCTTCAGGCCGGATTCCTGTTGTTGGGCGTTGCCGATGCTCAGGTGGAACATCACCCCGATCCGTGCCGGCTCACACGACAAAGTTTTCTTGCGAGGGCCCGCGTTCAAGGCTTTTGCCACGCGTATATTTCCCATCACTGGGAACACGCGGAAATCTCGCGGCCTTTGTTACGGTCGCTTAAAGTTCGTCTGCGTCTGGCATTCTACCGAATTCAACGTCGCCATCTCTGGCCGTTTGATGAAGGAATGGCGGATTGGGAAATGAGGTCGGTCGAGCGTCTGTACTACTTGGACGCCATTCGAAAGCTTTCCGGAAGCAGACGCTTCTACGGCCGGCACGCCTTGGTAAAAAATTCGTAGTTGGGGTTTCCGCGTCTGTCTCGAAAAATCGCCTGCCAACCGTTATTTCGAATCTGCCGAGCACATCGCGGCGCAACGGCCTCGCCTGCGATGCTTGCAGGCTGACCACGACTTGACGTTGGTCGTGCCAATCGATTCGAGATTACCGTTTTAGCAGGTTCAGTAACTAAAATGCCGCTTGCCAACGCTCAATGTGCGCGCCGTCTTCTGCCTCAATTTGGTGGAACCGCACGTTCAATAATTCTTGCGGCGGTCGCTTGTCACCGATCCTCGCCTCATGCGTGGTAGGCCGAGGATCGCGATCTGGACGAGCGTGACCGTTCCGGCGTGGTATCTGAGCGTCGCTTCTCGCGACATCGTATCGTGAGGCGAGATCGAGTTTTTTTGGGAAGGGGGGGGCAGAGGGAGCCTGGGGCTAGCGCCGCTCTCCGCCTCCAGCGATCGGCCTGAAGTCAACGAGTCTTAAAATTTCAGGACCGCATGGGCCGTAGTCACACGAAAAAACGAGATTGACTACCAGTGACAAATTGACGGCCGAAAATCACCGTTGACAAAATCCCGAGCAACTTCTTACGTTGCTTTTGATCGCCCGGCTGTATAATCTGGACAGACAATGGGCGAGAGTCCTAAACGGCTGCGATTTTTATAAAGAGCGGCTGTGGTTTTTATGACTAAGAGGAGATGATTGCGATGGCTCTGACGTTAACTGAAAAAGCTGCAGGCGAAATCAAACGCGTTATGGGTGAGCAAAATTGTCCGGAGACTTCTGTATTGCGAATCGGTGTCGCCGCCGGAGGCTGCAGCGGTTTTCAATATTCGCTGGGGTTTGATACAGCCACAGATTCGAGCAAGGATCAAGTTAGCGAACAGCATGGAATTAAGGTCGCTGTTGATAAGAAAAGCTCACTGTATCTCGATGGAACAGTTCTTGATTTTCTGGACGAACTCAACCAACGGGGATTCAAGTTCAATAATCCCAATGTCGTCAAAAGTTGTGGCTGTGGTAGTAGTTTCTCCGCTTGAAATTTCGATTATTAAGCACGTTGTTAATTCAGCCCGACTTGTATTTCAGGTCGGGCTTTAACATTAGAAATGTTCGAAATCTTTTTGTTGTGCCATTGGCGTCATGCGGATTCCAATGAGAGATGTTGTGAAAGGTTTAGAAAATGAGTTTTTCGGGTCGGAATGCTTTGATCACGGGTGCATCACGTGGGATCGGACGAGGCTGTGCTGAGGAGCTGGGCAAAGCAGGTGCCAATGTGGCCATCAACTATCACTCGCACTCCGGTGAAGCCGATGAAGTCGCCAGTGCCGTTCGTCTCGGGGGAGGCAGGGCGATTACCCTTCAGGGGGACGTTTCGAATCGTGAACGGGTCGAAGAAATGGTGGCACAGACCGCCGCCGAGTTCGGAAGCCTTGATCTCTTCGTCTCCAATGCTGTTTACAGCGACCGACAGCTGATGCTGGGTAGCGATCTCGATGGCTTTCGCCGAACGATCGATGTCGGTATGTGGGGTGCATTTTATGGAGTGCGGGCGGCTGCGATGCAGATGGTCAAGCAGGGCAAGGGCGGATCTATTGTTGTGATCAGCTCACCTCACGCGGTCATCCCGTTTCCAACAGCAATGGCCTACAATATGGCAAAGGCCGCGATCGATCATATGGCCAGAACCGCGGCGATCGAGCTCGCTCCACATCGAATCCGCGTCAATATCATTCATCCCGGGTGGATCGATACACCGGGCGAGCGGAAATTTTATACCGAGGAGCAGCTGGCCGCTGGAGCGGCAACGCTTCCGTGGAAGCGACTTGGCAGACCGGATGAAATTGGCAAGGCGGTAGCCTACGTCTTGAGTGACGCTGCCGAATACATGACGGGTAGCACGTTGACGATCGACGGTGGAGTGAGTCTTCCGTGGTGGTCGACACGCTCCGGTGGCGGACTGTAATCGTCAGCACATCGCCTGGGTCTCCGGGCCGGTCGTCTGACTTTCGTGGCCAATTGCAAAAAAAGCAGTCACGGCGTCGCGGTTTCCCGCGACGTCGTGCACTCGCAGGATATCGGCATGCTGGTTTGCGAGTGCGATGGAAACTCCCAGTGTTCCGAACAGGCGTTGATCAACATCACGGCCAGAAATGTTCTTGAGAAAACGTTTTCTTGAGTGGCCGATCATGACGGGCCGGCCCAATGAACGCAGTTGTTTGATGTGAGACAGGATCTGCAGATTGTGAGTCGCGGACTTTCCAAATCCGATTCCAGGATCAAAAATGATTCGTTCCGGATCCACTCCAGCAGCGGTCAGAGTTTGCAGCCGCTCGCGGAAAAACAAACAGATTTCCTGCACAACGTCGCTGTAATGCGGTTCGTTTTGCATGGTCCGTGGCACACCTTGAATGTGCATGGCAACGACCCCGCATTGGAACTCCCGGCAAACGTCGATCATCCGTGAATCGAATGTGAGCCCCGAAATATCGTTGACGATTCGGGCACCCGCCATCAGCGACTGACGCGCGACTTCGGCTTTGGATGTATCCACAGAAATGGGAATGTCGACTTTTTTCGCGAGTTGTTTGATCACCGGAAGGACTCTCTGCAATTCTTCATCGACAGGTACATCCTGTGCTCCCGGCCGCGTCGACTCACCGCCAACGTCCAGAATGTCCGCTCCCTCCGCGACCAACTGCAATGCGTGTTCAACCGCCGTGTCAGTTTTAAAAAACTGTCCGCCGTCAGAAAAACTGTCGGGGGTCACATTGACGATTCCCATCATCAGCGGCATGCGACCAAGCTCACCACGGAATCCATCGAAACTCCAGCGGCGAGATTCAACAGGCATTGTCACAGTAAGGCCCTCTTCCTGATTGGATTTGGATTGCATGGATCAGAACCACGTGTTCAATACTAGTCGTCATGTCCCGGTGTCGCACGTTCGATCAGATCATTCCGAAAAATATCATCCATCACTAGGCCACGTTGAGGGACTTTCTTTTTCACCTCGCCATGATAGCAGTTCGATCCGCGTTCGTTAATTTTCACATCGTGATAGGAACGACATGGCCGCCGCCGATCACCGAATTATTCAAATCACAATTCATGGTGGTGCTTCGTTTCCGTAAAATAATTTGAAATAGTCGGAGTGAAGAATGTCAGGTTCCCCGGTCAAGAAGGATCTGTTCGGTCGTCGCTCTGCAGTTTGAGCCCGCCTCACATCGCCATCTTGCTTTCGTCCGTGTCGTTAGGTGTCTTGTTGACTCCCGCCATAGGTATCAACTGCGTATTTTTGGTTCTATTCTGGTGTCACAGAGAATCTCTCTGATAGACGATGAAAAATTGCGATTTGGTTCACGGCCTCATTGAGGGCGATGCGGCCTCTCCAAGAATCGTCCGTTCCCGAAAGACGGAACGTATCAATTGGTTTAAGACACCTGCGGAACGATTGTAGTGTCGCGGGGTCGTTCAGGTGTGCGGCCGGTTGGTCGATTTTCGGGTGGATTGATCCCGACTTCCTCTGCCGATGTCAGCGGCCACGAAACGCCTCGGACGAACCGCTCCGGGTGGCGGGCATGAGCGGCGGCCAGCACGGAGGCCCCGGCTTCGAGGACTGCCGTCGCTTGGCCCGTGTGCATCAATGCCGGCGTCAGCAGGCCGCCCCCCCGTGTCGGTGCTCCGCGTTGTGCCAGCGGAAGAAGCCACGGCAGAAGTCGAGTCCGTGGTCGTAGCGGGCGAAGCGGTCTGGGAAGTCGTGCCGGTACTTCAGCGCCTTGAACGGGCTTTCTGAGAAGGGATTGTCGTCCCTGACGTGCGGTCTGCTGACGGACTTGATTACCCCGAGCGTGGCCATGAGTTGCGTCACGGCATGGGATCGCATGGCCGCGCCGCGGTCGCTGTCGATTGTCAGTTGATCGCGATGGATGCATTCCTTGACGAGCGTCTCGCGAATCAATCGTTCGGCGAGATGTTGGGATTCCCGTTGCGCCAGCATCCACCCCACGACGTACCGGCTGTAGATCTCGAGGATGACGTAGGGGTAGTAGTAGGTCCACTTGGCCAGCCCCAGCAACATCGTGATGTCCGACGTCCAGGCCGAGTAGGGGGCCGTGGCCACCCGCTGCGGCTTGGCATAGGCGGGATGACGGAGCTGGTGACGACGCTCGCGGACCTCCTGATTGGCCTCGAGGACACGGTACATCGTGCGGACGGAACAGAGGGACGTGCCCTGATCCCGAAGTTTCGTGTCGGTTTCATCGGGAGCCTTGTCGGCAAACGACTCGCCGAGAAAGACATCCAGAACAGGCTTCCATTCGTCGCCACTCAAAGCCTCGTGGCGATGCCGGCCGCGGCACAGCGATGGCTTCGCACGCGACGGCTGCCCACGGAGGGGGTAAGTTCCTCAACCGCTTTCGTGGCTCGGTTACGTAGTCGTTGGGCGGCAGCTGGAGCCCCAGGATCTCGGAGAGTTTTTTGGGGACGTTCCGAACGGCCTCCGTCTGACGAAGTCTCTTCATGAGTCGTGCGTTCTCCCGGACGAGCCGCTGGTTCTCGGCGACGAGCGGCGCATTCGGGTCGGTCTTCCGCCTGCGCCGCTTGGGTACGAGGCCGGCGAGTGCCGCATCGCCACACTGCTTTCGCCACACTGACAGGTGCGACGAGTAGAGGCCTTCGCGACGGAGCAGGACGCCGCGTTGCCTCGGCTTCGTGAACTGATCTGCCTCGCGCAGGATGCGGGCCTTGTACGCGGCGTCGAATCGCCGCCGCACGGGCTTCTCCGGCACCACCGGATTCGGCCGCTGCTGCCCACAGCCGCCGCCGCTGGGGTACTCAACATCCTGTGGTTCTCCATGTCCTGTCCTCTTGGCCCGCCACTCGAATAGGGGAAAGGCAGGTGTCTCACCTATTCTTGACGCAGAGGATTTTACATTTGCCAGGTCGTCCATCCTGAGCGAGTCGCAAAAGGCGACAGCAAGAAGCAATTTCGAGTTGCAAACACAGGCCCTAGACAGACCATCCACTGAGCGAACCCAGCGGATGGACTCCAGAGTCAGGTGACCAGTGCCAGCCGCGGCATGTAGGAAAACGGTTTGCGGTGCGGCCCAATCGTTAATGAGGAATTGCGTCCCAGCCGCTACCGTTGGTCAGGTTTTCCACTTCCGCCCCAGCGCGCGTGGTCATGGCTTTAAAAACATCCGCGTCAATGAAACTGGTCACAAAACGTGCGTGACCGTCAACGAAGTGTAAATGGACTCCCCCCGGGTGATAGCTACTATAGTCGTCAATGTGCAGAGAGGGGTGATTGGGAGTGTGGTCGCTGACAGCAAGAATGCGTGCGGCGGCCTCTTCTCCGGTCGCCACGTATCCCAGCCAAGTACTATGCCAGTCCAACGCCTTGTCTGTTCGATGCTCGCCGAGCATGACAGTATTGGTTGCCCCATCAAGGATGTCTATGATCTTCAGATTTCCATTGTGAAAAAACAGGCCATCACCACGACATTGCGCACCCGGAAAATCTCCCCCCACACAGATGTCTTCGTAGCCCTCTGTCCCAAAATTACCGACATAGTTTGCCGTGGGTAGCGTGGCAAGTGTATTTGTCGGATTTAACTCTTCCACGATCTCCCAGGTGTCGTTCGACACATCAGACGGGCATCGGAAGATATTAAGATTCGTCTTGCGAATGGCATCATTCGCAAGATCCGTACAGGAGACATTGAAGTCTATTTTGCTGTAGACATTCCCCTGATCTAAGTAGGGAAGGAGGTGCGATCCCCAGGAAAATCCAGACGGTCCCTCGGTATTGGTCGCACCCGCTTGGACTCCGATCCAACCGGGCGGAAAAAGAGCATGAACGTCATGATAGTTATGCAATGCCAGTCCCAGTTGTTTCAAATTATTGAGACATTGACTACGGCGTGCTGCCTCCCGTGCCTGCTGCACCGCAGGCAGCAACAAGGCGATCAAAACAGCAATAATTGCGATCACAACCAATAGTTCGATAAGCGTAAAACCGGATTGTTTCCGCGGAATGAGCGTGAACATACGAAGACTCCTTGCGACAGCATTTGTGTGCTCGTCGGTCAGTTTTTTGATTAATCGGTAAAGAAGCGGATCAGACCGTCAGGTTCAAGCGTGAAACCGGACGAATCAGTGACTCAGTGATGCCCGCCGGAAACCACGTCACGCGATTTTCCACGTGGAACGTTTCTAAGACGAGCAGGGCTCTTTATGACTTCGAAAACAACGTCATAAAGTCGCCATTTCGGAGAAGCCTCTTCACACTGAGGGTGGGCCACGAACGTCAAAGGCCGTCTCATCATCACTTTCAATGATTAAGCCAGCAATCACAAAACGTGGTTGGACTGAAGGACGCTGAAACGTGTCTGCAACAGGGATTGGAAGATCCGCTTGTTGCAACGCCAGCAAACACCAAACACAGTGACCCTCGTCATCCGAACACGGTGTGTCAGGGGACTCCTCTGCACTCAACCGCTGCGTGATCGGATTCGACGCACACGCTCCGTGATGGCAACAAGTCGTACGACCGTCGGAGTGCGATACCGATTGCTGATTCGTCTCAACCCGAGCCAATGTATGATGCAACAGCCGATGGGTGGGTGCATACACCCCAATGATGCTGATCTGAATCAGCATCATTGCCACTGCAGCAACACGGACAGAGAATGATGACATGAAGTACACGAAACTCAGGTATGACGGTTTTACTCAGGGTTCATCAAGTGGTCGACCCGGCAGGAAAAAATCTGTTGGAAGTGTCATGCGATGAGTGACATTTGCGAATGATCGAGTGTTCGACAGGCGTCACACTCGGGATTACGACTTTACCCGTTGACCTGATGGAAATAAAGAGGCGATTATTTTGTGATCGTCGTTTTTCGAAAAATTCTGCCTGACACGTTGCGGCCAATCTGCTCGACTCCCCAGAAAAAAGGCTACCTCGCATGAAAAAATGATCGCCTTGCAGCAGCCGTCCTTGATCTCGATGGGACGTTCAGGACGGAACGCGCGGAGCCGCCACTGATTACCGAGTTTACGACTCACGTAATCGCACTCAATCCAGGCCTTTCATCAAACGAGCGTAACGCTGTCGCGGGTTGCCAATCCAGACTCATTCCAAGAACAGAGATGCCGGCCACACCAGGTCCACTTTAGAACTTCCAGCAATTTCCGAAACTCGGTGAAACAGCATAGACACGACCGATACACGCCGGCCACCGTTTCGGGTAAGTTCAATCGATCGGCAGGCGGAGTTGATTTGCTTGCCGCCAAACGACGTGTGACATTTTCCACGCCGTTCCGTTCCAGACTCAGTGGCCAATCACAACGACAACCGACGACAGATGCAATCATGCAATTCATTCCACATCGACTGTTCTCGCTCATTTTCTGCTCCCTTTGCTTGGTAGCAGTTGCAAACATCTGCCACTTGCGAACGACGGGGCTCGGAGCGCAGTCAAGGCTCGGCCTGATCGCCTTGGCCGGGGCCCTCTCCATGGGAGTGCTGTCTGGGCTATTAGCCGTATCGTCGAATCGCTTTTGGCAGACACGGAGTGACGCGATTCGACGTTGGTTACATCATTTTCCAGACGTCGAATCCGCGATGTCGCAGCGAATGGCCAGCGGACTCATCCTGTGTTCCTGCGTCAGCTTTTTGATGATCGCAACCCATCTCGCTCCGCGGCAAGTGTTAGAGAACAACTCGGATCAGTTTGCTTACCTCACAACGGCGGCCGAAATACACACCACCGGGGGAAGCGTAGCACTCGTTCGCAACCTGCTCACCGGTCAATTTGAAGAGGCCAATCGACATCCACTGTATCTGGCCTTGTTGGCCTTATGGCCGACGAAAGAATGGGGACAATGGCTCTCGGTTCTGTTCGGACTGATGACGCTCTGTGGCTTGGGGTGGGCCGTCATGCGTCAATTCGGACCCGGCACATCAGCCGTTTCATGTACCCTCTTCGCGACCAACTTTGCCTGCTGCTACGCCGCGACACTCGTCAGTTGTGAAAGTCTGATGGTCTGTCTCGCGACGGTGGGATGGTTGTATTTCGGCAGGCCTTATCAGAGCGACCTGACTTCGATCCGTTCGTTGTCTGTCCGACAGGTTTGTTGTGGCGGGTGGTTGGGACTGATGTACCTCACCAAAGGGACCGGGTTACTCTGGCTGGTTGGCTATGGAATCCTGCTTGTTGTACGCGTCTGCCTCACAAATCCAAACGCTACCGAGCCGATGCGCGTCGGTCTCAACAAGGCCTCTTTTCGGTGGAGGCGTGCGTTGTTGTCTCTGGCCTGTGTCTGCCTCGGTTGGGGGTTGGTCAGTGCACCACTCCTTATCCGCAATACCTTGAGATATGGGTCGCCGACTTACAATGTGAATTCGTGGTTGCTGTTCGTCGACGAGTTTTCCGACCCGGTGAGTCTGGCCAATTCGATGTCTTTGGGGACGGCAACCCAGCGTTTTCTGGAAGAGCATTCCGCAACACAGATTCTGGAGCGCGGCGTTTCCGGAGTGGTTTGGGAACTCTTTATTCTGATGCGAAGTCTGGGGCCAAGCCCATTGCAAGACAGCCGGATCTTGTTCGGAGGCCTCTGGGCCGGGATCGCGTTGTTCGGAGGGGCCACGGAGCGACGGACGGAGCCCTTCTTGATCCCCATTTGGCTGCTGATTTGTGTGCCGGTCTTCGGCTGGTACGTACCCGTGGCGGCCGGCGAACGCTTCATTCTGCCGCTGGTTCCGCCGATACTCGTGATTGCTTCTGGGGGAATCGTCCGGCTCGCCCAGTCTTGGTGGCCCCGCAGTGTTTCCATCGTTTTGACGAGCGGTTGCCTGACGTGGCTCATTGCTTCAACCGCTATGACCTTGCGCCTCACACAACTTGACTGACTGCAAGGCCTCCTTTGTGTTCCACTCGTTTTGGTGCGAGCGGCCGCCTGAATCGATTAAAATAGCGACCGAGGTCTCTGCCGGCGTCACTCCAGACCTTCTCAAGAGTCGCGGAAATCGGTGCTGCGGGGCTTCTGGACAACGAGTGAATCACTCGGAGTTGTCGGCTGAAAAGAATTCGCCAGATCCCACGCCCATCCGACGCTCGTTGGAACAGCGGACTCGTGTCGCCTTCATTGCCCCCTAGCACGGATCCATTTTCAACACCGAATGTTCACGCTGATTGGAACACAGGAGGGGGATCGATCAGTCCCTGATTTGAACCATCGCGGGATCGTGTTGCGGGGTTGCGTGTGTTGATGTCCCTGACAAAAATTTTTGAATCGGGTTCTTGGCCCTAGCGATCTGCTCGGCGAGATCCCACACCACCACAACCACCCAAAGGCTCGGAAATATCACTGACGCGTTATTTTTTGACGATGACCGGTATCGCCAAAGCGGACACACAACAACTCGAATTGCATCCGGTATTTGGAATGGCGTGAATCGGTAAACCGAATCAGCGGCGCAAATTTTGCCCAGGAATGGATTAAAGGATCTCGAGTTGAGGCATTTGTGGCGCGTGAAGCAGTTGCTTGGCAACCTGTATCGCGGCTTGCTGGCAAATGTGTAACAGGGGTTCTTTGGAGGGATTGTCGTCATTGAATAAACTGGAAATACGGCCGTCGTCGCCCCGGATTCGAATGCCCGAATCGATTGGCAATTCGCCGAGAAATGGAATACCCAACTCTTCCGCTTTGCGGCGCGCGCCACCTCGTCCGAAGATCTCTCCGGTCATATTTTCGACAACACCCAGCAGTGGAATTTTCACCTGCCGGAACATGCTGACGGCCTTGATCGCATCCAGTAGGGCGACTTGTTGCGGAGTACAAACCACAATCGCTCCAGCCAATCCAACGATCTGAGACAGTGTCAGTGAAACATCACCCGTGCCGGGCGGTAGGTCGATGATTAGATAATCGAGTTCGCCCCAATCGGTGTCTTTGAGAAATTGTGTAATCGCCTTGTGAAGCATCGGACCACGCCAGATGACAGCTTGATCCGGCTTCACGAAATACGCCATCGACATCACCTTGAGCCCATCCGCAATGATTGGCTCCATTCGTTCGAATGTTTCGCCCGTGGAAGTCGTATGTTTGACCGCAGACGGGGCACCCTGTGAGCCGACCATGTGTGGAATGCTGGGGCCGTAGACGTCGGCATCCATCAGCCCGACTTTGCACCCCAGTGTCTGCAGTCCGTAGGCAAGGGACGCGGCAATCGTACTCTTTCCGACACCTCCCTTACCGCTCCCTACGGCAATCACATTCTTCGCTCTCAAGCCGATTGTGCCACCGCTCATTTTGCCCCGGACATTCGAGATGTAGCTAACAGCGACCGTCGCGATATCGGGAAACGCCTGACGTAATTTCGATTGAACAAGTTCTGTAATTCTCGCCCGTCGCGGATAGGCTGGAGTCGGCAAATCAATGGTCACGTTCAGCACGTTACCTGATCCGAGACTAGCTCCGGCGAGCATCTTGAGCTCACCAAACGAACGGCCAAGTTCCGGATCTTGGCAAGTTTGCAATGGCTCCAACAACTGCATTTCAGTGAGCATTTCAGGTCCTGTATCCCTCGTCTGTCCGTTGTTTATTTGTTGATGTTTATTTGTTGAGCAGCGATCGACATCTAAAAGACAAATCCGTTTACGAAGACACATTGCTTGGTCAAGCAATCTCGCGACTGGACCAAGGGTTTTTGGTGTGTCGCCACAAAGGGCACATTCGGCGAAGAAGCAGAGATTTGTTTGGCAACCGTGCAAGACGACAAAGCACGAGTCTCCGAATCTTAGCGATGGCCATCGAAAGCGGCAACGGCTTGACGGTATAGCATTATTGAGCGGGCCGGATTGTCGCACGGCCAACCGTTATTGACGTGGATTCCTCCGCCGACTCGGCAGACGTTAGTGTCGCTCACTCGGTTTGTCACGCAGACAAACGCTGGTCCTTAATCGCATGGATTGGCTGTAAACCATGATTGAACTTTTGCTCCATTCGAAAGCAATCATCGACTCCGCCTCGCCGCCCGGATCTCGTGATGCGGATCGTGGAATTTGGTGAAACACGCCGACGGCTAGAGACTCGGTGATCCCCCTTCGGATGGCGCGACTGGAACCGGGCGCGATCCCGCGATGCGATCCGTATCGATCGACGGAGCGGACTCTGGCAGACGACGCTGTCAGGCTGACCGAACGGCGAAGAACACGCATGAACTTCATCCCCGAAAATATCGCTCGCCGGACGGAAGGGTCTTGAATCTCCATCGGCTCTCCGATGTGCTTTAGCAACCTGTCGACCTCCGTCCCCCAGATGCAGATTGCGATGCCGTCGCTCACCGAGATCCATGGCAAGCCCGCCTGTCATCGTCCCCTAAGATTACGATCGCACGGACTTTCCTATACAATCGAGCGCTCGAATAAGCTCACCGACACCGCCAACTCTTGAGAGATGGAGCAGATGCATGCGCTGGATCGTTGCCTTGTGTTGTTGTTTTTTGATCGCCAGTCTGGTGAGTGCGCAGCCGAATCCAACGATTTCCGCGACCGCGGAACGGCTGTTGTCGGATTTCCGCAATGACGACGGCACGATGCCCGATGGCAGTATGACGACGCGTGACGACTCTTCGGCTCTGAAAAAGGCCCTGAATGCGGGACCCGGAGTTGTCCAAATCGGGCCGGGAACGTATCGCATTCAGGCTGTCACGATTCCCGAAAATGTCACGGTCATCGGCACTGGCCCCGGGACCGTCTTACAGGCATTCGGGGAGCAACCCGTGTTTCTTCAACAAACATCGACCGCTTGGAAATTACGAGATCTCACGATCCAAGGCGAAGCGATCGGCGCGTGGCAGAAACGGACTGATCGAGCGGCTCACGGGATGGTGATTGAGGCCTGTTGGGGTTATGAAGTCTCCGGCGTCACGATCCGAAACTGTGACGGAGCGGGACTGCAGATTATCCGCTCAAACAACCGAGCGTCGGGGTTCACAGACGGCGGAACGCTGACCCGCATCACGGCTCGGGAAAATTTTATTGGCATCCGGTTTGACACGCGAGCCGAATACATCACGGCATCACACCTGCACTGCCATCACAATCTCACTGGCCTGATAATTCACGCAGGAAACACCAACATCGCTAGTTCGAATATTGGCGACAACAGGGATGGTCTTGTCATCGTCGATCATGAAAACGGATCGCACGGCAGTATCACGGGCTGCCTCGTGAATCACAACCAACGCTACGCTCTCTGGGCCAGAAACGTCACCCATGGCATGGCAATCGCAAATTGCTGTTTTTTTTACGGAACCATTCGAATCGAAAACTGCAGCGGCGTGAGCATCACTTCGGGTCTGATCAGCGCCTCAATCTCGACGGAAGGCCCAGACTTCAACAGGCTCTCCGGAAATCACATCATCCCCCTGACCTTTCAATTTGATATCGCTCCGTCAACGTTACTCGACGGCAACTTCACCAAGACCGGTCCGTGGGAACACAACCGGCGGTGACTTTGTGGAGCAAAATGACACGCCTGGCGTCGTGTCTCAGGTAGAGGGGATCTGACACGGCCGCTCTGGCACCTTTCACGTTTTCCGGAATGTCTGCCGCGTTCTTCGTCAAGAAAAACGGTTTGGATTTTGCGTTGTGATGGTCAATGTCATCCGATGCTGTCTGCGTGGGGTCCCGCGTCTGTCTCGGACTTCTCGCCTCCCCCGTTCAAAGATGAACGTCTGTTCGGCTGGGTTGAGAGAGTACCAGACTCCATTCGGCCATAGATCCTAAAACGGCAAGAGGCGATCTTGGCTCAGGTCTTTCAGCCGGGGCAGTCCATCGTCTCTGAGCCTGTCCTGAACACATCTGGCGGAGGGTTGAAAAACAGTCCCCTCGTGCACGTTTCTTTAATCGTCGGGCTCGCTACATAATCGTTGCTGTGTGCCATCGAAATCAATCGAGCCTCTTCACGCGAATATTTTTGAAGTGAACGGTGCTCCCCGGGTCATGCGCCTGCAATGCGAAGGTTCCTTCGTCGAGTTTATGCGTGTAATCAGGCTCCGGTTGCTTGTCAGCGGGCTCGGTATAATCAGTGACGATCGTGTCGTTGACCTTAATCTTGACGTTCTTACCATTGACGATGACGGTCTCGGTGTACCACTCACCGTCCTTCACATGAAGCTCAAAAACGTTTTTCACACCATACAGGCTACCTGTCTTGATGGGATCCTTTTTTGGGCAATTATTGACCTGCGCCTCAAAACCATATTTTGGCCAACCCTGCTCCTGAAACTTTGTGTGGAAGTAAATTCCACCGTTGGAATCGGCTTCAGTTTTGACGTCCACTCGCAACTCAAAATTGATGAATGGCTTGTCGTCTCCCACATAGAACACATGGCTTCTCGAACCGTTGGCCACAATCGCGCCATCCAAAATCTTCCAACTGTTCTTGTTTTCATTGGCTTTCCAACCCTCAAACGACTTGCCGTCGAAGAGTTGAACGAAACCATCCTGATCCGGTTCAGCCGCATCAGCCGATCCGATCAAAGTCAACGCGGTCAACATCAGGCAGCTCATGAATCGAGTCATCGGGAAGCCTTCTTCTGTAATTTTTTGGGGGGGGAGTGATTCAGTCACGGAATACAAAAGCTCGCATGGTCAACCCACGCGACCGATTTGTCAGGTGGAGAAAGTGTACCTGCATCAGTGAATTGATCAACCATGGCTGCGCATTCGGCCAACAATACCTGCTCCATAGAAAACAGCCCACCAATGCACTTTTGGCCGGCGAACATCTCGGGGACGGAGTGCGGGCGCGAGGCATTCCGCATCAGCGATTCTGCAAAAATGCTGATTGTCGGCAGGGTCGTCGATCGGCATTGACCTTCTAAAAAACCTCCACATTGTCTAAGCAACATTGTCTAAGCAATATTGTCTCGAGCCGGCCGGCGATCCACTGTGGATTTCAGTTATCGTTTTGCTTTTTCCAAAGCCAGTTGCTTGATTCCGCGTAGATCCAGTTTACCTGTTCCAAGCAGTGGAATTTCCGCAACTTCGATGAAGCTATCGTACGCAGGAATCCACAGGTTGGGGAGGTCGCACCGCGACAGTTCTTCGATGACATGGGCCACGGTCTTCATCATCGGCCGATGCAGAACGACCAGCCGTTCGCCCTTCTTTTCGTCAGGAACTGCGGTCACTGCGATTTGAATTCCGGCATCACTATTGTTGGGATCATCAACGATTTCCTGTAAGCAGGCCTCAATTTTCAGATGCGGAACCATCTCACCCCCGATTTTTGAAAAGCGGCTTAAACGCCCGGTGATGTGTATGAACCCATCGGCGTCAATCAGCCCCATGTCACCCGTGTCGTACCAGCCATTCTTGAGTACGGCAGCCGTTTTTTCCGGTTGGTTCCAGTAACCAAGCATAATGTTCGGCCCCTTGATCTGGATCAAGCCTTCTCGGTCGATTCCGAGTGGCTGGCGAGTTTCGAGGTCCAGGGCACGAGCGACGACACCGGGCAAGGGCCGGCCCACTGTCCCCAGTTTCGTTCCCTTTTGTTCGGTCTGTTCACAACGATGATCGGGAATGTTGACGGATGCCGGTCCCGATGTCTCTGTCGTCCCGTAGCCCTCCGACGGAAGGACGCCGAACTTGTCACGAAATTGCTCGGCCAGTTCGAGAGGCAGTTTCTCTGCGCCCACGACGACCAGATCGAGTTTGCTGAATTGTTCTTTGTCGACTCGCTTAAGGTATCCCCGCAGGAAGGTTGGGGTCCCGAAGAGGATTGTGGCTCCGTGCTTCTGAGCGAGCCTTCCAATCTCACGCGCATCGAGCGGATTGACGTGGTAAACCACCTTCGCGTTCAACAGAACGGGCATCCACAACGTGGCCAGAAATCCGAGTGAATGGAAGATCGGAACAACACCCAAGACGACATCGTGTTCCTCCACCTGAGCAACTTGATTGATGGCGTCGATGGTCGCTGAAATATTATGATGAGACAGCATCACACCCTTGGGTTCGCCGGTGGAACCCGAGGTATAGATGATCGTTGCCAAACCATCAATCGGCGTCCTCCTTTGGCCCAAAACCCGTTCCAAGATCCAACTGGGAAGCACAAAGCTCCCGAGGCCCGCCAACAATTTGTCGAAGCTACGCACCTGCTCTTTCAAATCTTCCAAAAAGACCAAAGGAACGTCGAGGTTCATCGGCTTTTTCTCCAGCAGCTGTTTGCTGGTGATGACATGCTTTAATCGGGCGTCTTGAATGCAATAGTTGATGTCTCTTTCGGACATGGTGTAGTTCAAATTGACGGGGACTCGCCCAGACAATGTCACCGCAAAATTTGCCAGCGAGCAGCCGGCCGATGGGGGTAACAGGATGCCGACGTTTGGTTCGTTGGAGGAAAACACATGCCGCAGGAGGACTCGCCGCAGGGCAAGAACAGACGCCAGCACTTTGCCGCCGGAAAATTCGACTCCGCTGGAGTCGGCAATTCGGTGGCGATGTCGCGACTTCTTGTACGACCGAATCAGTTGCCGTGCAGGGGTCAGTTCTCTGAATTTGTCGGCTTCCACGGCATCAGCTCCCAGTTCTTGAACAGCGAAACGAATTTCCGCGGAACACTTCGGCGGGGCAATCGGTTTCCCAAAATGAATTGACAGGGGATAGGGCCAGCGACGCGGCCACTTGTTGAAAAATTTGCCGCCACGAAAACTGAAAATACTGCCCCACAAACCATGGAGATAAACCGGTATGATTGGTGCACTCGTCCCCTGAAGGATCTTGAGCATTCCCGGTTGAAAGGCCTGCAATTGTCCGGTGCGTGTTAATTGACCTTCGGGAAAAATGCAGACGAGGCTGCCATCGACCAATGCCTCCCTCGCCGTTCGAAGAGACTGAATGAGTGACTTTGGGCCTCCGTCAGACTTGATCGGAATGACCTCGTACAGACGCGCCAACCAGTTGAGTTGGGGATGATTGACAAAGTTGGCGTAGACGATGAATCGCGTCAGTCGTGGAATCTGCAGCATTAGCAAAACGCCGTCTGCAAACGTGACATGGTTCGGGGTGAGCATCGCGGCGCCGGTTTTGGGAACGTTCTCCAGACCGTAGACTCGCACTCTGTAGACGGTCTGGATTGCCAGCCACACGGCGAAGCGAATTGTGGCTCCTGGCAACAACCAGACAATGTAAATCGCGACAGGAATGGTTCCCAATCCCGCGATCAGAAAAATAAAACTCGGCGACAGATTGACCAGATCCCGGGCGACATAGTACAGCCCCGAAATCAGGAGGATCCCGGTGAACGCCAAAAAGTTTGTCGCCGAGACCACTTGGCCAAGATGACGCGCTTCGGCCCTCTGTTGCAGGTATGCCTCCAGTGGAACATCGAAAAGTCCTGCACTGATGCCCAAAGCGAACAGGGAAAGGCAGGCCACCGTGAATGACTCATGGGGCATCGAGGATCCATAAAAGCCGGCTAGGCATAACATCATGGACCAGAACGCCATGCCAATCGCACCCAGCGGAACAATCCCCAACTCGACATGACCGACGGACCACCATCCTGCGAGCACGCTGCCAACGCCGAGCCCCAGCACAAGCCACAGACCCATCCAACCAATCATATCCTGGGATACGCGGAGATCTTTCTGTCCCAGCTGATCCATGTTCATCTGAGCCAGCGAAGCCAGAATCCAAAAAAATGCGATACCCCAGGCCGCACGCAATAGCGGTGGGTCATGGGCCAACAGCCGAAATGATGAAGCGATATCTGCAAGCGGATTCCACGGAATCTTTCGGGCGGGATCTGCCGAAGGAAACGCACGAATGCCGTAACTCAAGATCCATCCGACAACGGCAACGCTCAAGAGCGTTGCCGCGACGGGAGCCAGTGACGAGGCGGTGATAACAGTGCTCGGCGTCGGCTGAATACGATCGGCCAACAGATTGCCAAAAAGAAATCCGAACGCGGCGGGAACGACAGTCATCAGGCTCATCCAACCATTGACCTGCAATAACCTCGATTCATCGACCTGCTCCGGAATGCTACCGCATTTGGCCGGGGAAAAGAGTGCTGCCATCGCCCCCGTGAGCATCACGACGAGGAACAGTAAGGTCATCTGACCCGAGAGGATGGCCGAGCATCCGAGCAACATGATGACGATCTCGGCAACCTTGCAGGTGCGTATTACGGCGACTTTTGAGAAGCGATCCGCGAGATACCCGGCCGGGGTCGCGAAAACGATGAACGGCAACGTGAATCCAGCCAAACCCAGCGACAATGCCGTGGCGGAACCCAACACAGGCTTTGCAATGGCCACGGCCAGCCACCGAAACGTGTTGTCATTCAGGACCGTCAAAAACTGAACGGCCATCAGACAAAATAGGCTGCGCGGTGATTGTTTCTCAGGGGGATTACCGATCGACTGCTGTTTCATCACTGCGGTACGGCTCAACTTGTCTGGGGGGGTTGGTTCCGCATCGGATCGCGACCGATCCGACAGGGAAATCGGCTGGTGATCTTCCGTGCCGACAATTGAGTCATTCATCGGCAAATCCTAGTGACAAGGTGGTTTGGATCACGGTTCGCGCAAACGACAATCTACAAAATCAGCAAATTGCCAGCCGACAACGCCGCTATCCGAACACTATCCCTGATGTCGGAGGATTTGAGAAGCGATGATTTGCAACAGACAACGTTTGCCCTGTGCGGCCAGCGGATTCGATCTGGCGCGATTGGTTGCTCTCGGGATAAGATGCGCAGTGATCGCCGCGGGGGATTGATTGGCCGGGAGAAATCTCACAAAATTGAGTCGGCCGCCGCGACTAGGGAACGCGTTCGGGGTTTGATGCCGCCCCATCGGTCTGGTCAACTATTGTGAGCGTTGAGAGGCATACTACGGCCCAGACGAACGCCGATCTGTGATTAGCCAAGAGCGTGGAAATTGCCTTCATTTCTGACGAGCTCGAACTCGACCCTTTGGCGGCATCCGAGGATCATCGAGCGACGGGGGCTCGAGCATTTTTTGAACCGGGGTTGAGTGAAATGACATTCTCTTGTAATGTTTGCAACCTCCGTTTCCGCTTCGTTGTTTGAAAGCCAACACGACAAGGATGTCGAGTGTTCCTTACGCGATCCATTCGTCGCAAGCTCTTCATTGGGCTTGTTTTGGTGCTGCTGATGCTGCTCTCGCTGGGTGTTGCGGGGCTGTCAGGATTACTTTCGTATCGCCGCTTTGTTCACGATCTGAAGGTGATGGATTCGGAGCCGTCACCCACAAAATTGGTGACGGCCTGTGCACGTTTGTTCGATCCTCTGTGGCTCAGGGAACTTCCCGACCCCAATCTCGCTTGGCGTCAAGAACCAGTGACCGGCAGACGACGGGATCTTGACCTAGATCACCCAATCTGGCGGGATCGCGTCGAACATGCTCTGCAAGAACTACATGAACTCCGCATTCGACTGGTCCAGCTTTACGACTTGCATCCCTCTCAGAGGCAGCCGATCATTCTGAATCAGCTGGATGGGATCCAGCGGTCGTTGTCGCGACTGGGACAGGTTCAGGTCTCGATTGATTCGACTGCTGAGCGTCAAGAGACGCTCGACACAATGCTTCGCGACGTAGCCTGGTTACAGACAGTCATCCTGAACCTGCCGATCGCGGAACAACAGTTGTCCCCAATCTTGGCTGAGGCCGATACCGCCTATCGCTGGCGAATCTGGTTGATTGGAGTTTGTTCGGTCATTGTTGTGGGCTTGCTTTACGGGTTGTTTCAATGCGGATATGCGTGGGTCTTTGTGCCCGTACGCAAGCTCCACGATGCGGCCTTGCGCGTCGCTAACGGAGACTACAAGCACCGATTGAAACTCCCCGGTCGGGACGAAATGGTTGATTTAGCCGACAGCTTCAACCGGATGATCGATCGTTTTCAGCGTGACAAGTCTGAGGCCGATCGCGAGGCTTTGTGTCGCGGCGAGCAAATGGTCCGAAACAAACATTTGGTGGACCTGGGTCAAATGGCTTCCGGAATTGCCCACGAAATCAATAATCCTCTGTCGGCAATTTCCATGGCGGCAGACTCGCTTGTGGAACGGTTGGCCGAAACGGAGAGTCAGTTTGGAAGTTCTCCCGATGACCGTGGCTTACTTCGCACTTACTTGAACATGATCCAGCATGCGACGGAACGATGCCAGCAGATCACCAGACGAACGTTGGAAATCGCCCGCGGAAACAACAGTCCTCGTGTCCGCTACGACGTCACAAAAATCGTGGCCGAAGTGCTTGAAATGGTACGGCACATTGAAGGTTTCGGTCACGTTGAGATCCGATTTGACAGCAGCCAGTCGCACCCGGCCGACGTCAACGCCGGTGAAATCGAACAGGTGATTCTGAATCTTCTGATGAATGCTCTTGAATCCATGGAGGGCATGGAGTCCGGATCAATCACGATCATGTTGGCCGAATCCGTCGATGAGGTGATTCTTAATATTCAGGATACGGGTTGTGGAATGACGCCTCACATTCTGTCGCATCTCTACAAACCGTTTTTTACGGAGAAGCCGTCGGGTAAGGGAACCGGACTGGGATTGTCGATCGTCGATCGGATCATGGGAGATCATGGCGGCCGAATTGAGGCCTTCAGTGAAGGCCTTGGGAAAGGGAGTTCTTTTCGGATTCATCTGCCCCGAACGGGGCAAGAGGCTTCGAAGGCCGCTTAGCGTATCTGCCGTCTGAAGGAGGTTTTGATGTTGACGACTGATACCTAATTTTCATTGAGTCACGGCGCAAATCTGTGTGGAATCGTTATAAATTTTGTCCGAGACAACGGTTCTCTGCCGACCCTTATTTTTTGACGGTCACTAAAGTTCGAACAAGCCTAAAATGGACATTGCTCCCACGATAGTGATGTGATATGAACCGCTCGACCAAACTAAATCTTTCGGCAATATAAGCCGTCCGACAATCGTCGGCTCGCTGACAAGGATGTCACGAGAGGGGCAAGGAGACCGCCCGTTGACCGCTGCCGCCACGAATAAACTACGAGTCCTGTTCGTCGATGACGAGCAAACCATTCGCGATGTCATGAAAATCGAACTCCCACGCATGGGTCATGATCTTGTCTTATGTGAAGACGGACCAGCCGCTCTCAAGGCACTGGAACTGCAAACATTTGATGCCGCGATCGTGGATCTCAGAATGCCCGGCATGAGCGGATGGGATGTGATCCAACACATCAAAAAAGTCTCGCCAGAAACCGAAGTCATCATCAGTACAGCACATGGCGACGTCGATGCGGCAATTCAGGCCGTTCGCGCCGGAGCCTATGATTTTCTGCGAAAGCCCTGCAAGCTAATCGACATCAATGCGTCCTTAAAACGCGTCGCCGACAAACGCACGCTGACACACAAGACGATCGCGCTCGAATCGAGACTGAAGGCCGTGGAAGGCGCACCCGATCTGATTGGCCGGACTCCCGGAATGCTCCATGTCAAAAAGTTGTGCGAAAAAATCGCACCGACCGATTCCAGTGTTTTGATTTTGGGAGAGACGGGTACGGGAAAGGAACTAGTCGCTCGACGCATTCACGATCTCAGCTTGAGATCGACCATGCCGTTTGTGGCCGTCAACTGCGGAGCGCTTCCAGAAAATCTTGTGGAAAGTGAATTGTTTGGACACCGAAAGGGCGCGTTCACAGGCGCCGATACGCCGCGCAAGGGACTGCTTGAAGTGGCGAATGGTGGAACATTATTTCTTGATGAATTGGGCGAACTCGACAAATCGATGCAAGTCAAGTTGCTCCGATTTCTAGAGTCCGGTGAAGTCCGTCGCGTTGGCGAAAATGACGCATTCCATGTCGATGTCCGCGTGGTCTGCGCCACCAATCGCTCCCTGCAAGAAATGGTGGTTGAAGGATCGTTCCGCGAAGACTTGTACTTCCGCGTGAATACGTTCGAAATACAACTGCCACCTTTGCGAGAGCGTAAAGAGGATATTCCGGAACTGGCGCGCACATTAATCATGCGTTATATGAAACGACGCGACGTTTCCGACAATGCTCTGTCCGCCGAGACGGTTCAGATTTTGAAGTTGCACGACTGGTCTGGGAATGTAAGGGAACTGGCGAATGCCCTCGAGCATGCCGTCATCATGTCCGATGGAGAAGTCATCGAACCGGAGGACCTTCCTGCCGGCATTCTGCGTCATGCGGCCGCGTCAGGCCTCATCAAAACAGCCACTGTTGAACTCTCCAAGTGTCCAAAAACATTGCGCGAGATTGAGATGGACGTGATCTATCGGGTGCTCGACAAGCATCAAGGTGACAAGCCCAAGGCGGCCAATGAGCTTGGTATTGCGTTAAAGACGCTGTACAACAAACTGAATGGCGACACAACTAAAGCGGCTGGCTGACGAGATCGCGAACAGACCGGTTAACCCTCTTTCCGCAGCTTTCATGGTGGGTCGATTGAGCACCCGAGTCGGATCTTATCTGCAGTGGAAATCTCTAGTCTGTCGTGGAACTGTTGTGCAGCGCTACGGAGGTGGAACGTCGCAAAAGCACGAGGTCATAGTTTCCGAGGAAACGTCGATGCCGTGCCACTTCGGCCAAGCTCGACAATTGCTCACCCAGCATTTCGAGCTTGTCTGAGCGGGTGACAACGAAGCCTCGCGGATTCTCGTTGAAGAACTGAGTCATCTCCTTCGGATTTCGAAGCCGTTGAACAGAGTGCTTCCAGTAGAATACTAAATTTGGTGAAAAATAATTGATGGCCGCGAGCTGTACTTCCATCGTGCCAGCCGCTTGCCGCGCGGCGGCGGCAAGTTTCGGAGAGTCTTGATGAGACCCAACGGAGGCCAGTCCAATCCCTGTGATCGAGATTGCCAACGCGACCGCACTCACAGACAAAATGCCAATCGCCTGCGACCGCCGTTCTCGTTCTGCCGCCGCGTAGGCAAATGCGCCGCCCATCACCGGAATAGCACCAATCAGCAGCAGCCATTCTTCGCCAGGCAGTAGGAAGCTCGACGCGATCGGAATGGAGACCATCAACAACATACCGATGGCTGACAATCCACGGCAGGAATGGCGAAATGAAATCATCCCTTGGCTCGCCGAAGACATCTGCCATGCGTGGAGCGTTCGAGCGGTCAGCAAGGCTAGCGCAGGGTACATCGGCAAGACGTAATTCGGCAACTTGGTGCTGGAATACGAAAAAAAGGCAAACCAGACACCTGCCCAACAGGCGACGAAGCAATCGCTGTGGTGATCGATGTTCGTTTTTTCCAGACGGTTCTTCAACGTCCATAACGACAGCGGTAGAAAAACAGACCAGGGGAGGCTGCCCCAAAAAATAGCGATGACATAGTAAAAGACCGGACCACTGTGATGCTCTTTCGCCTTGAGAAATCGGGCGAGATTGTGATCACCCAAAAAGCCTTGCAACCAAACTCCATCCGTTTGCCATCCCACAGCGAGATACCACGGAAGAGCAATTGTTAAAACAACCACCGCACCGAATAAGACTCTCATCGCCGATGCCGCTTCGATAATTCGACTCAGTCGCAAGACTTGAGTGACAGACCCCAAGCTCCGGCGCCACCAAGGACCGACGGTTGCAAAAATCCGTCCTTCGGTGAGTTCGATTTCGCGTTGCGAAATCAGCAACAAGAGGCCAATGATCGTACACGGCAGCAAGACTCCGATGGGCCCCTTCGCCAAAATGGCCAAGCCCATCGCTGAATACATGGCAAGCGATGCCAACCACGTTTTGGGCAGCAAGTCGGCCAGTCTCTTCACTTCTTGATTTGCTGATATGCCGCTGAATTGACCGCCACGCTGCTGAGCCACGGTCCAGACGTAGATCGTGAAAGCCAGCGTCAGACAAAAGATCAATACGGAGTCCGGTGTCACGGAACGACCAACAGCCGAGAACATCACTGAGGTACAGAGGATAATTCCGGCAAGCAAACCGACGGGGGGGGAATAGAGCTTGCGACCCAGATGGTACGTCAGCAGTGTCGTTCCCACAGCCAATAGCGAGGAACCCAATCGCGAAGAAAACTCAGAGACACCAAACAGATGAAACGAGATCTGCATCAACCAATAAATCAGAACCGGCTTGTCGGTTCTTAGCTGAGCATTGAATGTGGGAACGATCCAGTCGCCTCGTTCAAACATTTCACGACCACAGACGGCATTTTTCGGTTCATCTTCGTCAAATAAGGCATATCCGCCAAGATTCGTAAAAAACACGAAACCGGCAATTAAGAGGAGCACTAATTGGTGTCGACAGACCGTCGTCATCAGCGATTCATCCCTGAAATATCGTCGTCACGGACAGAACGCAGCACCCCGTTTCAGCCGGCTGAGTGATTGCAGAAGATTGGTTGTAGGGAAACCGGAAACGTGTGGCAATCGCAGTCGCCGAGACCACAGGTGGTGTCGGACTTCGGGCCGATAGTCAATTGTCCATGAGCCCAAGAACCGAACGCTCAGGCTTGATTTCAGGGGGGTTCACCGCCAGAGAGCGACCGACCGTGAAGAACCGATCGCGAAGACAGCGGAGACCGCGCCCGCGAATGTCACGAAATCCCTTGGGTTCTATCATCGCCGAACAGGAGGTGATGCAGCGTGACTTCGACCGGCGGGCTCGTTCCAAGGCTCTCCAGAAACAGCTGAGACCTCCGCAGGCTTTCCCGTCCTTGATCCCAAGCGTACAGGGCTTCGTGGAGTTCCTTAAGGGGGTGGTTTAAATCTTCGGGATACCGAAGAACGTCGGCCTGTTGTTAGATGGTTTTGTGGCGGATCTCTTCGAGCAGCCGCTGGAGGCCACGGGGATGCTCGAAGAGAGTCTTGGTGAACTGGCCGATCCTTGGAACCCGGGAGCCTTCGGCTCGGGCAAATCCGTCGAGGTGAAAGCGGCAGCCGCCTGTGGATCGTCTCGCCAAAAAAAACGCCGGATCATCGCACAGATTGTCAGTGCTAACCGGGGGCCGATGCCGAGGCAGAGTTACTTTCAGACGCCGCCGGTCGCCTTGGGGCCGGCGAGCCGCAGGGGCAATCGCTCACACGATCGTCACACACTGTTTCCCACCCAACATCGGGCCGCAACTCCCGGCCATGCATTCCCCAGAGCCGCACTCCTACCGACCCACTCGACGAAGAACGACTGCGGCACATGCACGATGAGGCAATCCCCAACAACTTCGACCTGTTCATGCCTGTGGCCGTAAAACTCAAAACGATGCTGCAAAACACCTGCCGGCAGCCGGTATTTTTGCTGCTCAAAAAAGACTCATCAACTCACAAAAACAAGTGCCATGCGACATTTGGCGAGCGGCCAGAGGATTCCGGCGGATGAACCAGAAGCACGAAGGGACATTCGTGGCTCGCTATTCATTCTTGCTCGGCAACAAGCCGGATTTCATGAGATCGCCGTAAACTTTTCCGTCGCTGGTCCGCTCGATGACGGACTTATCCCACGCAGCCTGAAAGAGCTTGAGTGCCTCGGACGTTTTTTTCTCGTCTTGAGATTTTTTGTAATTTTTGGCTTCAAATCGATCATGAAAGACTTTTCCAAAGTCGTTCAACCCATGCCCTTTGCCCTTCTTATCCGCACCCGGTTTGTGGCACACGTCGCATTTGCTCGTGAGACCATCCAGCGTATCAAGAAACGGTTGATAGACCTTGTTGTCTTTCAGAGTCTCTTTGATTTGAGCCGGAATCGGCGGGAAGGCACTTACCGTCGTGATCCACAGGTGACTCAACACCACACCACACCAGACGACTGTCATTTTCATACCACAAACCTTTGAATGATTTTTTGCCGAGTCCAGAAAGTCGCGGAAGGAACGACCGGCACTCAGGGAAAATTCGCTGTCGCATGATCATCGGAGTTGTTCAATGGATCGTCAACGGGAACCGACACAGTGATTGCAGCATTTGGTCGATCGAAAAAAAACAGCAGAGCGAACGGCCACCACTTCCATCATCAAAAAAACAGGTGTGGGACGAAGCGACTCATGTTGTGAGTGATGCGTGACCGGTCTTCGCGAACTCCTAGTCCACAGGCTTCACCGCCCACGATCCAACTGCCAATGACGGGATAATTTCCGGAGAAAACCGGCAGTTCGTGATATTCCTGATACACCCTCGGTCCCGTGACATAAGGACCCGATGTGCCGTCAATCTGAGTCCCACCGTGGAAAATTGAGACATTGCTTCCTTCTCGAGAGAGGCACGGCTTGCAGACGTAAGACGACCCCATCGGCGTGTAAGCAGCAGGTAACAGATAGGGGGAATCCGGAAAGAGTTCCCACATGACCACGAGAAGCGATTTGTTACTCAACAGCATTTTCCATGGTGGCTCGATCCAGTGTGTGGGCGCCACGGGAAGATGTCTCCCAAATTCCTCCTGCAGCATCCACTCCCAAGGGTAGAGCTTGAACAACGTGCCGATCGGCGATCCACTCGGGTCGAGGAACTGTTGGGAATCCAAATCGAAGGCGATTTTTTCGAGGGGCACATAGACGGTCCGGAGGCCGGCTTGTTCGGCCGTATCCTGCAGGTACCGGACGTTTCCGAAATCCTCCTCGTGATTTTCGACCGACGTGAAATAAAGGGGTTGGTTGCAGTTTTCGTAAAACTTCGCCCACGTCTGGAGCAACTGTTCATGAATGCTGTTGAACTGGTCGGCACGACGATTGACGTCTTGCAACCAGAACCATTGAATGGCTCCGGCCTCTAACAAAGAGGTCGGTGTATCGGCATTGTATTCCAGCAACTGCGGTGGCCTTACACCGTCGTAAGCCAGATCGAATCGTCCGTAAAGACTCGGGTCATCCCGATCCCAGCTGGCGCGTACCCATTCCTGCATCACCGTCGGAATCTGAAATTCACACATCCGGTTTTCATCAAACACATGCTGCACGGCGTGGAGACACATCGCCTGTAGCGCATTCGTGGCCGATTCGAGCAAGTCGATCTCCATCGACGTAAATTCGTAGTACGCGGATTCATCCCAATAAAGATCGCCGTCAATCGTGTGAAAGGCGAGACCTTGGTCTTCGACGCATCGCTGCCAGTCTCGGCGGGGTGCAATTTCTCGACGATGCATTACGAGCCTCCCGAAATCGCCCGCCCCGTTTTTCCAAACCCGTGTGCGTTGACAGACCCCGCCGTGCTTTGGACAGGAACGGATCCCCCTGTTCCTGCCGGGGAGTACCTCGGTGAACTCGGTGAGGCTAAACCACGCCCCGAAATGGGCGGACGGTTGTAAGACGAATGAGAACCCGACGACATCATCCAGAGCAGCGGCCACATCATGGATGACCCGCGGTAGTGCGAATGTCTGGTTTGAGTCTTGGCGGAACCCGGTTCCACGGCCGATGTCGAGCCGGCCGAATTTTGGTCTGTCACGGTTTGTGGTGTGTCCTGCTCACGCAGAGGATCGTGGTCCTGCTCCAAATCGATTTGCGACGTAAAGGCGGCCTCTTTCGTTTCCGAATACTCGTGTGAACAGCCGCTGGCGAATGCGCCCGATCCGAGAAGCGTGAGGACCACACGAAAACTTTTTTTTGACATATTTCACACGCATCCATAACGACTGAGTGAGGATCTGCCGGAAGGTCTGTGTTGCGGGAATGAGCGAGATTTTTCAGGTCATGGAGTGTACGATGATCCAGCTCAAGGAGATCATGATGGTCGCCACCACAATCGCAACAGCATAATTGCCCTCGGCAAGCTGCTTTTCGACATCGAGACGCGTTGTAATCAATTCAAAAGCCTTGAATCCCAGAAGTAAAAGAAACATTCCCAATAGTCCAAACGATGCGGTACCAGCCAAAACAGAGATAGAAGAGACATTCATTGAAATTCGTCCTGGGATAAGGGTTGGCCTGACAAAGACAATTTCCCGTGCCGCCTCGCAGGCGGATTGCTAACCGTGGCGTTACTGTTAGATCCTGCGAGCTTACGTATTTGGTAACGGCTTGGGAATGATGCCGTGACTCCCTGACTTTACCAATACTGCGTTGATGTCTTGAGGCCCCGGCAACACATTTCTTTCGAAGAGAACCCGTCCTTCGCTTGCACGAATCGTAGGCATCAGGCATGGTAGCATCACTCGTTTTTGGCGGCGACGGGTCCCCCGTGTCTGCGTCGTTTTCCATCCCTTGTGTTTTGAGATCCATTCACATAGTTGGGATACTTTCACGGCATGGCTGCTGAATCGCACCTTTTTAATCGTGAGTTGAGCTGGCTTGAATTCAATCAGAGAGTTTTGGACGAGGCGTGTGATCCGTCAATTCCATTGCTCGAACGACTGCGGTTTCTGGCTATCACCGCTTCGAACTTAGACGAATTCACGATGGTTCGCGTCGGCAGCCTGCAAATGCTGGCCACGGCCAGCGAATCGCGGACTGACTCGAATGGCATGACGATTGGCGAGCAACTGCAGGCCATTGGCCAGCGAATGAGTTTTTTGACATCGGAGCAGTATCGGCTCTATCTATCAGAACTCGAGCCGGCACTGTGCCAATCAGGCATCCGGCGAGTCCGTCTTGAAGAATTGGACGAGCGTCAAAAAGAGCACGTTCAAACTCTCTTCAGAGAGGAAATTTTTCCTGTTCTGACTCCGTTGGCCATCGCTGTGACCGTCGATTCGCACAAGGCCCCACAACCAAACGGGAACCGATCGCTTGGGATATTGGGCGATCCGGACAAAAACTCTGCGAACGAAGCGTCTGCCGTCGCAGACGATGAATCGCAAACCGTGACGGACAGTCCGACGTTTTTGTCGTCCGCAAAAACACCGACTTTCCCCAATCTCACGAATCAATCCATCAGCCTGTGTGTCAGGCTAGCTCCTTCCACCGGGACAACAGGACCACGTTTTGCAATCGTCCCTTTTGGGCGTCACCGACAGAGGTTCATGACGCTTCCTTCGGAGAGCGGTTTTAGCTTCATTCTGTTGGAGGATGTCGTCCGTTTGTTTATCTCGCAACTGTTTCCCGGTGAGCAGATCGAGGAGTGCGTTCCGTTCCGCATCACGCGTAACGCAGACGTAGAACTCCAAGAGGATCAGGCCTTCGACCTGTTGCGTGAAATGCAGGAACTAGTCAACGCACGGCGTCAAAGTGTCTGCGTTCGGCTGGAGGTGGATCATCATGGCAGCTCGGTCGTTCGCGAGTTTCTGCAATCCGCCCTGCATGTTTCCAGCGAGTGGATCTTTGCCGTTCCGGGACCACTTGGACTGGTTTCCTTTTTTCGGCTCTCCGATGCGCAGGGCTTCGACGCCTTACGTTACGAAATATGGTCGCCGAAGCGTGTGCCACAAATCGATCCCGCGGAAAGTCTGTTCACAACGATCTCCCGTGGTGACCTGTTGCTCTATCACCCCTACGAAAGCTTTGATCCGATTGTGCGACTGATCGAAGAGGCGGCGGACGATCCAGAGGTGCTTGCCATCAAGCAAATTCTCTATCGCACGAGTTCCAACAGCCCCATCGTCGCCGCGTTGAAACGGGCGGCACAATCGGGAAAACATGTCACGGTTGTTGTCGAATTGAAAGCCCGATTCGACGAGTTGCGAAATATCGAATGGGCTCGGGATCTTGAACGGGCGGAAGTTCAAGTGATCTATGGGGTGAAGCGATTAAAAACCCACGCTAAGATCTGTCTGATCGTGCGTCGCGAGCCTCAGGGAATTCAGCGATACGTTCACTTTGGCACTGGAAACTACAACGAAATGACCGCCCGCGTGTACAGCGACGCGAGCCTGCTAACCTGCAATGAAAATCTTGGAGCGGACGCGACGGCATTCTTCAATGCCATTACCGGTTACTCGCAACCGCAACAATTTCGACAGATCGAAATGGCGCCGATTGGACTGCGAGACAAGCTCTTAGAAATGATTGAGTCTGAAACGGAGCGAAAAAAACATGGTCAAAAGGCTCTGATCATGGCAAAACTGAATTCGCTGGTGGACGGTCAGATGATTGAAGCGCTCTATGCGGCATCACAGGCGGGCGTAAAAATCCGACTGAACGTGCGCGGGATTTGTTGCCTTCGTCCTGGTGTCCCAGGGCTTTCCGAAAACATCCGTGTCACGGGAGTCATTGATCGTTTTCTGGAACACAGCCGAATTCTTTATTTCTACCATGGGGGAGACGAACGGCTGTTTATTTCGAGTGCCGATTGGATGCCCCGCAATCTCGATCGGCGGGTCGAATTGCTCGTTCCTGTGGAAGACCCCGCCTGCCGCGCAAAGTTGTTATCCATTTTAAAAATTCATTTTCAGGATAACGTCAAAGCCAGAAAACTGCTGCCGGATGGCCGATACGAAGCCGTCAAAACAAACTCGTCCGCCGACACAATACGCAGTCAAGAACGGCTTTATCAGCGTGCGGTTAATGCGGTTGATGAATCGGAACGGGCAGCCCTCACAATGTTCGAACCGCATCGCGGCCCCCGTGCTGACGAATAACGCGTCCCCAGAGGTCACCTGATAAGTCTGGCCAGACTCTTGAATCGGTTCAAATTCAGCACATCCTTCCGAGTCCCATGGTGATGGGTTTGGGACTGCACCCAATGACCTGAGCTGTGAGGTCTCATGAAAACATTGCTCCTTCTGCGCCACGGCAAATCAAGCCGAGATGATCCCTTACAACCGGATCATGATCGGCCTCTTAAAAAACGCGGACGAAACGAAGTCCAAACCAGAGGACGATGGATGCTGGAACAGAACCTCATTCCGGATCTGATACTCTGTTCAACCTCGGTTCGTACGATGGAAACAATGCACTGGCTCACAGGGGAATGGCGGATCACCCCGGAGCGACGAATCCACCAAGAGCTGTACCATGCTGATGCCAGGCAAATCTTCCGTCACGTTTATCACCTGCCGGAACGTTTCTCGGTCGTGTTGATGGTCGGGCACAATCCCGGTTTTGAACAATTCGTCTCGCTGTTTTCCGAAAAACAGGAGGTCCTCCCTACTACATCGCTCGCAGTCCTCGAATTTGATGTCTGCAACTGGTCTGAACTCACGGAAAAATCTCGATTAAAAACGATTGCCGTCTTCAGACCTCGGGAATTGTCTTGAAATTTTCTGAGGCAGGGGAAAACCTTAATTCTCGGCGTGCCCCTTATTTTTTGGCTGAATTCGCCCTGAAGACATCCTCTCTCGAAATCGAAACCGTTGACTCATGAGTCGCAGATTTCACTCAGAATGCCAGGGCCGGTCCTTAAAATAGCGAACTTATCGCGAGAACGGCCGAACCATCGCGGTTCTCAACGCTGATTTTCAGCATCGACCGTGTTGACGAGCTCCGTCGACGAAGGTTACGATTCGATATCGTGAAATCTGATAATGTTCGCTTGATGGTATTTGATAAGACAGATACGAGACACACAATGAACCTCCGCGATCTGGAAATTTTTTGCGAAGTCTCGCATTTGGGAAGCTTTTCCAAGGCAGCGAAAGTGCACGGGATATCACAACCGGCCGCAAGCGAGATCGTGAAGTCGATTGAGGAGCATCTCGGGTGTGACGTGCTGAATCGGGCCGTACGGCCGCTAGAACTGACTCCCGAAGGTGTCATCTATTACGACGGCTGCCGCCAACTCTTGGACGGGTACAGGCGTCTCGAAGATCGAGTCCTGCAGCGGCATGACAAAGTTCTCGGTCCGGTGCGAGTCGGAGCGATCTACTCGGTCGGCCTGTTGCAAATGGACGGTTATATATCCGAGTTCGAGCGACGTTATCCGAATGCAACACTCGACTTGCAGTATTTGCATCCGGAACAGGTGTTGTCGCGAGTGATCAACGAAGAGGTCGATCTAGGACTGATGTCGTTCCCGCCCAAGCGGAGCGATCTGAACTGCATTCCGTGGCAGGACCAACCGATCGTGGTCGTCGTCCCTCCGGAGCACTCGTTCGCCAAGCGTGATCGGCTGCGTGTCGAGGATCTCGAGGGCGAATCACTCGTCGGGTTCACGACCGAGTTGCGAATGCGGACCGAGTCCGACAAGTGGCTGAGGCAGGCCAAGGTTCATGTCAACGTTGTTCACGCGTTCGATAACGTGGAGATCATCAAGCGGGCGGTCGAAGTCGGCTCTGGAATCGCCCTCCTGCCCCTGCCGACAGTGCGTCGGGAAGTCGAACTGGGTTCGCTGATAGCCCTGCCTCTGGACGACGTCCAGTGGTTCCGCCGACTTGCCATCATTCACAAGAAAACGAAACCGTTCGCCACCGCGATTACTCGCTTTTTGGAGCTTCTCGCAAAAGCCCCGGAGACGTTCTCCGGTCCCAGCCAATCGCACGATGCGGCGGAAACCCGTAACCGTTCGGACACGGATGCCGCATCGCAAACCAATTCCATGGCCCGTTGATGCTTTTCTACTGTCTTCCATGCGTTGTCCCCTCGTACCAACCTTGCGGTGTTTAAGGTGCGAGTCACCCGTTCTGTCGCTGACTTCCCACGAGTTGCCATGTGTCATCAAAATCGGCTTGAAAAACTGGAACTACCGATAACTCACACACAACACGGGTACGACTCCGCAGCCTCAGAGATGAGCCGTCTCGGCCGATCAGCCTGTGCGCCGTTGCAACGGCGGATCCCATGATCGCTGACCTGCATGTCGATTCCATGAACAAGGCGATGAAAAACTCATCGCAGCCCAAATGAATGAGACAACTGACATGACCGAACCTCGAAACACTGAACACCAATCCACCGGCAATCCGGATCTGTTTTACACAGATGGGACTCCGAAGGCTCAGGGATTGTATGACCCCGCCAACGAACACGACTCCTGCGGCGTTGGTTTTGTGGCACACATCAAGGGTCAGAAATCGCGGCAGATCGTTGATGATGCGTTGCGGATGTTGAAACACATGGCGCATCGAGGGGCCTGCGGATGCGAGACCAACACAGGTGACGGAGCCGGGATTTTGACGTCCATCCCGCATGACTTCCTGACCAAGGTGGCAAAACGCGAGTTGAACATCACACTTCCTAGGCTGGGGCAATACGGCGTGGGATTGGTCTTCCTGCCAATCGATCCGGTCCAAAGGCAGATTGTGAAAGAGACCGTTGAAAAATTGATCATTGAGCAGGGACAGTCTCTGCTCGGCTGGCGACACGTTCCTACGGATCCCGCAGGTGCCGACATCGGCCCCTCCGCGCGAGCCGCCTCACCGATGTTCGAGCAGCTGTTCATCGGAGCGAAGCCGGGGCTTGATCAAGCCACGTTTGAACGTCAACTGTTCGTGATCCGCAAGCGAGCCAGTCATGCCATCCGCGGGGGTGAACTGCCGCAGGCGTTGCAGTTCTACGCCTGTTCGCTCTCATCGAAGATTTTAATTTACAAAGGAATGCTGACGTCCGAGCAAGTGCAGTCGTTCTTCAGCGACCTGCAAGATCCCGACTACACCTCGCATCTGGCGATGGTTCACAGTCGCTTCTCGACAAACACCTTCCCGAGTTGGGATCGTGCTCATCCACAACGCTACATTGCCCATAACGGCGAGATCAACACCGTCCGCGGCAACGCCAATTGGATGGTTGCGCGGCAGGGAATGATGCACAGCGAGTTGTTTGGCGACGACCTTCAGAAACTGTTTCCGATCGTCGAGCCGCACTGTTCGGACTCGGGCAACTTCGACAACGCCTTGGAGTTGCTGGTCGCGGCCGGCCGCAGTCTGCCCGAAGCGGTGATGATGATGGTTCCGGAAGCGTGGCAGAATCACGAGTCGATGTCGGAGGACAAACGCGCCTTCTACGAATATCACTCAGCTCTGCAAGAGCCGTGGGACGGTCCGGCATCGATCTCATTCACCGACGGTGATGTCATCGGCGCGACGCTGGATCGGAACGGCCTCCGTCCCAGTCGCTACTACGTCACGCACGACGATCGCGTGATCATGGCTAGCGAAGTTGGTGTCCTCGAAATCGACCCGGCCAATGTAAAAATTAAGGGCCGCTTGCAACCGGGTAAGATGTTCCTCGTCGATTTCAAGCAGGGTCGCATGATCCCCGACGAAGAGCTCAAGCAGGACTTCTCCAACCGCCGGCCGTACCGGACGTGGTTGCAGGATCAGCGGTTGTTGTTGAGCGAACTTCCCGCCGTTGGTGCTCCCGAGCGGATGGTCGGTGACGAGTTACTCCAGCACATGCAGTCGTTTGGTTACACGACCGAGACACTGCAATTCATGCTCGTGCCGATGATCACCACCAAGAAAGACCCGATCGGCTCGATGGGCGACGATACGGCGTTAGCTTGCCTCAGCGATCAGCCGCGTCTGTTGTACGACTATTTCAAGCAACTCTTCGCACAGGTCACCAACCCCGCGATCGACAGTACTCGCGAAGAGGTCATCATGTCGTTGGAGTGTTACATCGGTCCCGAAGGAAACCTGCTCGACTGCACGGAGGGCCAGTGCCATCGACTCGCCGTACCACATCCGATCCTGACCAACGAAGAGTTGGCCACGATCAAGCATCTCGATTATCGAGGCTGGCGAGCCAAGACGATCGACATGACGTACCCGAAAACGCAGGGAGCAGCGGGCCTGAAGTGGGCTCTCGACCGCATCTGCGGTGAGGCTCGGAAGGCGATTGAGTCGGGGCACAGTCTCGTCATTCTGTCGGATCGCCTGGCCAGTGCGACTCGCCTGCCCGTGAGCACACTGCTCGCGACGGGAGCCGTCCATCATCACCTCGTTCACAATGAAGAACGGACTCGCATCGGCATCGTCGTCGAAACAGGAGAGGCACGGGAAGTCCATCACTTTTGCCTGCTGGCAGGCTACGGTGCCGACGCGATCAACCCCTACATGGCGTTTGAATCACTGTGGCAACTCAAGGACGACGGCGCACTGGGCGAGGATTGGACTCACGAACAGATCACGGCCGCATACCGCAAAGCCACCAAACAGGGCATCCTTAAAGTGATGGCCAAAATGGGGATCTCGACGCTGCAAAGCTACAAGGGGGCTCAAATTTTTGAGGCTGTCGGCCTGAGTGATGAGATCATCAACAAATGCTTCCGCGGATCGTCCAGCCGGATCAGTGGCATCGGGTTTGAAATTTTGGGTGAGGAAGCGATCCGTCGACACGAGCTCGGATACCCGACACGCGAGAACAACATCCTGCCGGTTCTGCCCAACATGGGCCTCTTCGCATGGCGATCCAACGGTGAGAAGCATGCGTGGAATCCACACAACATTGCCAATATCCAAAAGGCAGCACGTCAGGGAGACAAGCAGGCGTATCGCGACTTCGCCAAGATCGTTAACGAACAGACCGTGCGCGAGTGCCACCTGCGTGGGATGCTGAAGTTCAACACCCAGCGGACGCCCGTTCCGCTGGAAGAGGTCGATTCCGTGGAATCGATTATCAAACGCTTCTGCACTGGTGCCATGAGCTACGGTTCGATCTCAGCCGAGGCGCACGAGACGCTCGCCATTGCCATGAACCGCATCGGCGGCAAGAGTAATACCGGCGAAGGAGGCGAGGACTACAAACGCTTCCAGCCCGAAGTCAATGGCGATTCGAAGCGATCTGCCATCAAGCAGATCGCTTCGGGACGCTTCGGTGTGACAAGTTGGTATCTCACCAACGCCGATGAGTTACAGATCAAAATTTCTCAGGGCGCCAAGCCCGGTGAGGGTGGCGAACTTCCAGGCCACAAGGTCGACAAGATCATCGCCGCGACCCGTCATTCGACGCCCGGAGTGGGTCTGATCAGTCCCCCGCCACACCACGACATCTATTCGATTGAAGATCTGTCGCAACTGATCTTCGACCTGAAGAACGCCAACCGCGCCGCGCGCGTCAGCGTCAAATTGGTGTCGGAAGTCGGAGTCGGTACCGTCGCCGCCGGTGTGGCGAAGGGGCATGCAGACAAAATCCTCATCTCAGGAGATTCAGGAGGAACGGGAGCCTCGCCGCTGACGAGTATCAAGCATGCCGGAATGCCCTGGGAACTGGGGATCGCCGAAACTCATCAGACATTGGTCCTCAATGATCTCCGCAGTCGCGTTCGTCTCGAAACAGACGGCCAACTCAAGACCGGCCGGGACGTCGTGATTGCCTGCCTGCTCGGAGCCGAAGAGTTCGGATTCGCAACGGCACCGCTGATCGCCCTGGGTTGCATCATGATGCGAAAATGTCATCTGAATACCTGCCCGGTTGGGATCGCGACGCAAGACCCCGAACTGCGAAAGCTGTTTAACGGCCAGCCCGAGCACGTCATCAACTATCTGTTCCTTGTGGCCGAAGAGACACGTGAGATCATGGCTTCGCTCGGCTTCTGCAGCATCAACGAGATGGTTGGTCACAGCGAAGTGTTGGAGTACGACACCTCGATCACCCATTGGAAGCTGAAGCATCTGGATCTGTCCAAAATTCTTCAGCCGGCTACCAAGCCGCACGCCAATGTCGAGACGTACTGTACGATCGCTCAGCAACACGGCATCGAATACCAACTCGATAACGAACTGATCCGCGAGGCGCACGACGCGATTGAAACAGGTAAGCCCATTCGCCTGAACATCGAAGTTCAAAACATCGACCGCGCGTTGGGAACAATCCTCAGTCACGAAGTCTCCAAGCGTTGGGGCGAACACGGTCTCGCCGACGACACGATCCATATTCGTTGCCGAGGTTCGGCAGGGCAGAGTCTCGGCGCCTGGCTCGCCCGCGGTATCACCCTTGAGGTCGAAGGCGATGCCAACGACTACGTCGGCAAGGGACTGTCGGGTGGGCGGATCATCGTCTATCCAGACGCCGCCTCGACCTTCAAACCGGAGGACAACATTCTGATCGGCAATGTCGCGTTGTACGGAGCGACCGAAGGAGAGGCCTTCTTCCGTGGCCTTGCGGCCGAACGCTTCTGCGTCCGAAATTCGGGAGCCGAGTGCGTTGTGGAAGGTGTCGGCGATCACGGCCTCGAATACATGACCGGCGGCTGCGCTGTGATCCTCGGCCCCACCGGCCGCAACTTCGCTGCCGGCATGTCAGGCGGCGTGGCCTATGTCTACGACAGACACGACGCGCTCCTCGGTAATTGCAATCTGGAGATGGTCGAATTAGAAAACGTCGTCGACGCCGAAGACATCGCGATCCTGAAAGACCTGCTCGCCAAGCACCAGAAATACACCGGCTCGACCGTCGCCGCATCACTCCTCAAAGACTGGGACGTGAGCCTCGCCAAATTTGTGAAGGTGATGCCCATCGACTACAAGCGGGCGCTCGCCGAGCAGAAGACAGAAACGGAGAAGGCGATGGCAAACACCTGAGACACGTTCCACGCTTTTTCGATTCCCCTTTGTTTTGATTCTCCGACGTCATTGGTAACGATATGGGCAAGCCTACCGGTTTCAAAGAGTTTTTCCGTCAGGTTCCGAATGAGCGGAATCCGAAATTGCGGATTCTCGACTGGAACGAGTTTCATGAACATCTGCCAGAGAAAGAGTTGAAGACTCAGGGGGCGCGGTGCATGGATTGCGGTGTGCCGTTCTGTCATACCGGCTCGCTGATGGCCGGGATGGCGGCCGGATGCCCTGTCAACAACCTGATTCCTGAATGGAACGACCTTGTTTACCGAGGACACTGGCGCGAGGCGCTCGATCGGTTGCACAAGACGAACAACTTCCCCGAGTTCACTGGGCGAGTCTGCCCCGCGCCGTGTGAAGGCTCGTGCGTGCTGAGCATCACCAGTCCAGCCGTCACGATCAAGAACATCGAATGCTCAATCATCGACCATGGGTTTGAGCAGGGTTGGGTTCTGCCTAATCCTCCCAAGACCAGGACCGGCAAACGCGTCGCCATTGTGGGCAGCGGCCCCGCCGGACTCGCCGCTGCGGCACAACTCAATAGCGTCGGACACGAAGTCACTGTCTTCGAGCGGGCTGACCGCGTGGGCGGCCTGCTGATGTACGGCATTCCCAATATGAAACTGGAGAAGCATCTCGTGCAGCGGCGAGTCGATCTGCTCGCCACCGAGGGCGTCATCTTCAGAACCAGCACAGAAATTGGACGCGAGATCAGTCCCATGGACCTGCGAGAACAGTTCGACTCGATTGTTCTTTGCACCGGGGCGACTCGGTCACGCGATCTGCCAATCCCCGGACGGCAACTGAAAGGGATCCACATGGCCATGGAGTTCCTGCAGGGGAACACCAAGAGCCTGCTCGATTCGCAATTGTCCGACGGCCGGTACATCAACGCCAAGGATAAACATGTCGTGGTGATCGGGGGAGGAGATACCGGCAACGACTGCATCGGCACGTCGATGCGTCACGGCTGCAAGGGACTGATCAACTTGGAGATCGTCCCGATCTCGCCTACGGAGCGCGCGGCCAATAATCCTTGGCCGCAATGGCCCCGCATCTTCCGCGTGGACTACGGTCATGCTGAGGTCGCTGCCGTCTTCGGTGAAGACCCGCGATTGTTCAGCACGACGACGGTCGAATTCCTCGGCAACGCCAAGGGCGAACTCCGCGCCCTCAAGATCGCCAAAGCCGAAGCCGTACCACCGTTTCAGGTGATCCCCGGAACCGAGAAAGACATTCCGGCGGATCTCGTGTTCCTCGCCCTCGGTTTCCTCGGCCCAGAATCCTCGGTGGCCGAACAACTCGGCGTGAAACTCGACACCCGCTCTAACTACGAAGCCGCTCACGGATCCTTCAATACAAATGTTCCCGGAGTGTTCTCTGCCGGCGACTGCCGCCGCGGACAAAGCCTCATCGTCTGGGCCATCAACGAAGGCCGCGGTGCCGCCCGCGAATGTGACAAGTACCTGATGGGCAAGAGCGACCTCCCCTAATCCAGGTGCCGGGACGCGGCCATAAACCACTCGAAATCTGACCTGTCGAAAACTAGACGCAGGGGCTCAGCAGCCAAGGACTCGCGGAAGCCACTCTGGACGGACTGAGACGCCGCGGCGAGATCGTCGAAGCCTCTGACTTCGAGAGGCGACGAAGACCGACGACTGACTTGAGCCAGACGGATGCTACGTCGAATCCAGGAACAGCTCCTGAAAGTGACCTGCCATCCACGCTCCAGCAAGTCATTCCAACAGATACGGCCCTGCACGTTTCGCCCGCCAACCTTCAGCCCTTCACAGTTTCTCGCCGCCTTTCCACGCGACTCTGAGTCGCTGAGAACATCACGCGGACGCCGCTGAGTCCGTCGCGCATCGAGCTGCTCCGCAACGGGAATCCATCAAAGCGGTTGTGATTGGACGGACTCCATGAACAGAAGTCAACATTCGTTTTTAGGATGGAACAACTCAGCACAGAAATCGTCACCGGCGGTGAGTTTCGCAAGATTAGGCAACAGACCAAGTCTCTGCCGCTTTGTTCGAACAGACCACAGCGATTTGCGGAATCGCAGACCACTGAAATCCGCCACAATCACTGATCGTCTCAAGCATCGTTGGAGACCCACAACGAAACGCGAATTCCCGATCAAGGCTCTTCGCGGGGTTGTTTCCTCGCATGTCGAGGAAACAACGGTCCCGACGCGATTTCTGAAACTTAGGACAACACAAGCGTCCTTTGCCTCCGACACCGATCATCAGACTTGAGGTACCCGCAGAACGGGGCAGCGGCTGTCTTAGAAATTCCGTCCACAACGGACGGAGACCGCCTCAGGCAGACTGAAAAACGCCGCGGGACATCGAAAAGCACGCTGTCACCGAAACGTTCGCTGGTCCTGATCAGCCGCAATATGGGCGGCCGGTGCAATCCCTCAGACACACATTTCCTGAGGGACAAGAGCTGCGATTATGAGTCCGAATTCGATCGGGAGCTTCGTTTGCGCTCCTGCTCGGTGAGTTTGATTTTCCGCAACCGAATAATAGACGGAGTCACTTCAACATACTCATCGTCTTCGATGTACTCTAACGCCATTTCCAGCGACATTTTTCGAGGCGGTTTCAGTATCACATTGTCGTCGGTTCCTGACGAACGCATATTGGTCAGCTTCTTTTCACGGATGGGATTGATAATCATGTCACTGTCACGTGAATTTTCGCCGACAATCATTCCTTCGTAGACTTCGTCGCCCGGTGCAATGAAGAAATCTTTTCCGTCTTGAAGCTTAAACAATGCAAACGGAACCGCTTTGCCCCGTTCCTGTGAAATCAGGACCCCATTCGCTCGATGAGGGACCTCACCTTCGACCTTTTTGTACTCGTCAAAGCGGTGATGAATGATTGCTTCACCCCGAGTGGCATTGAGCAGTCGCGTCCGAATTCCGATTAGTCCTCGTGCGGGTATTGAAAATTCGATGTGCGTGAATCCTGTGGCGTTACCGGTAAGGTCGAGGACTTCACCACGTCGGTTGCCGACGACTTCCATCACCGGGCCGAGTTCTGTCGTGGGAACGTCGATTTCCAATAATTCAAATGGTTCGCAAACCTTTCCATCAATGATTTTACGAATCACGGTTGGTTTACCGACAGACAATTCATAGCCTTCGCGACGCATCGTTTCGACAAGCACGGCCAGATGCAGAACTCCGCGTCCGGAAACTTTGAAGGCCTCTTTGTCTTCCGATTCTTCGACACGAAGAGCCACATTCGCTTCTAGCTCTCTGTTGAGCCGGTCCCGAATGTGCCGCGTGGTCAGATACTTTCCACCGCCAACCTTTTGCCCGGCGAATGGCGAAGAATTAATGGTGAACTGCATCGATAATGTCGGCTCATCAACACTAATCCGCGGGAGTGCCAGAGCATTCAGAGGGTCTGCCACCGTATCACCAATCTCGGGCTTCTCCAAACCTGTCAGAGCAACGATATCGCCTGCGGTCCCTTCATTGACAGACGTCCGTCCCAATTTGTCAAAGACTTCGACCGTGACCACCTGTTGCAGAGATTTGACGCCACCCGCCTTCATTAACACCACTTTCTGATTCGGCTTGACCGTACCACTGACAATCCGACCGGTTGCAATTCTTCCCACGAATTCCGAGTACGCGAGCGAGGTGACCATCATCTGAAACGGACCGGTGGGATTGGTCAGCGGACCAGGGATATGGCGGACGATCGTGTCGAGCAACGGTTTGATATTGTCTGACGGGATTGTCGGATCGAGTGTGGCATACCCCGCCCGACCGCTGGCAAAGACATAGGGGAAGTCGAGAGTCTCGTCGCTCGCTCCCAGTTCCACAAACAGGTCGAACGTCTCACTCAAAACTTCCTGCGGCCGAGCGTCATGGCGATCAATCTTATTGACCACGACGATCGGCTGCAGTCCCAGTTCTAAAGCCTTCTTGAGGACAAATCGTGTTTGTGGACGTGGCCCCTCAAATGCATCGACCAAAACGAGGGCACCATCAGCCATACGCAACACCCGTTCCACCTCACCGCCAAAGTCAGCATGTCCAGGCGTATCAATAATATTGATTTTGATGTCGCCATACATTAGAGCGATATTTTTGGCAAGAATCGTGATTCCGCGTTCCCGCTCAAGATCATTCGAATCAAGAATGCAATCGCCCTGAAGTTGAGATTCGCGGAACTGACCGCTGGATTTGAGAAGACAATCGACCAATGTTGTCTTGCCGTGATCGACGTGAGCGATGATGGCAATGTTACGGATATCGAACCGGCGCATGGTAACAAAACTCAGCGAGTGAACACTCGACGGACAAGTGCCCAACTCAGGAAACGAAGGAGATAAGACCGACGGCACAAGTCAGAGGCAGAGCGTTGTTGCAGGGACCTTGCCATGCGATCTGAAAGACTTGTTGAGTCGCCACGCATGAGGAAGCGAGACGAACAGCCGAGTAACATAGCAGACGTTTCAGTGGTGTTGAAGCCAGTCCGCCAAAAGGGAATTGTTTTTCAATCAAAATTGAGGAAACCTGTAACTTGCGGCCAGAGATCGCGTCTCTGTTCGGCATTCCCTATCTGGATCCGTACTGCGAGCAGAAATTGGGTGCCGCGGCGGAATGTGCGACCGAACGCATCGCTCCAAATTCACGCAGGCCAACGATCGCGAAGAGATAGGATCGCGGAGAACTGCCGCTCAAGATGCCGTCAGACAACCGATTTCGGCGACGAGATTCGCGGAACTCTCTGAATGTGTCCGGACAAGCAACGCTTGATACCCACCGTCCGTCGGCTGTCCAGGAAAGAAGTGCTCCTCTTCGATTAACTGAACATCCGCTCTCCCCGCAAGGACGCGGCGCACCAGTTGTTCGTTCTCTTCGGACTCAATACTGCAGGTGGAATAGACCAAGCGACCATTGACTGCGAGACTCCCCAATCCCGCGGTCAATAATCGCGCTTGAATTCCACTCAATTCCGTAATTTCGGCCGCATTAATACGCCACCGCGCCTCCGGTCTCTTTCCCAATACGCCCGTATTCGAGCAGGGGACATCAACCAAAACCGCATCAAAAAGACCCTCCGGAATGTTGGACAGGTCATGTCCGATCAATCTCGTTCGGATAATATCCGCACCCAAACGAGATCGGTTTTCCTCGATGAGTGCCAGTCGATCTGGTCGAATATCGGTCGCGATGATTTCCCCTTCGTTTTGCATCAATTCTGCCAAGTGGCAGGTCTTGCCCCCTGGCGCGGCGCACAAATCCCAAACGCGTTGTCCGGGTCGAGGTGCCAAGCGGAGTGCCGCACGGCTGGCAGACAAATCTTGCACCGCGAAACGTCCGTCCGTGTAACCTGGTAATGCCTCCACCGAACAGGAATCGTGTAGTTGGATGGAATCCGATCCCGCAATGCGCTGCCCGGCAATACCGGCAACCTGAAATTCATTGACCAACGAATCCGGCGCTGTTCGAAGTCGGTTGACACGCAACGTCAACTTGCCCGGTGTGTTGAACCACAGACCGAGTCGAAATAAATCGGAGGGGATCAGACGCGCGGCCCAGCGTTCAACGAGCCAGTCTGGAAAACTAAACGCATCCGCAAAGTACCCACACACATTGAATTTCGGATCGGCAAAGACCGGTGCCTCAAGCCGACGATACCGAGCGACTCCGACGGGGACCCCAAATGCAGACGGTTCCTTGTCGAAGACTTGCGTCACGATTCGCGTTCCACCGCGAAGAACGCCGTTCACAAATCCCGTCCACTGATGCCGACCAAGACGCCTTGTCAATTCAACCGTTTCATGCACAGCGGCATGCGACGGAATACCATCGAGGAGCGTCAGTTGATAAATACCAAGCCGCAAAATCGTGAGCAACGACGGCTCGACATTTCCAATCCGCCGAGACACGAGCTGCGATAATATGGCGTCCAGTGTCTCCTGCCGCCGAACCACACCGCAAGCCAGTTCCGTAGCCAACCCACGCTCAATCGGAGGCAGACTGGCAGAACGAAAAATGCGGTCTAACACGTCGCTTAACCATGTGCCGGAATTGCGAAACTCTTCGATAGCGATGAATGCCGCTTCCCGTGCGGTCCGGGCCGAAAGAAGAGGGCCACACACTTCAAAATTGTCCGATGAGTCATCACGGTGTGTTGGCAAGTAGGAAACTTCCGAATGAATATCGATGGAGCTCTGAGAAAATCATGACTCTGTGATCTGCACACAAAACGTGATCTGCACACAAAACGACGTGGTCAAGACAGCAACCGCAAAAAAAAATCATCGCTGTTCGTCAAGAGTCACTCGTCTGTAAGATTTTAAAATGAGGCGTGCAAATCTGAAATTGCAGAGCAACTAAACAGTTCGCGCAGTCTACCGATCGCAAGCACATTGCGACATCCTGCGTGCCGAAAAAACGGCACACTCTTCGACCCGGTAGGCTGCGTCTAGGAAGGCTGCCACGCTTCAGAGGCGGAGTGATTTTCGATTTGGCGGCCTCCCCTCAGAAACGCCGCGGCCGCGGCGTTTGCCACGTATATTTGAACAATTTTTGCGAGGACCGCTATCGATCGATGAAACATCTAGTCTCCACGAGAATACCACGTCGGCGCCTCTTTGACTTCCATAGCGATTCGCCTCGACACGTGGAAAACGAGCAACACGAACGATACCGGATACGAGATCGTTCAGACTCGATGGCAGCAAGTGGTCGCAATCGGCAACCGCCGAAAAGATCAACGTAGAATTTGTGTTATAAACCGCACTTGAGGCGATAGCGCGAGCAACGATACGCTTCGCCATCTTGCTTTCGTCCGTGTCGTTAGGTGTCTTGTTGACTCCCGCCATAGGTATCAACTGCGTATTTTTGGTTCTATTCTGGTGTCACAGAGAATCTCTCTGATAGACAAAGTCAAGTACGCGTTGGCCCGCGCCGACGATTGTGGCTACCCCACCGCAGTGGGATCCCTGCTCGCCGAGGTCTTGGATTTGGCCAATGATGGTGCGGGAATCGAAGGCCGATCGGGTATCGTTCGTGGCGGTATGGGGGAAATCTCCGCCGCCCTCGCCGACGCCGCACGGCGATTCGGAGCCACCATCCGCACCGAATTGCCGGTGGAAACAGTGCTGGTCGAAAATAGCCGTGCATGCGGTGTCCGCTTGCAGGGGGGCGAGGAACTGCGAGCCCCACTCATCGTCTCCAGCGCCGATCCGAAGCGGACATTCCTACGACTGGTGGACGCCTCCCATATCCCCAACGCGTTCCGTCGTTAAGTGCAACAGATTAAAACTCGCGAGGGCTATATAGAAGTATCATGCCGTGCTAAGTGGAACGCCGACATTCACATGCCTTTCCCCAAGCATGGAAATCAGCGCGGTCAGGATCGCCCCCACTTTAGAATACTACGAACACGCTTGGCTCGATGCGCAGGCGGGCATCCCCGCCCGCCAACCGATTCTCAGTCTTCAGTTCCCAACGCTGCTCGTGCCCGAAATGGTAACGTTAGGCAAACAAATCCTAGGGGTTTGGGTCCGTTTCGCTTCTCCCACGCGATGACGATTGGGAGGTGTGGCGGCCTCGAGTTGTGGAATCGATCGTTCAGACGGTTGAGCAGTACGCGCCCGGATTTCGGGAGCTGATCGAATGGGAACGGTTGTATACCACGGCCGACATGGAATCGGAAACAGCGATCACCGACGCTAGCATTCGCTATGTCGACATGACACTGGACTAATTGCTCCATCGCCGACCCTTGCCCGCTTGGTCTGCCGATTAAACGCCACTCGATGGACTCTGGTTGTGCGGATCAGGGACTCACCCCTGTGGTTCGGTGACCGGGGCGCCCGGACACAATGCTGCAAAGGCTATCTTGGCTGCTGCCGCTCACTGAATCACGCATTGAACGTCACCGATCGACCATTACTCGATGGCTTCCACGTCCGGGGAATGCGTCGGGCCTCGAGCATATCTGCCAGGCTGTCGCCCGAACTGCAACGCCAACCGATGCAGGCAACTCCTGCGGCTTTTGGCAGGAGCGTGCTGACGAAATAGGGGCAACGTCACCTGCGACATACGGAACACACGATTGACTCACCTCGGAGGAGAGGAACTGAAACGAAGTGTGCTGCAGGGATCAGGGGGTGTCTGCCAATCAGTATGAAAAGTGAGCCCACTGGGGCAAACGTGCCATGCCATGTTCCCCCCGGTGGGCTGTTGAAATCGTCCGAAGTCATCTGCTCGAGGCAGCGGATCGATGCCGTGTGGGTGTTCTGTTCGGCTAATCCGTCTGGCAACACCAAAGAGGCTGCGGGGCAGATCGCGTTGAGCGTGTGTCCCTTTCGGAGACAATCAGGTCGCCGCATGACAAAGCCAGAGGACATCGACTCGGACCCGTGATCGATGCCTGAGGTCGACCGATGCAGGTCCCTGAGACAATCCTTGAGAACGATCATGACTCATCGTCATCGCCGGTTTAATGCTCTCTTGGCCGTTCAGGCTCATTCTCCGAATGCCGAGTCAACGAAGCGGCATCGAGAGTAGGTGCCTGAAACGACAAGGGGCATCCGCCTCTTCGTCGAGTTTTCTGAGACCAGATATCTCCGTCGAACAGGGTGACAAGCTGAGCCAATCCGGCAGCACAGAGTTCCTCACCGGACACAAATCGGCCGGGGTTGTTCCATCGTCGAATGGTTTCCTCGTTACAGTTAAAAAGCCGGGAGATGAGTCCGTCGTGATCGGTTTCCATGATTTTGAAGTGTCGTGCCCATTCGGCGGCCTCTTGCAATCGGACCTGTTCTTCACTCTGCCAACGGATGGGGTGAAACAGTAATGTGGAGTGGGGTGTGACATATCGCTCCACGCAAGCCGCAAAAGGCATCAAGGCCGCGGAGCTGCATTCTCCGGCGACGACGGCCGTTGCCTTGAGCCCGCGCAATCGAATCAGACTGGCAAGCGCCAGTCCAATGAACGCACTTCCACCGCAGGAATCGAAAAATATCGTTCCTCGCGAGTTTCTCGGCAGATCCAACAACCGGTGATGCAAATCCCCGTTTTTGTCGGAAAGCTCTCCGGAAATGACGATTTCCCATTCACGTGATTCAAGTTTGTGTCGGGATGGTTGTGAACCACCTTCCGGCTCAGGATACGGTCGGAGCGGACGCGACTTGATTGCCGAATGATCGGCTTTCTTGCGGGCCTTCTGTGGGGAGCCGTGACAAAACATTCTTGGACCAAAGCTGGTAGTTCGTACCCTTGTCTCGTTACTTTTAGCAGCAGAACCACTCGGCGGCAAGAATCGAAGGCCGTAACATATCGTCTTCGCCCTGCCGCTGAAAACGGACATCGCGGTCGAGTTTCAGGCTTCAGCCACCGACCCGTATTCAGGAATCTCACGGCATCCGATGGCCTCAGATACGCGTTACCCGTAAAACCCGGAGCGACCGCATTAGGGTGCAAGCAAGATTCAGGAGGCTTTTTCGGGGCGTCGCGTTGTCGATGTGTGGTGACATGAGACCCCACCGTTTACGATCAGTTGCATCGCAGAGGGACTCGCGTAGCCATTGTCAGGCGAATGGGTTCTTTTCACTGTCTGAAAGCGAAGTCACGGAATCCGTATTTTGTTGCTTCCGTCCTTGATTGAATCTGTTCGCTGCTGTTTTGAATGAGGAAAATATGATGCCCCCGTTATCGATCCTCAGGTCTCTTGTTGTGCTCTGCAGTTTTTCGGCTCTCGTTTTTCCTAAACAGGGACGGTCGGAGCAACCTCAGAAACCGGTGGTGTTTAAGAGCGTGGAACAAGGGTTGGCCGTTATGATTGGAGACTCCGAGTTCACCATTTGGCGGAATGACGATAAATTCGAGAAGCCCTTTTTCTCGCCGGTTCGAGCATCGGATGGTTCGATCATCACTCGGCCACTCGATGACCCAAGCGACAACGACCATCCGCATCACAAGGGAATCTGGCTGGCCGTTGATGAAGTCAATGGAATCAAGTTTTGGGGTGAGAAAGGGAAGATCGTCAATCAGGAAGTGGTGCTCTCTCCCGGTGTTCCTGCATCACTCAGCTTAACAAATCACTGGGTCGGACCAGACGGCAGACCGATACTCATCGAAAATTCTACGGTGAGTTTTTTCCCTTCACGCCTGATCGTCTATGACATCACGCTGACCGCCGTCGTCAGCCAAGTGACGTTTAAGGATACGAAAGAAGGCTGGCTCGGTATCCGCGTGGCGGCGACCATGCGAGAAAACGTGGGGGGGATTGTTGTGAATTCCGAAGGGAAACAGTCTGCCAAGGAGTGCTGGGGGCGGCCGTCGAAATGGGTCGATTATTCCGGACCCGTTGATGGAAAAATCTATGGTGTCGCAATTATGGATCACCCGTCGAACTTCCGGCCGTCACGTTTCCACGTCCGCGATTATGGCCTGTTTTCGGTGAGTCCGTTCGGAGAAGGTGCGTATCAGGACGACGCGACAAAAGCCAATCCGGTTATTTTAGAAAAAAAATCACCTCCGCTGCACATGCGTTATGGAATGTACATCCATGAAGGGGACGCGGTTACAGGTCAAGTCGCCGAAGCGCGGGAGCAGTTCCTTCAATGGACAACGGAAAAACACTGAAACTCCAATCAGAATATGGCGAATCCGTTTTTTCTTAAGTCACGGCAGAAACGTCTGGTCAATCGTGATGCGTTTAGCACGGTTGCCGATGCGAGAGGGATTCCATCGAGCAGCGAAAACGGTCATTTTCTATCACTCGGCGACCAACAGAAACGAAACTACCGATCGGGATGATATTGTCCGCATAACTGGACTGAAATTGTGTTGGGATTAAAGAATCGTGTCCGTCAACAAGCCGGCAGACTGGGATCGTGCCGCGAATTCCGGTAGACTCTGGGAATGACACAAAAGCTGTTTTCTGAACTGGGTTTGTCGCCTGAACTGTTGAAGGCCGTGGAACGAATGGGGTTCGAGAAGGCCTCTCCCATTCAAGCGGAAGCGATCCCAACATTGCTCAGTCGTCGCGACGTTATTGGGCAATCGCAAACCGGATCCGGTAAGACGGCGGCATTCGGCATTCCCGCGGTCGAACTGGTGGATCCCACAAGCCGCAATGTTCAAGTCTTGATGCTCTGCCCCACCCGAGAACTTGCATCTCAGGTGGCGGAGGAAATTGCCAAACTCGCGGCATTCAAGAAGGGTGTGCGGGAATTGCCGATTTTTGGTGGCCAAAGTTATGATCATCAATTTCGTGGCCTGAAGGCCGGTCCGCAAATAGTGATCGGAACACCAGGTCGACTGATCGATCACATCGGTCAAGGGACACTGAAACTCGATGCCGTGAAAATGGTGGTTCTCGATGAAGCAGACCGCATGCTCGACATGGGGTTTCGGGATGACATCGAAAAAATTCTTGAATCGATTCCCATCCAACGGCAAATCGTATTGTTCTCGGCGACGGTTCCACCACCGATCAAAAAAATCATCGAGAAGTTCACCAACGATCCTGTGCATGTGAAGATCGAAGCCACCTCGCTCACGATTCCATCGATTGAGCAGAGCTATGTCGAAGTCGATTACCGCTCAAAAACCGAAGTTTTATGTCGGCTTCTCGATTTGCATGATGTCCGTTATGGCTTGATTTTTGGGTTCACCAAAGTCCAAGTCGATGGGCTGACCGAGGCGTTGGTAGCGCGCGGCTACGCGGCGGATAAGTTGCACGGTGATATGACTCAGCCGATGCGTGAGCGAACGATGAAGCGATTTCGGGAACGTAAAATAGAACTGCTCGTGGCCACAGATGTCGCCGCACGGGGATTGGACGTCGATGATCTCGAAATTGTCATCAACTACGAATTGCCCAACGATGCCGAGGACTATGTTCATCGCATCGGTCGGACCGGACGTGCGGGCAAGAGTGGAAAAGCGATCAGCCTAGTGAGCGGTCGCGAGTTTGGTCGTCTCCAACAGATCCTGCGTTTCACAAAGGCCAAAATTCCTCGCCTTTCAGTCCCGCGTCTGGAAGAGTTGGAAGAAAAGCATGCCAGTCGATTGGTCGAATCTCTGCACAACACGATTCAGGCTGGGCAATTCAAGCCGCAGGATAAACTTTTGGAGGATTTGATCGAAGCGGGACACGCTCCCGGTGAAATTGTCTCGGCTCTGATGCATCTGCTGGCGGGTGAGAGTGTCCGGGCCCCTGAACGTATTCCGGAAGACGATCCACGCCAACAACGGCGACCCATTCCTCGCGAGCGATCAGAAGACCGAACGTTCCGCAGCGGGCGTGAAAGAGGGCCAATTTCAGAAGGTCGCTCGGCAACCCCGAGTCATCGAGACCACTCCTCAGGTCCAGCGGGGGGCGGATCAACTTCGCGGATTGACGAAACCGGCGTTTGGCTGAAATTCAATGTTGGGGAAAATTCTGGTGTTGCACCAGGAGACTTCGTCGGATGTATTGCCAATGAGGCGGGTGTTCCCCGAACGGTCATCGGCGCGATTCAGATTCTTGCAACCGTGAGTTACGTTCAAGTGGCATCGGAACATGCCGAGGAAATCCTGGGTGCGGTCCAGGGAGTCCGTCTTCGAGGTCGACGAGTTCAGGCGATGCCAGGACTCCCTCCACGACGTAACTTCCAGCCGAACGGAGAAAGTCCACCTCTCGGAAAACGAGGGACACGCCCGTAGTAATCCTTCGTGGTCCTCCTCGGTGTCAGAAATGACAAATTCCGGCGGTGGTCCAATTCCGCCGTTTGGACTCAAGGCATGTCGGTTTCCAGTGGATGGGGAATACGTCGCCTAGGGTCTGGCGGTAATGCACTGGATTGTCCTCACCGGTGTTTTTTGAACGCGCACAGCTTCGTTCTATCTCAGTCACACTCAGCGATGGCGGTTGGTTCATTCGTTTTGAATAGACCAGAAAATTTTCTTTATGCGTCGCAGCAACCGGCCTGACGCGTTGAGTCATCGCCGCGCGACGTCGACGGGCAAGCAACGATCACGCACGTGCGGCGGTGATCTTAGTGCTGCAGGAACGACTTTTCGCAGGGAGGGGATCTTTTGAGGATCTGTTGCAAGGCGTCGCACGCCAGTGGAGCCTTGATTTCGCGTCCTCCCGGGAGTCCACTTTGAGCAATCGGCCGGAGTTGTCGTCGCGGAAAAGACTTCGAGATGCCGCTCGCCGGACCTCATTGCGGCATCGGGAGCGGCCAGCGTGTCCCGACGGGCTAACTCCAATTTCATTCTGTTTAAGCGGCAGGGTCTCGCTCTTCTGGTGACTGAAGAGGCCCTCCGATTTACAGTCACTTGCTGGACGGTCACTTCAGGCTGCGGATGTCGTTCCGAACGTGGGCCGTTTTTCCCCAGTGTCACGGTTGCCGTCGGCCATTGAGCAAATCACGGCTCAACGCAAGTCAATCTTGATTTCGTCGAGCATAACGTAGCCTTCGGGCAACCGGCTCCGCCAGACCGGGTAGTCTTTATCGGGTCTCAGTAAATGCGGATCGACGTCCACCGGTCCCATCGTGGCGATGTCCAGCGGAAAGAGCACCAGCATGATGTTTAAGTTGACGTCGCTGAGCACTGTTTGCAGTGGCGTTCGGCCATAGTAGTCGGCTCGATCGTGGCGGCTCCCCAGGCATGTCCAAGCCGACTCATCGGCCACCACTGTGATCTTTTGTCCGGACCAAGCTGGCGTGACCGTGATCGGCTGTCCGGTCAGCAACCAGCCGGTACAGACTCCTTTGTAGACTCCCTGGCACAGCAGTAAGAGCTGTGTGTCGCGTGCGAGCAGCTCGCCCTTAAGCCTCAACGTCAATTCGGCATTCGTAAAGTTCGTACCGAAGCCACTCTTGATAAAGCGATTCTCGCCACTGACTTCCCGCTGGTTCTCGCCGGGATTGCCGCTAGTCAGCAAAAGAAACAGCAGGTGCATGTAACCGGCTCCCGGCGGCGCATGGTTGTAGTCGATCCACCAAGGACTGCGGGATATGACGCAACTCTCCGTTCGTTCGAGGGTCTTGGGTCCGCGAGCATTGTCCAGCCAGCCAAACCAGCCTCCGGGTCCGTCATCGAAAGTTTCAATATAAGTCTTCATGGAATTCCCTTCGGTCATCCAACCTCATCGAGCTCCAGTGCCGCAGACTGATTCCGAACGCGTGCTGCGCCAATTGATCGGGACGATTCGGCAAGTCGTATTCGATCTGACGCGTATTGAAGATGGAAAAGAACGGCTGGACTTCAGCCGGAAATGTTCCAACCCGCTCCGGATCGTGGTCGGAGACTTCGCCGATCGGACCGTCCCCAGCGGGACGATACGCGATGGTCAGTATACGCCTGTCACTGTCGTTGGATATAGTTAGCGTGAAACACTTTCTGATTGATAATCACGGCCGAGCCGGTTTGGGGAGTTACCATCACTTGGTTAGCGTACGATAAATCACGCCGGTAAGGATTACCGTTTGCGCGCCATGACAGATGCGACCGACTCCCACCGGCCGACCACCGAAAACGGGTCGCGATGTGCCGTGATCGACTGGTCTGTTGAGAATCATGGGCAGATCGGTACCAGTGGCGTCTTTCATCGGGAGTCTTTCTAAAAAGCGGTGCGCGGTGGGAAGTTCTGGCCTGAGCATTCTGCCAACAAGGCGATGAATCTTTCGATCAAGGCGTTGGTCTCGGCGGGTTCGTCGAGTTGCGGAAAATGGCCGGTATCTGCCACGATCTCGATGGATACTGAAGCCACGGCGTTCGTCAGCATAGCGAGAAACGGTGAGGATTGTCCTGGACGTAAGGTGGAGCGTTCACGTGTTTCATTGGAATAAGTGCTTTGCAACGCCATGACCGGCACGCGCAGGCTCGCCAGAGCCGCGCTGAAGCGGCCGACATCGTAACGCAGCAAGTCGGTCAGTAACCTCACCCCGATGGCGGCGGGCAGAAGCGCTGCGCGCGCGACGACTGCGGCCACGGTGACCGGGTCGCTTTTGGCGGTGAACATGTCTGTAAACATGCCGTGTACCATCAATCGATAGCCTTCTTCACTGGCGAAACACTGCTTCATGACCGGTCCCATGATGGGCGAGAACTGGCTGCCATCGACGAGGATCAGAGCCGCAGTGTGGGCAGGAGCCTGCAACGCGGCCTCGGTAACCACGCGGCAACCCATGCTGTGGCCGACCAAAACCGCCGGGGGCAAATTCAATGACCACAGCAATTTGGCGACTTCGGCGCCATAACCTTCGATCGTGCACCCCTCAGCCATACCCGGGGTCACGCCGTGGGCTGGTAAATCGACGGCAACGGTCCGGCAACAGGGGGACAGATGTGCGACCTGTTGTTCCCAATCGTTCAGGGCGCATCCGAAGCCATGCACGAACACGATCGGGACTGGGCCAGTGCCGGACTCGACGGAGTGGATCAGCGACATGATTTACCCTTTACGTGGAGGACCTTGATGGTCATGGCGGAGTAGATGCACAGCCGAATCGCGAGCCCATGCAACGGCAACTTTAAACAGTACCACATCCCTCCCGGAATCGAAGGAAACCCGTGGTCTCACTGGCCGACTTCGTCCGCAGGGCAGGAACGCGGTCTGATGTTACCGGTGTTCAGATCCAACAGAAGTCCTGAGGGTGATGTCGCGACCGCCTCTCGTGATGGTGCGGCAGAACCCGGTTCGGTCCTGGTATTCCAGATACTGCGCAATGCGTCGAATCCTGAAGCACCTCGCCCCGGCGGCTTGAGTCATCGGCCGGAAGTCATGTCAAAATCGTATATTTGACTTTTGGGATCCACTTTTTTTATCGTCACCGTGAACTCCGTATGATTGAACGGGATGGTCTGCCTCCCATCAGTTCGTGTGTGATCCAACCAGACGCGACAATTACCCGCCGCGACTCCTTGGATCGTATCCGTGTAGTACATCGTGTACCGCCCCCGTTCGTCAGATTTTCCGAGTGACGTTCGAGCACGCTCCTTCTGGCCGTTGGGAAACTCGGTTATTTCTGGGGCAAAATAGATGACCACTCCTGCAAGGGGATTTCCGTCAAGTGAGACCGTGCCCGTCACATATCCCAACGGAGGAAGCCTTAATCGTTTACCCAACATTCGATCGACGACCGAATACGTTCCCATACAAATGACAAATGCCACGAGCAAGATACCGAGAGCCTTCACGCTGAAAACAAAGAAGCCGAAATGATCAAAATTCACTAGGTTCGGTCTTCCAGACGTGCGTATCGTTTGGTCACGGCTCGCGCGCGCCGCTTGAATCATTAATTTGGCCGCATCCGCATGACCGGAAGAATCGGCATCTGAAGTCTCCTCAATACTCAAATTAGATTTCGTGGAATTCGATGCACCAAGTCCAATCGCAGCTCCAGACTGCGCGTGCTGGTCTTCGTGATCGATTGATTTTTGATCCGATTGAGGAAATGGATTCGGCGATCGACCGGACCTACGCGTTCCTTGATTGAGAAACTCTGCTGGGTCAAACTCCTTGACCGAAGCGGATTTCGCCTTTGAAGAAACGTTGGTGAGGGATTCCATCACGAGAACCGGCGGGCTATCCATCTCAACGTCCTCGAACGGATCCGATTCCGAATCCTGATCGTCACTGATTCGGAGAAGATGGGCGTCTGCGCCCTCAGGTCCGTTATCAGAGGTGCCGGAATGGGTTGGCACGATCAATTCCGCGACGGATGCCGCGGCTGACGTCGAAGGATCGTTTGAGGGCGATGTCGACGACTCACTCGCCGTGGGAGGAAGGATTGCAGAGACCGATTTCTCGATGACTTCCTGCATCGCAGAAGCCGCGACCGGAACGATGAACTCCGCCTTGCATTTCGGGCACTTTCCCCGAGTTCCAGCGAGTTCATCTTTGATCTTCAGTACCGAACCGCACTCGTTACAGGTAAACCGAATCGTCATGTTGAAGCTCTCACTAATTCCGAAATGGAAGTCAAGACCTGAACAACGATCAAACAGCAACAGCTTTCACAAAAAGGGGGTCCTGAAATGACATGACGACGATCTCAACGTGCGAATGATTAAAAAAGCGGCCAGCCGATGTCGAGGGCTAGCCGCTTGTCAAAGGAGTTCAGCAATCGATCAACAGCGTTTTCACTGGAATGGTGAATCGACGGCGCTGCCCTGCATCATGTTTCCCAAGTTTTTCCATGTTCGGAGATCAATGTTGACACTAATTTGTTTGACGCTTCCGTCTGCAAGGCAAACCTGAATGATTTGATCGTGGGCGCTGTCCGCCTCGTCAAACTCTGACAAAATGGAATGAGGAGCGTTCCGACAACTCATGAGCGTCGCAGCTCCGCCAAAAGCCCACCCATCGCTACTGATTTGTTGTGTTAGGGCTGTCGCTCCGACTAACTGTGATGTTTTTGGTTGCGCATTGAGCCGCCGCTCAGCAACCATTATGACGTTTGAAGTGCCATCGGAAATCGCCAAAAAGTTAACACTGGTATTCACACCGAAAATCCCAATGTTGTTTGTGTGTTGCGTGTAAGGAGATGTTGTGAGGCTCTGGGAGACGCCGTTGACGACGACGGATGTTGTGGTCGTCGTCAACAACAATTGCGCGGGTGTCAAAGAGTATGTTTGACGTTCTGTGACATCCAACGGGTTGGTAATGTTTTCGTGAAAAGTTCGCCCGGATCCAGTCACTCCGGCATAGTCGTTTCCACCCTTGGTCCACAAGACGGGGTTGGTCAGCGGAGGCGGGAGCGTCAGCACCGTTGATACGGCATCAACACGGTCGCATTGCGAAAACTTTCCGGACGCGACATCCATTTGGTTTCGCCGACTTGGGCAATAGAATGCGGGGACTTCTGTTCGCGGCGGAAAAGTGAAAATTAAATCTGGGGGTGGCCCTTGGGCTCCAAAGTCACCGTTGGTGCGAAGGTTCGACGTTTGATCATAGAAGCCGTACAACGACGCTAGATCCAGCATCGGAAGAATTTGCAACATCCAACTGGTGCCTTGGAATCCGTTGACATTATTCTTGGGAGCGTAATAGGCACGGGCTTCAACCGGGTTTGCATACTGCAATGTGAGTGGTGGTGACGATCCGAGTACCGTTTCCGTCGAAAACGAGTTGTTGATCTGCCCCGGCGGCAACGTCCGGTGTGTGTCGTGATAGTTGTGAAGTGCAAGTCCGATTTGCTTTAAGTTGTTTTGGCACGATGCACGGCGCGCCGCTTCGCGCGCCTTTTGGACCGCGGGCAACAATAACGCGATCAGCATGGCAATGATTGCAATGACGACGAGCAGTTCAATCAGCGTAAAACCTCTGCGAGATTCTCGTTTTAACATTTTGACTCTCCTCCACGTATTGTTGACTAATTGAAACGGCGAGCACGATTTCGTACTTGGCCTCGTCTTAAATCACTCACGAAAAAACGAAATCGAAACCCTGAAAATTTCCGGAAGTACGAAAACGTGTGAGGCTATCAAAGCACCGAAAGGCCCGTAACCAACCGCAAAATAAATACCTCAGTGCCCCCGCCACGCGAATCGGTGATTGTCGCACCCTGCAAAAGCTCTTTATTTTCGCTCAACCTCTTCGCGACAGTATTTCTTTCTGGTGTTGAATTGTTGTTTCTGAAGTTGGACAGCCTGTCTGATTCGAACATGCAAAGCGGGAGTGTTCAAAAACTTTTCGGCAGACCGTTTGTTGGAAAAGTCCGTGCCAGCATTCCGCCCAACTCAATGTGTCAAACACGCGTGATGTGCCTTAGGACTCAGACGCAATGTGACGTTCTTTTAGTATATCACACATTTTTCAACAGCCGGCTGACGGATTCATAAAATCAATGTGGAGTTAATTTTGAGAACTGAAGTTGAATATTGCAATTTTTAGACTCATTTCTCGCCAACTTAAGCGAAGACGGGTTTGGATGGAATAGCGGATTTAACCCTCTTTTATTACGGTAGGTATCGAGTTTGTTTTAAAAATCCCCTATTTCCAGAACGAGTCGCCCGCTGCTAATGTGTTTAACTGTCGCCGAAACCTCGCCTCCCTGTCAATGTTTTTCCGAAGCCGATTGTTCACCGAGGCCCCTAGATCGAGTCGGCCTGTTGGGAATCTGTTGCACAATCGTAGGGGAGATGAGGGGGATTGAATGGATGATTCACGACAAGTGGTATCGCGTTTGGGAATAAGAATGTGACACCACAGGGGAAATGCGGCTCGTCTGTTATTAGTTGCGAATCAACAGTGTTCGCGAGATCTGAATCGGTCTCCTGCCCCGTTTTGCCACGGGGTCTTATCTGGTCAGATTACTAGAAATTGAGCTGTCTTTTGAAATGATCGTGACTATTGACGGACCAGCGGGGACGGGAAAAAGCACTGTCGCGAGGACTCTCGCCTCAAGGCTCGGTTTTGAATTTCTCAATACGGGAGCGATGTATCGCGCTATTGCATATGCCTGCCTTCAGCGAGATATCGAATTGACCGACGCGGACTCTGTTGCTGATTTGACGAGACGGGCCGAAATCTCATTTGTCAACAACCGGCTGATTCTTGATGATCTCGACGTAACCGAGGCGATTCAGGGACAGATCGTGACTCAGGGTGCCTCCGTTGTTGCTGCAAATTCACTCGTTCGTGTTCACTTGGTGGAGTTACAGCGGGCCGCGGCTCAGGGAAAAAATCTCGTCTCCGAAGGGCGCGATCAGGGGAGCGTTGTGTTTCCCCATGCGGAATGCAAGTTTTTTCTTACGGCTTCTCCCGCAGAAAGAGCCCGGCGTCGACAAGCAGAACTTCAAGCGAAGGGTCAGGTTGTTCCTTGGGCGGATTTATATCGAGATCAAGAAACGCGTGATCAACGCGACGAATCCCGCACGTGTTCGCCGCTCAAGCCGGCTCTGGATGCGTCGATCGTCGATTCTACCTTGATGACGGTCGAAGACGTCGTGACCTATTTCCAACAGATCGTCCTGCAACGAATCAAGATCTGAACAGGGCGTTTTGTTTGCCCGTCGAGAATGGCATTCCTTTCAGGTCGCGGGATGAGAACACGCGCGGACGACACCAACGCGCGAGACAGTACTTCGCCAACGGGCAAGAGAAAATCAACATCTCCGCACGACGTCCAGAGGGCATATTTGCCTTCTGAGCTCACCACTTCTCCGCTGCGTGGCGATCCTCGTTTTCACTGTAGGACCTGGAGTACGCGTGAATAACCAGCGGTTCGATTGTGTCCGCGAATAATTTCGGATCGCAAAGACCGAAGAAATTTTGCGAGGAACCAAAAACTATCTGACGGGGTGGAGACCGTCGCCTGAACCTCGATGGACCGATGATTCCCCTCAGTCCAGTGCGTGCGTTTGGCCGTCAACGATGTCCCGTGGATTTGTCGATCCGATTAGGGGTTTTATGGGAAACACTCAATCACGGCCGGGGCGGCACCGTCAGTCCCTTTTCACCTGTGACATTGACGCCGCTGCCGATGAGCAGGTTCTGTTCATAGACCCAGCGGTAGAGCGGGCCCTGTTTTTCCGGAGGAAGGACTTTCAAATTAGTAAACCCGGCTGATTCAAACCAGTGGCACAATTCTTTGGCTGTGTGGTGGTACTGATATTGTGGTGCAAACCAATCGAATGTGTCGCAAATGCGGTTCTCGCGGTTTGAGTGAGCGCTGAAGTTGACGATCTTGTTCAAGGTTCTGTTGAGACCAGGAACGCCACCGAACCACGCTCCCCATTCGCACCATTTTTCAAGTTTGTCGGAATCCATTTTCGTTGTGCGATGCCGTAGGCTGTCGTTGATTGCTTCTTGCCACCACTGATTGCGTCGATACAGCCAGACTGAGTAGCGTCCACCCGGCCTGACCAGTTTGGCGACCGCATCGAAAACAGCTCGGGTATTGACGTCGTGGTGCATCACACCGATCGAGAACACAAAGTCAAATGACGATGGTTCCAACGGGAGTTGTTTCAGATCTGCCTGGACGAATGCCACATGTGGCAGGTGCGTACATAACGTCCTAGCCTTGGACACAGCGGAGCTATGATCGGCTCCGATCACATTCGCACCCGCCTCACCGCAGACCTTGCTATAGCGGCCCCCTCCGCATCCCGCATCAAGTACGCGCAAGCCTGCGAGTTCGTCAAGCGTCACACCCGTCTTGGCCTGAAATGTGGCCCGGTCTTCGTCCTCGTGTGCCACTTCATACTTTGTCCACTGTCGTCCAAAGCTTGCCAAATGTTGATCGCTCGTAAATCGAGCGATGTTTTCAATAAGAGGACACGATTCCTGACAGGTGAAGCAATCAAGTCGATCGCCAGTGTGTATCATCCGGCCCCCACACGCCGGGCAACGCAAAGAGGCGATCATTTCTAATTGAGCGTGTGCAGCACCGTCATTCAAAATTCGATCTCCATCAGGTCTTCGGCGAGAGAGGACATCAGAACAATTCATTTCGCGACAACTAAAGTCAAGGAGATGGTCATCCGTTCGCTGTGCGTCGAGAGGCGTCAAGTACAGCTATCCGACCTAGCGCGCAATTCTCACAGCGTATTCAAACACTGGAGCCTCCTTTGGCGTCAGTCCTTTTGATGAAAGGAAAAACAATACGCAAACGGAGGCGAAACCGGGCAGACAGATTGTCAATCAAATTCCTATGAATTTCAAGAGTTGGGCCGGCGCGATGTCGTCGCGAGATTTGATGGCGGAGCGATCACTTCGGATGCGGATGAACGACTTCTTCGCGCAGTCGAGAGTCGGCCGGGAATCATTGCCTGATTTGCCCTTGGCTTCGGCGATCATCGAGACCCGGGTTTGATCGATCACACTGTCGAGGAATGAAGTCGACAGCGCGTCTATGGCTTGTGTCTGGGATACGAAGCCCCTCAAGGATCACGACGCCCTGCGTCATGATCCTTGAGGGGCGGTGATGGTAGGGAAGTCGGACCCCACAGGTCAGGACCGTTCGGGTCGAAATCGAGGGAAGCCATTG